>CAYXTM010000004.1:0-119401 GCA_964468585.1 uncultured Thermoplasmatales archaeon | reverse complement strand
GTCTGTTATTAAGCATCATTATGTCATATCAAGTATATAATCTTTTCTTACTCGACTCATCCAGGTTCAATGAAGATTAAGCATTCAATTTTCTGACATATTCATAATTCAATATTATTTATTTAAAGAAAATTAAAAAAATTATTATTCCAATAAATATGAAATTCACAATGAATGGCAGTCCGGGCTGAGGAGATTTTTTAGCAAGATAGTTTATGGGAATAAAAGATATTGCTGCCAGGAACAAGGAGATAATATAAGCTATTAATCCAAATGTAACAAAAATGGAGAAGAGAATAAAAGTTGGAATAATCACATCTCCAAATCCCATGGCTATCTTTGCCTCATCTTTGCCATATGTAAATAGGAGTGGCATTTTATGGTCTAGTGCAGTTTCGGCCATTTCAACCATACTCCCCACCAATACTACTGAAAGTGCATCATAAATGCTGAATATGGCGCCAATAATTATAGTGATCTTTATATAGAAAATTGCTGCCAATAATAAAGCTATTCCCGAGCCAACAATGATTCCAAGTATAGTTAGAGAAATGTTATTTCCTCTATAAGTGAAATATATAAGAAGTGCTGTTATGAGAAAGGAAAGAGCAATTTCAGGAATTGCAGGAAGTAGAAACAGATCAAATAGAAGTATTATGAAAAGAGAATACCCAATGGCGAAGTAAAGTATGCCTTTTAATAATGAAATTTTCCTTTTCCTTGCCGATAGTATAAAGAAAACTGAGAAAACTATCATTAATAATATATAATAAATTGGGAAGCCTATGTTATTGCCTGATGATGCCTTTATGCTCTCTGTATATGTATTTATGTAGAACGGTACTAGCAAAAAGGCAAGTACATTGGTTGCCAAAAAGATGACAACGAATACGAACCTATTTACTTCCCATTGGAATCTTTTGCTTTCTGATGTTCCGGATTCAGGCAAAATTCACCCTCCCCACTTTTATATACCACTTTTACAAGTGGATAGCCATCTTTATCACAAGTCTTTCCGGTTGGAAAGACCTGTCCATTTTTAGGAATAGAAGCAGTAAATGTACACCTAGGATAATTTGAACACCCAACGAATCTGCCACCTCTTTTATTTACCCGAATAACCAAATTTCCACCATCCATAGGACATTTTCCGAGGATTTCCCTATCTCTATTATATTTGCACTTTGGGTCAACGCATTTAATTTCGGGTGCCCTGTTTTTATAGAATATCTTAATCAGGAAAAGACCACATTCTGGACATTTTTCATCTGTAATGGTAATCTTACCCTCCCTTGGGAGGAAATAGATGAAATCTTCGGTCTCCCCTATGCATTTAATAAACCTCTTGCCATTCCTGCTCTCAATTATTAAAGGCGCACCGCACCTGGGGCATCGCCCAACTATTTTTTCATTCTGAAGTGTTTCATGGAATTTCTTGCCAATGGTTCCAGCCCTACTTATTAACTCATCCACAACCCTGGATAGCAATTCCCTGCTTTCATTGAGCAGTTCCTCTTTTCTCTTTTGACCATTTGCAACAAGATCCATATCCTTCTCCAACTTAGCAGTCATCTCAGGTTCAACAATTTCAACCTTGTTTATCTTTAAAGACTCAACCAGGGCCATTCCCAAGGGTTTGACGTAAATCGGGTTCCCTTCTATAAATTCCCTGTCATAAAGCTTCTTAATAATGTCGTGCCTGGTACTTTTGGTACCAAGGTTCAAACTCTCCATCTTTTCCACAAGAGAACCTTGTGTATATCTTGGGGGAGGGAGGGTTTTCTTCTCTTCTTTCTTTACATTAAATTCATTGAATTTTTCTCCTTTCTGCATATCTGGCTTGGGTTTTTCCCTTGGGTTATGAAGCGGATAATACTTCATCCAGCCTTTGTCCTTTATTTCCAGTGAACTATACTCGAAGTCGTAATCTCCAATTCTTATAGTAAATTTTGTTTCCTCGGCCATAGCATTCTCTGCCACATTAGCTAAGAATCTCCTTAAAATTAGGTCATATATCTTGAAATAATCACCACCGCTCTTCTCAAGTGGCGCAACAGGATAGATAGGAGGATGATCTTGGGTCTGTACGGGTCCACGGGATGGGATCAGTCTGCTTTCCTCCATAAGTCTTTTAATATCATTCTTGAGGTGGGAATTCTTCAGGTTTTCCAAAATTCCTTTTATGCTTAACGTTTTGGGAAATACAGTGTTATCAGTCCTTGGATATGATATCTTCCCATTTTGGTAGAGGGCTTCTGCCACAGACATTGCCCTCTCCACGCCTATTCCAATATAATTGGCTTCCTTCAAAAATTCGGTAGTGTTAAAAGGGATAGGTCTAGGGTAGACCTTTTCATTTACCTTTATATCTTGTAAAATGGCTTCTTTCCCTTTAATCTCGTTTAGAATTTTTTCCACCTCTTCAATGGTTTGTATCGGGTTACCCACATAGTTGAATTTTATCCCATCAATATTAACGCTCAGTTCATAGTAACTCTTAGGGACAAATTGCCTGATTTCAAGCTCCCTTTCAGCTAAAATCGCTAACGTTGGCGACTGTACCCTACCAACTGATATGAAACTCTTCCCAAGCCTCTTAGTTTCAATGCTGAAAAATCGTGTGAGAATAGCTCCCCATACAAGATCAATAATTTCGCGCGATTCGGCTGCTGCAGCTAAATTGTAATCGATATCGGCAAGATTGGAGAAGGCATTCACCAGTTCGCTTTTGGTCAGGGCACTGAAACGAGCCCTTTTACTTTCGATCTTTTTTTCAATCAAATCAATCGTCTCTACTCCTATTAATTCCCCTTCTCTATCGTAATCAGTGGCTACTATAACAAGGTCAATGTCAGATGCAATTTTATTGAGAAGCGCATCAAAATTTTTTATCTTCAACTTCTTAACGGTCTGTTCATTTATCATTTCCTTAAGGGTCTCCATGTTCCAATCGTTGTATTTTTCAGGAAAATCAAGTTCCAATATATGGCCCGAGAGTGGAAGGACTAGGTATTCATTACTTCCGTTCAGGAATTTTAACAGAGTCAAGGAGCCTACTTTTGTTCTCTTAAACCCATTTTCTGATAGCGATGATGAAATCCTCAAAGCTGAACTTGTTTTTTCTGCGATTATTAATATCTTCACTGCAAGGCTGATTTCAATTTTGTACTTTATCTTATTTGTGAGGGTTCAAACAGGGATCATCACAGTTTAATACGATAAAAAATATTCATGATCATGAGACTTAAGGACAAGATAGCATTAGTCACAGGTGGTTCTAGAGGGATAGGGGCTGAAATTGTGAGAGAATTTGCATCCGAGGGTGCATTTGTATATCTAAATTTCAACAATAATGAGCTTAAAGCAAGGGCAATAGAAAAAGACTTTGAGAACGTTAAGGCCATAAAGGGCGATGTATCAAAAAGGGAGGATATGAGAAAGATTGTTAGTGAAATAGAGAAAGATAAAGGAGAATTGGATATTCTAGTGAATAATGCCGGAGTCATGCTAAACATGCCAATTCTAGAATATAACGAGGAATACGTTAGGAAAATGTTCGATATTAACGTTTTTGGAACAGTTTATACGACCATCGAAGCGGCAAGAATCATGAGGCCTGGATCATCCATAATTAACATTGCTTCAAACGCAGGCATTGGAACAAGCTTCATAAATACGACCTATTATTCCATGACTAAGGCCGCAGTCATAAATTTCACAAAAAGAGCAGCATTGGAGCTATCTGGTAAAAAAATAAGAGTAAATGGAATTGCACCAGGATGGATCAAAACCGATCTTACCATCGGTGCCAGAAGTCAGGAAGAGACTAGGCAGCTAATTAGATTTCTTGAAGAAAACACCACAATAGGAAGGGCTGGTAATGTGGAGGATGTTGCAAGGGTAGCCCTATTCTTAGCATCAGATGATTCAAGATATGTTAACGGACAAATCATCGTGGTAGATGGCGGGAGAAAAGATTATCTGACTCATTCAATTTAAAAATGGAAATAATAGTTGCAATTCTGATACTCCTGTTCGCATCAACCTTGCTAGGTGAACTATTTGCGAGATTTAGATTAGAGAAAATTGCTGGGCAGTTATTGAGCGGAATAATATTGGGACCAATTTTTTTGCATATAATAAACCCAGTTGACGTATCACAAATACAGGACGTTGCAATATATTTCATCATTTTGTATATAGGAATAGAGGTCACAACGGATTTATTTAAGAAAGGCTTTCGCAAAGCCATTTCATTTTCAATGACTTCTTTCATAATTCCTTTGCTTGTAATCTCAACAATTTTAATTTATTTTTTTGGCATATCACCGAGTTCATCCATATCCATGGCCATATCCATATCCGTACCCAGTATCTCCATAATATCAGTCATGGTTATGAGGTCTAATCTACTAAGATCAGAGGTAGGCCAGATAATATTATTTTCAACAGTTATCTCAGATCTGATAGCATTTGTTATATTGAGCATATTCAACGCAGGTGTAAAAGGTCTATCACTAATCATAATGGTCATTGTTGCATTTTTAGTGATAATTTTCATTTTAGATAAAATATTCATAGATAGGAAATTTTCATTAGCCAACTTAAAATTCGTATCAGATATAGGTAAGGAAGAAGGGGCATTTTCGTTGATCCTTTTATTTTCTCTCATAGTTGCTACACTTTTCCTATACGTTGGAGTAAGTTTCATACTTGGCGTCTTCTTTGCAGGAGTACTTATAAGAAAGGAGATACTCGGTGAAAATATTTATGGGAAGATTGTGGACACATTGAATATACTGAACAACACATTCTTTATTCCACTGTTCTTTAGCATCGCTGGCTTGGTAACTTCTATACCCACTGGAATCTACTTGAATATCCTTTTGATAATAATAGTAATTGAGATGACATTGCCTTTCATAACAGACTACATCATTTCTTCAAAATTTTATAAAAATGATGCAAGGAGAATAGCATCAATATTTAGTGGAAGAGGAGCAGTAGGCTTGCTGGTGGCAACATTAGCATTATCCTACGGTCTGATAAACGGGAGCGAATATTCTATTGTAATAATATCTACGGTAATACTTTCCCTATACGGATCTATTATGATGAGATCAAGACAAATTTGATCGAATTATTTACAAGAATGTGACAGTAGAAACTATATTTTAAAGGAAATATTTACAGAGAAAACAATAAAGGAGAACGAAATGCATAAAGGACCATCTAGAGATTCAGATAGAAATTCGGATTTAGGGAAACAATTGATGACTATCATATTATTGATTATGGCTATTTTTTCAATATTAATCACTATAATTATAGAAATTTTCTTGTATTCAATTTATAATGAAGGGAAAATCCTCTCACTTTTTTCTTTCTCCAATCTCTCAAGTTATTTTTTTACAATCGGAATTTCATACAGCTTATCCCTAATAGGGCTTTTATCTTATTTCCTTATTAAAAAATACAAAGAATTCAAGTCCATAATAGATGAAAGGAACATTGAAAACTCATATACGCTGAATAAAATGAACGTTACAGTATCAACCCAAAATAACGAAGCAAACATGGATGAGGATAAGTATCGATATCTTGATGAAAAGGAAAAATTGGTCATTAACCTTCTAATTAATTCCGGGGGGAAAATATTGCAGAAAGACCTAGTAGGATATCAGGGACTTACAAGGCCAACTGTATCCAGAATTATTGATAGGCTGGATAGAAAAGGATTAATTATAAAGGTCAGGTATGGCTCTACTTATATAATTCATTTGAAAAAATGATATTGTTTCAAATGATTTCACTACCTTTCACACATTTTCAGGACAGATTTAAGACATATTTCATCTATAAGACCTTAGGTGATAAAAGATGGCGAAAACAAACGTCAATAGATTATTCTGGCTATTCTTCTGGATAATTGTGGCTATTGTGATAGCTGTAATTGTGGTTGGAGTTGTCGTAAGTTTTATAGCTCCGGCAAGGGTTAGTGGTCCATATTATGGATATTATGGAATGATGGGAGCTTACCCAGGATTCTGGGTATTCGGTCCCATTTTTATGATAATACCCATAATCATATTTTTCCTATTCATATACTGGATCATAGAACTAGCGACTGGAAGCGACAGAGTTGAGTATAATAAAGTATCCGATGATCCGCTGGAAATCCTTAATTATAGATATGCAAAAGGTGAAATCAGCGAAGAACAGTACCAGAAGATGAAAAGTGAAATACTAAAGAGATGAAATAATTTATTTTTTTATTATTTTTTAAAAAAATTGTGAGAACAGATTTTTATCATATACAAATTCATAATTATATACAATGCAAAATAATCAGATATGTTAATGTCAATGCTGCCTTGACAAAAACAGCTAGTTATTCAAGAATCAATAATCACTACTAAGCGTACCATTCAAATAAATTTTAAAAATTGCATATGGGGCCGACCGGATTTGGACCGGCGACCTCCCGGTTATCAGCCGGGTGCTCTAACCAGTCTAAGCTACGGCCCCTACAATACCGCAATTCTTGAACCTATTAAACTTTTATCGATAATTATTCAACTCTATTAATGATACTAAAGAATCCATGAATTAAAAATTTATAAATTATTAAAAATTAAAGATTTATAATTTATGCTTCAGCTTTTAATTCCTCAAGTTCTTCCAGTATTTTCTTTGCCAGCTTTCCAACTTCATCATCGCTAGAGGACATTTCCGCAATGTCATCCAACGTATGTTCTTTCATCCATTTATAAACACTATTGGATTTCATATGACATCTGTATGATAAATGTCTGACACGTATAAATAGTTTTTCATTTCGTATATTATATATTCTTATTAAATTTTTATACATCTATTCATATTTTAATAATATCGTAATTACGCATAGTTTACCTCTTTTTTATGAAAAGTCACATATTGTGCCTATATGGTGGAGCATGATTAACTCAATTGCCTTGAATAATAGTGTAATTTTAAAAGTCGTTTTTACTTTTTAAACCATATACCTACCAAATCTATCGGTTATTGAACATTTTTCATGGCGCAAGAGCTTGTATCTTTATTTCTTCTTTTTTGTTGTTTGATTGGCAGTTTAATTATAAATTTCGGGCAGTATGATTTTATTAATCAATATGTTAGCAGAAAATGATTAAATAATATATTGGTATATCATATATCTATGAATGATGTATCATCTCATAAAGTTAACGTAACCGGAGCAAGGATTAGCCTTTCGTTAACCTCCCTGGGACATTTTCTGAATGATGGAGGTTTTTTCCTGTTTCCCATAATTGCTACCATATTTTCTGTAGAGAAAGGGTTTCCACCAATTTTGATCTCTGTCATGTATGCAATATATTATGGTTCATCTTCCGTATTCACCACAGTAGTTAGTTACAGGGTAGACCGTAGTGGGAAATACGCAGAGAATATTGCTTTAGGAATAGCTCTAATATCAATGGGTATAATTGGACTCGGTTATGCCTTGGCATTCTCTCCTGGAAATATCGAAGTTGCTTTGAGCTTAATCTCAACTCTAATATATGGCATTGGGACTGGATACTATCATCCCTTGGGAGCCGCGGTCATTCAGGAAAATACACCTAAGAATTCCATGGGTAAGGCTCTTGGTATAAATGGCGGCATGGGTAGCGTTGGAAGGGCTGTTTATCCTACCATATTCTTTGAGCTCGCTGTCATCTACCATTATAGTGTTACACTGGCTATAATAGCAGCAATAGGATTAGCTGGAGCCGCAGCAATATACGCAGGTCTAAAGGAATCATTAAAGGATTCCAATCTTGTTAAAAATAAACAAAACCAAGGTAATTCGTTAAAAGAATCATTTACAAAAGGGATTGCAATATTAGCTATTTTGACTTTCGCTAGGTCTTTTGCTACACAGGGAATAGTAAGTTGGTTGCCATTTTACCTTTCTTATTCTAAGGGACTAGGCATCGGTCTTTCGCTTGGATTTATGATGACGACGATGTACGCAATAGCCATAGTGGGTCAACCGTTTTTTGGGGTTCTAGTTGACAAGTTCGATAAGAGGTACCTGCTGATAATTGCAACGTTAGGCACAGGACTATTCTCACTAGCCTTTACACTCACTCAGGGATATATTAGTATAGTAATGATCATAATTTTTGCATTCTTTAACTTCTCAGGATTCCCTCTACTGATGTCCCTGACCAGGGATTATATTCCAAAAACATCTTCATTGAGCAATTCCTTGGTATGGGGAATTGCAAGTACCGGAGGTACAGTTCTAGGACCGGTTGTAATCGGTGCATATCTTTTCAACACCTATTCGAAGCTCACATTCAGTTATGAGATACTTTCCGTATTCATCATAATAATAGGTCTGTTCACATTCCTTCTTCCGAAGCCAAGTTCAAAATCAAAAATGCCTCTGTTCATGTGAATATCAATTTATTTAAAAAATTATTAAAAAATTAGTTAAAACCTTAGAATTAAAAATTATTTACTGTTAACTTTTTCAATCAAACTGTTTAATTTAGCTTCCAAAGTTGAAATTTTCTGATAGGATTTTTCCAGTTGAGCTTTCAGATTCTTTATTTCCTCGTTCTCAGGAGATTTAATCTCTAACGCCTCCCTGATTGCTCTCTTTACCCTCCCGTCGGTTTCCAAATATAAATGGCTCCTTAGAGATTGTATCAGGCTCGAATCACCTGTACCTCTTATGGCGTTTACAGCGTTCAGCCTCACGGCGAAGAACCTATCTTTAAGAGCATTCACTAATACATTCCCCACAGTTCTGTCTTTCCAATAGAACTTAGAAAGTGCCATAACAGCTGCACCTCTGGTTTGCCATTTAAAATTATTGGAAAGAAACTTCTTAATCTCACTGGTGCTGTCTATGTCCGTTATTTCCCCTAGCGCTCTCAGCCCCTGTATTCTGATCATGTCATCATAGGATTCGTCGTTTAAATGTTCAATAATGAAGTTGTAAAATAGTGGACCGTTAATTTTTGCAAGACTGTAAAGTATTTTTGCTCTTATCCCGTATCCCTGTTCGGATTGATACAACTTCACAAGCTTATCTCCTAACTTATCGGAATTAATATTAGCGCAGGCTGAAACTACCTCTTCCCTCGCCAGATAGTCCTTATCATCCAGAAATGATTCTAGTATATCTGCTGCTTTTTCACCAGAAATCTTTGAAACAGCCTCGGCGATTTTTCCCTTCACAAACCAGAATTTTTCAGCTTCAAAGACTGATTTGAGAAAATCAAGCTCGCTTGGCCCATATTTTGCAATTTCAAGTGCGGCATCTGCTCTCTCTAACGGGGAGAGACCGTTCATTACGATATAATATGCATCTTCCTTTGGTCTCTCATATTCAAATGTTTTGAGGACCATATAATCTGGATCTACACTCATTGCTCTGAATTCTGAATCATCTATTTCCAGAAACTTTTCATCTGAATCCAAATCTACAAATGTTTCCTCCACTTTGCTATCTTTGTATATCCTAATTGGTAATCTCAAGTTATAACTATATCCTTCCTGTTTTATTGTGATCTTCACGTTTGACTTTCCGTGCTCGATCTTTATTCGCAAATTAGGGTGTCCTTCCCTAAAAATGAAATCATGGAAAAATTTCTCCATCGGAATGCCAGTTACGCGCTGGAAAGCTGACCGTAGGGCTTCAGTGGAAACACTTTTCCCTTTGTTTTCATTTAAATAAAGATTTATTGCTTTCCAGAAACTATCTTCACCCACCAAATAATTTAGATATCTCAAAATAAGGGAAGCTTTCTGATACAGGTGTCGGTCGAAGAGTTCAGCAGGGTCCTGATATTTATTCTCAACAACGGGTCTTGAATATCTCGTCGTATATTCATTTAGATAATTTTCCCTATGTTTAAAAACTTCCACCAAGAACTCATCCTTTCCCTTCAGCCTCTCCATGTATATGAGGGCTATAAAAGTGGCAAAGCCTTCATTAAGCCAAGCGTGTGACCAATCCTTGCATGTGACATAATCCCCAAACCACTGATGGGCCAATTCATGACATACAAGACTGTCCGATTGATAGTCAAGATGCGCTATCTCGTCATGAATTGTTCTATCGGTCAAGGTTGTCGCACTCAGATTTTCCATTCCACCAAATGTAAATTCAGAAACACATGTCTGAGCATATTTTTCATAGGGATACTTTACTCCAGTCTTTTCACTTATGAATCTCATCATATCAGGTGTGTTTGAGAAGGACCTATAGGCATCTTTTTCATACTTTTTCTGAAAATAACTTATTATGGGTATACCTTCCCATTCCTGTTTTAATTCAGCGAATTTCCCGGCGATTACGCTCACTAAATAAGATGGGAATGGAAAATCCTCTTTGTATATGTAGGTTGTCTCCTCACCAGTAAATTTTGAATCCAGGTGCCCATTACTTATTACAAAATAGTCGTTTGGGACAGTCACTCTTATTTCATACGAACTCCTCATGTTGGGATAATCAAAGGTGGGAAACCAGGAATGGTTGTCCATATCCTCTCCCTGAGTCCAGAATTGTGGTCCATCATCAGTTTCAATGAAATATCCTCCCCTCCTTGGGACAGCCTTATAAGTTATCATTATTGTGTAATGTCTACCGGCCTTGAAATCTCCAAAAATTATTAGTTTTTCAGAATAAGTGAAAAATTTAGCTTGGTTTCCATTGACGCTTACACTATATATTATCATATCTGAGGCATCCATTTCAATTTTATCCTGAGAAAGTCCATTCATCGCAATATTGTGAGAAACCTTCCCCAATATAGCCCTATTCACAAAGTCCAATTTTATATCAATTGTCGTTTTCTTAATCTCATAGACCTTATCACGTTCCAATTTTTCTTCATATCCAGTCAAAACAAAAGGCTTAGAATTTTGCGACATAAGTTCATATGCAAATAATGGATTTAAATTCTATTCAGTTTTCCGTTTATTTCATCCGTTAGGGCACCTATAAGAGAATCATAATCTGAAATTGGTTTTATCCTCCTGTAATTAATGCCATGATCTTTCAATTTTTCCCTGAACATTATATCGAGATCATATAATACCTCTATATGCTCGTACAGGAATCCATTTGGAACATCAATAATATCATAAATACCATTCTTCTCAAGAAATCTTACCATAAAGTCCATATCAGGACCCAGCCACTTCCCACCGAATGGACCTTGACTATGATAAAACCACATAAAATGATCATTTTCAGCTATAGCTCTGGAATTCTGAACAAAAAGGTAGGGATATGGGTCATAACCTTTGACTAATTGACTATGTGCAGAAAAGATTATGAAGGAATTCACTGTGTTTAACTGATTCTTATAGTATGACACCACGTTCCTATGAAAACCGATATTTTCAATTCTTATGAATTTTCTTCCTAGCAAAGAGCTTTCTAAAGGTATATAATAACTATCGAAAATTTGCTTGCTGTAAATGGGGAAAAGTGGAACCTCTATAACTGTCTCCTCCTTTATCAAACTCCCAGCATCTCTTATGTTCGGCCTGTAGTGTTTTGTCAATAAATAAACAGGAAATTCAAGAGTTTTTGCAAGTTTTTCCCTTATGGACTTTACAATATTAATGGATGGAGTCTCACCTCCTATCGCATTCAACTTTCTAATATTTTCATCTATTAGCCATTTGGGTGGTTTTCTTCCTCCCATAATGTCCTTTAGATAATCCTCCATCTCATCAATGCTGTCAGGAAAACCATAGTACATCAGGACTACTGAAACATCTCTATTCATGATTCCTAATCACCTTTGAAACCAGAATCAGTTTATGGTAATCCGTCTCAGGAGGAACCCCATGACCAAGATTGAATATGTGCCCTGCAAAACCATCTCCGTATCTGAGAATATCTTCCACTTTACGACTGAGGGTGTCATCGTTCAGGAATAAATACCAAGGATCCAAATTTCCTTGAATAACCAGATAGGGATATTCAGCGTAAAGTTTCTTTAAATCAATCCTCCAATCGAGGCTTAAAACATCTGCATTTAAATCAATTATATATGGTAGGAGATGCGCCAGGTTTTCAGCGAAAAATACTACAGGTTTTCCAAATCTTTTTATCTCCTTAATCAGCGAGTATTCATAATCATGCAGGAATTCTTCATAGTCTGATGAACTAACATTGCCTATCCAGGATTCGAAAATTTGTATTATATCACAGCCTGAATCTGCCTGCAACTTAGCAAATTCAATTGAGGCTCTTACGAACTCGCTTACTTTGTCATTCTCTTCAATTATCTCCCTCTTTGTATTTTTATACCCTTTGTCATGACCATCATATACATAACTCATCAGCGTGAATGGTCCCCCAGTGATCCCTATCAATTTCCTATCAGGATGATCCTTTTTTATTTTGCCTATGGCAGAGCTTAAAACTTCATAAATGGATGAATCATCATTGTTTTTAAGAACGGTTGGACCTCTCTCAAAATCCACTTTAAATCCAAGAAATTCTAGGGATAACAATATATCTGTGTACAATACAAGGTAATCTGGATCAAAATATTTTATGGGAAGCTCTGTGACATAGGCAACTATATTAGGGTCCAGAAACATCCCATTCAAGCCTGTTTTTTCCCTTAGCATTTTATATTCGGGTAAATATCTACCTGCTTGTCTCATGAACCAAAAGGGTCTATGCCCTATCTTTTCTTCCATTTCCCTGGCAAAATTCATTACTCCTTATTTTTATAAATTATAAGAAAATTTGCAAAATTATCTGGAGATGGAAAGATGCGTTTTAGAAAAGATATCCTATTTTATGTATTATGACTAGATCTGTAACTAAAATAATCAATACTCGTTTAAATATTTAAGATGAATATCAGTAGCAATGAGGTCTCCTGGTTTCGACTTTAATTCAAAGCCGATTTTAATATTCTGGGAAATGACTAAGGCATGTGATTTAGCCTGTAAACATTGCAGAGCCTCTGCGATAATTGATGCACTTCCTGATGAAATGAATCTTGAAGAATCCTTGAAATTCATTGAGCAGGTAACAGAATTTGGAAAACCCTATCCGGTGGTTATTTTGACGGGTGGGGACGTCATGAAGAAAAGGGGTCTGGAAAAGATACTGGAAAAGGCAAGTGAACTGGGGATACCGGTATCTATGTCACCCAGCGCGACTCCGCTAATAAATGAAGAATCAGTTAAAATGATGAAAAAATATGGTGTTAGATCCCTTTCGTTGTCTTTGGATGGGTCAAGGAAAGAAACACATGATTGGCTTCGTGGGGTAGATGGTACATTTGACAGGACATTGAAGTTAATAGATTATCTAATTTCCAATGGTTTTACGCTTCAAATAAATACTGCAGTTTTTCAGAGAAATGTCATCGAACTGCCAGAGATTTTGAAGATACTCATTGATAAAAAGGTCAAGACTTGGGAAGTATTTTTCCTAATAAAGACCGGTCGAGGTATAGATAGAGAGGATTTAGATGCAGATGGATATGAGGATGTCAATAATTTCCTTGCTTTTGCATCAAGATACGGAATCGTAATAAGAACGGTTGAATCTCCAATGTTCCGCAGGATCCTAATAGAAAGGCAGAATAGTGAATATAAAGGAGGGGAGCTCTATAACAAACTTGTTGAAAAGACGAAGGAACTCCTTGGCGAGCCAAAGGAAAAGATAATGGGAAATACCAGTAATACAAGGGATGGGAAAGGAATAATATTCGTGGCACACAATGGTGAGGTCAATCCAAGCGGCTTCCTGCCATTCTATCTTGGTAATGTAAAAACGGAGAGTATAGCAAAAATTTATCGGGAAAACAATATATTAAAGAAACTCAGGGATCCAGATAATTTTAAGGGCAGGTGCGGCCTATGCAACTACAGAGATATCTGTGGAGGGTCAAGAGCCAGAGCTTATTCCTACTATAGTGATATTTTCCAAGAAGATCCCAGATGTAGTTACATTCCTGTGGCTATGAAAGCTGCTGAGATTAAGTAGAAATCTCTGTAAATAATTACCAAATGATCTAAATGTCTGATTTAACCATAATATTGCTAATAATTCACTTGATTTCAGCGGTTTTTTTAGTGGGATCGTCAATCTTCGTATGGATAGTTGTATGGCCAGCCAGTTTTGTAATGACTGATGAAAAATTAAGAACAAGGTTTATGAGTGTCATGGGGAAAAAATTTGCGTTGTATACAAATCTCTCAGTATTATTTTTGACTATCACAGGGTTATTATTAGTTTATCTAGTAAGACCCCAATATTATACTGATTTTTCTCAATCAATTTCACAGGCATGGGGGCAGGTACTAACAATAAAAATTGCCACGGTGGCGGCAATGTATGCAATCATGTATGGCAATAATCTCTGGCATGGTAAGATGATTCCCAAATTAGCAGAAAAAGGCGAATTTGAAAAACTGAAGAATATAAGGAAAATTACTCACGTGTTCTCATTCATTACGGTAACACTTATGGTGATAATTGTAATTGAGGCAGTATTCCTTGCAGGGGTGTTCTGGTGAAAAGCCAGAAGTTATTCAAAGTAGCATCGAGATTATTCCCCGGTGGTGTTAATAGTCCAGTTAGATATTACTCTCCTTATCCAAGATTCATCAAGAGGGGAGAGGGAAGTAAGATATGGGATGTGGATGGTAACAAATACACCGATTATGTCCTCGCCTACGGTCCTTTAATACTTGGACACGGTGATAGACGAATAGTTCAGTCAATAAATGCTAGGGCTTCCAAGGGGACAATGTTTGGTGCCCCAACGGAAGAGGAGTTAAAATTGGGAGATATTATATCTAGAGCAGCAAATCTAGATATGTTAAGATTTGTTAATTCTGGCACTGAAGCAACTTATCATGCTCTAAGGCTAGCAAGATTCTATACAGGAAGGAAAAAAATACTCAAGGTAAAAGGGGGGTATCATGGAACTCACGATTATAATTATCCTGGAGAATTTGTTAATGAAATAGAATACAACAATCTAGATTCATTGAAGACTGAACTTTCAGGCGGTGAATATGCAGCATTCATCTTGGAACCAGTAATGGGAAATGCTGGTGTGATTACTCCAATTGAAGGGTATCTGGAAGGTGTGAGGGAAATAACTGAAAAATATGGAACTTTATTCATATCAGATGAAGTCATTACTGGGTTCAGGACCAGATTTGGAATTTATTCAGAGAAATATGAACCAGACCTTGTTACACTGGGCAAAATAATAGGTGGAGGAACACCACTGGCAGCTTACGGTGGCAGGAGAGAGATCATGGAGAACGTTAGGCCAAGGGGAAAGTTCAGCCAGGCTGGTACCTATTCGGGTAATCCCCTTGTCACCTCAGCAGGTTTGAAAGCATTGAAGATTTTAGAAAGAATAGATTACGGAAAGCTCAATTATTTGACCAACGTGGCAATAGGGATTCTTGAGAGGTCAGGGGTATCAGTAAACTGGGAAACGGGTATGTTTTCAGTACATTTCTCTAAAAAGAAGGTATTGAAATACGGGGATATTGACCATGCTCTATATAAGAAAATATGGAGCAGGATCTTCGAATTATCATTATCAAAAGGTATTTTTTTAGCTCCATCACATGAAGAAACCATGTTTTTATCCTTTAAGCACACACTTAAAGATGTTAATAGGGATATGAATGAATTGGCAGACAGGATAGAAGAATTATGGAAACAATCAGAATAGCAACCAGGGATTCACTGTTGGCGAAAGTGCAGGCAGAAAAATTTGGGAGAATATTGGAGAGATTGGGCTTTAAGGTTGAATACATATACAAGAAGGCAGTCGGAGACAGAGACAGCGCGAAACCACTTTATGAGGTTGGAAAAGTCGGGATATTCACCTCTGAATTAAATGAACTCTTACTAAACAACAAGGCTGATTTCGCTGTTCATTCAGCTAAGGACCTCCCGACGGAACTTGAGGAAGGTTTGGAAATATCGCTGTTCCTTGAAAGGGAAGATTATCACGATTTCTTCGTATCATATCATAAATTATATGGATTCAAAGGGGTCATAGGGACAAGTTCCAAAAGAAGAGAGCTTTTCCTAAAGTATTTCATGCCAACAGCAATATTCAAGGTAATAAGGGGAAATATCGATACTAGGATTAGGAAGTTTCAAGAAGGACAGTACGAAGCGATAATTGTTGCTAAGGCTGGAATTGACAGATTGGGAATTTCACCTCCAGGAGAGATAATACCAGAGAATATACTGCCACCAGCTCCAAATCAAGGAATTATAGCTGTCACAAGTATCAAAGATTCTCATTTTTCTAATATGGCAAAGCAGATGCAAAACCCCCAGTTATTATGGGAGGCAGAGAATGAGAGGAAATTGATGAAGGCTCTGGATATGGGTTGCCATAATGCCATAGGGATAAAATCCACTTTTTCTGAAAGAATAACAAAGTTTTCATTTACAGATGGGGTAAGGAGGTTTGATTATGAAATACATGGTGAAATCGAGAAAGAACACATCAAGGAAATCAGTGATAACCTATGGTGAAGCTAGCTTATGTGGGAGCAGAGTATCCTGACGACCATACCGACTACCCAATTATTCCAGTCTTGAAAATACATTATAAACCAATACCTTTTAATGAAATTAAAGGTACATTGGTTTTCACGTCAAAAAGGGGAATAATAGGACTGAGAATGAATAATGTAAAGTTAACGACTGAGAGTATTTTCTGCATCGGAGACAGAACAAAGGAATATTTGACGAAATTATATGGATTAACATGCAGGACACCCGAAAGAGAAGACTCCGAATCCCTCTCGAACTTAATAATTTCGAGCGGTATAAAGGAGGTTACCCTAATAACAAGTAATGATTATTCAAAGAATTTAGTCAGAAAACTTCAGGAGAATAACATAAATGTGAAAATAACCATTGTATATGAATCATCTAGAAATTTAGAAATCGGTCCCAAAGACTTTGAAGGGTATGATTCCTTATTATTCGGTTCTTCTAAATCTTTCATCTATACATTGGAAATTTTAGGAGAAATGGAACTAAGGAACAGAACTCTATATGCCATTGGTGAACCTACGAAAAAAACTATGACTTCTCATGGGTTTATGCCCATTCAAACTTTTTCAAAACCCAATATAAGGGAAATAATCTCATCAATTTTATCTAAGTGAGCTAATCAGGGAAAATCCAAGCAAATAATATATAGAAAAAATTATAAATTATTAAAATCAGAATCAAAATAGGGTAATCAATTCGTAAACCACAGGAGAACCTATTCCAGTTACCTCATCATATCCAGGTCCAGCATAATAATATCCGTTATAGCCGATAGTGATATCATGGAAGGCGTTGGCATAATTGGAACTGGCATAAATAGAGTACAAAAGGGTATGAACATTCTGTCCATTAATACTGGCTGAACCATCCAAGGATTGTGCATCTGCAAATATGGCTGCCCATTGAGGCGATGCAGCGCTAGTTCCACCAACCTGACCCCACCCGTCAATACCCTGATATGGAGTAGTATCATATATCCAGAAACCAGTATTGGGATTTGCATCATATGAGACATCCGGAACGCCCCTTCCGGACAAAGAAATTCCGGCATTTACCTGATATGACGGTTCTGGGAAATATGCGCTAATTCCTCCTCCAGAGGAATTCCACGCATACTCTGATGCATATGAAGCTGTACTTGACGAAAGATTATTCAATATTAGGGTGGTGCCACCTGCAGCTACTACATTTGGGTCTCCAGCAGGATAGTCTACAGTTGGTGATGAAGTTGAATCATTCGCACCATTATCGCCTGATGCTGCTACTAATATTACTCCATGGGAACTTGCATAATTGAATACAGAGTCGTACGATGCCAACTCTGAGGCGGTCAGTCCAGACTCAGCTTCTCCCCAAGACATCGATATAATATTGGCATGGGTCACATTTACCGCATAATTGATTGCATCATTTATTAAATATGTGTTAGATGCAGATGGTGTTTCTATTAATACTATGTTAGCAGCAGGAGCCATTGCATGCGCCCATTCTACATCCAGAGAGGTTTCTAGAGCCCATCCCCCATTTTTGGAGACCTTCCCAAATGGCGCTACAACCGTTAGATTAATAGCCGGAAGTCCAAAATAGCTGTCGAAATAGTTTACATCGGATGTAATAGTAGGGCTCCCATAAGCATCAATTATTGCTATAGTTTCTCCTTTGCCGTAGCTAGACATATAAGTACCATTCAGGGTATATGAATAGGATTTCCATATTTGTATCGGAATGTATGATGGATATGTCAGTGTGGCAGAAGTTCTTGAAGCTTTTCCTAGGATTTCAATAAACGGTATTGCCTGTGGATCCGACGTCTTGACACCATTTTCAATAACCACTCCAAACACCATTGCATAGCTGAGAAGCAATGTAGTTGCTATGCCAATAGAAAATAATTTTAATATTAGATGAGAATTCATACGAATGTTTATAAATTAAGCATTATTTTAATTTTATGTCTTTTAATGATTATTCAAAAAGAAAATTATAGCAAGGAGTTATGAATATAATAATAAAAGATTATTTTGATAAAATTTTCAGAGATAATTCATCTCTTGTAAAATTGATTTAGCCAAATGTCTTTCCTTAAATTATGAACCATGGTTAAAATATTTTAAAAACCGCATAAAATATTATCTGACTTTAATATAGTTTTTAATAAAAAATGTAGGTCTGGTATAATTGTGCAAGTTTCAAACTTAAATTTAATCTCTACAAAATTAATATATTCATAGATGAGATTAGGAAACTAGGTGCTACAAATTGGAGAAGGGCGGTATTTTCTTAATAAAGGTGTCCTACAGCGATTTGGGTTCTATGTATTTTAGCACGATCAAACCTATCCAACTGGATGAAGTTTATGATTATATTTCTAAAAATGAGAATATAGAAGAAGCTGTTGTCCTGTGGACTTGCAACAGGTTTGAAATTTATTTCTATCCGGGATCCATGGACACGGTGGAGTTTTTTGATGAATTTTTAAAGAAAAGAGTGTATAAATATTCAATAATACATGGTGAAGATGCAATAAAGCATCTTTTTATAGTCTCATCCGGACTTGATTCCATGGTAATAGGTGAAAACGAGATATTGGGACAGGTTAAGGATGCGTGGAAGTACAGCATAACAAGAGGTTACTCAAAGAGTAATCTTAATCATATCTTCAGAAAAGCTATAGAGGTGGGAAAGAAAGTCAGGACATTGCACGGTTTTAACAAAATCAAAAGGAGCGTTGCGTCAGAATCTATGGAATTCATAGGAGATAATAGTAATGTTCTATTGGTTGGAGCTGGTAAAGAGGGAAGACAAATAGCTCAACTTTTAGCAGATAGGGGAATTAATTTTAAAGTGACCAATAGAACTAGAACAAGAGGAATTGAATTGGCAAAAAGTTTCAATGTAGAATTTGTTGAATTTGACAAAGATATGTGGAGAGGCTATGATACTATTATTATCGCAGTAAACACCACCGATTATATATTAAGAGATGCAGATTTGAAAAGGATGAAAGTAAAGACAATAATTGATCTTTCAATTCCATCAGCTGTTGAAAATCCATCTGACACAGAAGTTAAGCTAATTAACATGGAGAAACTGAGTGTAATAGCCGAAGCTAATAACCAGAAGAGACAGGAGATTGCAAGAGAAGCTCTGAAGACAGTTGAGACAGAATTTCATAAATTTATAAAAAAGATAAATGATGCAGAAAGGGAAGAGTTCATTAAAAAACTCATGAGATACAGCGAAAAGATAATCGAAGAAGAAATAAAGATTTTCTCGAAGGAAGGAAATTCAGATAATATCAAGGAAATAGAAATAGGGTTAAAAGCCACAAGGAATAAGTTATTGGCTCCATTGATAAATGCTCTAAAGACAACTGGTGATATTAAATCATCGAATTTAATGAGTGAAATGGAGAGGATATTGGATGAGCAGCTATCCAACATTAAGATTGAGAAGGTTAAGGAAATCAAAGGAAATTAGGGAAATCCTTTCAGAAAATTCCATCAGGCTTGAAAAATTGATAATGCCAATCTTTATAGATGCTAATATCAAAAATAAACAAGAAATTAAGTCTATGCCTGGTATTTTCAGATATTCTGAAGAAGAGCTAGTGCAATTAGGAAAAAAATATGAAGATTTGGGTATTAAGAGCGTACTCCTTTTTGGTATACCAAAGGTAAAGGACAACCTAGGTACGGAAGCCTATAATCCGGATGGAATTATCCAGCGTTCCATTAGGAAACTTAAAAATGAGACAGACCTAGTCATTATGGCAGACCTGTGCATGTGTGAATATACTGATCATGGACATTGCGGGATAATAAATGAAGGCCTAATCGATAACGATAAAACACTAAAGTATTATCAGAAAATTGCCAAGACATATGCTGATAGCGGAGTCGACATAATAGCTCCTTCAGGTATGATGGATGGGCAGGTTGCTGCAATTAGGGAAGAGCTTGATAGAAACGGTCATCAGGATGTCTTGATAATGGGATATAGCGCAAAGTTCTCTTCATCATTATATGGACCCTTTAGAGAGGCAGCTTATTCAGCACCATCCTTTGGTGATAGGAAGACTTATCAGATGAACTTTGCTAACTTCAACGAGGCCATAAGGGAGATAGAAGAGGACATAATAGAAGGGGCAGATATTATAATGGTAAAACCAGCATTATTCTACCTTGACATAGTAAGGGAAGCGAAAAGGCTTTTTAACCTGCCACTTGCAGCATACTCAGTTAGCGCAGAATATTCCATGATTAGAGCAGGTGCCAACAACGGATTTTTCGACCTAGACTCTATAATTAAGGAGAATCTAATATCAATATTCAGGGCTGGCGCAGATCTCGTAATATCATATTTCACTGAATATGTAGCGGAAAACAAGGGAAAATTCGTTGTTTAAGAACAAAACAAGAATAAAGCTTTATACTAATTGTTATAAGAGAAATCAGTGATATTATGAGGATAGTCATATGGAATATAGATTTTAAATGTAACCTCCTTTGCAAAGGTTGCAACGCATTTCAAGGTAATGAGTTGTTTCCTAGGGATAAGATCGATGATTTCATAGATGAAATGAAGTACAATAAGGTTAAGGTCGTTTCAGTTACAGGTGGGGAACCCACCCTTCATCCAGATCTTCCAAAAATCATGAAAACACTTAAGGAAAAGGGATTTTATACACACATAGCAACAAATGGAACCAATAAATACATGTTGGAAAAAATATCTCCATATCTTGACGCAGCAACAATCTCCCTAGACAGTCATATACCGGAGTTACACAATGAATACAGGGGGAGAAAAATCTTTGATATAGTTATTGAATCAATGAAATTCTTAAAGCCCAGGGTGAAGGTTCTAACCTCAAATATGCTTGTTACAAACTTCAATTATGACAAAATAAATGAATATGCTGAATATGTTAACAAGAATATAGGTGTCCCGGTATCAATGTGTTTTCCAGATAATACTGCATATTACTATGAAAGAGTTCCTGTGGAAAAGGAGCAGATTAAAACTGCATTTAAATATGCATATGAGAACTATAAAAACCATAAATTCGGAAACACCAGGTCATTTTATAAAGAAGCTGTACTATGGCTAGAGAACCAGGAAGTTTCAAAATGCAGAGCAGGTGAAGAGGTATTTTATGCTGACTACAGAGGAAATGTATATCCCTGTTTCTACAAGACTGATGTTAAGCTCAATGAAACCAGAAAATGGAAGATTTATGAAAACAATTGTAACTCCTGTTTTATTCAATGTTTCAGGGAACCTTCCATAAAAAAGCCAATAGAACAGGCTAGTCTCATAGCCGGTATATATCTTTATAATAGACGAAGCAATTCTCAAGCCAGATGAGAATTGCCCTATTTAGCGACACTTACTTTCCGATACCAGACGGCGTCGCCAAGCACCTTGTAGATTTCAAGGAGGAGCTAAAAAGACGAGGACATCAAGTCAAAGTTTATACATTAGTTCAGGGCGATGGTGACGTCTATGGACTTAGATCAGTGCAGTTTCCGCTTTACAAAGAGTATAAAATGGGCATTCCTGAGAGGAGAATTTTTGGTGATCTAGATAATTTTAGACCTGATATACTTCATATTCACACCCCATTCGTTCTCGGCACTATAGGTTATTATTACCACAAGAAAAGAGGCGTTCCGATTTTGGGGACTTACCATACTGATTTTGTAAATATGGACGAAACAATAAAATTTCCATTTGTTAAAAGTCTGCTAAATTTGGGATTCATGTATAATATGTACCTTTATAGAAAATTCGATGATGTAATTTCTCCATCGGAGCCGGTGGCCAGAATGCTAAAGGAATATCAACTAAACTCAAAAGTGATTCATGTAGGAATAGACCTTTCGAAATTTAAATATTCAGAGGAAAAGGAGGATTATTTTCTGTTTCTAGGAAGACTCACATATGACAAAGGAATAACCCATTTCCTCGAAGCTGCAACCAAGCTTCCCAATGAAAAATTTAAGGTAGCAGGTCTTGGGCCAATGGCAAATGTAGTTAAAAAGTATCAGTCAAAATACAGTAATATTGAGTATCTTGGTTACGTTACAGAAGAGGAAAAAATAGAATTGCTGAAGAAGGCGAAGCTCCTAATATTGCCATCGAGGGCAGAAACATTCGGAATCGTATATGTGGAAGCAATGGCTTCAGGTACTCCCGTAATTGCGAGCAATGAATCAAGAGAGATAGGAATATTAAGGGAAGAATATAACGGGTGGCTCGTCAAATTTGGTTGCCCTCAATGCATAGTTGATAAAATAAAGGAACTAACTAATAGAGACCTAAAAAATATATCCAGGAATGCTTTTGAATCAAGTAAGGAGTTTAGCATAGAAACGACGGTGGACAGGGTAATGAAAGTATACGGTGATCTATTTGAATTATATGAAACTGGCTAGATACATAGGTATACCTTTAAGCATATTGACTATTATCTCTTTTATATTATATTTCGGTCCCATTAAAGTTTTACACTCAATTTCTCTACTTCCACCATATTATTTTTTAATTTTTATTATTGCTCTAATTTTTCACATTTTCTCACAAATTTTCTGGGGATTCAGGATATACTTCCTAACTTATGGAAGGGGTAAGCCAATAAAACTTACGGATGCAATTAAGGTCGTAATATCATCACTCTTTGCTTCAACCATAACACCTGGTTATGTGGGCGGTGAGCCAATAAGAATTAAGAAGCTTATGGATTATGGTCTAAATCCCGGTGAGTCTACTGCTATAACGGTTGGGGAACGAGGGTTTGATTCAATATTTTTTGGAATATTCTTTCTATTGCTTGTGTTGGACGGATTTATATATTCATCATACAGAATCTATTTGTTTGCTGGAGGTATTTTACTCCTTGTCTTTCTGATAATAATAGTGTTATCAATTAGTGGAAAAACACACCTAGGGAGATTGGTTAAAGGTATATTCTCGATTTATTCGAGGATATCAGGTAAGAACCATAATACGGAAAGGATAGAAAAGGAGGTGGAGTCATATTCAAATGTAATGAAAGACATGTTCTCGGGGAACATAGTCGTATTCATACTAGGTCTCTCCTCAACCTTCTTATTATGGATTTCAGATTTTTTTGTGCCGATAGTTTTAATTCTTGGATTTGGAATTCATGTTAATTTCATTACAGTAATATTGATAGAGGTGATACTTGTTTTGATTTCTCTTGCTCCTATCACACCAGGGGCAGCCGGTATAATGGAAATATTAATGATAGCCTCTTTTACCTCCATTGTTGGGACTCAATTTATACTCATATTTGTAATAATGTGGAGGTTCATAACGTTCTACTTCAACATAATATTTGGATCATTTTACCTACATTGGATTTTAAAGGAATCCCCTAAAAAATAATTTATATACACCGCTTATACCCATGGAAGATGTCTTTCAACCAGCCTCAAAGATTGCGAAAGTACGCTTTCAAGACCCCATCGCTTTACATA
Source organism: uncultured Thermoplasmatales archaeon (assembly GCA_964468585.1). GTDB lineage: Archaea > Thermoplasmatota > Thermoplasmata > Thermoplasmatales > JAFMDN01. Next base: position 95,305 of record CAYXTM010000004.1, on the reverse strand, counting down.
TCTATCCCAATCCTTATCCTTTTTCTATTTATCCTCTACCTATCATCTCATTCCGTAGAGCTGGTTGAAATTTTCGGTATGACATTATTTTTTATCATATTATTCGACTATTCGATACAAAGTCTGGTAGGCTTTACTTTTCACTTGAGAAGAATCATGCTTCTACTGATAATATCTCTGCTTTCGTCTTTCATTTATTATTTCATCATCCTGTTATTCAAATTTCTAAATCCATCTACAGCATTTATGCTCTCCCTTACCCCGATAACATTCGTGAGAACCATGGTTTATCTCACATTCACAGGAAGAAAGAGGCTACTTTCTCATTCAATTTCCATGGGATTTCCAATAATTTTATCAATATTTTTTGGGATACTGCTGCCGAAATTTAGCATTTTCATAATTGCTTTTCTCTTGTCTTCAATAATATATTCAATCGCTGCAGATGTATTTGTTTCAAGAAGTTTTTCACCTTTCATTAAAGAATTCAGTATGGATCCTGCGAAAATAATTTCAGACATTGTGAATGCCTCTTATAGGGGAGAATCATATAATGAAATACTTGGAAATTTTTTCGGTAATGTTTACAACACATTTTCATTTAGACCTATCTCAATTTTGAGATTTCAAAATTCGAAGAAATTCGACTTTGTTTTTCCATATGTCCATCCAGGACCGCTAGGTGAAATGGGGAGTTCAAATATAACTGGAAAATTTTCGGTCTATGTACCAAACACGGAAATGGTGATATTTCATACAAGTACTACTCATGACGACAACTGTTCAGGCGATGAGGATGTTAAGAGACTAAGCCAGATCTTTAATGAGAAGGCACTGTATGAATATGAGTACTGCTACAGACCTTATTTTGGCGAATTTACAGTTTTTCTCCCAATAGGAGAAGGAGGAATTTTATTTATTATACCTGACAAAGTCAGATTCGATGATATTCTATTATCAGAAGGTAAAAAGTTAGTGACATATGCAAGAAGCCTAGGATTAAAATGGCTGGATGTTGTAGATGCACATAACAACAATATGGATATCCCACATGAGTTAACAGATGTCTCTTTTATTTATGAGGAATTAAAGAATGGGATTAATAATAGAGATGGAATATTCCCTATCTACGCTGATATGTCTACCATAAATTACACCTCAGATGACATAGGTCCAGGAGGTGTAAAATTGATAAAATTGAAGCTCGGAGAATCCACAGTAGGTATTATGGTGTTTGATGGTAATAATATGGATTATAATTTCAGAATTAAGCTCGAATCAATGGTCAGAGGGGTAGATAAATTAATAGTTTGCACAACAGACAATCATGTTGTCAACATGCACGGTCTATCTGTAAATCCAGTAGGGAAGAACCACAGCCACGACGAACTGCTTATGCAAATAAAAGATGCATTTTCAAATCTTGAACCAACTCATAGAATGAAAGTGGAATATATTAGGAAGGAATACAGAGTTAAGATTGCGGGAGAATCACATTATGAGAAATTGAATGTGGCAATAAAAAAGTCCCTGAATTCTGCAAAAATTTACGTGGTTCTCATGATAATTTTTTCACTGGTCTTTTCACTATTCATATTTAAATATTTATCATGAATGTTCGAATATGAAAATATTGATATCCGGAGGGACAGGATTCATTGGAAAGGAGATTATTTCCAATTTTAGAGAGGATGTTATCTATGTTTTAACCAGGGGTTCTGAAGAGAAAAAGGGAAATGTCAATTACGTTAAATGGGACCCAACAACTATGGACTGGTGGTCGAAGGTCGAAAAGCCAGATTTTATAATCAATCTGGCTGGCAGATCTATCGGTGAAGGAAGGTGGAATGAGACCACCAAGAAAGAGTTGTTGGATAGCAGGATCCTCTCCACTAGGGCAGTTGTTAACTATGCCAATAAGATGGAGGTAAAGAGGATATTCAACGCCTCTGCCGTTGGGTATTATGGTGATAGGGGAAATGAAATACTCGTGGAAGAATCAAATCCAGGTTCTGATTTTCTGGCAAAACTTGCTTTTGAATGGGAAAGAGAGGCCAGGAAATTTCAGGGGGAGTTAGTCATATTAAGGTTTGGCGTTGTATTGGGAAGGAATTCGCCTTTGATGAAAAATTTAATGAGGGGTATCAACACTCATTTTTCGAAGAGACTGGGAACAGGTCGGCAGTGGTATTCATGGATATATGTATCTGAAATTCCAGAGATCATAAAATTCATACTGAATAGAAATCTTTTTGGGGAGTTCAACGTTACAACTCCGGAACCAATGCAGAATGAGGATTTTATGAGAGTTCTGGCAGAGGTAACAGGGAAGAAACAATACTTTGGAATTCCATCATTTATTCTTAGAATTATGCTTGGGGAACTTGCAGATTTTTTGGTACTGTCAAGTCAGAGGGCAGTTCCTAAAAAATTACTGGATAACAATTATAGTTTCAAATTTGGTAGTTTGAGGGAAGCTCTTCAGGCTTCCCTATGATAAACCTCATAAAGCTTAATGGCGTTAGATATGGCCGAAGCTATGAGAGAATCAGCATTTTTATCATCTAATGAGTCGCCTTTAAGCTTATCCTGAGCAAAGCTTATGAAAATCTCGGGTTTAGTTACTAGTATCATATTTACGCTATTCAGGACCTGACGAAGATGATACTGACCCCTCGCACCACCCAACATTCCTGTAGAAGCACTAATAATCAGGCCAATTTTCCCATCCCAAGCAGAATCATTAGGAGGCCTGGATGCCCAATCTATAGCATTTTTTAAAGCAGCACTAAACGACCAATTATGCTCTGGAGAAGCAAAAATAATTATTTGTGCTTCTCTTATTTCAGACTTAAATTTTTTCACTTCATCAGGTATTTCTTGTGAATCATCTGAGTAAATCGGAAATTTAGATATATCCGCATATTTCACATTATGCTCCTTAAGGAATTTTTTGGCAACATATTTCAATAGTCTCGTGTTGTACGAATCTTCCCTTAGACTGCCCGAAATCAATAAAAATTTCATATTGGGATATTTCATTTATCTATTATAATATATCCGTATACCTTATGCTACACTCACCTTAATAGAAACGGGCATAGAATTGACCGGGATTTTTGGTTCGATGATAATTCTAAATGGAGTAGATTTCTTTGGGCAATATGCATCAACTTCATACACAGGTACCTTTATTATTCCTTCTGGGGAATTTTCGTCCTTTATCAAAAAATTATAGAACGGCTTCTCTCCATTCAGGAGATTGCCATTTTCTTCATATTCCATCCTAACCTTATAATTATGTAATAAATCGCATAATGGACATTTAACTCCATTTATATTGAATTCTATAACTTTCACAAACCTTAATCCTATATTTCTATAAACTAATTTCCAAAGTATATGGCATCAAAAATAGGATGAATCGAGAAGAACACATCGAGCTTAGAAAATTTGAAGCCACCGGGGAGAATTGAACTCCCGACCTGCTGATTACAAGTCAGCCGCTCTGCCGACTGAGCTACGGTGGCATTATTTTATGTTTTCTAGCCCTTGTTTAGTTATTTTGTATTTCCCTTCCCCTACGCTTTCAACCAAATTTGCTTTTTTAAGGCTCCTCAATTTCCCCATGACCGTTTGAGTATTTTCCCCTATTCTTTCGCCTATTTCTTTGCAACCTAGAGGCTTTTGGCTATCCTTTAATGCATTTAATATTCTTACCTCTATGTCTGGGGACATGGCATTTCTGCATGGTTAATCCCTATTTAAAATTAATTTGTGGAGACATAAGTTATTTAAGGTAATTTGATTATAAAAAATTATATACTTAATAACTATTACTAGGAGATAAACATGGTAGCAGAAGAAAATATTGGACTAAAAGTGTGGCAATTAGATAAAGCACACTCCGGAATAAACTTCGTGGCCAGGCATATGATGGTGGCTAATGTTAGAGGCTCCTTCAAAGATTTTGACGCTGAGATAAAGTTGGATCCTTCGAATCTTGAAAATGGCCAGATAACATTTACAATTAAGGCAGCTAGCGTTGAAACCCAGCAACCGGACCGTGATAATCATCTAAGGTCTCCCGATTTCTTCGACGTTCAGAAATTTCCAAATATAACATTCAAGTCCAAAAAAATCAAGGTTGATTCAGGTGTCGCAAGGGTTATCGGCGACTTGACCATAAAAGATGTAACAAAAGAAATTGAGGTTGTTGGTGAACTTTCCGGCCCAATAAAAGATCCATACGGAAATATCAGGATCGGCTTCGAAGGAAACCTGGCTGTAAACAGGAAGGAGTTTGGACTTAACTGGAACATGCTATTGGAGGGTGGAGGCCTTTTAGTTGGCGATATTGTGAAAGTTCAAATATTTGCGGAGGCCTTCACGAAATAAATTCATTTATATTTAATATATTTCTGATAAATATTAGTTATAAATTTTTATAAATGTATAATGATTTGAACTCAATTATTTAGTAGTAAAATGTCATTTAAAGTGTGGACCTTTCCGTACAGAATTTGACTAAAATTTACGATAACAGGAAGATTGCTCTAAATAATGTCTCCATGGAATACCATGGAAAGGGGATAATATCCATAATAGGAAGGAACGGTGCAGGAAAAACTACTCTGGTAAGGATAATTTCTACACAACTCTTACCAACCTCGGGGAAGGTCAGTTTAAATGATGTAGATGTTGTGAAGGAACCTTCAAAGGTAAGAGAATTCATCGCAGCTGTACCACAAGAAGCTAGACCTATACCTTGGTTAACCCCTAAACAAACGGTTTCATCCTATCTCATGTGGAGGGGATATTCATACAGGGAATCGATACAAAGAGGACTTGAAATATTGAGAAAATTCAATTTAGAAGAAGTTGAAAATGTGAAGAACAGGAAGTTGTCTGGAGGGCAGAAGAGGAAGCTTTTGGTGGCTACAGTTCTTGCCTCTGAAGCCAATGTCATATTTTTGGATGAGCCCACTACAGGTCTTGATTATATTTCAAGGAAGGAATTGTGGGAATTTTTAAAGAAAGAAAAGCAAGAAAAATTGATCATCTTAACCACCCATTATCTTGAAGAAGCTGAGTCATTGGGTGACTATATCTTCATACTGGGTAGGGGGAGTATTTTAAATCATGGAACCATGGAGGGTCTCCGTAAAAATTTCAGGCTGAATTACTATATAAAGACGAGAGATAAAGACTTCAATCTGCCAGTGGAGCATGAGGTAGTTGATCTGCAGAATGGAGAATTCATGGTCCTCATAAACGAAGAATATAAGGAAGATTTAATCCATAAATTAGTGGATATGGGCAAGGATTTTTCGGCCGGAAGCATAAGTCTCAATACAATTTTCGAATACTATGCAAGAGGGGAAGAGGAATATGATGAGGAACAAGATTAGCCAAATAAACGCTTCCATACTGGTTAATGCAATATACGCCATGGCAAATTATCCTATACTTCTAGTCAATTCTCTCCTAGCTCCACTTTCTGTGTTAACTGTTGTTACATTTGCCAGCAAAGGCAGGCTCATTGGAACAGCTGTTCTAGGGGCTCTCATAATGAACATTGTAAGTAATGGTACTTCACTTCAATCAGATCTCAGTCACCTTAAAAATGACATGAGAGTTCAAGACATGGTTGTGAGCTCTCCAACCAGTGATAAAATTTACATTGCAGGTATGGCAATATCTGAACTTGTTTATTCTATACCGACTCTTGCTCTCATAGTGGCTCTAAACTTAATATTTGTCCATATAACGTGGATTAATTGGCTGATGATAATAGCAGACATGGCACTTCTTTTCCTATTTTCTATATCTCTCGGATTCTTCTTATCAACTGTATCTTCAGACATAGTTCAGAGTTGGGGATTTACTGGAGTTCTCTCCCCTCTATTGACTACTTTACCTCCAGTTTACTATCCCATATATTATATCCCTTATCCATTCAGATATATTTCATACCTGTCTCCAACTACCTACGCGGCTGAAATTGCGCAATCAGAGGCAGGATATCTAAGCCTTAATTTCAATGGATTCCTAGTTTCTTGGATAATTTTGGTAGGTTTCACAATAGTGCTATTGTATTTAGCCCTAAAGAGATCTAGATGGAGGGAAGTGTGACTATAGATATATAAATAAAAGCCTTAAATGAAGTTTATATCCCACACAAATTGGTGATGGAATTAATTGTATATTGTATTTCATATGAATTTTAAAAATTTTACTAGATACAAGAACCAACAGGATTCTTCTAGATTTAGAGTCTCCGGAACTTAAAAAAGCGATAAGATCTCTTAGTATCTTCGGGGGAAGAATAATGAATCGAATTTTATATCGAAATAAATCGGTACGCCGGGGGGGAGATTTGAACTCCCGAGCTCTTACGAGCAATAGATCTCGAGTCTATCGCCTTGGCCGGACTAGGCTACCCCGGCTTTAAGGAAATATGATTGAAAATCATTTCATAAATATAACAATTTATATTGCATTTCACTAAATCTCTAATTCCTAAGTCTTTTTTATTGTTCCATGTTTATTATACTTAACGCAATTACTTACAGGAGGGAATAATTTTTTTTAATTATCCTTTTTAGCGCCCCCTATTGAGGGACCTTCTTACGCTGTATTTTCTCTTATTGTTTTTTCCCCGCCTAAAATCTGATGATCCTTGATTATGATTAACCCTACCGCCTTTGGTGATCACTTTCATATTTCGGAATGGCTCTATGTCAATTTCTATCCTCTTTATTTCCACATTAGCTCTTTTCTTGATTTCTGCTATAAGGAATCTCTGTTTCTCGTTGATTATTGTAAATGCTCTTCCTTGTTTTCCCATTCTAGCACTCCTTCCAATTCTATGTATATAGGCAACTGGATCTTCTGGTGCATCATAGTTTATGATGTCGGAAATTTCAGGGAAATCCAATCCCCTTGCAGCAACATTTGTGGCTACTAAAACTTCTCGGTAATTTCTAAAGGCATTTAGTTCTCTTTCCCTATCAGTTTGTGATTTACCACCATGTAGAAGGGAAACCCTCATCCCCTTATCTTTTAATGTTTCCGCTATCCTGTCGGCCATAATTTTAGTGTTCGCAAATATGATGGATTTTCTTGGTTCAAAATTTGAATAATATGCCATCAACATTGAAAATTTATCCTCTTGACTGACAACGCAATAAAAGTGAGACACATTTCCTACTATTTCTTTACTCTCCTCTCCAACTACTATATTTTTCCTTTCCTTATTCATGAACTTTGCAGCAAGTTCCACAACTTCATTTGGCATTGTAGCTGAGAAAAGCAGTATCTGTTTTATTTTGGGTGTATATGATAATATTGCCTCCACATCCTCAATGAAACCCATGTCTAACATAATGTCTGCCTCGTCCAATACTACAAATTTCAAATTTCTCAGGCGAAGTTCATTTCTTTCTAATAAATCCCGAATCCTTCCTGGAGTTCCAATCACTAACTTTGCACCATTTCTCAGTGCGTTTATTTGCGCGCTTATTGAGGTGCCACCGTATACTGTGACTATTTTTTCTCTATTTGTCTTGCCTATCTCCTTTGCAACATCAGTCACCTGTAGCGCAAGTTCTCTGGTTGGAGTAATAATCAATGCCTCAGGAAAGTTACTTGTTCCAATTTTGTTCAAAATGGGAATAAGAAATGCGCCTGTTTTACCAGAACCAGTTTTAGATCTTACTGATACATCATTCCCATTCAAAATTAACGGGATTGCAATTTCCTGAACTTCGGTTGGATTAATAAAACCCATTTTTTTAAGGGAAAAGGTGAGTTCAGGCCTTATCCCTAAGTCTTCAAATTTCATTTATTCTACCTAATCTGGATTATGACATAGTTATTGAGCTTAATGCATTTGATCGGAATAAAAGATTAAAAACATTTAGATGGAGAGATAGTGTATGAAAAAGAGTATTTCCACACAGCATAGAAAATCAAAGGACGAGACTTATGAAATAATTGCATCAAATGAAATCAGGTCAATGGAATCCAGACATCAAATTATCTGACATTCCATATTAATTAAAATCAGTTATTCATTATTTTTTATTACAGATTATAATGTTATGGACTGGCGGGGATTTGAACCCCGGACCTCCTGCTTGCAAAGCAGGCGATCTTCCGCTGATCTACCAGCCCTTAGTATTTTTAGCTTTCCTTTCTTCCTTTGCTCTATTTATCTCTTCCAGGGTAACTGTATCAATTTCCCCATTAAATTCTTTCGGCTCACCAAAGGCTTGCGGTGGAATATATTTTGCTATGTAAACCCCTTCCCCTGCTCTGTATATATTTTCCCCACTCTCAATTACCTTTAAAGTATCAATCTCTAGCAATTTTGGGTTATCATAATGATAGAGGCCAGCAATGTAAGCCTTTTCTGGTGTCCCAGAAAGATGCACCCACCTCCTATCTGCCGGTAATATACCATTTTCCCTAAAAATTTCATATTCTTCAATATTTGTTGGATAATAAAGCCTCTCAGGTATAAAATCTGTGGGCAGGTCACTTAGGTCAACTTCGATAGAATGTCCATAAGTTGCTCTCACGTATTTCTTATCCGGACTCAATTGATACCTTCCTTTTTGATCGGTCAATATTATTGCCATTATGTGAGAAGGACCTACAAAATGGAACTTTTTTGAATGATAATGCCTTATTTCATGGGCCATCATATCGATCCTTACATACCCCTTGGGGTCCATATCGAGATGATACTTTTCAGGGTTATGTCTCAATATCCCGGTAATCAACCTCCCTAATGCCTCAGTTTCATCCTCATATAATATAATCTTACCGGGAATGTTGCATACAGGGCATTTATCTCCCCTGTAGTAGCCGTGCTCTTGACATCTCCCAATCTTTTCCTCGGCCATGAGCCTTCATGCCTATTTTTATATTAACCTTTATGACTTCAATGACTTCAACTTTTTAAACACAAATAGAAAACACCAATGATGGAAATATATCAATATTTATAACCAATAGAAATTATCTCTGGAACTAAATGTTTGCGATCTCCAATATTTACTTCATTCCAATAATACCAGTACTTTATTTCCTTGGAATTAAGACCCATGCGTTTAACAGAGGGGGTGCTATTGCCGCATCAGTAATCGGGATTATCACAATAATCGGTGGTGGTATAATTTATTTCATAATTTTATTTGTATTCCTTGGACTTTCATATATCGCTACAATGATGGGAATAAAAGAAAAATCGAAACGAAAATTGCAGGAGGGAATTAAAGGGGAAAGAGGGGCCAGAAATGTACTTGCAGCAGGTATAGTTCCAGCCGCAGTTTCTTTGTTGAATATATTTTCTAACGCCGCAATCATTCCCTTTTTCCTCTTTGTGGTTTCATTAGGGGTAATTCTTTCTGACACAGCAGCCTCTGAAATCGGATCGCTGGACAAAGATGCCTACATGATACTCACATTAAAACGAGCTATACCCGGGACAAATGGCGGGGTATCAATATTAGGCACAGTCATCTCACTTGTTTTTTCTATCCTTTTCTCGATCCTGTCATTTTCCATATTTCAGTTATATGCAAATCTTTCTCTATCAAATTTCTTTACTCTCTCGATATATGCCGGGATATTAGGTTTCCTTGGGAATTTAATTGATTCAGTCCTTGGTGAAGTTTTTGAAAATAGGAATCTCATGGATAAATACTCCGTAAATTTTACTTCGGCCCTGATTTCTACTATACTTGGATGGTTAATTTTATTATAAGAAGATTGATTAATGTCTGATGAAAATTCTTCTCATAATATCTGATGGATTGGGCGACCGTCCTTCCGAAGTGCTTGGCGGTAAAACCCCGCTGGAAGCTGCCAATAAGCCAAATTTGAATCTACTGGCTTCCAATGGTATTACAGGTTTAATAGATCCAATTAAACCTGGGATTATACCGGGATCAGATACTTCACATTTGAATTATTTGGGATATGATCCATTTAAGTATTATACCGGACGAGGGCCATTTGAGGCAATGGGCACAGGAGTTATCCTGAAGGGAGGAGATATTGCATTTAGGGCCAATTTCGCCACCATGGATAATGAATATAAAATAATTGATAGAAGAGCTGGAAGGATAAGAAAGGATACAGACAAGTTGGCAAAATCTCTCAATATGAAAATTGAGGATGTGGAAGTTATTTTCAAGGAAGGTATAGAACATAGGGCAGCTTTGATTCTCAGGGGGGAAGGTCTTAGCCCAGATGTTACAGAAAATGACCCACATCATGAGGGTGAAAAGGTGAAACCTTCTGAACCAATGGATAAAAAAGCAGAGAAGACAGCAAGGATTTTAAATCAGTTCTTCTGGAGAAGTCACGAATTATTGGAAAAGCATCCTGTGAATGAAGAAAGAAGAAATAAAGGTGAGCCTCCCGCAAATGCTATCCTTTATAGGGGTGGAGGTGTAGTTCCAAATATACCAAAATTCAATGAAATGCACGGAATATCTGGAGGCTATGTGGCTGCCGTGGCCTTGGTGGCAGGAATATGCAGCCTTGCCGGCATGAGAAATTACACACCTCCTGGTGTCACGGGGTCATTAGACACAAATGTTGAAGCCAAGTTAAGGGCTGGTTTGGATGCATTAAGTAAAGAGGATTTTGTTATTGTCAACATAAAGGGTACAGATATAGCCGGACATGATGGAAACCCGATAGCAAAAAAAGAATTTATTGAAAAAATTGATGAGGCCTTTGGAAAGGTCCTATTGCCAGTTAAGGACGATTACCTGATATGCTTCACAGGAGATCATTCAACTCCATGTTCAGCTAAAGAGCATACATCTGATCCTGTTCCAATTTTAATTTATTACAAGGGTTCAAGAAAGGATAATCTATCAAATTTTGGTGAAAGCGAATGCCGTTCAGGGTCTCTAAGAATAAGGGGAAACGAACTGATGGATGTTCTTAAAAGTCATGCGGGAGTAGCAGAAAAATTTGGGGCCTAAATGGCCTCATCAAATAATTTTTTTGCCTCCTCATCCTTTTCGAAATCCTGAATCCCTGTGAGTATTTCCCTGGCCTCCTTTTTATCACCCAGTGCCAGGAACAATTTGGCCATAACGATTCTGGCATCACGGCAATTATTATTCAGTTTAAGACTAACATCACCGGATATTTTCGCATCATCAAGCCGGTTGAGCTTTAATAATAACTCAGCCCTGAGGGCCCAATATTTTGCATTCCTGTTTTCCAGTTTTATTGCCTGATCGACAGATGCAAGGGCTTCTAAATATCTCTCCATTCCCATGAGTAACTTTGACTTATCATAATAGAACTCGGGATTTTTATATATGGATATGGCCTTATTGATATATGTAAGGGCGGCCTCTTTATCACTTCCCATATAATACTTGAAAAAACTTCTGTATGTTTCAGGTTTATTTGGATATGACTCCTTCATTTTGTTTAAATAAGGTAAAGCATCTTCCCCCAACTTAATCAATATCTCAACAAGTAGGGATAATGCATCAAAATTTTCCTTGATTTCTAAACTTTTAAGGGCATGTTTTTTAGCTTCCTCAAGATAGCCGTCCTCAAAGAGTTCTAAAGCAGCCATGTATTCATCCTGGCTTTTCGCAGTTGACGGCAGTGTAGGTCCATCAGTCATATATAAATATAAAAAACTAGAAAATAATCTTTTTCAAGAAGATGTTTATATTTTTTGTATTAATAACCTGAAAATGAAATTATTAATTTTGGGATTTGGAAACATTGCCAGGAATCTGTTACGGATTTTAGAAGAAAGGAAGGAGTTCGTAAAAAGAAATTATAGATCAGATTTAGAGGTTATAGCGATTGCAGATAGTAAAAACGTTTATTCTGGTTTTAAAAGTATAAAGGAGGTCATTGATGCAGCTGAAAAAAATACATTAAACAATTTTATTACGAAAGAAATGAAACAACTGCAGGCGATCAAGACCATGGATTATGACATACTTGTTGAGGTAACAACAAGTACGCCTAATGGTGAACCTGGCATATCTTATGTGAAGGGCGCATTGGAAATGGGTAAGGATGTTGTAACTGCCAATAAGGGCATTCTTGTGAATAATTTTGATTTAATATATGAAGCAAAATCAAAGGGGAACATTTTTAAATTTGAATCAACAGTATGTGGTTCAATCCCTGTTTTCAGTACTATTGATAACTATTATTCGAAGGCAAAAATACACAAAATTGAGGGGGCATTCAATGCAACCTCGTCCTATGTTTCCAGGATTATGGAGGAAGGGCATGATTTTAATTATGCCATTGAAAAAGCAATAAGGGACGGAATAGCGGAAAGAAATTATAAAGATGACATTTTAGGCGTTGATTCTGCAAGAAAAGCTTTAATCCTCCACAATTATGTGTTTGATAATAAATTTACTTTCGGAGATATAAATATAAATGTGAAAGAAAGTGATCTCAAACCTGGCATGGGTCTTTTATCTGAATTAACTAAGGATGATATCACCATAAGGTATGTAAAAAAATCAGAAAAAGGTAAAATTTTTGATTTCAATGGACCGGGTATGTCCTTCTCCATACGCACTGATCTTTTTAACCAGCAAACCATTGTAGTCGAAAGTGACGGCCCTAAGGAATCAGCGGCGGCGGTTTATTCAGACATATTGGATATAATGAAGGTGAGAAGTTGAACAGGGGGTATAAATATTTCATTTATTTCATGGCAGCCCTATGGATTTTAATGATAATTTTGGATATAGTTTATTCCCTTAAAATTTACAAATTGATATCTTACCAGTTCAATGAAATTCTCTACCCCGTATTCATAATAGTCCCGATTCCACTTCTATTGTTCTATCTCCCAGGCTCATTTACGTACCTCTATATGTATGTCCTTCTGGCAATCATATCTGTATTCTTCTTATACTCAATACTTCAGTTCGGAAAAAATCCCGAAAAGAGTGCAATATTCAAGATATCTGAATTTTTTGCATTTAACCTGTTTTTATCATTGATTTACATAGATTTTGTGGCTTATATACATTACCCTATCAGCAACCCATTCCAGACATCTCAAGTGCCATTTTCAGCTTACTTTTTCGACCTAACTAATGCTGGTCTTTATGAAGAGATTATAACAAGAGTGCTCTATATGGGTATTCCACTGTTCATTTATTACAGATACAAGGGAGTGAAACTTCCATGGTATAGGATGATATGGGGTGGCAATTATAAACTCGGAGCCCCTGAAATTACTGTCTGGATCATATCATCTGTTATATTTGGTATAGCACATTCAACGGCATGGGATTGGTCTAAAACTCCCCAGGCAATGCTTGGAGGATTTTTACTTGGGTATTTATACCTAAGATACGGGCTATTTGCTGACGTTTTATTTCACTATTCCATAGATGCATCAGATGCAATACTCACAAATGCGGTTGGTAGCCCTGTAGCTAATATTGGTACCACCACCTTCTTGGCAGGGGAGTACTTAATATTCCTTGTGGGTGGATTAGTAGTTACCATAAATTATCTGTATCTCCTATTTACAAGGAAATATAAGTCAGGTGAATCAGGGATTCAAGTTAGTAAGAATGTGCAAACCCCTCCAACTTGTCCAAATTGCGGGTCAACAGATGCAATGTTTCTATATGACGATATATACAGATGTAATAAATGTGGCCAGATTTACAGAAAATTGAATTAGTATTTCATCATATCTTCTTCTCTAATCAACTCCCTTATGAGGGATGTTGCATATGAACCAGGAGATAGCTCAAAGGATATTGTATCGTCTGATAATTTCAAATGTTGAGCAAATTCAAAGATATTTCTCCTTTCACCCTTGGAGGACATGTCAAACGGCATCTTGAAATCTACAAATGAAACTTGTTCTCCTTCCAGTATATTTCTTTCAATTTCACCTTGTATGCCCCCAGAATATTCCTGTTCATACCCTATTACCAGTGCCGTCGGCCAGACTTCCATTTTTGAATATTTTTCCCTAATTTCTGATAAATTAAGTGAATTAACTTTTATCAATTTCCCGCCATAATTGACTAAGTCTCCTATTTCAACCTCCTTAGAAATTTTGATCCTCTCCGAGACCATTTTGTTGAATAGATAAGCCTGATAAGCATGGATAAACATATTTACCAGATTAGGCGGCAACCTCTTTATGGCCCCCATATAATCATCAGGTTTATCTTTGAGATGAAATAGAACGGCCTTTTCTAAATCCAGCGCATCAGGGAATCTTTCTGCAAATTTGGCTGGGTCGGGATTATCATAGAACTCTGATCTAATTTCAGTAAAATTATCCTCTCCCGGATATCCTATAAATTTCAAAACTGCTTCCCTATAATTTCTCATGACAATATCCCTACCCACTAAATGTGAAACAGGTCTCATGTTTCCGAACCTTTGCGGTCCGTAATAGTTTGGGAATATAGATGATTTATTAACGATATGGAAATTTCTTTCCAGTATCTTTAGATCTGTATCAGATATCTTTATCATAAAACGATTGCTTCTGTGATTTCCCAGATAAATTCCGGACTCAGAATAAAAATGGTCTAATATTGAGAAATCTTCTAACCTTATTTCCTTGTACTTAACTCCATATATACTGAAGTACTGGATTTTTAGAGCCCTTCTATCCTTCGTTCCAGCAAAGCCGATACGCTTGGGAGATACCCCCATGGATCTTGCCAGATATTTTACAAGTCTGTTATGTTCCCAATTTTTTGCCATGACTTTTAAAATTAAGAATTTACCATTATCATTCGGTACCAGGGAATCTATTACTTCTTCCACAATGAAGTCTTCAGGTCTAATTCTAAGCTTTCCTCCCGCTTTCGGAAGTTCGTAATAATATGATAATATGCCTATCTCACTGAAATCAGGCATTATGGCTCAGGAATATTAATTAACTATTTTTCTTTACCTATGTTAATATGTGGCAAGGACTTCAAGACAAAAGACTTAAAAACGGATTAACCGGCGCAGTATTCGGAATACTGGTAACGTCATTCCTCCTTTACTTTTCATTCTATCTATACTACATCTACATTTTAATTCCTATTATTCTTGTTGTAATATTTCATTATTCAGGTTCATGGAGGGTTTCTGATAGAGCTTTCTACGGATTTATCGCCATCTTTATAGCATTTCTAATCTCATCTGCTGTAATTTCAATTAATTTGGAAAATACCCCACATAGTTCAATAACCACCATAAAGAATTCGCTGGGATCATTCGCTCTTGACTTCAATTATTCAAAGCTTAACCAAAATATCAAATTGTTCTTCTCTCTAAATTCCACTGCAGTCAAGAATGCAACTGCTGAAATTTATGATTTGATTAATGCTAGGGTCATAGAGAATACTACACTCATATTCTCAAAATCAGGTTCAATTTCTACATCAGTACTCAACCTTACTGATATGCCTTCTACAATAATCGCTATTTACCTCAATATTTCATTTGCAACAAATAATGGTTCTATATCATCAAATGTAGGAATTCTGGGTCCAGTTCTCGTTTCATTTAGTGGGTTGTGGTTATATCTAATCAAGGACCTTGCAATCGGTTACCTGTTGGTCACGTATGGTTTCTTCTTGATATTTGCGTTATTGGTAAGATTCATGAACAGAACAAGGGAAAGAAACACAGGTAGGAAAGGTGGGAAGTTAGAAAACAATGATAATAAAAATGGAAATGAGTCAGAGATTAAAAACGAAATAGAGGAAAATAAAAATTAACTTATATTAGAATTTTATTAATTTTCAATTAATTTTAATTCCCTTAGCTTTTCCAAGACTTCAGTGGCATGTCCCTTTGGCTTAACTTTGTCAAAAATGTATGCAATTTTACCATCTCTATCAATCAGGAAGGTGACTCTTTTTGCAGTAGCTAGGCCCATTACACCATATTTTTTAGCTATCTCCTTTGAATTGTCCGAAGCCAAAAGAAATGGGAGTTTATATCTCTCCGCGAATTTCTTGTGTGTTTCCCCAGAATCAACGGATACACCGATTATTTCAACTCCCCTATCGCTGAATTCTTTAAAATGTTCCCTGAATTCATTTGCTTCCGTAGTGCAGCCAGGTGTGAAATCTTTGGGATAGAAGTATAGCACCACTGGTTTTCCTCTTTTATCCTTCAATGATATTTTCTTTCCAGACTGGTCATAAGTCTCAAAATCAGGCGCGGTTTCTCCTATTTTCATTTCCATATTTTGTCATAATATTTAAATAAAAAAGATTTATGTTAGTTCAGGATCAAAAGATGGGTATCTCCGACTTAGGTATAGCGAATTCTTATAAGTTGTTCGACAGGGAGATGGTACTTGTAAGAAGGATATCGGATAATGACGTATTGGGAGGACTGTCGAGATTCTCATCTTTCAAAGTATTTTATGATCCATTCCAGAATATATCATACATAAAATTGAACAGGGAGAATGAAAAGTATTACGAAATAAAAAAATACATTCTTTCACTAGGACTTCAGATAAAAGATATTTATGGAGAAGAAGTGGTAGAACTTGGGGACTGGACAAAGGAAGAAATGAACTTTCTGAAGGAACTATCATCTGTCCCAGGAGTCATGAGATATCCATTCTCACTGATGATGGAAAAAAACCAATATTTTAGGTTCCTCCTTCTTGAGGAATCTCTTGAATCCTTAACAAAAATCATGATGGACTTCTTAGAGAAATACGATAATTGGGATTTACTTTATCTGAGAGAGCCAGAACCCATTGAAAGTTTTCTAAAAAGATATAATTATGAAAAATCAGTAAAATTTTATACGTTATTAGAAAGGACAAATTTGAATGTAAATGAATACTTCCCTCATTATAAATGTGAGCACTTATTTTACTTGCTTTTGGGGGAACCCAATACTGACACAGAGAGAAGTATTAGATTCACTAATTGTGAAACCGGCACAGGCGGTATCATAAGACAAAGCAAGATAATAAGGAACTCGGAGATCAAGATTTACGAAGATTTGAGACAAATAAACGAAATATCATTCGTGAATATCATAAAGAATCCATATTACTCCTACCCATTAGAGACAATCCAATTCTATGATAAAAGAGATGTTCATATGAGGATACTGGTAGACAAAGATGATGAAAAGATATTCTTTATGAGGTTGAGGGAATATAATAAAAAACTTGAAAACAAAGTGAAATTTATTCTGGAAGAGGCAGCCGAATTAAATTAAGTAACCCCTCCATCCACAGGTATCATAGCGCCTGTTGTGGCTCCGAAAACCTCGTCTCGCAGTAATTCTATTACTACGTTAGCCACGTGTTCTGGTAGTACCTCGACCCTGAGCAGATTAGATTTCTTGTACTCTTCAACAGTCATACCTTTAGTTTTAGCCCTATTCTCCAGAACTCCACCTTCCCAGATTTTAGACTCTCTGAATATCTTGTCAGGATTTATTACATTACTCCTTATTCCAAATGGGCCACCCTCCAACATCACATATTTTGCAAGTTGAGCCGCAAAAGCTTTCGTTGAGCCATAGGATGCCATACCTGCTCCCGGATAGTTGATGTTTTTGGTGATATTGAATACAAAATTTCCACCTATGCCCTGTTTCTTCATTAAAATGAATGATTCCCTCGTTACAAGGAAGGTACCGACTGAATTAATCATGATATGTTTCATCATATCATCAAGTGTAATCTCCTCCAACTTAGATGGATGAAGGTACCCAGCGTTGTTGAAAACTACATCTATGCCACCATATGTCATAATGATCTTTCCAAAAGCTTCCTTAACTCTTGCCTCATCAGAAATATCGCAAATCAAACCAAGGCTCTCATTTTTAGAATTATTTGATAATTCTTCTATTTTCTGGTCAATGTCCAGCCCCGCCGTGGTGATACCATTTTCAAGAAATTTCTGCACAGTTACTTTTCCTATGCCAGAGGCAGCCCCAGTTACAACTCCAACATAACCTTGAAAGGGAGCCTTTTTTTGTTTCTTAAATTTGGCCTCTTCTAAGGACCAGTATTCCATTTCAAATCCTTCTTTCCTTGGTATGAATCTATTTTTACCTAGCGATTTGGCCGCTAAATTTACAAAGATTGTATGTTCCATTAATTCAGAGATGATCATGGCCTCCTTCTTGGAATTGGAGGACGTTATCATACCGTAGCCCTTGACTATGATTACATTTGGGTATGGGTCATGCATTGGATACTTTCCGGAAATGTACTGGTTGTAATATTCACTATAGGTCTGAGAATATCTTTCGATTTCTTCTACAGCATCTTCCAATTTTTCCAGATAAAGGTAATCAAATTTTGTCCTGATGACCATATCAGGTGTTGCCGGTCCAAGCGACCTGAATTCCTTAGCTTCCTCTGTATCTGAGAACCATATCATCTTCGGAGATATATTAACGTGAAGAATTTTCTTGTTCTTTTTACTTAAGGAGCCGCGTATTTTAGGCAAAATATCAATAATTTTACTAATTTTATCATTGGAGATTTCCTTCTCTCCAAACCCCCTGAACTTCCCATTTATAATATTGCGGGCTCGATTTACTATCTCCACATGATTTCTGAAGCTTATTTCCGCAGTATCTCCCCATGTCAATAATCCGTGGTTTCTCATTATGAGGCCCTTATATTGTGAGAGATCAACATTTTTGGAAAGTTCCATGAATTTCTTTGCGAGTGGGAAACCGGGTGGTACATACGGAATTATCAATATGTCATTACCCAGGAGTTCAAGAATCTCATCATCAGATAAATCGGTATTTGTAACTGCTAGTATATAGTCAGCATGACTGTGATCTACGAATTTGAAAGGCACAAATGCATGTAAAAATGTTTCCACAGATGGAGCTGGCTGGTCCGGGAAGATCATACTGCTTCTGAAATATTCTACCATTTCTAGGTCTGTCATAAAATCTATTTTGCTTGCTGCCAATAGGTCTTCCAACCTTAGTGCTGTAAAGCCGCTTTCATCAATATTTGAAAGATCAGATCCTGATCCCTTAACGAAAAGAGCCCTCACATTTTTTCCAGTATGGTCCATTACTTCTCCCTTAACACTTGTATTTCCTCCACCATAGAGGACAAGAGATTTATCCGAACCAAGCTTATGAGAGGTTTCTACCCTTTCTTTCAGCATTTTTTCAGTTTCGCTGCTAAGCTTGAAAATCATAATCAGACTATCATTATCTGGGTAAAAACTTTTTAGAGGCGAAGATCATGATCTTCTAATATGACTGAGGATCGTGAATTTTCAAATAATGACAGAAATGTTTTCATAATAAATTTAAAAAGACAGATAGATAGGGGAGCTCTCATGTCAAGATATTCTCGTGCACATGATCTTGATATTAGAACGCTCTGGGAGAGGGAGTTCAAAAATAATCCGGAAAGAGGAGAAAAATTTTATGAAAGGGTGTTTGTTGAATACGGAGATGAATCCATTGCGGAATTGGTCAATGCTCAAGTTGGAATACAGAACGTGAGCAATGTAGTCACAAAAATAATAGAAGAAGGTAGAATAGGATTATCGTATATTGAGAAGAGCTCCAGATACGTTAGTTATTTAGATAAGAGAGATGGAAGATTTTTATATCTTGATGCAGCTAAGGCTGGACTGCCTGAAAGTCTATGGGATGTATATGAAGAGGGGTGTGATTTCCTTTTTGAAACCTACGCAGCGGTTTTGAAAGGTGTCACGGAAGAACTATACAATACTTACCCTATAGAAAAAATGAAGTTCGAATTTCAAGGGAAAGAATATTCATATGATGAGATTAAAGATCAGTATGGAGATATAGTTAGAAAGGCCTATGAATCCGCTGTTCGCAGTAGGGGACTTGATGAGGCAAGGTATCTACTGCCTTCTTCTACTCTCACAAATGTTGGAGTAAGTGGAAATGCCAGAGCTTACATCAGACTGCTTTACAGGTTACTATCATCACAGTTACCAGAAGCCAGAAATATCGGAATGGAACTAAAGAATGAAATAACTCCATATTTCACTAAATTGATCGACTCAATGGACAAGGATTATGGTAAACAGCAGCTAGAATATGAGAGATCTATTGCTTCTTCTTCTTTTATCGAACAGGAAGGTTACTTTGGGGAAGAGGTGAGGCTTCTAAAATTTCCAAAAGATGAGGAATCTGGAAAAAGCCTTGTCTCTGCTTACCTATTTCAAAGGTCAAATCTAGATTATATTGCTATTGAAGATAAAGTAAATTCATCTGAGATAAAAGTAAGTCCTATTATTAATGAATTAGCAAATACCAGAAAAAACAGAAGGAATAAGGTGGGAAGAGAGGCCGAGAATCTTATTTACAGCTTTGAAATATCCACAAACTTTGGTGCCTTCAGGGAAATACAGAGGCACAGGACAATGACCATAATAAGAAAACCATTAACAGTAAAATTTGGTTATCAGGTCCCTCCGACAGTATTGAAGAATGAAAGACTGTTGGAATTATTCAAAGATGCGATGAAGAGATCAGCCGAAATTTATTTCAAAATCAGGGAATATGATATGAATCTGGCACAATATGCCGTAACATTTGCGCATATCTATCCCATTTATATGGTAGCTAATCTCAGGGAATTAATATATTTCACTGAACTTCGCTCCACTCCTCAGGCACATTTTGATCTTAGGAGGATATCACAGAATATTCATAGACAAATAGAAAAGGTGAACCCCTCTATATCCCCACTTTTTAAATTCGTAGATCATAACGAATACCCGCTCGGACGTTTAAAGGCAGAAGTGAGGAAGGAAAAGAAGATCAAGGAGCTAGAGAAAGATCAAAATTAATGGGTCCATCATAAAACAATGAATCATTATCGAAATACAAACTAAATGCTTCAACATCCAGACCTGCTGCAATGGCTCTCTCCATTGACTTGAAAAGCTTAGGATCTGTTTCCCTGTTTATGGTTACATGTTTAGCTAATCTCCTGAAACAAAGGAAAATAACTTTTGCAGTTCCTCCTTTTGTTAAATACAGATAAAGATCATTCACTTGTTTTACAGCCCTATAAGAAGGAGCATCAGGGAATAGGCACCTATCCTCATTAAGTAAGGTACATCCCTTTATCTCGATCAAAGTATTCCCATATCTTAGGTCAATTCTGCTATCCCCAATTTTCATTTCAGTCTGATCAGACTTGCCAAGAATTCTTTCCGCTAGATAATTATGGAACCTCGAATCAAGAAACACAAATTCTTCTTGGGCCCTCGCTGCAACGACAGAAAAATCGGTTTTCATTCCTTTTGTCTTCCTTATTATTATTTCATTCCCAGGGAAGATTAATTCCTTAAGCCTTCCTGGGTCATGCAAATGTACGTTTACCTCTCTTCCCTCTAGATTTGCCTTTATAAGAAATCTATTTGCTCTTTCCTTAACAAAGGCCCTATGAAGTTCCTCATTGAATTGTAGTAATCTGAAGGGTGGTTGGAATGTTTTCATTCCTTATCTCATAATATGTAGTTGAATAAGGCCCTTCCTCATAGTTTGTGAGTCTCTTGGGAACCCTTTCAATCTTTCCCTGATTTTTTAGATATAGAAGGATACCCATGGCAGCACGACCTGCATCTGCAACACCACTAATAATATCCTTCCTCTTGTTTGTGATGTCACCACCGGCGAATATTCCAGGCACGCTTGTCATGTTATACTGATTGACTATCAGATCACCGCCGGGACTCATCCTTAATTTTTCGAGTATTTCCTTGGGTATAAAGCTGAGATCAGGCTTTTGTCCAGTGGCCTCAACAACAAGATCAACTTTCATGACATATTCCTGATCTTTAATGGGCACAGGCTCTCTTCTTCCTCCGCCTGAATCAACCATCTTATTTTTCCAATATTTTATCCCCGTAACTTTCCCATTCTCCCCTATATATTCAAATGGGCTGACTTCCCAAACGAATTCTACTTTTTCCTCTTCGGCTTCTTCCAGTTCTTCCTCGGCGTTGCTGCTGGGATATCCTGGCCTGTCCTCTTTGGCTCTCCTGTACAGTACATAAACTTTTTTTGCACCCAACCTTAAAGAAATCCTGGCCGCATCAAATGCAGTAAATCCTCCTCCAATGATGGCAACAGTTTCACCCACATCGATCTTCTCGCCATTGTTTATCCTGCCCAAGAAATCCAATGCATGGTAAACACCTTTAAGGTCTTCACCCTTGGTCCTTGTCATATTGGGTTTCCAGTTTCCTATGGCGATATAAACTGCATCGTAGTTTTCCAACAGGTAATCGAATTGGATGTCCTTGCCAACCTTTGAATTATAATGTATCTTTGCGCCATATGAAGTTATGTGTTGAATCTCCTTATCAAGAAGGTATCTTGGCAACCTGAATTCAGGTATACCATGGAACATCATGCCTCCACCGCGTGGGGTTTGCTCGAAAACATCCACCTCTACTCCATTTATGCTGAGATAGAAAGCAGCCGTTAACCCAGATGGTCCCGCACCGATAATAGCAACTTTCGCATGGCCTCCAACGTTATATTTTTTAACTCTTAAGACTTCAGAATAATTGTCGACATTCTCAGCTATGTACTTCTTTATGTGTCTGGTGGCAATTGAACCACGGTTGTCGTCAAGTACACAGTTATCCTCACAAGGATGCGGGCAGACATTTCCGCATACCGCAACGAATGGTAATTTTTCAAAATTAATTTTCAACCCAGTTTCGATATCTCCATTAGCCATGGCTAACTGATATCCAGGTATGTCTATTTTTGCTGGACAACCTTGGATACAGAGTCCACATCCAAGACATCTGGATGCTTCTGCCATGACTTCATCTATGGTATAAGGAACCAATGTAGCATGATCAAGCGTTCTTATTCTTACTTCGGGATCATATCTTTTAATAGGAACCCTTGAATAATTTACAGGTTTCAAATAGATCTACCCCACAGCGTAATTACAGCAGAATTAATAAGAATTATCTAATGTTAAATGCTAATTTAAAAGGTTTAGAGTATCAGAATATCTTTGCCGATTTTATTTTTCACCCTATCATAACTAGGATCAATAAGATATGATTTCATATACATTTTCTTGGCCATTTTGTACCTTCCCATAAATTCATAGATTTCACCCTTTAGGTAAAATATATCCGGTTTTACGGGAGGTATTTTTTCAATTCTTACGATATCTGATAATGCCAATTTTGGGTAACCTAAAATTACGAAAGTTATTGCTCTATTAAAATAGGAATCTACAGCTGTCTTCCTGAGATATCTCCTGGATATTTTAATGGATTTAGTATACATATCCAGAGCTTTAACATATTCATTCTCGTCCACTAATTCATTACCCATTTGATAATATTTCTTGACCACCCCATCCATAATCTGCCTGAAATACTTGGTGTCCATGCTTCTTCTGGAAATTATAGTATTTTCTATGGTTTTTTCCAGTTCCATTTCGTCCCTATCCCTTTCCAGTACTGATTTCAGGGATTGGAAATTAAGTCCCCTTATTATTTCGGGAACGTCATCATCATCAATCATTAATCTAAAACTTTATCCGTTCTTATAAAATTTTTGTAATGAATAATCATATAGATGCTCAAAAATAATTAAACTGTCTCCTTTTTGAACATAATGTTTCCATCTGAAAATGAGACCTGAAAAATGTCATTCACTTCAAATTTTATCCCAAATGATTCGTATTCTTCGTCGTTCAATCTGAGTACAATTTTAGGGGGACCCCTGACACTTATGGTCTGGCCCATGTTCTTAAATACCTGATCTATGAGGTCTCTGAACATTCCCATGTCAGGAGCTCCGCCCACATTGACTCTACTTTTATACTCTTCCAAGATAATTTCCTTTCCTCTGTTGCCGTCCTCATCCACAACCGAAGAAATTTGGACTACTATCAATTTCACGGATTGCATATACTGATAGGCAAAGATCGAATATTAAAATTTCCGATTCCATTACTTTTGAAGTTTTTACTAGTGTATTAGGGGGGAAAAAATTCTAGCAACTCAAAAAGTATTTAATTCTAAATGGCAGTTTGTTTCGAAATACAAAAATCCGGGTTTGATTTATATGTTTTTTAAAATTTCATCAGCTTGCTTACCACCTAAATCATCAAATGAACGACTTATCTCCCTTAGGAAAATATCATCATTATTAATATTAAAATGAACCATTACCGCGTTTCTTCTTAAACCAGTAACCTTAGCTCTGGTAACTGGTGTCCTTGAGAATATTCTAGAAAATTCATCATTATTCAAATATATGAGATCTTCAGTCCCAAGCTTCCTTATCTCATTGTTAACTTTGAAGATGCCCTTGTCTTTACTCACCCTATTCCATGGACACACCATGTTACAAATATCACATCCAAATATCCAGTTTTCCATTTTTCTTCCTATTTCGAATGGAATCACGTCTCTTGATTCTATATTGTGATATGATAGACATTTTCTGGCGTCAACCATTCTATTTTGGTCGATTGCATTCACTGGGCAGGCCTCAATGCATAAATTACAATTGCCGCAAAGGTCGTTTTGTACCTCCATCGGGATATCTACTCTTGTATCCAGAAATGCCTCGCCCAAGAAAGTAAATGACCCAATCTTTCTATTAATAAGCATTGAATTTTTGCCGATCCATCCTATGCCAGACATTCTGGCAAGTTCTTTCTCCATTATTGGTCCGGTATCCACATACACTTTCATGTGCTGTCTGAAAGCTGAATATCGATTTATTAAATCATAAATTAAATTGGACGCAGCCACGTGATAATCTTCCAGCTGAGAATACATGGAAAATCTTGGGCCATTGGTTTTATTTGGAATATCTATTTTGTATAAAAAGTCAAAAATTAATATTGATTTGACCCATGGAGCTATTAGGTACGGTGACTCTCTCTTCCTTATAGAATCTGGATTAGAAAGATAAGTCATACCTGAATTAAGTCCTCTCCGAAGATACGATAAATACCTATCGGTATCTACATGAGGATTATTAAATGACGAAACCACTATTCCTGGAGGTAGTTCCAAATCCAATATCAATAATTGCCCATAGAAAAAATATTAAAAGAGCTTTTCCTAATATTCGCGGATGGGAAAAATTGAAATAAAGAATATAAAGAAAATAATAGAAAAACATAAAGATGATATTGTTAAGGATAATGGACTTGGTTGGGACTATTCTAAATTTGACCTTAATGGGATCACAGTGGTAGGGAAAATTGAACCGATGGTTTACTATAACTTCCTTGAACCTGTAGAAAATTCTAAACTATCTGTACTATTCGGATTAAATGACTTTCTCACTTCTGGACTTATGCCCGAATTGGCTCTCGTAGATTTCGAATCAGTCGGAGAAAAGAAGGAAGATTTTATTGAATATGTTGAAAATATCATTCTCGAATTGGGAAAAAGAGGGATAAAATTACTGGCAGCACATACTGGTGACTACGGCAATATTTCTCAAGGTGTTTCAGGTTCCATAGCATTGATTTCCTTGAATAAAAAGCCTAAATATTCGCCAGAAAAAATACCTAGGGAGTATGGAATATTCGTATCAGGGACGCTTGGTTTAGAATATAGATATTTTATGGAAAGAAAGATTGGAATCAAGGATCCCAAAACCTTCCCAGAAGATTTGAGCGTTGAGAATATATTAAAGTGCTTAAACAACAAAGTCTATTATGTCCACGACTTGTCAGAGGGTGGCCTTTTTAGGGGTCTAATGGAATTAACAGAAATGCTTGGCCACGGGTTTAACATAGAAGCACAGAAGATTGAAGCAATAAAGATACCAGAGCTCTCAGCTGAAAAAGTGATTGAAGCAAGTTCATCCGGGGCCATAATAATTATTGCAGATTCAAATTATGCACCGCCAAAAAATTGTAAAATCGTCCGTCTGGAGACTGCGGAGAATGGAATATTTTTAGACGGTCAAAGATTCATAGGCAGTGGAGATATTATACTTGATTTATTCAAAAATAAATAATATGGGAATTAAATGAAGGAATATGAAATTAAATGATTACGAAGTTCTGATGGCAGACGATGGCTATTTCAAACTCGATGGAGGAGCAATGTTTGGGGTTGTTCCAAAAACAATCTGGGAACGTTTTTTTACTCCTGATGCTCTAAATAGAATAGAACTGGCAACGAATACTCTAATAATAAAGCATGGGAAATACATAGCCTTAGTTGATTTAGGTATGGGGGATAAATTTGATGAGAAACAGTTAAAAATTTATGACATTAGAAGGGAGAAAACATTAATTGATAAATTGAAGGATCTTGGAATATCAAGGGATGATGTTACTCATATTATAATAACCCACGGCCATCTGGATCATACCGGATGGGCTACCATGAAAATAGGTAACGAGATTGTGCCTACATTCAAGAATGCCAAATATTTCATACAGGAAGATACATATGATGAGATTATGTTTCCCAATGAAAAAACAAAACCCAATTACAATTATCTGAATTTTCAAAATCTAGATAATAATCTTGAAATAGTAAAGGGTGACGAAGAAGTATTTCCTGGACTCGAATTAATGAGAACAGGAGGACATACCAAAGGTCATCAAGTCCCCATATTGAGAGCCGGCAATAGGACGGTAATATATTTTGGAGACTTGTTGCCAACCGCCAGCCATATAAAGCCGGCATATATTATGGCATATGACCTTTACCCCATGGATACGTTTTACAGAAAGAAAGAATTGCTGGAAAAAGCATACGAAGAGGAATGGATAATCACTTTGGAACATGAGCCTTCAAGAAAAGTAGTGAAATTGAAAGATGTAGAAAAATACACTTTAGAAGATTTAAAAATCCAGTGATTTTAATCCATTCTTTATTAATTCTCTCGCAATTACTAATCTTTGGATCTCGTTGGTACCCTCATATATCTGAGTTATCTTAGCTTCTCTATACCTCCTTTCGATTGGATATTCGAAATCAAATGCCTTAGTTCCGAGCAATGAAAGCGCTGTAGATGTTATGGATACAGCATTATCTCCCGCAGTTAGTTTCGACACTGAACTCAAAAGAGGAGACGTTTTTCCCGATTCTGTGTATTCAATCGCTGACTCATAATCCTTGATTGATGAGACCAATTTTTGAGTTATGTCAGCTAATTTAAACTGGAAGTTTTCTTTAACTTTAGGGTTATTGTGAACAAATTCCATAACATCATGAATTGCCCCCTCAGATATTCCTATGGCCTGTGCTGCTATCCCGATTCTGCCTACGTTAAGGGTTTCCATTTCAATTTTAAAACCATCTCCTACCTTGGCCAAGACATTTTCTTCTGGTACCTCTACGTTCTCAAAGAGAACTTCAGTGGTACTTGAGCCCCGTATTCCCAATTTATGAAAAACAGACCCAATCTTTACACCGGGGAAATTTCTCTCAATCACGAACATGGTCATTCCTTTATGTTTTAATTCTGGATTAGTCATTGCACTTACCAAGTAATATTCAGCTTCCTTTCCGTTGGTAATAAAGGTCTTCATTCCGTTTATAACAAATTTGTTACCATCTCTCTTTGCGATAGTTTTAATAGCAGCGGCATCAGATCCAGCTTCCGGTTCTGTGATGGCTAAAGCTCCAATAGCCCCCTTAGCTATTTTAGGAAGATATCTGCTCTTCAACTGTTCTGATCCGTATTGGATAATTGGCTCGGCAAACAATGAGACCGTAACATCTAATACAAGCGAGGTTGAAGCACAGTTCCTGGATATAATACGAACAGCTTCCATAAGTGAGGCAAGGGATCTTCCTTGGCCACCGTATTCCTTTGGAATGTACAAAGAAAACAAACCCATTTCTGCCATTTCTTTGACAAGGTCAGCTGGAAATTTACCACTAATATCTATTTCTTCAGCCCTTTCTTTTACCCTTGATAGTGAAAATTCAGTTACTTTCTTTATAATCTCCTGTTCTTCCTGATTAAGCCTCATCTAAATCTTAAAGTCTTCATCTATTATTTCTTTTTTGGATTCCACCTGGAAGGGTTATCCAGTTTCGTATGACGAAAATCTTAAATTTGTCATATTATTTAATACATTAATATGACAATCACTCAACTTTTGAACGAAGAGGCAATAGAGAGATATAAAAATAGAATGCTTGCTGACGGAAAGAGCAGGAATACTGTTAAAATGTATTCATATATTGCCTCCAAGTTCCTGGAATTTATCAATTTCGATTCAAATAGCATAAATTTGGAGAATATAGAAAAATTCAAGGAATTTTTAGTAATTGAGAAAGGATATTCAAAGACATCAGTGTACCTGTACATAAGGGCACTGGAATCATTCCTTTCGTTTCTAGGATTTGCAGAATTAGCGAAATTAAAACCTCCCAAAAGACCACAGAGAGTCCCAGTTTATCTATCAGAAGCTGATGTTAAACTAATGATTGAAAATGCGGATAACTTACGGGACCGTCTTATAATAGAAATGCTAGCTTATACAGGTATAAGGGTATCGGAGCTTTGCAACATTCGATATAATGATGTGGATCTTGCAAGAACAACCATAAAAATAAGATCAGGAAAGGGAGACAAGGATAGGATCGTTTTGTTCAGAGGAGAGATACTGAATGATCTCAATCTTTATATTCATGACTTAAAATTCAAATATCATAAGGTAAATTTTCTCTTTCCAACGAAAAAGAGTAGCCATATATCTCCCATATCTGTAGAACGCATAATTAGGAGAGTCGCAAAAAAGGCCGGAATAGATAAAAAAGTGACCCCCCACGTGTTAAGGCACACATTTGCCACAACACTTCTAAGGAATGGAGCTGACATAAGGATAATACAGATACTACTGGGACACTCGAATATAAGTACTACTCAGATATATACTCATGTAGATAATAATGACCTCCGCAAGAACTACGAAAGATTCGCACCAAATTACTGAAGTGTTAGATTTTATAGGTTATGATGAAGAATTGCTGTCGAATGAAGTATTAACATCAATTTTTAGCTTCATATCTTTAGTTCCAGGAAGAACCGATATAGGTGTGGGAATGTTGGTAGGTACAGATGCAAAGATTGTTGGATGGCATGCGAGAAAACTCATAGAAAACAAGTTGGTTGAATATGATAAGGATTTTAGTGCATACTTCGAACACGGAATATTTGACAGGGAAGAAAAGCAGATTCTAAATCTTGCCTCCAAGGGATCATCTTACTACATATTCAAACATTTAATTGAACGTGGGTTCATAGATACGGCTCAAATAAAAAATTATACGAGAGCAACTATTGAAAGGAGACTTGAAAAATTACTGGACATGGATATAATTGAGGAAAATACTGAAGGTAAATACATTATCTCCGACCATGGTAAAAGGATAATTGAAAGCATAAAAAATAAGCAATCTTCATTTAATATTACCCTCCTAATGCGATTAAGATTGGAGAAGATTGAGGTAAATACTATAATAAAAGATAATGAAATTATTGTTTCACCTTCCATAGGTTATCCTTTTATTCTGTCGGTTGATCCGGCTAAGACACTGATAAAGTATGGAGAACCCTAAGAAGATTGTGGCCGAGAGGGCTTTAATGGAAATAAGACCCGGAGACGTAGTTGGCTTAGGTACTGGAACTACTGCAGCAGAGTTTATCAAACTTCTGGGGGCTTCAGAGGTTGCAAAGAAAATAGTTGGGGTGCCTACATCACTGGAGACAGAATTTTTAGCTAGAAGTCTCGGCATTAAGCTTGTTGACATCAATGAAGTAGATCATGTAGACGTTACTGTTGATGGTGCGGACGAAGTAGATCCAAATAAGAATCTTATCAAAGGCGGCGGAGGTGCTCTAACAAGGGAAAAGATAGTAGCCCATTATTCCAAGAAGTACATAATAATCGTAACAAATGAAAAAATGGTACCAAAGATTCCTTTTAATCATCCTATTCCTATAGAAGTTCTCCCGTTTTCATACGCTATCCTGAAAAGAGAACTTGAATATGAAGGCTTAATGTGTTTAAGAAGGGATAAATTCATTACTGATAATGGTAATTATATATTGGATTGTACGCCATCAAATTACGAAAATCACGATATCTTTGATCTATACAGGAAGATAAAATTAAAGCAGGGTGTTGTTGAATGCGGTATTTTTACAGGATTTAATCCAATTATATTTAATTATAAAAATGGAATGGTAGAAGAAATTTAAACTAGATTCTGTATTTGCCCTAGTACATTTTGCATATCTTCTATTTTCTTTCTTTGCTCTTCTTCGAGTTCTTTTATTATATCGTTGAATGGCTTAGCTAATCTATAACCATGCACTGGCCTTCCTTTCCCTTCTTTTTTGATATCTCTTTTCATTATCCATCCATGTTCTTTTAGTATTCTCATTGCAATTGATACTTCCGGTTGCCTTAGATTAGCGTTTTTTTCTATTTCCACGGAGGTAACCTCCTCTTTACCTTTCATATAAACTAATGCCTTGGCAACATTTCTAGGTACTCCCATCTGAATAAGTAGGGCTGATAATTTTTCATCTTCAGGTGTAAATCCCATCGACATAATCATGATAATATAAATTTTATACTTATATTTTATCTTAATTATTTTGATAAAAAATATTGATTTATTATTGAGTAAAGTATTTGCTCTTACAAGATAAGAATGGTATTTTAATTTAAGTTAATTTTACCAATGTTGGTAATGGTATACCTTGTGATAATAATAAAGACTTCAGGTAGGGGTTGTACTTGGAAATCAATTTGATAAAATTATAATTGGAATCTTGAAAATCATTATGGCAGTTGGTATTACATCGGATATAATAAAGAGATTTATAATGGATTAAGCATACGTTGGAATTACCTAAAAGGAGTGAAAATTATGACAGAGAATCATGACGAGTTTAGTGTGTCAAAAATACCCGAAGAAACCCTCGCTTGGTTTGATGGGGATGAATTGAGAGCTAGAATATTTTTGGATAAATACGCGATGAAGGATAAAGAAGGAAAGCTTGTGGAAAAACTGCCAAATGAAATGTGGGAAAGAGTAGCGGCAGAAATATCCTCCGTGGAACCGGAAAATATAAGGGGTGTGTGGAGACAGAATTTCTATTGGTTATTGGAAGACTTTAAGATGGTCCCAGGAGGAAGGATACTCTTTGGGGCAGGTCAGGAGAAATATGGCAGAAGAGCAACTTTAAACAATTGTTATGTGGTTCCTATACTTGACGACTCATTGGAGGCAATCTTCGAATGGACAAAGGAGGCAGCGAGAACATATTCGCTTGGCGGTGGGGTGGGTACGGATATATCAATTTTGAGGCCAAAGGGGGCTCCAGTAAACAATGCAGCCCTTAAATCAACTGGCGCAGTGTCATTTATGAACATAATGTCAGAAACAACAGGAACTATAGGGCAAGCTGGGAGAAGGGGAGCTCTGATGATCACAATAAGAGTTGACCATCCAGACATTCTAGACTTTATCAAGGTAAAAAGGGACTTAAAGACGGTTAGGTATGCTAACATTTCTGTAAAAATTACTGATGAATTCATGACGGCTGTCATAAATGACGAGGATTTTACTTTACGATTCGAGAATGAAAAGGTAGGAAGGATAGAGAAGAAAATAAGAGCTAAAGATCTTTGGAATGAATTAATAAAGTCCGCAAGAGACTGGGCTGAGCCAGGACTAATTTTCTGGGATACGATGAAAAAAGAAAGCACCTCTGAGTACAACGGTATGGAGATACTAACTACTAATCCATGCTCAGAAATACCGCTTGAACCATATGGGGCTTGCAATTTAGGTAACGTGAATCTCGCCTATTTTGTGGATAATGCATTTGAGAATCCCAGTGTTAATTGGGCTGGTCTTGAAAAGGCACTCCGATTCACAGTAAGATTCCTGGATGATGTCGTCGACTATAATTTGTATAAGCATCCTCTTAAGCAACAAACGGAAGAGGCTAGAAAGAGCAGAAGAATCGGAGTAGGTTTTACAGGACTTGGGGATATGTTAGCTAAGATGAAGATAAAATATGACTCGGATACTGCCTTGAAGTTCGTTGAAGACCTATTCAAGAAAATAATGACTATTGTATATGATGAAGGAACTGAATTGGCCAAAGAAAAAGGACCATTCCCCGGATTTGATTATGATAAGCATATGCGGAGCCCATTTATTCAGAGACTTCCAGACGACTTAAAAGAAAAAATAAAGAAATATGGGCTAAGAAATGTTGCAATGCTTACTATTCCGCCAGTGGGAAGCGGTTCCATATTGGCCGGAACTTCATCCGGAATAGAGCCCATTTTTGCATTTTCCTATAAGAGAAGATCAGAATCATTGAGCAAAGGGGAATTCAAGGTATTCCATCCTTTGGTAAGGCAATATATGGCAGCCTATGGAATAGATGATGAAGAGGACCTACCAGATTACTTTATTGAGGCCCATAAGATAGATCCAATGTTCAGGGTAAAATTGCAGGGCGTAATACAGAGGTACATAGACCATTCAATTTCTTCAACCGTCAACCTCCCTGCGGAGACTTCTGTAGACGATGTTGGAAAAATCTATTTAGAAGCATGGAAGAATGGCTGCAAGGGGATCACTGTTTACAGAGAGGGATCCAGAGAGGGTATTCTGATAACAGAAAAAGGAGAACAAAAAGCTAAACAGCCTGAGATTAAGGAATATGAGAGACCGACTGTCTTGACTGGCAAAACGATAGTTTACAACCTGCTGGACATAGGTAAGGTGTATATAACAGTTAATTTCGACCAAAATGGAAAGCCGGTGGAAGTCTTTGTTAATGTGGGAAAATCTGGAAGCGAAGAGAAGGCATATTCCGAAGCAATCGGAAGGTTAATTTCCCTTTACCTGCAGCAAGGGGGAGACATATCGAAGATTGTGAAAGCGTTAAATGGAATAAAGGGAAAAAGTGTAACATTTGTAGAAGGAGCAAAAATAACATCAGTACCGGATGGGGTTGCAAAGGCAATCGAATTCGCTATGAAGGGATATACTGCGCAAACCACATTAACCAAGGATTTCATGTTTAGTGCGGTAAAAGAGTCAGATGAGAAGAAATCCAAGTTTATGCCATGCCCAAAATGTGGAAACGAGACCTTGGTAAATGAAAATGGCTGCCTTACGTGCAAGACATGCGGGTATTCAAAGTGCGAATGAGAATAAATGTGTGAATAAAAAGAAGTGGAAATGAACGAGAAAGATTTTATTCTAAATGAAATATATTTATTATTAGTTATATTTTTCAAAAATTGGAAAAGGATAGACATAGAAAAGAATAATGAGGAAAATATGGCAAAGGCATATATAAACATGATAAGTGAGCTCCCAATTGATCAATTAATATCTTATAGAGATTATCTTGCTAAATCAATTGAAAACTCGTCTAAGAAGCTTAAAAATATGAATAAAGATGGAATTGTTACTAAAAAATTAGACGAATCAAAATTTAATAAATGGCTCAGAAGATAAACTCTTCCTTTTCATGATCCCTGTTATATATGGTCAGGGCATCGCTTCTGACATATTCTCCTCCAAATAGTTCCGTTACTTTTTCACCTGTTATATATGAGGCAGCAATTCTACCGATAGCGTCAGCCTTCATAATTCCACTCCCTGAGGAACCAGAAACTATATAAATGCCATCCCCTCCGAATATGAGTGGTTGAAGGTCAATATAATTCATCGCATACTGACCTGCCCACATCCCTGATAGTTCATAATCATTTATGCCAAAATACTGTCGAAGAATCGGAGCTAAATTGTATTCGAAATATTCCCTTTCTGGAAGAGGGTCATCCTCGATCTCAATTGGTCTATTGAGCTCGTCAGACCCTCCTACCCAGATTGAATTCTCTGTGAACGAAGGCCTAGCATAGAACTCAACCTTAGGCAAGAAGGTGAAAGGAAATGCATTATAATTGCTAAATGGCGTGGGTCTAAAGAATTTTTGAACATCTCTCCCTTTAATTTGGAAAATTTGTCTTTTCTTAGGACTCACAAATGATTCTATCCCAGCAGGCCTTGATAATTGGTTTACCCAAACATCATTTGCTAAAATAACATTTCCTCTAAATTCCTTGCCGTCAGCTATAACTCCATTTACATAGGAATGTTGCCATGTAAATGGCTCGTTCTGGATTCCTAGCTCGGGACTTCCTTTAATTATTAACCTTTCAACATTTGTGTTGAATTTAATTTCAACATTGTTCTTTAATATCTCTTTATAGTAATGTTGGGCAATAAGTTCGGGGTCCATTACACCGCAGTTTTTACCAACAATTCCTCTGATTATATGAGGAAGATTCATCATCTTGGCTTCATCATCCTCAGGATTCGTTTCAATGCCTAGGTTCCTTAGCCCAGTTTCATCCACTAGTTCTACTACGGTATGTGACTTTATTTTATTAACAATTGAATCATGTCTCTTAGCTGACTCTTCATCTTCTAATATTAGGTAACCTATTTTTTTGAATTCAAGGTTCTCCCCCTTCGACTGCAAAAATTCGTAATAATTTATGGAAGATTTACTCATTTTTATATTCAATTCACTTGTAAACAAATCCCTAAAACCGGCAGCGCTCTTACTTGTATTACCCTGTGCTATGGATCCCTTTTTTTCTAGGACCAATATATTCATGTGCTCCTTCTTCGAAAGGTAATTAGCTACCGAAAGACCTATAACCCCTGCGCCTACAATAATGTAATCGTATTCGTGGGTCATTATGCCGGATAGTTTTTCGATTATTATATGTTGCCATTTTCCTTCACTTTTAGTGAGTTTATGATGCGAATTAAACATGATAGATTTTATATAAGATCATGTGTTATCAGGTAAGCATCAGCCTCACGTCTATGGGCTTAAGAGTAGCCCGCTAAATCGGATAATAAACTGTATTTAATCCGATAAGAGACGCAACGGCTATGCACCGGTGATAAAAAATGGCGACACCTAATCATTCGAGACATGGGTCTATGGGTTACTATCCCAGAAAGAGAGCAGAGTCTATGATACCCCATATAAGGTCATGGCCTGAAGTTTCGGGGGAGCCGAGACTGTTGGGGTTTGTAGGTTTCAAAGCAGGAATGACACATACCATATTCGTGGATTATAGGAAATACGGTAATACAGCTGGTACGGAAGTTGCCTCGGCTGTGACTGTAGTAGAAGTACCACCTATAAAAATTGTGGGTCTACGATATTATGGTGAGGGCACATATGGCGAATACGTAGTAGGGGAAGAACTGGATAGGAACTCCTTCAAAGACTTGAAAGGAATTTTTCCTATTCCGAAAGATTATAAGGAAAAAATTATAGATTTCTCTAAGGTTTTCCAGGTTAATGTGATCGCATTAATTCAAAACAAAAGGGTTAAACCTTTGGGCAAAAAAAAGGGAGATATAACCGAAATAAGGATAGGGGGAGGAAATATAAAACAAAGGATTGAATATGGTAAATCTATACTTGGAAAGGAAATAACTTTTGATCAATTTTCATCTGAAGGTAAGTTTGTAGATGTGATTGCAGTTACTAAGGGAAAGGGATTCCAGGGTCATATTAAAAGATGGGGGGTCAAGCTATTGCCCAGGAAAAATAGGAAGCATAGGAGGATGATAGGTACCTTGGGACCATGGCATCCTGACTGGGTAAGGAACACAGTACCTCAGGCAGGACAGACTGGTTTCCATCAAAGGACAGAATTCAATAAGAGAGTCCTTTTGATAGGGGACCCAAATGAGAACCAAATCACCCCAAAGGGTGGTTTTGTTAACTACGGAGAAGTTAAAAATCAGTTTGTGGTCCTTCACGGATCAATTCCAGGACCGGTTAAAAGAATAGTAAAATTTAGGGCGCCAGTAAGGCAAACGGTACCTGATGTTCAGGAGATAAAAATGAATTATATATCTCTCGAGAGTAAGCAAGGGGTGTGATTAAATGGCATTCGTATTGGGATTGGACGGTAAAAAGATTAAGGAAGTGAGTTTGCCCCCAGCCTTCAGCTATCCTGTAAGGACAGATATAATAAACCTATTCGTTAACGCTTACAGGTCAAATTCAAGGACTCCTTACGGCACATATTGGTTTGCGGGTAATCGGCGAGTAGGTCACAATTTAGGGCCAAACCACGGTATTTCAAGATATCCAAGAGTCGCGGGTACAACCCGTGGTGTATTGCTCTCCAATGCTAGGGGAGGGAGAAGTGCCCATCATCCAGTAGTAGAAAAGGTATGGTATCTTAAAGTTAATGAAAAACAGCGAAAACTTGCTAAATTTTCGGCTCTAGCTGCGACAGCCAAGGTTGAAATGGTCAAAGCAAGGGGTCATAAATTTTCTGCGTCAGAGGTGCCGATAATAGTAGATGATAAGTTTGAGGAGTTGGATACAACCCCTGATGTTATAAAGGTGCTTTCAGCATTGGGCGTTATAGAAGACGTTGAGCGCGCAAAGGAGGGAATAAAAATTAGAGCTGGAAGGGGGAAGAGTAGAAATAGACCATATAGGACTCCAAAGAGCTTGCTTATTGTAGCTAATAATAAGCATAAATTGGTAAGGTCGGCCGGTAATCTTCCAGGTGTTGATATATTGACTCCGGAGCAATTGAACGCCTATAACCTAGCTCCAGGAGCAAATGTTGGAAGGCTGATGGTTATTACCGAAGGAGCCCTTGAGAAGATTAGGGGGTGGATTGCATGAACCCCTATGATATTCTCTTGAAACCTTATGTGACAGAAAAAACCATGCTACAAATTGAAAGAGAGAATAAGGTATGGTTTATAGTCAATGAAAAATCAACAAAAGGCCAAATTAAAGAAGCGGTCGAACAGATATCAGGAATGAAAGTTGATAGTGTGAATGTTATGAGGGATGCTGAAGGTAAGAAGGCAATTGTAAAGCTTAAGTCTGATTTCTCAGCTGAGGAATTAGCTACAAAGCTTGGGATATTCTGAGGTGATAAAATGGGAAAAAGAATTATACCACAGAGGAGAGGGCGCGGAGGCCTTGTATATAGAAGTCCTAGCCATAGATTCTATGATGATATAAAGTATCCAGAGGTAGACTCTTGGGAAGGAAATGTTGTGGATTTCCTTAAAGATCCAGGCCATTATGCGCCACTTGCCGTTGTCAAAATGAATGACAATTCCACCAGATATTTCCTAGCTCACAGTGGAATGTTTGTGGGACAAAGGATAAAGGGTGGAAGGGAAGCACAACCTATAGAGGGGAACACTATGCCCCTGGGTTTAATTCCTGATGGTACACTGGTTTATAATGTGGAGTTAAGGCCTAAAATGGGAGGGAATATAGCCAGAACTCCAGGATCATTTTGCACTGTGATCGCTCATGGAGAGAAGGTTACATTGAAACTTCCTTCGGGTAAATTGAAAGATTTATCACCAGCATGTTTAGCAACCATAGGCGTTGCTGGTGGTGGTGGAAGGAATACTAAGCCATTTATGAAGGCAGGAAAGAAAATATATGCTTATCAATCAAGAGCAAAGAGACCATACACAGTTAGGGGAGTTGCAATGAACGCTGCAAATCACCCCCACGGCGGAGGTAATCACCAGCATGTTGGAAGACCGTCCACTGTAGGAAGAAATGCTCCGCCTGGCAGGAAAGTAGGTAGGCTATCCCCAAAGAGGAAGGTGAAGTAAAATGGCCGAGGATAAGAGATTAAAATCAGTAAAAGCAATTAAGAGGACAAAGAGAAAGAGCGCAAAGAGTCTTACTGAGAGGGGAAAAGAGTTATTATACAAAGGTAAAACATTAGAAGAACTATTAGAGATGAAAATGGAAGACCTTTTAAAAATCCTACCAGCAAGGGCTAGGAGATCATTAAAAAGAGGATACAACATAGAGCAACAAAAACTTCATGATAGGTTAATGGAGAAGGAACAGGTTAAAACAAGGATAAGAGATATGATCATACTTCCACAATATGTAGGGAAGATTGTCTCAGTATATGACGGAAAGCAATATCAAACATTTACCATAAAAGAAGAAATGATAGGGCACTACCTTGGGGAGTTCGTAATGACACGGAAAGAGGTAAAACATTCTGGACCTGGTGTAGGCGCTACCAGGGGATCCAAGTTCTTGCCTCTAAAGTGAGGTGATGTGATGAAATATGTAATACAGGTTGATGATAAAAAAACCGCTAAGGCAACATATCCAAATTCTCCTATTTCTCCTAGGGATGCTCTTGAAGTAGCTAGAACCATAAAGGGAATGAAGTTGGAAGATGCTAAATCACTATTGGAGGATGTTATCGCAAAGAAGAGGGCAATACCATATAGGAAATTCCTTGATTCAGTATCACACAGAAGGGGAATTGGTCCCGGAAGATATCCTGTAAGGGCCGCACGCTATTTTCTAGAAACAATATCTAACGCTGAAAATAATGCCGAATTCAAACAATTAGATATGGAAAAGCTAGTGATAAAAAGTGCAGTTGCTAATCCTGCACCTCCAATCAAGAACTATACGTTTAAGGCATTTGGATCTAGTGGTAAGTTCTATAGGGAGAGAGTTCACATTCAAGTTATTTTGGAGGAATTAGAATGAAGGAACTTAAATTTCTAAAAGAAAATATAAGAAATCAATTGATCAAAGAGTATCTGATAAAGGAAATAGGAGATGCTGGATTCGGCGGATTGGAAATTCAGAGAACTCCGCAAAATACAATAGTTCTTCTCAAGGTAGAGAAACCAGGCCTGGTGATAGGTAGAAAGGGCCAGAAGATAAGGAGCATGGAGGAATATCTTGAAAGGAACTTTGGGCTTAATAGCCCTTTAATTAAGGTGGAGCCAGCTAAGGAACCTGCATTGAATGCAAAAATAATGGCTGAGAGATTGGCAAGATCCATCGAGAAGGGCTGGCATTATAGGAGGGCGGGACACAGCATCCTTAAGAGAATAATGGATGCAGGAGCCCGTGGTGGACAGGTTAGGATGGGCGGAAAACTCAGCGGGGAAAGGGCCAGGGCGGTTAAATATACCGCAGGAAAGATCATATCTACGGGCCAACCTTCAGAATTCGTTGATGAAGGGAGAGCAGCAGCCATGACAAAACCTGGAATTATAGGTGTTACTGTAAAGATACTCCGCGCTGACCTAAAATTACCAGACGATATAACTGTAAGAAATGTGGAATTTAAAGGAGGAGAGTCTAATGACGGAAATCAAAATCAAGCAACTTAGAGAAATGAACGAAGAAGACTTGAAGAAAAAATACGAAGAGTTAAAAGAGGAACTTATGAGGGAGAGAGGGATATCCGCCATGGGTGGAGCACCACCTAGTCCTGGAAAAATCGAATCGTTAAGAAGACAGATTGCCAGAATTGAAACAATCATGAGGGAGAAAGAAAATGAGGGATGATAAATTTCTCAAGGATTTAACTCCGATAGATGAAATCGCAAGGGAAACTCAACTAATAAAGATAGAGATAGATAAAAGGAGATATGGAAAATTCGTTACGATAGTATCCGGTTTTGACACAAAGGCTGAGGATATATATGAATTAGCAAAAACTCTGAAGAAAAAAACAGCCACAGGTGGAACTGTTAAGGATGAAAAAATCGAACTACAGGGAGATCAGAGAGAGAGGGTTAAAAAAGTCCTTGAAGAGATGGGTTTTAGGGTAGAGGTGGTTCAATGAACCCAATATTTACTGATATAATCGGCGAAGAAGTTAGAATAATCAAGAGCAATGACCCAAATTTATTGGGTCTTAGGGGTAAAGTGGTGAACGAGACCAAAAACATGCTAGTCATTAGAAATGCCAAGGAGATAAAAGTACCTAAGGAGATCGTTCACCTTATTATTAGGGGAAAAGTCTATGATATGTCAAAGATTAGATTTAGGCCAGAGGATAAAATTAAGAAAATGAGGAGGAAGGGGAAAATATGAGAAACATAGGTATTGATGTCAAAACACCGGAAGAGGTCTGTCAGGATAAAAAATGTCCATTCCATGGGGAATTGAATGTGAAATCACCCATAATCGAGGGGACTGTAGTGGCAATGGGAATGAAGGGAACAGTCACTGTAAAGAGGGAATACATAAGGAAGATTCCAAAATATGAAAGATATGAAAAGAGATCTAGAAAGTACCATGCGCATCTGCCGTCTTGCATTCATTTGCAAATAGGAGATAAGGTCAAAATCGCATACGCAAGGCCTATAGCTAAATCGGTTTCATTTGTCGTTATCGAAAAGGTGGGATCAGAATGAAAGGGCTAGCAGGAAGACAGATAAGGGGTTTACCTCTAGGAGCCAATCTTGAATGTGCTGATAATACAGGTGCCAAAATAATTTCATTAATAAATGTAAAGGCATACCATAACACCAAGGACAGGGTCCCAGTGGCATCAGTGGGCGACATGATCATTGCCTCTGTGAAAAA
Organism: uncultured Thermoplasmatales archaeon; assembly: GCA_964468585.1. Taxonomy (GTDB): domain Archaea; phylum Thermoplasmatota; class Thermoplasmata; order Thermoplasmatales; genus JAFMDN01. Next base: position 54,829 of record CAYXTM010000004.1, on the reverse strand, counting down.
AGGAACGCCTGAGATGAGAAAGAAGGTCGTCTATGCCGTAGTCATAAGGCAGAGGAAGGCATTTAGGAGACCTGATGGGCTTATGGTAGAATTTGAGGACAATGCGGCAGTCCTAGTTCAGGATAATGGTGAAACGAGAGGAACTGAGATTAAGGGGCCTGTTGCTAAGGAAGCAGCAGAGAGATGGCCCAGGGTAGCAGCCTTAGCTAGCACTATTATCTGAGGTGATCAAATGCAGAAATTAAATGCACATTTATCAAAAGATTTAACGGAAAAATATGGAATTAAGAGATTCCCTATTAGGAAGGGGGATATAGTTAAGATAGTTAGGGGTGATTCTTCAAGGCCCGATGAAAAATTTAACATCAAAGGCAAAGAAGGGAAAGTACTTCAGGTTCTAAGAAAAGAGGGAAAAGTAATTATCGAGAACGTGAACATTGCAAAGGCCGACGGCAAGATGAAACCTAGGAAAATTGACATTTCAAAGGTAGTCATAATCAAATTGGAGCTAGAGGATAAAATAAGGAAAGAAAAACTACAGACACTGGCCAAGGCAAGAAATAAAACCGTTGAAGAGAATGAACCAGTTGAGGAACCACTAACTTCTGAAGAAAATAAGCAAGAAGAGGTTAAGGAAAATAAAGAAGATGTAACTGTGGATGAGAAGGAGGATGAGAAAGTTGAGTAATCATATAAAGAGACTAGCTGCACCAAATACCTGGAAACAGCCAAGAAAGAAGTATCAGTGGTCAGTAAAGGCAAGCCCGGGGCCGCATGCCGTGTATGATTCCATTCCGCTATTAGTAATAATAAGGGATGTGATTCATCTGGCAGACAATTCCAAAGAAGCAAAATCAATAATTGTATCTGGTAAGGTCCTAGTTGATGGCAGGATAATTAAAAATTATAAATTCCCAGTTGGGTTCATGGACATTATTTCTATACCTTCAGCCAATGTATATAAGAGAGTATTAATTGATAATAATGGAATTCTCACACTAAGGGATATCAGTAAGGAAGATGCTGGCTGGAAACTTGTTAAAGTTACATCTAAATTCATAGGTCCGGATGGTAAACTTACCATTGGTACTCACGACGGTAGGACCATAGTTACAGAACAAAAAAATATCAAGAGAGGAGATACATTAAAAATCTCCCTACCTGATCAAAAGATTATTGATCATCACCCTCTTACTAAGGATACAAAGGTTTATGTTACAGGAGGAGCCCATATTGGTACCATAACAGAAATTGAAAATGTGGAAATCAGTAGAAGTTACCAAGAAAATACTGTCGATACAAAGGATCAATTCACTACAACTGTCTCAAATATTTTCGTACTTGGAAGGTCAGCGAATGAAATTGGGGGTGCTCCATAATGTCCATGGATGAGTTAGTAATAGATAAGGTTACAATAAACATAGGTGTGGGAGAAGCCGGAGATAAGATAGAGAAGGCAAAAAAAGTCATAGAGCTGCTTACCGGGAAAACACCTGCAGTTACTAGTGTTAAAACCACTAACCGTGAATTCGGCATAAGGAAAGGGCAACCAATTGGTGTAATGGTGACCCTGAGGGGGGAAGATGCTGATAAATTTTTGAGAGAAGCCCTTTGGGTAAAGAATAATAGAGCATTGAGTTACTCATTTTCAACTCAATCAACATTTAGCTTTGGAATATCAGATTATACAGACTTCAAGGGAATGAAATACAATCCGGAAATAGGCATATTTGGCATGGATATAAACGTGACATTCAAAAGAAAGGGAGGTTTCAGGATATCCCGCAGAAGGATAAACAGGAGACCAATACCAAGGAGTATACGCATAAAGAGGGAAGAAATGATGGAATTCATGAAAAAGAATTTCCAACTAGAAATTGTGGAGGCTGATTAAAAATGGCACAGCCAATTCTGAGGCCTAAAAAAGAATATGGAAGGAAGAAAGGATGCGAGCGCTGTGGAAGGAAAAGGGGTCTAGTTCGGAGATATGGACTAAGACTCTGCAGGCAGTGCTTTAGGGAAATAGCTCCTGAATTAGGGTTTAAGAAATTTTCCTGAGGTGAATAAACATGGTTGATACATTAAATGAAGCTTTGATCAAGATTAAGAACGCAGCAAAACTGGGAAAGCCGTTCGTGGAGGTTAGAACGTCAAACCTAGTGGGAAATGTCCTGAAAGTATTCCAGAAATATGGCTACATTGAGGAATTCGAATTTCAGGAAAATGGGAGAGGTGGAATATTTAGGGTTAAGCTCGCCAAGACAATTAATGACTGCGGCGTAATAACACCACGCTTTTCCATAAGGAAGGATGAAATTGAAAGGTGGGAAGCCAGATTTCTACCTGCCCAGGATATAGGAATAATAGTTATGACTACGACTGATGGAGTTATCAGCGACGTAGAGGCCAAATCCAAAGGTTTGGGAGGCAGGGCCCTGGCCTATATATATTGAGGTGGTTAAAGATGGAAGTTGAAATTGATGTTCCGGAGAATGTTACGGTTTCCCTTGATGATACGGGAACCATTATAACAGTTAAAGGTGCCAGGGGAAGTGTCTCAAAGAAACTATCATACGAGTTTGTAAGACTGGAACTCCTTGATAATGGGAAGAAGATCAGAATTTATACATTAAGGGAAAAGAGGAACGATAAGGCCGTAGTGGGAACATGGGAATCCATAATTAACAATCTTTTCACTGGAGTAACAAAGGGGTTCATATACACCATGAAAATAGTATATGCTCACTTTCCGGTGAAGGTAAGTGTTAAGGATAGCGAAGTAATTCTTGATAATTTCCTCGGTGAGAAAGCACCCAGGAAAATAGATATAGACAAGACGGTAAAAGTCCAGGTTAAGGGCGATACGGTAACACTCGAGGGAAATGATCTGGAGCTTCTTGGTAATACAGCTGCTAAAATAGAGAGATTAAGCAAGATAAAGAATTTCGATCCTAGGGTATTCCAGGATGGAATCTATATAGTTAGGAAAGGTGATGTAATTGAAGCCTGAGCTCAATAGGGAATTAAAACAACTACTTGAATTAAGAAATGAAATGAATAGAAGAAGACCTGAATTCCATAGGCAGGAATGGTTCAGATATAAGAAACTCGGGGATGCGTGGAGAAAACCGAGAGGAAAGCATTCTAAGCTCAGGGAGAAGAGGGGGTATAGGCACGCCTTTGTTGAATCAGGATACAGGGGACCTGTGAAAGTCAGATATTTACATCCAAGTGGATACAAGGAAGTTTATGTGACAAACATTGCCCAGTTGGAGAAGGTTAATCCAAAGATTGAGGCAATTAGAATATCGTCTACCGTTGGCAAAAAAAAGAGGATAGAAATAATTGATAAGGCTAAATCACTAGGAATTAAAGTCTTGAATGGGGTGATTTAAATATGGCAACACTCTCAACTCAGAAAAGAATCGCAGCTGACATACTTAAAGTAGGAGAATCTAGGATATGGATAGATCCAAAAAGCCTGGAGGATGTGGCAGAAGCAGTTACTAGGGAAGATGTTAAGAAATTAATCAAGAGAAACGTCATACAGAGAAAGAACAAAAAAGGGAACTCAAGGGGGAGATATAAAAGGCTCAAAGCCCAGAGGGATAAGGGAAGAAGAAAGGGGCCAGGCTCAAGAAAGGGTACCAGGAATGCGAGGGAGCCATCAAAGGATAGATGGATAAAAAATGTTAGGGCCATGAGGAGAAAACTTAGGGAATTGAGGGATACTGGTAAGATAGATAAGGCAGTATATAGAGAATATTATGGAAAGATAAAGGGTGGCGTGTTTAGGAATACATCACAACTGGTTACTCATCTAAAAGATTACGGAATACTAAAGGGTGATTAAATGCATTCAAGATATATTATGCCATTAAAGAGAAGAAGACTAAACAAGACAGATTACAGAAAGAGATTAGCTCTAATAAAAACCGGAGTCCCGAGGGCTGTAATAAGAAAATCTCTAATTCATATGAGGGTAGACATTGTGGAGTATAGACCATCTGGAGATCGTGTCATATCCCATGGGTGTACAATTGAACTGAAGAAGTACGGATGGAAAGGCCCAACTGGAAATATTCCATCAGCTTATTTGGCCGGATACATGTCTGGTCTAAGGGCCAAGAAGAAAGGTATAACCAAAGCTCATGCTGATCTCGGACTTCAGAAGCCAGTAAAGGGCGGCAGGTTAATGGCCGCCATAAAGGGACTAATAGATGCAGGGCTTGAGGTTCCAGTGGATGAGGATATGCTACCAGATGAATCTCATTTGAAAGGTGAGCATCTTAACAGTCTTGACAGTAAATCTGTTGAGGTTGTCAAGAAGGCTATGGAGGAATTGTTATGAGTGAAGAATTGAGAGATTGGACTCCAAAAACCAAACTAGGTAAGATGGTAAAGGAGGGTAAGCTTAAGACAATAACAGAAGTTCTAGCAACCAGGATGCCAATCAGGGAGGCACAAATAGTGGATAGCTTGTTACCTAATTTGGAAGAGGAAGTTATTGACATTAAAATGGTACAAAAGATGTCAGATTCAGGAAGAAAATCTAAATTTGCAGCAACAGTTGTGGTAGGTAACAGGGATGGATATGTAGGTATAGGGCATGGAAAGGCAAGAGAGACAGGAGATGCAATAGAAAAGGCACTGGAAAATGCGAAAATGAATATTGTTGAGATAAAGAGGGGATGTGGTTCCTGGGAATGCGGTTGTGGTAAGAGTCATACTGTTCCATTTGAAGTAGTTGGCAAATCAGGTTCTGTAAGGGTTTATCTTAAACCAGCGCCACAGGGAGTGGGACTGGCTATAGGTGACATTCCTAAGAAGGTTCTAGAATTAGCTGGAATATCTGATACATGGGGTTTTTCGGAAGGTCATACAAAGACATCTGTAAACTTCGCCTATGCTACATTCAATGCATTAAAGGAAACGGCGAAATTTAAGATCAATGATAAATTAGTGCTATCAACACCCATTTACAAAGGAGGTGTTTTGCATGTACGCAGTGGTAAAGATTAGGGGATCAAATCATACTAAGGTTGATATCAGATACGCACTTAGAGAACTGAGACTCCATAAGAATAATCATCTAGTATTGGTCCCAGAGGAAATGATTGGTCAGCTTAAGAAGACGAAAGATTATGTGACCTGGGGTGAAATAGATAAGGAGCATTTATTAAAATTACTTAGAGAAAAGGCGAGGCTTTTGGGTGAAAAACCTCTGGACGAAAATTGGCTAAAGCAAAATGGATTCGACGGGTTTGAGGACTTTGCTCAAAAACTTATGGACGGTAAGGTTAAATTGAATGATTTTCCCGATCTGAAACCAGTATTCAGAATGAATCCTCCAAAAGGGGGATTCGGCCAGACTAAAACTCCATTCAAGCTTGGGGGGAGTCTCGGATACAGGGGTAAAGAAATTAATACTCTTATAGATCAAATGATGGAGGGTGGAAAAATTGGTAAGGCAGAAAACTAAAAAGTACAGGGGGACACTCTACGGAAGAGGTAAGAAGGCCGGCAGAGGAAAGGGTAAAAGAGGAGGAAGCGGAATGGCCGGTCTCGGAAAGCATAGATGGATATGGATGGTAAAATATGAACCTGACCATTACGGTTCTCATGGTTTTGTGAGGCATGCAGTGGAAAGAGAAGTGAGAGCAATTAACGTAGGTGAATTAGATAGAAACTATGAAAAATATCTAAATCAAGGGCTTGCGGAGGTAAAGGACGATAAATTATATTTCGATCTTGGGAAAATCGGATATGATGTATTATTGGGTGGGGGAAAAGTAGGAAGGGCAATGAAGATAAAGGTAAGCAAGGCTACAGAGAAAGCTGTTGAAAAAGTTGAAAATTCCGGTGGCGAGGTAGAATTAGATGGAGATAAAGAGGAATAGAGCGACCGCCATTCCATTGGTAGTTATATTCCTCTTTAATGTTTATCTTTTCTATAGGGGACTTAATTACGATAAAGTTTATACAGCTGTATTAAGTCTGGCAGTTGCTCCTCTTTACTATTTGACTTATCTTCTTGTAAGCTACCAAGGGGAAGGATCAAAGCTATATGGTTGGAGAAACTTAGTCGATCATTTACCAGCGGTTAAAAAGCCAGGCAGGCATGTTAGATTTAAAGAGAAATTCTTATGGACATCGATTATTCTGATAATCTATTTCATACTATCAAACATATACATATATGGACTTGACAGGTCACAAATAATAGATGTATTTGCATCATTCAGGAGTATATTCGCAGGTCAAGCTGGTTCCATAATGGATCTAGGGATTGGTCCTATTGTTACTGCATCTATAATAATGCAGCTCTTTGTTGGAGCAAAAATAATTAATATTGATTTGACAAAATCAGAGGATAAAGCTCTTTATCAGGGGGCACAAAAGCTCTTAGTCATAATAATGATTTTTGTTGAGGCCATACCTCAGGTATTTGGTTATCTGCCACCAGATCCAACCTTCATTAGTGCTATGAACGGTTTTATGCCTGGCTATGGTTTAATGCTGGCAAGAATATTCATAATTTTCCAGCTGTTCATGGGCTCTTATCTGGTTTTCTTAATGGATGAAGTTGTATCGAAATGGGGAATAGGATCAGGTATTTCATTATTCATAGCAGCAGGAGTATCACAGGCGCTTATAACTGGTACACTTAATTGGGTACCGACAACTGCCGGCCAGGCTCTTTCTTTAACTAATCCGCCAGTGGGCGCACTTCCAAAGACATTCTATATCCTTTCACAATCTAATGCTCAGGAACTGTTCTCGGTTAGCCTCGAAAGAATAATTTTCGCTCCACCGAATCCATTAATAGCCTTAATTGGTACAATATTTGTATTCTACCTTGTGGTGTGGGTACAATCTGTTAAGGTTGAATTACCACTAGCTCATGAGAGGGCAAGAGGCGCTAGAGGGAGATATCCAATTCAACTAATGTATGCTTCAAATATACCTGTTATATTGGCGTCTGCTGTCCTAGCTAATCTGGCCATGTGGTCTCTGCTTTTCTGGACTAACCCAACTCTCCAACATGTTCCAATTCTGGGCCACGACTGGTACCTAGGAGCATACCCCTCTTCTACGCTTGCGCAACAGCTAAATATACAGGCCACAACGCCAATCGGTGGACTGGCTTGGTACCTGAGCAATCCAAACGGTTTAGCCAACTGGCTTTTCCCTCTTTTAGATCCACAAGCTTACACGGCACAACTTTTCAATCATCCGCCATGGGAGATGGGCATTCATGTGCTAGCATATGTGGCCTTTATGGTGGGTGCTTCCGTGCTATTTGCAAAATTCTGGATTGAAACAACAGGTATGAATTCCGAAGGGGTAGCCAAGCAGATCCAGAGTTCGGGTATGCAAATTCCAGGGTTCAGGCGCGACCCTAGGGTACTCAAGAAAGTTCTAGATAAATATATACCTGCCATAACAGTTTTCAGTGGAGCTGCGGTAGGTGCCCTGGCTGCCATGGCCGACCTTATTGGCACCGTCGGAAATGCATCCGGTACTGGAGTTCTCCTGACTGTTGGAATCATCATTCAATTCTATCAGGCAATGGGTAAGGAACAGCTTTCAGAAATGTATCCTTTCATGAGGGATTTGTTCGGAGGAATGTAAATGAGGGTTATTATTGGCGGGATTCCCGGAGTAGGGAAGACAACAATACTCACTGAACTGAGCAAGGATGGTTTCAGAGTTGAAAATTATGGAGACATTATGCTGAGCATAGCTGCAAAAAAGGGTTATGCTAAAAGCAGGGATGATATGAGGAAGATGCCAGTTGAGCAGCAGCTAGAGGTACAGAAGGAGGCAGCTCAGTACTTTTCAAATTACAAGGATATCATAATAGATACCCATTTTTCAATTAAGACTCCTAACGGATACCTCCCGGGATTGCCTCCACATGTATTAAAGGCTATAAATCCAGATCTGCTTATATCTATAGAAGCTGATCCGCTGGAAATATTTGAAAGGAGAAAGAAAGATGCAGGAAGGAGAAGGGATGAAGAGAGCCAATCCCAGATAAGGACGCATCTAGAGGTAAACAGATCATTCGGAGTCTCATATGCTGCTTCTCTCGGAATACCTATATTGATAATTGAAAATGAAAATAACAGATCGGCGGAAGCAGCATCCAGAATTAAGGAGGTACTAAGCAGGCAATGACGCAAAATAACATGACCAAGGAACAACAGGAAGCAATGAGAAAATCAGTTCGTACACAGATGACCTACCTACTGATAATGATAATTCTCTTGATAGTATATACAACCCCAATTATCAGATATTATTTCTCATTGCCCATGTTCTATATTCTTCAACCGATCATTGGCTTTAATTATCAATTTCCAATCCTGACCATTTTCCTAGCGGCAATAATAACCGCTATCATTAACTCTAGTGCAAGACATTTTTTCATGGATTATTTTAAGATGGCCGAAATTCAGCACAGGAACAGGAAATACTCTCAACAAATGAGGGAAGCCATAAGGAAGAATGATAAGAAGGAGATAGAGAAAATCAGAGCGGAACAAATGGCGCATATGACAGATACAATGGAAATCACTCAGCAACAAATGAAGCCAACATACATCACGCTTTTAATTTCAATTTTAATATTCGCGTGGCTAATAAATTTCATGTTTGTAGCGCATAACGATGGGACTACCTTTATTAAGTCTCCAATGGGAACTGGAGACCTCATGAAGGCATATTATGGTTTTTACCTCTGGATCATGTTTTACTCCATATTCAGTTTCGTGCTCTCATATTCCATACAGTATCTCATCAAAATATTCTACCTTAGAAAGAGTGTTATTACATGAGATTGACTATTTCTGGCCCCCCTGGAAGCGGAAAAACCACTGTGGCTAATGAACTTGCCAGGCTATTCAATCTTGAAGTAATAACTGGAGGCCTAATATTTAGGAGATATGCAAAATCTGTAGGTTTAACATTGGAAGCATTGGGGGAGCTGGCAAAGCGAGACAGTAATATTGATAAGGAGCTAGATAAATACTTATTGGAAGAGATGAAAAGCAAGGACAACATAATCTTGGAATCGAGACTCTCTGGGTGGCTTGCCAAGAAAAATAATATTAAAGCTTTCAAAATTTTCATAACAGCTGATGAAAACACTAGAGTTAAAAGGATACTTGAATCCATGAGGAGCAGAGAGGGAGAATCATCAGAGGACATATTAAATGCCATGAGAAAGAGGGAGCTTTCGGAATCAGAGAGATATCGAAAGTATTATGGTGCAGATTATAACGATCTTGACATATATGATTTGGTGATTGATTCCTCGGATCTATCGATACAGGAAGTTTTGAAGGTGATCAAGGGTGCCCTGGATATTTGGGAAGGAACCTAGTGAAAGATCAATAGAAGAAAGATTAGACTTTGGGTTCGTTGTTATAGATAAGCCTAGGGGTCCAACTAGTCATCAGGTTTCATCATGGGTCAGGCAAATAGTGGGAGCAAAAAAGGCTGGACATGTGGGAACACTTGATCCAAACGTGACTGGAGTTCTTCCGGTTGGGCTAGAAAAAGCAACTCGCCTTGCAGATTATTTGCATGAAGAAGGAAAGGAATACATAGGAATAATGATCCTTCATAAAGATGTCCCTGAGGATTCAATCAGGCAAGTATTTAGGGATTTTACAGGCGAGATATTTCAATATCCTCCTGTAAGATCCGCCGTAGCCAGAACACTGAGGAAAAGGGTTGTGCATCAATTGAAGCTTTTGGAGAAGAAAGAAAGGCTAATTTTATTCAGGGCAAATGTGGAATCTGGCGTTTATATAAGAACGCTGTGCAGGGATATAGGGGATGCTCTCCTAGTTGGGGCCAATATGCTCGAATTAAGAAGGATCAGGAGCGGGCCAATAGGAGAAGATAAAATGATAACCCTACAAAAATTGAAGGATGCATATGAACTGTATAGGGAAGGAAAGCCAGAACTTCTTTCAAATATTATTATAGACCCGGAGGATGTAACCTCAAATTTTCCAAAAATTGTTATAAAAGAAAGCGCAATAGACGCCATGGCCCATGGATCACGGATATATAAAAACGGGATTTTAGAAGATAATGGTGAAGGTAAAACAGTTAGGATCATGTCTCCAAAAGGGGAACTCCTTGCTATGGGTACTAGGGAGAAAGAAAATATAAAACCTGAAACTGTTTTCATTGATCGTGGAGTATATCCTAAGGCATGGAAAAATAGATAAAATCAATAATAAGCTTTTAATTGACCTGCAATGTATTCATTGCTTGTCTACGTGGCCATTGCCCTCTTTATTGGTTATCTGGCTACAGTGATAGCAAGGATTACTGGAACTGTTTACATTCCATATTTACTTATCCTTGGACTGGTTTTTGGACCAATTTTGGGCGTATTTAATAGAAGCCAAGTAGAATCCCTTTTCTTTAATTATATTGGTCCCATTGGCGCTATGTTTATAATACTAGCAGAATCTTCTAAAATATCCAGATCATTGCTTAAACGAATATGGAAGCCAACAGTGACATTGATAACATTTGTTTTATTTGTTTCAGGGATCGGCATAGCCTTAATCTCAATAGTTATCGCTAAATTGCCAATTTGGGCTGGCTTCGGACTAGGAGCAATTCTTTCTTCCACTGATCCAGCATCAATAATCCCTTCATTAAAAAAGGCAAAGGTACCTGAGGTTCCATCTACGATACTGATAACAGAAGCTGTATTTAACGATCCTTTTTCATATATGATGCTAATGATAGTTATCGCACTAACACTGCCTGGGGTTTTACCATATATGCAGTCAAGCCCATACACCTTTAGTAATCCAGCAATTTTCATAATTCTGTCCCAATTCATTTTTCCTATAACTATAGCTGCAGGGATGTTTCTAATTACATACGAATTAAGACAGGCGTTCCCAAAAGATTTCAAGGGATATTATACTGAGATGCTAACTTTGTTTGGAATCAGTACCTATGCTCTCACTATATTCTTTGGAGGATCAGGTTATATGGCAGTTGCAATATTTGGCATTCTAGCCGGGAACTACCTGCCAAAGGATAAGGAAAAAGAAGAATATCAGAGTTTCATGGATAAGGTATCTTCATTTGTGGCCATATTTGTATTCGTATTTCTAGGAGCTACTGTATCTTTGGTATACCTGAAATCATACATAGTTGTGGGAATAGCAATTGCTCTTACTATGATCTTTTTGGTAAGACCTTTTTCAACTTTTTTAGCAGTACAAATTGACAGGGAGATTAAGAGACCTGAGGCAATAATAATAGGTCTGGAAGGAACAAGGGGTGTATTCCCTGCGATTCTTGCATCAACCTTTCTATATCTGGGTACTATTTCCGGCAACGTAGACATAAGAAGAACGGGCGAGGCAATTCAGGCCATCGTGACCATTGTGATATTCATTTCATTAACTATTCAACCATTAATGCTTAGAATGATTGTAAAGAATACACAAAGGTTTTGATAGAAGTTAACATATTAGATCATGGATTTTGGTTTAATATCACTTGGAAATCATGCCATAAATAGAATAATTCCCGCCATTGAAAAATCAGGGAATAGGATAGTTGCAATATATTCAACAGACAAGAATAAAGGTTCCAGATATGCAAAATCTCTAGGCGCAACTTATTTTGATGATCTTGGAAAATTTTATAAATCAGATTCAGAAGCTGTCTACATATCTTCTCCAAACTATCTGCACTATGAACACGCAAAGGGAGCGCTCTTGAGTGGAAAGGCAGTTCTGCTGGAAAAGCCAATGACACTTAGTATAAAACATTCTATGGAATTACACGAACTATCACAAAAGTTGGGCATCCCTTTAAAAATTGGTTTTCATTTAAGGTTCCATCCGGCCCTTAAGGATGTTGATGAGATTATTAAGAGTGGAAAATTGGACAAGATACGGGTTATTTCTGGTCAGTGGTCCCATTTTTCTTCCCATGATTTAACTAACTCATGGTGGGGGAAGGATCAAATGGCTGGCGGTGGATCAATAGTGGGAACAGGGGTCCATGTAATGGATACCGTTGTTAAATTGTCAGGATCTGATCCAGAAGGGATCTTTGGACTGAATTTTCCTCCTGGCCACACAATTGAAGATCAGTTTGATATTCTGATTAAATTCAAGAATCAGATAGTTGGCCATATTATAAGTAGCAGAAAAATCCCGGCATGTTGTAACAATTTGATAATAATGGGTGAAAATGGCGAATTACGTGTGAAGAATTTCTTTTCTACCTCAGTTGATTCAGAACTTATTTTTCAGGGGAAATCAACTAGATACAGAGATTATAATATGTATGAAATGGAAATTAGAGATTTTGTTTCTAATGGGGACAGGATAGCCAATTCGTGGGATGGTGTTATATCCACCTCACTCCATATGGGTGCGCAAATATCTGCAAAAGAGGGCAAGTTAATCACTTTGAAAGAGATTCTGGGCAAATAGATTTCCTGTAACATCCTGCACATTTACCTTGATTGTTATGGTTTCTATGTGCTTCTCCAGTTTCTATTATATGATCCATCTCATTTAGAATATTTTTTAAAAGCGTTTTATGGTGTTCGGTTATCTCAATTTTGTAAGAACCGTTAGGGTAATTTAATATTCCTGTTTTTACCTCCCTTCCATAGTTCTCCTCTATGAGGACAGCATAAGAAATCAGTTGCATCATATGAGAAAAAGGAAGGTTCTTTGGCTTTCCACTACTCTTAATTTCTATTGGTATCAGTTGATCGTCCTCTTCAATTATTATATCTGGAGTACCTCTTAGGCGCCATTTGTCGCTTACAAGTACTGGATCGTTTTTATCTTCAAGGTACAGGACTTTTCTTGGATCAATTTCGTTCACTGATAAAATCTTCGATTCCTTTATTATATTTAGGTAATAATAGCTATTAATGAGTATAACGACATCCGCCAAGAGTATCAGGGAAATAAAGAGACCGGATTTCATGGAATAAAAGAGGTAAAATATCAAAAGTAATATAAGGGCTGCAATAGAAAAATATAGAATTACATCATCCATCCTCTTGTCGTTTCTCAGACGTTTAAAAACAGATACTAAAAAATAAAAAATACTTCCTGTAAGCAAGGAAGCCAATGAACCAACCAGAATTATGAGGGAAAGTATTTTTCTGTCTATGAAAAGTGAAGGAATTGCAGATGCAACCAATAGCGTTGCTATAATGTAAAGAAGAAAGAAGTACCTTTTATGGGTTTCTAGTCTTTTTTTCTTTTCCAAACCGTGCCTTACTTTATTATATATTTTATCTTGATACTCGATGCCCTTTATGGATTCTACCTTATAACCCCTAACCGAAAGTAGGAAATTTAAGGGACAATAAGCATATCTTTCAACATCGCTAGCCGACCAATATACTTTTGAATTAGAGGTTTTCAAGTTCTTCCAATATATCTAATGCAACTATTTCCATAAGCTTTTCCAGAGTCTTTGCAGAATACTCCCTAAGGCCTCCCAATTCACTTTTTACTTTAGCGTAATATTTCTTATTATCTTTGTAAACATCAAAATGGACAAGAAGTTCTTCCATAATCGGGCAATTAATATGAATATATAATTTTTAAGTATAAAAAATATCAAAGATAGCCATAATCGAAGATAATAAATATATCGGATTGATAATCCTCGCATGCCATTCAAGGAAGCGATGGATAGAATATTCAATAAAAAAATATGCATGAAGTGCAGTGCATCAAACCCCATAAGGGCAGAAAAATGCAGAAAGTGTGGAAGTAAGCAACTTAGGTTAAAAGTAAGGGAGAGAAAAAGCGGTCAGTAGAACCAATTTTTTATGTACCTCGTGAGAACCAATTCAAGAAATTTAATTTGGTTCTCCAGGCACATTGTTGGTTTATCTCCATCAAGATTTTCTTCAGGTAGATGGGGGAGATAAATCTTGGGTCTCCTTGAAGATCCTTCAATGAATTTACATGGGATTTTTGAAGATCTGGCAACATGGCACAAATCCATGGATAAATCTGTTTGAGCTGAAATGATTGGTGAGGCATAATCACCTTCGTAAAGCAAAATTACTGAATCCTCCGGATCGTTTTCGTTCACTGACTTTGTTACGATATTTACCCCATGAATGTTCAAGTCGGATAGTATAGTTGATATCTTGGAAAGCACTGGCCCGTCTCTAATAATTCCAATCACTAGATTTCTACCCATTCCAATTGCCTCAGCACATAATTCCTGGTCTCATTGAGGTTTTCTTTGTAGTTTATTTTTCCGTTTTCAATTATTCTTGTTGATAGGTTAACCATTTCATTATGGTCCACGGGACATATCTCAGAATTCATCTTGCTTACCTTAAATGCATGGCATTTAGGACACCTGAAAACATTCTTCCTTCCTGAGAACTTCCCCCTTTTTGATAACGGTTTTCCATCAATTTCAACTATGTCCATTGCAAAGTCAATAGATGGGGCGCTGGAAATTGAAGTTCCAATACCAAATCCAATGGCTCCAGCCGACTTAAGTGATTCAATATCTTCTTCCTTTATCCCCCCACTAACAATTATGCCAATATTTTGATATCCGTTCTGGTCAAGCTCCCATCTTACTTCGCGAACTATGTCGGCAAAATTTCCTCTTCTAGATGAAGGTGTGTCAAGTCTAACAGCCGACAAATTCTTTATTGTCCTAGCTGCCCTCACGGCTCCATCCCTTTCATCGCAAAAAGTATCAACAAGTGCGATTCTGGGAGAACTACTCTCAAGAACTTGATCGTATAATTTCCACCCCTCCTCCTCCCCCATTATTAACAGAAGTGAATGTGGCATAGTTCCTTCTGGTTTTATTCCGATTCGTTCTGCCCCGATTATACTAGAAACTTTATCGCATCCTCCGATATATGCTGATCTATCTATAAGGGGTGCTAAAGAGGGATGCATTCTCCTGACTCCAAATGATGAAAGGGTTAGATTACCAATTCTTTTTTTGAACCTAGCAGCTTTAGTCGCTATCCCAGACGCCTGAGAGATACTTCCAAGGAGTGGGGTTTCGTACATGCCGAATTCCATATATTTTCCAACCACAGTCACAACAGGTATTGGAATTCCGTTAATATCTCTGGGTGGAAAAACCGTCCCTTCAGGAAGGGAGTATACGTCCACTTTTTTCCCTTTAAGGATCTCAACAAAATCATCAAGTCCACTCAATACCACCCAAGGTAGGTCACGACTTGACAGCGTAATGTCCATAACCACATCTGGATTCTTATGGGCCCTGTTCAGGATTTCTTTAACTCTCAGAAAATAAACATCGGTCGTCTTCAGATTTTCGATGTCATCTGATGAGGCAATGTTTTTCATGTTCATGTTATGGAATTTATATTAATTAATTTTCCAATGGATCTACCACCAAGCAAATGACTCATTTCCGCTATCCTCAACTTTTATTCCAAGCTTGTTTAACTCATTTCTTATGTTATCGGATGTCGAATAGTCCCCCTTGGACCTTGCCTGTCTTCTGAGCTCCAGAATGATATTAACCGTATTATCAGGCAAGGGAATAGAATGCACAACCCCAAAAACAGATTCTATGTCGTTTAAAATAGCATTAATTTCGGAATGCATTAATTTACCTCCGGATAATTCATTGGTGGCCCATTTTATAAATGAATTTATCCTAGCCAGGGATTCTACAGTATTCATATTGTCTTTTAATGGTTCAAATATTTCTCTGATTTCATTTTCATAAATTTCACCATTCTTTGGTGTATAATCAGCAACTTTCTTCTTTAACCAGGCAAGTTTCTCAGCTATTACCTGAGAAGCTTTTAAACCGTCGAGGGAGAAATTTGAAGTATCTCTGTAATTCATGCCCATGAATAGAATCCTCACAGATTCGGGCCAAAAATCCTTCAGTACCTCTTCTATGGCTATGATATTTTTAAGGCTTTTACTCATCTTCACGTTTTCAATAGATAGATGACCAGTGTGTATCCAGTAATCAACTAAAGGAGGTTTCCCAGAAATTGCTTCCATTTGAGCAATTTCAGCTTCATGATGCGGAAATATCAAATCGATTCCACCGCCATGAATATCATAATGATATCCAAATAGTGATTCAGTTATCGCTGTATCCTCTATGTGCCAGCCAGGTCTCCCTTCTCCCCAAGGCGATGGCCAGGATGGTTCATTAGGCTTCTTTTTTTTCCACAATGCAAAATCAAGCGGGTTTTTCTTATTTTCATTCAATTCGATACGCTCTCCAGCCCTCAATTGGGAAATATCCTGGTGAGATAGTTTTCCATAATCCCTGAAATTTTCGACACTGTAGTAAACACCATCAGCAGTTTCATAAGCATAACCTAGTTCTATCAGTCTACTGATTTGGGACAAAATTTCATCTATAAAATCAGTGGCATAGGCATAGTAATTTGGATGAAAGTTCTTTATCGCAGTCATTGACCTAAAGAATTCAAGCGAATATTTTGTCGAAATTTCGTTGAAGGGTACCTTTTCATCATTTGCCCTGTTTATTATCTTATCATCAATATCTGTAATATTCATAAGATAGAACGGATGTAGACCCTGGTACCTGAGGTATCTCACGAAAATATCGAAAAATATATATGTTCTGGCGTGACCAAGGTGTGGCTTATCATAAACAGTGGGCCCGCAAACAAAGATATTAAGCCTTTTACCTTTACGTGGCTTCAATTCTTTTGTTTGAAGGGTAAGAGTGTCAAATATATACATCCCACTATTATGAAAATTACATTAAAATTTTTTATTGTCGAAATTATACTATATGGTGCCAATAAATAGAAAGAAAAACGAATTCCATGAGAAATCAGAGCTATTAAAGGGAAAGAGTATTATCCTGGGAGTCACGGGTTCAATTGCCGCAGTGGAAGATGTAAAGCTTATTCACGAACTGAAGAGACATGGTGCCAATATAAGAGTCGTCATGACTCCGGCTGCGCAGAAGATAATTCATCCCTATTCCTTAGAATACGCATCCGGAAATGAAGTCATAACAGAAATAACAGGTAAAATAGAGCATGTTACTTATGTAAACGAATCTGATCTTATACTTATTGCCCCTGCAACAGCAGATACAATCTCAAAAATTGCAGTTGGAATTGACGATACTCCAGTGACAACCTTTGTTTCTAATTCTCTAGGAAGGAAGCCAATTATTCTGGTACCCGCCATGCATGAAGGTATGATGATTAATCCAGTTTTGAGAGAGAATATTGAAAAACTCAGAAAATTGGGTGTCGAATTTTTGGATCCAATAATCGAGGAAAATAAAGCAAAAATGGCAAGAATAGATTATATCGTCTCTTCTGTGATAAGAAAGCTTAACGCCAAATGTGAATCCAAGAAAATAGCTGTAGTGGGTGGATCGAGTGTTGAGTTCATCGATGATGTAAGAGTGATAACGAATTTATCATCTGGAGAAACTACTGTAGCCATATTGCAAGCAGTTTTTTATTATGGCGGAGATATTGATGCCTATTTAGGATTCATGAGAACAGAAGTTCCAGATTACATCAAATTCAGATCTTTCAGGACTGTCGATGAACTTATCTCCATGATACCATTTATAGTAAAAAATGACATGGTAATTGTACCTGCTGCGTTATCAGATTTTACTAGCACACACATTCCCGGGAAGATTCCATCAGACAATCCCTTAAGAATTAGCTTAAAACCTACGAAGAAATTTTTAAAGGTGTTGAGAGAAAATTATTCCGGTCCAATAATTGGCTTCAAAGCCGAAAGTGGAATTGATGAGAATGAATTGATTAACAGAGCGAGAAAAAGGCTTGAAGAATACCAGTTAAATTACATCATTGCCAATAGGCTGGAGGAAGTACATCATAAAAATACAACAGTTTATCTCATAGATAAAAATAAAGCTGAAAAGTATTCAGGTGAAAAGAATGACGTATTCATCAAAATCATCAGAAAACTATGCGAGAGCCTTTTCTCCAGGTAGTGCTACCCTATTCTTTATACCAAATAGATACAACGATGCCTTAAAGAAAGGTTCTCAAGGGGTAGCCATTTGTATAGAATCTGGAATGACTACAAGAGTTGAACCTGGTGATGAATTGGAGGTAAGATTCAATGGGATTCCATTGGATAAATCAATACAGGAGGAAGTTTCAAAGAGACTCAGGTTTAAGGGAAAGATATTTTCATATTCTGAACTTCCTACATCATCAGGTTTTGGGCTCAGTGCAGCTGCAGCATTAACAACTATAGCTGCCATAAAGGGAAATTATGCCAGAATAGGAGAAATATACAGGATGGCACACTCTATTGAGATCAGAAGAGGTACTGGCCTTGGTGATGTCCAGTCTCAGATCACAGGTGGTTTCCACATAAGGCTTAAGGGAGGAAGCTTTCCATATTCAATTACTGAAAGGTTACTAATAAAAGATACAGACTTATTGATACTTCCATTTAAGAAGAAGGTCCCAACGGGAGAAATAATAAGATCCGAAGAAACAGTAAAGAAAATTATAAAAAATGGAAAATCTGCCTTCAAGGAATTTCTGAAAAGACCAAACCTGGAAAACGGTCTATTCCTCGGTCGAAAATTTGCACTGGACTCTGATTTAATATCACCTCAATCCGCTAGGATACTTGAAGATCTAGGTGATATTCCGTCTACCGTTTCACTGATAGGAGACAGCATAATTTCAGTTCACAGTGAAGATGCCTATGAAGTTTTAAGAAAATATGGGGACCCAATATCAACAAAGATTTCAAGAACAGGTCTTACTCTATATTGAAATACAGATCAGCGGGGATGAGATTCCCCTCAACATATCTAAATTTTATAGAATAGACTTGGGAAACGGCATCGATAAATTCTTGCGTACCTGTCTGAAAAATCCCTAAAATTCTTCCCTTATTCATTATTATTGCTTTATTGAATGTCCTGTTAGCTGAATTAATATCATGGATTGCTGCAACGATGGATCTATCTAAATTCTTAATTATACCATTTATTTCGATAGCAGCTCTTGGATCTAAATGCGAAGTGGGTTCGTCCAGGAACATCAGTTTTGAACCCTGCGCAAGGGCTCTGGCTATTAGCACTTTCTGCAATTCTCCCCCTGATAAAGTGTTTATATACCTATTTTTTAAATTTTCAACTCCTACCTCCTTTAGGAATGGATCAACATCGTGTACTTCCCACCAATTTCTCACATCAATATATTTCCCCATAGCTACGAATTCTTCAACGGTGAAGGTGTAGGGAGTTAAGAATGACTGCGGAACATAAGAGATATATTTTGCAATGGTTGCCCTAGGTATTTCTTTCAGTTCCCTATTATCTATGTATATGGAACCACTATACCTAATGACTCCCATCATTGCCTTAATCAACGTGGTCTTACCGCTACCATTTGGACCAACTATTGCGACCTTATCGCCATCAGAAATCTCGAAATTTAAACCGTGGAGAATTTCTGTTTTTCCTAAGGTCACTGTTAAGTTTTCAACTTTTATCAAGATTTCTCCTCCTCAATAACAGGTAAATCAATAGGGGTGCTCCAATGAATGATGTTATTATTCCGACAGGTATCTCCCCACCAGGGTTAGATCTGGCTATAGTATCACTAGCCAGTAGCAAATTGGCACCTACAAGCATGGATGCAGGAATTAAGTATCTATGGCTCTCTCCTACGATTTTTCTAGCAATATGTGGTGAAACTAGGCCGATAAATCCTATTATACCCACCATTGATATGGCATAAGAGGTGACTATTGAAGTACCCAGCAGCGACACGGTCTTAACTTTTCGAGTATTAACACCCATGGTTTTAGCCTGCTCATCTCCCATTAATATTAAATCAAGCTCCGGAGTAAAATAGGCCACGATTGGAATTATTATAGCCACTGCGAAGCTAAGGAAATAGACATCCTGCCAGTTGGCCCCATAAAGGCCCCCAAGTAACCAAAATAATACTCCCCTCAAATCAACTTCTTTAAGGTAAATTAGATAAGATGCTACCGCCGAAAATAAGAATGAAACAGCAACCCCTGCCAGAATCATTATCTCCGGGCTAAATTCACCGTCTACCTTCGAAATGGCGAATGTTATCAGGACGGCCAATATAGCAAATCCAAATGCAAGAGGCTCAACTATAAATGGAGAGATTAGAAATCCTATGGCAGCTCCGAGTGCCGCACCACTTGCGACTCCTGTCAAATAAGGGTCTCCAAGAGGATTCTTGAAAATTGTTTGGGTAACGAGGCCAGATAGGGCAAGTACGATACCGATTATGCTGGCCAGTAGCACCCTGGGCATTCTTATGTAAAAAATTATCAGAGCAAATATCTTGTCATAGGATCCCCCATTAAGATAATTTACAATTGTTAAAACTACTTCACTAAAAGGGATCCGAACTGGTCCTATACTAATGGAAAGTAGAATATTCAGAATTAGTATTAAGAATAGTAAAAAAATAAAGGAGATTTTAGCTCGCATTGAATACCTGTGGATAAAGGAATTGAGCAACCATTCCCACTGCATATATGGTTAGAGGTCCAGGTTCATTCATCCAGTTTGATTCAGTTCTATTGAGGAAGAATACCATATTATTTTGGACTGCAGATACATTTTGCCATAGTATATTCGATTTGAAGTATGATATGTTGGAAATTCCGGTGCCATTGTCCACGATTAGCACCTGCGGGTTATCGGAGAGTATAGTTTCATTATTGATAATGGGCCAAGGCCCACTGAGATTTGCTGCAACATTTATTCCACCCGCAGTCTGGATTATACTGTTTATGAAGGTGTTGTTTCCTGCAGTATATACGGGATCAGGCCAGAGCATGTAAAGCACACGCTCATGAGGGAGTCCAATGGTCTTCGAGGTTATGTTTGATATGTAGCTCTTCATGTGATTTACTTCAGCAATTGCTCCCGCTTCATGTCCCGTCACATTTCCAAGAAGATACATATCCTTGTAAATGCCGGTTATATTATTTGGTTCAAGTACCAATACCGGGATGCTTAAATTTTCTAGTTGGTCTATTATGGAAGGACTCTGAATGGTTGTTGCAAGAACAAGATTGGGGTCGAACTTCAGGACTTCTTCAACAGAAGCAGTCCCATTATCCATTTCAACTTTTGGTAGATTTACTGACTGGGAAGGCCACCAATCGTATGAAGTATCCGCAACAAGAAGGTTACCTGCCCCAATGGCATACATCATTTGAGTATTTGACGGATCCATGGATACCACCCTTGTCACAGGTAAATATATGGTAACATTCCTGCCAAGATCATCGGTGACAACAATCTTCTCCTGCTTCTGAGTTTGATTTACGTTACTTAAATGACCGGCATAATACCCTAAAGCGAGAAAGAGTAACGCCACAATTATTATTGACACTATATTTGCCCATTTAGACATGAAGTAAAATAAAATTTACTTATTTAAAATTTATTTTACTATTTTATGGGAAATGCTATTTTAGTTGTAGATAATAACAATCAATGCAAGTTCACGTAATTTTCAAAGGCGTGGTCCAGGGAGTCGGGTTCAGAGACAGGACAAGAAGGATGGCAAGATCACTAAATGTTAAAGGTTGGATAAGAAACAATAGAGATGGAACAGTGGAAGGGATATTTATGGGGGAACCAGAGGCAGTTGAAAGACTGATTCAATTCTGTGAGAATGATATTCCGGATGCAGTGGTGACAGAAAAAATAATAGAATATCAAAAAGATGGAAATTTTGAAGATTTTAAAATTTTAAAATAAAAAATTTAAACTTTTAACGTGGGTTGTCCAGGTTCCCAATCCACTGGGCAAAGGCCTCCGGATTGCAGGGCCGCCAGTACTCTCTTGGTTTCCTCAGTGCTTCTTCCGACGTTATCATCTGTAATGACCATGTATTTTATTACGCCATGAGGATCGATGATAAACAGTCCCCTGTGAGCATTGCCGGTTTTTTCATCGTATACCCCATAGGCCTTTGAAATGGCCCCAGTCCTATCCTCGAGCATGGGATACTTTGCCTTGGAAACTCTATTGTCATGTTCAATCCAGGCCTTGTGGGTATATACCGTGTCAGTACTTACAGCCATTACTTCTGCACCCATTTTTTGGAATTCATGGTATTTTTCAGCGAATCCTTCTACCTCAGTCGGACAAACAAATGTGAAGTCTGCCGGATAGAAGAATAAAATTACCCATTTACCGCTCTTGTACACATCAGATAACCTTATGGTTTTTTTGGCTATTTCCCCATTAACTACATAATTTGTCTCAAAATCCGGTGCTAATTTTCCAATCATTTTACCACCCTTAAATTTGTTCCTTGATTAATTATAACATAATAAAGATTACTAAATGGTACTCAGTAGTAATTAGCATAAAAAACATTATATGGTGCAATACTAACTCCATTTCCCTTTTCAACGACTCCAATTTTGATTAAATCTTCATATTCATCCAAAAGTTTCTTTCCATTCTTGTCGTCAAGTATTATCACAAATCCTACGCCCATATTGAATGTTTGGAATGCCTCTTGATAAGAAACATTTCCCCTATCAATTATAATTTTGAAAATTTCAGGAATATCGATCTCGTAGTTTATTTTATAATGCATCTGCTTAAGTCTTAACAAATTCCTGAAACCTCCGCCAGTGATATGTGCCATTCCATGTAAATCAAATTTTAAAGAAATTTCCTCGATTGTTCTGCTGTATATTCTGGTCCCTTTCAGAAGTTTCTTCCACAACTTTTCTCCTCCAACAATCTCATCCTCCAATCCTGGGTTGAGGTCTAGTATTTTCCTAATGAGCGAATAACCGTTCGAATGGAAACCGGAACTGGGGATACCTATTATATAATCCCCCTCTGAGATTTTTTCTCCTGTAATAATCATATTTTTCTTAACAATTCCGAGTACAGTACCAGAAATATCAAGTCCATTTATAAGGTCAGGAACCGAGGCTGTTTCGCCTCCTATAATTGATATATCCGCCTCCTCCAGGGCTGAATTAAGGCTTTCTCCCAACTGTTCGCCAAGTTCTTTATAGAATATGGAAGACGCAATATAGTCGACCATGGCAACCGCCTCTATGTTCATGGATGAGAGGTCATTGACATTCATTGCAATGAGGTCATGGCCCAATTCACGCAGATAGTTGTGTTTCAGAGCCAGTATTGTCTTAGTCCCAACTCCATCAGTATGTAGAGCAAGATAGTACTCACCAAATTCAATCAAACCGGCATAATGTCCAATACCAAGAGGAACATTCCATTTTCCGTGGTTCCTCAAATGAGAAATTAGCTCTTTTCTAAATGCTCCCACATCGTCGAAATTTACACCTGAATCACTGTACTTAATCATTTATGACCCTTCAGCTAATAACTAAATTAATTAGTAAAATATAAGGTATAGTGAAGTTCATTGCCATTTTAACTGGTGATTACCCAGACTTAGGCAAGTCAGAATTGTTTTCGATTATTAACTTAACAGATTCAAAAATCATTAAGTACAGCGGAAATTTTGTTATTTTTGAAACTGAGAATATTGATGAAATTAAAAATAGAGTTACGTTTGTAAAATATATGGCACTTCTTGATTTTGAATTCGACAGAGATAAGTCATACAAAATAATAGAGGTTAAATTCTCTGAAAGAGAATCAAAAATTGATTTGTTGGCAAAGAAACTTGGAGGGAAAGTCAACCTTACAAATCCAGAAATTAAAATACTGTCTATTTTGACAGATAAATCTGATTATTCAGGGTTGATTGTTTATGAAAGGAATATTTCAAAATATCTGGAACAGTTCAAGCATAGGCCATTCAATCATCCTTCAAGTATCAATCCTTTACTGGCTAGAGCCATGATAAATATTTCGAGTGTGAAAACTCATGGTACGATAATAGATCCATTTGCAGGTACAGGTACCTTTTTGACTGAGGCACGAAGGATGCAAATAAACGCCATAGGCATAGACCTTAGCAGTAAAATGGTTGTAGGTGCCAAAAAGAATCTAGATTATTATGGAATCAAGGATGCCCGCATCTTCCAAAGTGATTTCAGGCAAATTACGTCATACAATTTTGACGCTATTGTTACTGATCCCCCCTATGGCAGGGGGTCAAAGCTCTTTTCAGAGAACAAATTCAAGCTTTATCAGGATCTCTTCAATTTAATCAGGAGAAATGAATTCAAGTACAGTATAGCCATCCCTAACGTGGAAATTTATGAATTATCCAAGGACTACCTGGATCCGATATTAGCGGGAAAAATAATGGTACACAAGTCCTTGACTAGGTATATAATAACCAACAACAAATCCATAGTAAATCAATTACAAGAAGAGAATAGGTAAAATTTTAGGGTTATAAAAAAAAGATAAATAACATTAGAAGATTACCCCGCATGGGGAAAAAGACGTACCTCACAATTATCTTCAGCTCGGAGGGGGAAAGGCCTTCTGAGATACTTACTAGGCTGAGATCCCTTGGTTTCAAACCCATAACAGGAAGCAAGGATATGGTGTACGAGTGGGGAAACCACGCAACAGTGGAAGAGGCTATATCCCTACTGGATAAGGTATATACAACCCTTCAAGGATATAATGTACTGTTCAGTGCTGAAACTATTGAGGAATGATTTATTTTAAATCTCCTTATATAACCGCACCGTCCACATCTCACCGTTAGAGTAGATTTTCTTAGCCTGATAGATCCCCCGTTGTTTAGTATTGAATATCTGCATTTTCTGCATACCCAGGTGTTGTAACCTATGGGCTTCTTAACTCTGTATCTTGTAGAATATCTGAATATCAACTCGTATTTAATGTGGGCATCATCATGAAGGCCATTTTTGTCGTCTTCCAGAGCCATTTGGAAGAGTTCATTTATCCTATCTTCTATGATTTCATTCCCTCGTCTCTTCCCCACTTATGAAAACACCTCTAGGCTGTTCAACTATTTCTCCATCAACTAAAATTTCCTCGCCCCTTTGAATTACCTCCAAGGGAAAAACTCCGTTAAACCCTTCATATGCGGTCCATCCGCATTTGTAGTGCAGCATATCAGCTGAAATTTTTCTTTCATTCATATCTGTAATTATGAAATCTGCATCGTAGCCAGGCGCTATCAAACCTTTATTTATTTTTAGAACTCTAGCAGGATTTTCTGAAAGCATTTTAACAGCCCTCCAGATTTCAATTATCCCCCTTTTTGCCAACATCAACATTAAAGGGAGCCTTGTCTCTACTCCTGGCATACCTGATGGGGCATCATCAAAAATCTCTTTTTCCTGCAGTGTGTGAGGCGCATGATCAGATGAAATGATGTCTATTTTTCCACTTTTTAAGGAATTCAATAATTCCTCCTGAACTCTTTTCTTCCTCAAAGGTGGATTTACCTTGCCAAGTGACCCTAAATTCATGTCTCTATTCAATAGCACATGATGAGGGGTAACTTCTACATTGAACCCCAACATTTTTGCCAAACTGGCTGCTTGAAAAGAGGTCACATGTGCAATCAATATGTTCCTAAAATTTTTGTACGCTATCTTTTCAATTGCAGCAAACTCACATTCGAGAGGTCTAGAAACATCGTGGTTCCTCAGATTTTTATCATCTATCTTAAATTTGTCTAGACAGGCCTGCTCTTCTGCATGAAAAACCTTGACTTTATTATTATCCACTACTGAGTTCAGATCGGAAATCAGGCCACCCGTCGATTTTCCCATGAAAACTTTCTGACCAATGGAAGATGGAATATCCTCCGATATGGGTAACTGGTATAGAGCAAAATCGGTAAAACTCCTACCCTGAATCGTCTTCAGCTTTTCAAGAAAAACATTTGTTGAATTGATTGGCTTCTTATTATTCGGCATGTCGGCGACAGTGGTTGTACCCCCATAGATAGCACTCTTACTTCCACTGAAGAAGTCCTCTTTGTGTTCTTCACCGGGGTCCCTGAAATGCACATGAATGTCAATTCCTCCTGGCAGGATATATCCTTCAATAGTTCTTACGGTACCATTTCCCCTTTCAGTGGAAATTTTATTTATCTTTCCATTTACGATTTCAATATATCTTTCTTTAAATTCATTATCAACAAAAACCTTGCCATAAATATAATCGGTCAATTCTATTCATTCTCCAGCATCTTTCTAAATATGGGGCCGTTAGGTTCAACCTCATAAAAAATTTCTGCAGTAAATGTTTTTATCTCAACATCTTTATCTTTCCAGCACCCCTTTTCCATCCCTGCCTTCCAACAAACTGCATCGAGAAACTCCTCGGCATTCATCTTCTCTTCCACGGCAACCTGCGGTAATAAAAGACCGCTATAAACGCCACTAGATGCAATCAGGCCGTGCGTCCCGACCTCTATGATCTTTGGGAGGTCTTTTCTATTATCAACGTTCACCGCAACAGGTTTTGTCAGGAGAGATACTTCGATTAAAACATCATCAATTTCTCCCTTAGTCAGTGGCGGAAACCGTGGATCCTCAGTTGCAGCTGCAATAGCGCTCTTTATTATGGCTTCACCTAATGGATATATAGGCTCAGGGAACCCGATACATCCTCTCAATTCTCCATTTGTCTTATTTATCGTGGTAAAAACGCCCCTTTTTTCCACAAACTTCCCACCATAACTATTCTTGACAACCAATTTTATATCTATGAACTCTTCAATGGCTTTTCTGGCCAATTTTACTGCGATTGTGCCTTCATCATCAGTATATTCATATTGGGTCATACTCCCCTCCTTTCTCCCCAAATCAATTTATGGAGTTGAGGCAATACTCTTACATTCAATCTATTCTCTAAAACCTTTTCTACCAACCATTTAAGGTTTGTTCCCCCTTCAGGCTGAAAAATAATTTCTCCATCAAAGGGATACTTCTCCATTACCCCTACTGAGAATTCGAAATCCTTATCATCAGCGATAACAAATTTCAGATAGTCCTTATTTCCAAGCAGTTCAATGTTCTGGTAAAGGTTATGCTCTACCATCTTAGAAGACGGTGTTTTGATATCCATTGAAATTATCAGGTTATCCTCAGTTGGAACCTCTTCCACTGAAATTGAACCGCTTGTTTCCAAGATTATCTTAAAATCCATGTCAAGGAGTTTGTACATGAGTGGGTAAACGTCCTTTTGCAGCAAGGGCTCCCCACCTGTAATAGATACGAATTTTGCACCCGATCTTATAGATTCCTGAACTAAATCGTCAACCTCCCTTTTTGTCCCACCATAAAACGAGTATTTAGTATCACACCATTCACATCGCAGGTTGCATCCTGTCAACCTTATGAAAAATGTTGGTATGCCTATGAACGGACCTTCGCCTTCAATAGAAAAGAAAGTTTCTGTCACAGTTAGCATTGAAACATAATGAAATTCAACAAAATAATCTTTATGAATCCCTCAGAGAATCTCTCAGGTTTTCTTATTTTCAATTATAATTTCACAATCGAATTTTTCAGGTTTGACTGTATCCTTCTTGATCACTTTTTGATTTGGGAATATTTTACTCAGGATAGAATTCTCAAAACTCTCACAAACTAAATTTTCCCTTTCAATAGCTAGGTTGTAATAAATGCAGTTCTTCCTTCTTATTATTGTCCTATCCTTATCAATCTCAATACTAGCCATGCATCCTAGGCTATTATAGAAGTTCAACAATCCGTTTATCCCTTGATCAGGGTCTAGATCAGAAATGACACTGGAACCAGCTCTGCTTAGGAAGTTCTTAACCCAATCATGCCCCATTTCCTTCTCCAGCTGATCTAAGAATATTTTCAGTAAAAGGTCGTATCTCTTAGGAAAAAGGTTGACTCCCTTTTTTGTTATATGATAAATCTTCTTTGGTCTCCCTTTTCCAGTATTAACAAAATCGAATGTAACAAAGTCATTAGCACCTAAATTTTCCAAATGTTCTCTTATTGCCGTGACCTGAATCTTTAGCTTTTTAGCCAGGTCACTGGCTGTCATTGGCCCATCAAGTAGCATTTCTAATATCTCTCTCTTGGTGCCAGTAAGTAAATTTTCATCATACACAATTTATGTAATAAAATAGCCTATATACATTTTATCATTTTAGACAGTAAAAAATGTTTAAATATGAACTATCCATAATCATTAGATAAAGATGGAAAAAGGAACTAGTCATATATTGAAAATCGAGGACCTTTGGGTAAAGGTTGGCGATAAGCAGATTCTTAAATCGTTAAATATGACTATCAAGTCAGGTGAAATCCATGCACTAATGGGGCCAAATGGTGCTGGTAAAAGTACACTTGCACAGGCTATAATGGGTAACCCCAAATACACTATAGAAAGGGGAAAGATACTGGTTGATGATAAAGATATTTCATCCTTACAGATATATGAAAGAGCAAGGGAAGGAATCTTCCTTGCTTTTCAAGAGCCAATTGCAGTGCAGGGGCTAAAGTATATAAACTTCCTTAGGACAGCATATTCTTCTCTTCATCCAAATGAGAAATTGGAGTACAAGAAGTTTATAGAACAGGCTAATGAATTACTTGCAACTTTCAGGCTTGATAAGAGTTTCTTAGATAGAAGTCTAAACGATGGTTTGTCAGGCGGGGAGAAGAAAAGGATGGAAGCATTGCAAATGCTCCTTTTCAAGCCGAAATTTGTCATACTTGATGAAATAGATTCTGGATTGGATGTGGACGCACTCCGTATAGTTTCAGAGGCGGTCAAAAGAGCCAAAGAAAATGGAACTGGTCTTCTCATAATAACACATTATAAGAGGATACTTGATTATGTTTCACCTGATTTTATTCATGTTCTAGTTGATGGGAAAATCGTTGAAAGTGGTGATGCTTCAATTGCCAAGAAGATAGAGGAGTATGGTTATGATTATTATAGAGGAGGTGCGGTAAATGCAGAAATTAGATGAATCCTTCGAAATAAAGAAGGATAAATATGACTTCAGGACAAATGTTAAGCCGGTATACCAAGTGGGTCATGGTCTAACGAGGGAGGTCGTGGAAGAAATATCTAGAGTCAAGAAGGAGCCTGACTGGATGAGAAATATAAGGCTTAAGGCTCTGGAAATTTTCAATTCCAAACCAGTACCGACATGGGGGCCAGATCTTTCAGAACTCAACTTTGATGAGATAACATATTTTATCAAACCTGAAGAGAGGAAAGCCAGTTCATGGGAGGAAGTACCCAAGGAGATAAAAGACACATTCGACAGATTGGGAGTTCCAGAAATGGAGCGGAAATATCTGGCAGGAACAGTAGCACAGTTTGAGTCAGAGGGGGTATATTCAAAAATAAAGAAGCAATGGGAGGATAAGGGAGTTATATTCATGGACATGGATTCTGCCCTCCAGAGATATCCGGATATTATAAGGGAACATTTCGGAAGGATTGTACCACCAAGCGACAATAAATTTGCTGCCCTAAATACTGCGGTTTGGTCGGGTGGATCATTCCTCTATATTCCCAGGGGAATTCATGTGGAACTTCCTGTTCAAGCTTATTTCAGGATGAATGGGGAGCTGGAGGGGCAGTTTGAAAGAACCCTAATAATTGCAGAGGAAGGTGCATCGGTACACTATATTGAAGGCTGCACTGCGCCTACTTACAGCAAATACTCTCTCCATGCGGCCATTGTGGAGGTTTATGTTAAGAAAAATTCGAAGGTAAGATACACTTCAATTCAGAACTGGTCTGACAATGTGATAAATATGCCCACAAAGAGGGCATGGGTAGAAGAAAACGGAAGGATGGAATGGGTGCAGGGAAGCCTCGGATCAAAGATCACTATGACCTATCCCTCTTCTATTTTGAGGGGTGAGTATGCTTCAACATCCAACTTAAATGTCGCTTTGGCAATGGGGCCGGTGTGGAAGGATAATGGAGCAAAAGTAGTTCACGCTGCTCCTAATACCAGCTCCAAGGTAGTGGCTAAGAGCATATCAGGGAGAGGTGGAATGTCTGTTTACAGGGGATTGTTGAGAATTAACCAGGGAGCATATAATTCCAAATCTTCTGTACAATGTGATGCCCTCATAGTGGATGAAGGATCAAAAAGCAATACTTACCCTCATAATGAAATATTGGATGAATCTGCAGCTTTTTCCCATGAGGCATCGGTTGGCAAGATATCAGAAGAGCAGATAAACTACCTCATGAGTAGAGGCATAAGGGAAGAGGACGCAAGGTCACTAATAGTGCTAGGATTCTTGGACGATGTTCTGAAGGAAATACCTTTAGAGTATTCAATCGAATTCAATAAGCTTATCAGGCTCGAAATGAGTAAAATGGGTGCCGTTGGATGAGCGTTGAGATTATTAGAGAAAAAAGAGAGAGACTAGCGCAACAGCTACCTCTTCAGGGCCCGCCTGACTCCCCTAGCATGAAATATTATACCAATTTAAAGGAAGAAGAGATCCTACCCCTTTATAGAACCCGAAGATCAACGTGTGCTGGGATGCAGACTAGATATACCTTGCACAATGGCTCACCATGCAGGTATCTAGGTAATGATAGGTTCCATTACTCCAGCATAATAGAACATATTGATGAAATAGACAAGAATTTATTTTTCCCAGAGAGTAATAGCAAGCTGGAGATACTGAATCAGGCAAAATTCAATGACGGCATGTACATGAAAATTCCTGGGAACTATGCTTCCGACAAATTAACTGAGATAATGCTCACGAATGAATCAGATTATGTGGCGAGGCATTATGTGGAAATAGGGGAGAATTCCCAAGTGAACTTTATAGTAAATTATATTGAATCATCTGGAACAACAGTCTCAAACTCAGCCATTATAAATGTTGGAGACAACTCCATATTGGGTCTATACCTGCTAGAAGATTCCTCACTCTCAAAATTCAATCATCTAAATCTAAAAATAAAGCTGGGCAGGTATGCCTCAGTTAAAATCTTCCATCTCTCGGTATTCGGTCCTAAGGACATAACTAAGATCGATTTAGCTCATGAATCGCAGTTCACAGATTCTAATTATCTGGGGTCTGCAATCGGGAAAAAGAACAATCATCTAGATCTAGAAGTATTTTCTGACCACATGGCGCCCAATGAGCACAATAACATAATCTTCAAGGGGATACTCGGAAATTCAAGTTCAATGATCTTCAGGGGAAATATCAGGATAGGGGAAGAATCAAAATCAACAGAATCATTCTTGATGGCCAATTTATTGTTACTTTCCAAAGAAGCGAAGGGAAATGCGATTCCTACCTTAGAAATCTACAATGGAAATGTAAGATCTAAACATGGGGAGACAGTATCTAATATCCCAGAGGAGCAGGTACAGTATCTAATGTCTCGTGGGATTGAAACCAAGGAGGCAAAGCGGCTCATATTGGAAGGGTTCATTAATCCTATCATCGATCCCATACCAGAGGAGATAAGGGAAAAATATTTGAGGATGGTTGATGAAATAGTGGATTGAATGATCGCGTCTGATATCAGAGCAGATTTTCCCATATTTAATTCGAACTTCATTTATCTTGATTCAGCAGCAACATCACAGAAACCTGTTCAGGTGATCAATGCTATTGTGGCGTATTATGAGAAATATAACGCAAACGTTCATAGATCTATTTACAGTTTGGCTCAGGAGGCCACTGATCTCTATGAGAATTCAAGGAGGAAAGTGGCAGATTTTATTGGAGCGAAAAAGGATGAAATAATTTTCACAAGAAATACTACTGAAAGCATAAACATGCTCTCATATGTTCTTTCAAAGAACCTCAAAAGAGGAGACAGGATTATTTTGACAAAGATGGAACATCACAGCAACCTGCTGCCATGGCTTAGGTTAAGAGAAAGGGGGATCCTAGTTGATTTTATCGACCTAAATTCAGATGGCACATTGAATTATGAGGATTTTAAAAATAAAATGGGGAGGGATGTTAAAATTGTTAGCATGACACACATCTCAAACGTCTTAGGGACAGTAAACGATGTTACAGAATTTGGTAAAATTGCAAAAGAATTTGGAAGTTATTTTATCGTTGATGGTGCTCAATCAATTCCTCATATTCCATTCAAGGTGAATGATTACATAGATTTCGTGGCCTTTTCCGGTCATAAGATGCTAGGGCCTATGGGAATAGGATGCCTTTACGGTAAATATGAAATTTTACAGGACCTGGATCCATTCATGGAAGGTGGAGAAATGGTTAGGAGTGTATCCTATGATAAAATAGAATATGAGGACCCTCCGGTGAAATTCGAAGCAGGGACACCAAATGTGGAAGGGGCTGTGGGCTTAGGTGCGGCAGTGGATTACCTATCATCTATAGGCATGGAGAATGTAAGGAACCATGAAAGAAAACTTACTAAACTGGCTCTAGAGCTAGCTAAAGAAAATAAGAAGATTGAATTCTATGGCCCGGAGAACCCGGAATTGAGGTCTGGATTAATATCATTCAATCTGAAGTCAAAAAACTATGAAAGAATCATTAAGGGACTGCAATCTATGGGCATAGTTACTGGTAAATTCATACATCCACATGATGTTGCGGAGATTCTTAGCACAAAATATGTTTTTACTAGGAGTGGTTACCATTGCGCCGAACCGTTATTCAAATTCCTCGGAGTTAACGGGGGCGTTAGGTTTTCTTGGTACCTATACAATACAGAGGAAGAACTGACGAAATCATTTGAGGCCCTGGGTGATATAAGTGTCTGATGATTTTCTATTGAATTATGGTGAACTAAAGCACTGGGGTAAGCCTGAATTATATCATAAAACAACTCTGGAAAGTGCTCCCACTCAATGCGGTGACAAGATAAACATATATATCGTACTGGAAGGGGATAAGATAGTAGATGCAAAATTCGATGGAGATGCCTGTATACTGTCCACCATATCAGCTGATCTTTTATTGGAATCAATATTAAATAAGAAGCTCAGTGAGGTAAGAAATTGGGATGAATCGACCTACCTTTCAAATTTTCCAATAAAGGTATCACCTGGAAGGGTAGGTTGTGTACTTCTGCCCCTTAGACTATTGAAAAAAATCAAATGAAACACATGAAAAGATTTTAAACCGCAAGGAATACTCATTAAATGACTTACGTTGATGACTTGGTACAAAAGGCTATTCAAAACGATAGGAGATCCATCGGTAAGCTCATAACCATATTAGAAAATAGGTTAGACGGGTACGACGAGCTGAGAAAAATAATAGATGGGCAGAGGAAGAAATCATTCATATTGGGGATTACAGGACCGCCAGGTGCCGGTAAATCAACCTTGATAGCAAGACTAGTTTCAGATTTTTCAAAGAATGAAAAACTAGCGGTAATAATGATAGATGCCACAAGTCCGTACAGTGGAGGATCATTGTTGGGAAACAGGCTGAGGATTGCCGAGGAGAACAATGCGTATATAAGGAGTATGTCCACAAGAGGACAGAGTGGAGGTCTCAATTTCGCAATAGGGGATGTATTAGATTTTCTGACTTACATAGGGTTCAGCATGATTATAATTGAATCGGTCGGAGCAGGGCAGGATGAGGTTGATATAATGTACTTTTCTGACCTGGTTATCCTAGTTCTTGCCCCGGGCCTCGGAGATGAAATTCAAGCCATGAAAGCAGGTCAGATGGAAATTGGGGATTTTATTGTATTAACCAAGGGAGACAGACCCGAGTCATATATTGCCGAAAAACAGCTAATGGAAATATTAAGTATTCCCGATACTGCTAAATCTCACAAGTTTTTCAAGGTTTCCTCAATAACCGGGGCAGGGCTCAAGGAATTGATTCAAGCCATAAAAGATGAAAGGGATAAAGTAAGTTCTGGCCACGACATTATCAAATCTAAGGAGAAGATTAAGAATAACATCATGGTTATATTCAATAGGAAGGATCAAAAGTTAAATGAGCTGGCCGAAAAACTATCGAAAGGTGATTTAACCCTAAATCAAGCAACCCGGGCATTTATAAAGGAAATTTGTAATCTTGAGTAGTTTTAATATTTGTGACTGGTTTACATGGTTAAAACCTTAAATTAATTAACTTCATTTTTAGTTGATTGTCTTACCATTAATATTAAGTAATTAAACAATTATATGGAAGACGGGGATTTTATGAAAGTTACTTTAAGTGTAATAAAGGCCGACGTTGGTGGACTTGCCGGTCATTCTAGGGTTCATCCCGATTTAAAAAGCGAAGCAAGAATTGTACTTGAAAATGCAAAGGAAGAGGGAAAAATTATTGATTTCTACGTCACTGCGGTAGGAGATGACCTTCAATTAATCATCACTCATACAAAAGGAGAAGGAAATAAGGAGATTCACGGAATGGCATGGGAGGCTTTTGTTAAAGCCACTGAAGTTGCCAAGAAGTTGAAGTTGTATGGTGCTGGACAGGACCTTCTTAAGGACTCATTTTCAGGGAATCTCAAAGGTATGGGACCCGGTGTTGCAGAAATGGAGTTTCAGGAGAGGAAGAGCGAACCGGTAGCTATATTTATGATGGATAAAACAGAGCCAGGAGCATTTAATCTCCCCATATTCAGGATGTTTTCAGATCCTTTTAATACTCCTGGTCTTGTTATAGATCCTAATATGCACTATGGATTCGATTTTGAGATATGGGATGTGGTGGGAAAGAAATCAGTTATTCTCCATAGCCCTGATGAGATGTACGATATCCTGGCGCTCATTGGATCAAAGGGAAGGTATGTGATCAAGAGAGTATTTCCCGGGAAAGACAACAAACATCTACCTTATGAACCAGTGGCGGTAGTAAGTACAGATAAATTACAGGAAATCGCAGGCAAATACGTTGGGAAAGACGATCCTGTTGCGGTGGTTAGGGCCCAAGCTGGACTTCCTGCCATGGGAGAAGTGCTGGAACCATTCGCTTATCCTCACCTAGTCTCTGGATGGATGAGAGGTAGCCATAATGGACCAATAATGCCAGTATCTGAAGCAGATGCAACACCATCAAGGTTTGACGGTCCTCCAAGGGTAATAGGATTAGGATTCCAGCTTTCCGAAGGAAAATTGATAGGTCCTGCTGACCTGCTAGGAGATGTAGCATTTGACAATGCTAGAAAACAGGCGCTGGAAATTACAGATTATATTAGGCGGATGGGACCGTTTGAACCGCACAGGTTGCCAGACGAAGAGATGGAATATACGACACTTAACGAAGTTAGGCATAAATTATCGGACAGATTCAAAGATCTATAATGGAAGAGCAAGAGTTGCACGGAATACCTCTAAAAGACCACATATTGCAAATACTTAGAGGAGACGGAAAATCAATTTCGGGGATTTACAAAGAGCTTAAGCTATCAGAGAATTCAAAAATTCACAGGTTAGAACTAACAGGATATCTGAAGGCAATGACAGACTTCGGTATGTTGAAGGAAAAATACGTAAAACCATCAAAGATCTATTACCTAAATAAAAAGGACGGAGAAACAGTATACGATTTCATAAGGGAGAAGCTTTCATCTGAAGAAGACCATAGAGCTGAAAAAACACTCTATATCCTTTACAAAATATTTGAACGACCAATATTTTCAGCAGAACTTGAGAAAGCAGGGATAATTTCCATAACGAATGCAAAAAGGGTTGAAAAAAGGGAGAGAAAGAAAATTCTCGAAAAAAATGAAATAAAGGATATCAAAGTCACACCTGAAATGGAGGCTTTTATCCCCGAAGAACAATACCCTGATCTAGCCATAAAGGTATTCTCTGATATAATTAGTGAAAAATTCAAGGTAAAAAAAGGGAATAACGGTATACAAAAGAAATTAGAACTCTAATCTTTTTTTATTATAATCAGCCTTCTTTCCTGCAAGAAAGCTAGATCATTTTTGTAGATATTCCTTATATCATCGGTGTTGAGAACAAGCATAAGTAGTCTTTCTAGACCTAGTCCCCAAGCTGCAACTTGGTATTTTATACCCCATGGTCTCAATACCTCTGGTCTGAAAAGGCCTGCCCCGCCAAGTTCCATTTCTTTTCCCATGAAATTTCCAAATATCTCTAGCGATGGTTCGGTATATGGAAAGTAAGAGGGCTTGAATCTCAAATTTTTTATTCCCAATGCGCTATAGAAATCCCTAAGAGTCCTTATCAGTACCCCAAAATTAACTCCAGGACCTGAGATAACACCTTCAACCTGTGTGAATTCTGCCAGATGTTTGCTATCAAGATTTTCTCTCCTGAATATTCTCTCCACTGAAAAAATTTTACAGGGCTCATTGGGATGCTCTATCAAATATCTTATGGTGTTAACCGTGGTATGAGTTCTAAGTATTTTTTTGGAGGCCTCCTCAATGGACCACTTGTACCCCCATCCTCTTCCTCCCCTTAGGCCTCTTTCATGTATCTTCCCAACGATCTTCGCCATGTTCTCATCAGGTTTTTCCATTCCTTCCACGTAGAATGTATCCTGCATATCTCTGGCCGGATGATTCTGTGGGATGAAAAGAACATCCATGTTCCAGAAGGTATTCTCCACATAATTCCCATAAAGCTCTTTAAATCCCATTGATAACATCTTCTCTCTTACTATTTCAATAAATTCAGAAAGAGGATGTATTTTTGCTGGTAAAGACCTTGGTGAATACATGTATATATCATATGCCCTTAGCTTAATGTTATCATTGTACCTCTCAATGATCTCCGGTGTTATTTGATTTATCTCATCCGATTCTTTTAATTCTTCAGGTGACAATCTCCTAGCATTTTCAGTTAATCTAATTCTCCTTTTCATTCTGGCCTTCTCAACAACAAAGTCTTTCCTTCCTTTAATGAGTGAAACATCTTCTTCCTTTCCCTCCCCCCTTGTTATCTTATCAAGGACTTCTTTAATCTTTTCCACGTGACTGGCAATTTTCTCTTTATTTGTTATATAGATTTCACCGTTCTCAGTTTTAGCTCCCAGTTTATAAAATTGAGCCAGTGCATATCTCAAATCATCACCCATTATGTTCTGTAGTTCCTTAAGGTTCGTTTTCCCTTCATTAACCAGTTTTAAAAGATTTTCCTCCGGAAGTCCTTTTTCAAGGACCTTCCTGCCCTCCTTTCCAAGAGCATACTCTACATATGGCCTTTCTTCCACATTTATTAATTTTTTTTCTTTCAGCCATGATACCGCACTGGCAGCCTCGTTTTTATCCATGATAAGGAAAAGATCCTCCATATCAATTGAATCCTTGTCCATGAGAAATTTAATCACTCTCTTTTCAGCATTGGTTAATTCCATTTGTTGCAGATGATTTGGAAATTCATAAACTTTTTTAAAAGAATATGATAGGTTTCATCGAATATAAAATTAAATAATCATATAAATTGTAGGTCGATGGTAAAAGAGGATCCTGAGAATAATTTTTCTGCATGGTACAATGAGATAATAGAGAAGGTAGGATTGACAGATAAGAGATATCCTGTTAAGGGTCTGAATGTCTGGCCACCTTATGGGTGGAAACTCATGAGAATTATAGATGAAAGGATAAGGATGCATTTTGATAATTTCGGATATAATGAGGTATACTTCCCCTCCCTTATCCCAAAGAGTCAATTCAATAAGGAGGCTGAACACATTAAAGGATTTTCATCGGAGGTGTATTGGATTACTAAGGGGGGAGATGATGACCTAGAAGAACAGCTGGTTTTAAGACCTACATCAGAGACTGCAATGTATCCAATTTTCTCCCTTTGGATAAGGTCCCACGCAGACCTCCCACTTAGAACTTATCAAATTGTAAATGTCTTTAGGTATGAAACTAAGCAAACCAGGACCTTTATCAGAGTTAGGGAGATCCATTTCATAGAGGGCCATACAGTCCATAGTGACTATGAAGATGCCGAAAAACAGATTGCCGATGATATGGAAATATGGAAGAAAGTAGCTGAAGATATAGCAGTTCCATATATAATGGGAAAAAGGCCTGACTGGGATAAATTCCCGGGAGCACATTACACCATTGGGGTAGATACATTCTTCCCATCGGGTAGGTCGTTGCAGATTGCCACAATACATCAGTATAAGGACAATTTTGCAAAACCTTATGAAATAAAATTCGTGGATGAGAATGGAGAGATCAAATACGGTCATCAAACCACTTTTGGCATTTCAGAAAGGCTTATTGCTTCCATAGTTGGAATACACGGTGATAAGAAAGGCTTAATCATTCCTCCCCGGGTAGCTCCAATTCAGGTAATAATAGTTCCTATTCCCGGAGATGGAGTTATAGAATATTCAAGAAACCTTTATACAGAAATTCAAAAAATTGGAATAAGGGTTAGATTAGACGATAGGGATCAGTATACTCCCGGATGGAAGTTCAACGATTGGGAAGAAAAAGGTGTACCACTAAGGATAGAGATAGGCTCAAGGGAAGTTGCCAATGGAACTGTAACATATGCCAAAAGGACAGGGGGAAAGGTGACCCGGAACAAAAAGGAATTCTTAGAACAGTTAAGTTCAATACTTGAGGAAATTCAGGGAGAATTATTGGAAAGGGCCGCAAAAAGGATGAATTCGTATATTAAACCTTTGAAAAATCTCGATGATGAAATAGATTTCTTCCCTAACTCGATATTCTGGTGCGGTGAAAAAAGTTGCTCTGATATAATTGAAGCTAAGACAGGAAAGAACATATTGTCCACAACTGAAGAGAAAGGAAAATGCATAGTTTGTGGAAAAGAGGGTACTAAAACAATAATTTCTAAGAAATATTAATCTTCAATTCCTTCCTTTATTTTCTGATTGAACAGGAAAAATCCAGTGAGACCAAAAGCGCCTAGGACAACTGTTATACTATATAGTCCAATATCAAACCAGTCACCATATGCTATTCCCCATCCAACATAGAATATAACAGCTATTGCAAACAGCATAAATGACAGCAATCTCAGTATGGAGTTATTGTTCATCTGATCGGCCGATATTCCTCTTTCATATATATTTATTTTGAAAGACATGGTTAAAGATCGAATGATGAGAATCGTATTAGCAGGAACAAATAAAAATTCAAAAAAGAGCCTCACGATGCTAGTATTTGAATCCTATTATCCATTTTTTCCATATGGAAATCCCACCCCCTAGCTATTTTTTATAATCTGCATAGCAAAAATTAATTATAAGTTTTTAATATACCGTAGCTATTCCAGAGGTCTAAAGATGATTCATATAAATAAATTAAATATTGGGAATGATTTTGGCCCTGGAATGTTGAAAGGGAGTAGATTGTATGGTTAAGTATAATATTTTACAACATGAATTAGTGCCCGCTCATGAAGTGCTTAGTAAAGAGGAGGAGGAAAAAGTTCTGAAGAATCTCGGAGTTAAGCGAGAGCAGCTTCCGAAGATTAAAAAGTCAGATGCCGTCATTAAAATTTTGGAGGAGAAATATGGTCCCATAGAACCTGGAACCATTATTAAGATCACAAGAAATAACAGTAGAACTAGCGGTATATATGTTGTTTATAGAATGGTGGTGGGTGAATAAATGGTTAAGGAAGTTGTAGATGCAATTTTTAAAGAGTTCGATGCAGTTAGCCATCAATTGACCAGTTATAATGATTTCATTCCGACCGACGACAACCCGAATTCAGGTATGCAGGAGGTTTTAGATACACTGAGGGTGTCAGAGGATGATCCTCCCGGAGAAATGAAACTTGATAGATCAAAGACAGGAGGAAGTGATATAAGGATCAGATTTGGAAGGAAAGGCGGAAGGGGGGAAAACGAACCAACCATAAGGATCGGTCTTCCCATGATGAGGGAACCAACTGGTTCTGAAAATTACATAACACCCATGGAAGCTAGGCTTCGAGACCTGAACTACATGGCTCCGTTATATGTGAACTTCTCAGTTGTCGAAGATGATCAAATAGTGAGACCACCAGAAGAGGTTAAAATAGGTGAGTTTCCTGTTATGGTCAGATCTAAAATATGCATATTAAACAAGAATAACATAGATGAATTCATAAGGAGAATTAACCTGAGGAAAGGAGAAAGAATAAGGGGAAAAACAGAAGAGGAACTTCTTGCCATGAGTTATGAGGATAAACTCAAACTTCTTGGCGAGGATCCTGCTGACCCAGGAGGATATTTTATCGTAGGGGGAACTGAAAGGACTCTAATATCAATGGAAGATCTTGCTCCCAATAAAATAATAGTAGAATATGAGGAGAAATATGATACAAAAGTTGAGGTAGCGAAAATTTTCTCTCAAAAGGAGGGCTATAGGGCACTAATTACGCTGGAGAGGAAGAGCGATGGTATTCTCATTGTTTCAATACCTTCAATTGCCGGCACCATACCGCTAGTCATTTTAATGAAGGCCTTAGGTGTTGAGAAAGATAATGAAATTTATGATGCAATAGTTACCGACGAGAGGATGGTCTCTGTCGTAATGGCTAACATTGAAGATGCCAATACCCCAGATCAATACCTTCCGGAAGGCATCAGAACAACAAGGGATGCCATAACCTATCTGGAGAAGAGATTCGCTGCTGGTCAGGCAAAGGAGTTCAGGGAGAAGAAGCTT
Source organism: uncultured Thermoplasmatales archaeon (assembly GCA_964468585.1). GTDB lineage: Archaea > Thermoplasmatota > Thermoplasmata > Thermoplasmatales > JAFMDN01. The sequence goes on along the minus strand of CAYXTM010000004.1, from coordinate 14,239 downwards.
TCACAGATTTTAGACAAGAATCTCCTACCTCATCTAGGAGATACAGAGGAAGACAGATACAAAAAGGGAGTATTTTTAGGAAGAATGGCAAGGGCACTCCTTGAACTTTATTTCGGTATTAGAAAAGAAGATGATAAAGATCATATGGCAAATAAGAGAATCAAGCTTTCTGGGGATCTACTTGAGGAGATTTTTAGAAGCAGTGTTCAGGCTCTGTTCAAGGATTTAAAGAGCCAGCTTGAAAAGACTTATAATAAGAAAAGGGGAATCAGAATTTCAGCATCCATAAGGCAAGACGTCCTAAATGAAAAGCTAAAACACGCTCTATCCACTGGAAATTGGATCGGTGGAAGAACTGGAGTTTCCCAATTATTAGAGAGAACATCATACATAAGTACCATATCGCACCTAAGAAGGATATCGTCTCCTCTGACTAGGTCTCAACCACATTTTGAAGCCAGGGATCTACACCCTACCCAATGGGGGAGGATGTGTCCTAATGAAACTCCAGAAGGGCAGAATTGCGGGCTTGTTAAGAACGCAGCTCTGATTGTACAGGTCACAGAAGGATATCCAGAAGAGAATGTGATAAGTTATCTTAAGCAAAAAGGTCTGGAGGAAGTTCTTGGTGAAAAACCAGGCTATTCAAGGGTTTATGTCAATGGGAACCTTGTGGGATATTATGATGACGGAGTTGAACTTGTTAATGATATCAGAAGCAAGAGAAGATCGGGGCAGCTATCTGATCAAATTAATGTAAAATACGATGAATCCACGAACGAAGTGGTCATAAACACGGACAAAGGAAGAATGAGGAGACCAGTCTTCGTAGTCTATGATGGTAAGATAAAGTTGAATAACAAGGTCAGGGAAGAAATAGCAAAGGGAAATATGGGTATAAAAGAAATGGTCTCTTCAGGTATTATCGAATGGCTTGATGCTGAAGAGGAAGAGAATGCATTCATAGCTGTTGAGCCATTTGAAAAACCAGAGAAATGCCCCAATTGTGGTACCTACCTCTATTCAGATAAAATGGACTGGATCAATCCCGGGGAAGATACAGTACAAATAAAATGTCTCCAATGTAATTCAGTTTTTGAGGTTCCAAAGACCTATGGAAAAGAGCATACACATTTGGAAATAAATCCGTTCCTGATTCTGGGTGCGGTGGTCGGAGTTATACCTTATCCAGAACATAATCAAAGTCCAAGGGTAACCATGGGAGCAGCCATGACTAAACAATCGCTTGGACTTTCTGAAAGTAATTTCAGACTTAGGGCCGATACAAGGGCGCATGTACTCCACTATCCTCAGAAGCCCATAGTTACCACGAAACAGGCCGATTTCATAAAATATAACATAAGACCATCAGGACAGAATGCTGTTGTAGCCCTTCTCTCATACCACAATTACAATATTCAGGATGCAGTCATTTTGAACAAGGCTTCCATAGAAAGAGGATTTGGAAGGTCAGCGTTCTTCAGAACATATAAAACTGAAGAGAAGAGATATCCTGGCGGACAAGAGGACAAATTTGAAATTCCTCCTCATGACGTTTCAGGTGTAAGGCCCGAGGAAGCATACGGGAATCTGGATGAAAATGGTCTGATTTCACCTGAGACATATGTGGAAGGGGGAGATGTACTCATAGGAAAAACATCCCCGCCAAGGTTTATGGGTGAAGAAGATCTAAAAATTACGGCTCAGAGAAGGAGAGAGAGTTCCATAACCAACAGGCCCGGAGAACCTGGGTATGTTGATAACGTCATAATGACGGTTTCAGAGAACAACAGCAGGATGATAAAAGTCAAGGTAAGGGGGGACAGGATTCCAGAACTTGGCGATAAATTTGCTAGCAGGCATGGACAGAAAGGTGTTGTTGGGGCCATAGTCCCGCAAGAAGATATGCCATTTACTGAGGACGGGGTTATCCCGGATATTATAATCAATCCACATTCCATACCCAGTAGAATGACTGTGGGCCACCTCCTTGAGACATTAGGCGGTAAAGTAGGTTCACTTGAAGGTAGGTTCGTTAACGGAACGATATTCAATGGTGAACCTGAAGAAAGTCTTAGGGAAGCACTGGAACGAAATGGATTCAAATACAGTGGCAGGGAAACCATGTATGATGGTGTCACTGGTAGAAAGTTTGAAGCTGACATATTCATAGGAGTGGTGTTTTATCAAAAGCTTCATCACATGGTTGCCGGAAAGTTCCATGCAAGATCAAGGGGACCTGTACAAATATTGACAAGACAGCCCACTGAGGGTAGGTCAAGGCAGGGAGGTCTAAGATTTGGAGAAATGGAAAGGGACACTTTGATAGGTCATGGCGCCGCCATGACGATAAAAGATAGGCTCCTTGATCAGAGCGATGGCTTCACCATATGGGTATGTGGGGATCCCGAATGTGGACACGTTGCAATAAACGACTATAACAAAAAGGAGCTCAGATGCCCAGTATGCGGAAATACCACAAACATTCATCCAATCGAGACCAGCTATGCATTTAAGCTGATGAGAGATGAGTTGATGTCACTTGGTGTTGTTATGAGATTAAGGCTGGGTGAGTTAAAATGACAGTGGAAATTTCTAAGGGTATTAAGGAGATTAAATTTTCCTTATTATCACCTGATGAGATAAGGAAGATGTCAGCTGTTAGGGTCATTACCCCTGATACTTACGACGATGATGGATACCCCATCGAGAAAGGTCTCATGGACCTTGCCATGGGTACCATCGAGCCAGGGTTAAAATGTAAGACATGCGGCGGTAAGGTCGACACCTGCCCAGGCCACTTCGGCCATATTGAGCTAGCCCTTCCAGTTATTCATATTGGATTTACTAAAGAAATATATTCAATTTTGAATGCAACCTGCGCAAACTGTGGGAGAATAAGACTTACGGAAGACAGGATAAAGGAATTTAAATCCAAGATAGAAGCCATCAATTCTAAACTAATGGATATTGAATATGATGATATAGTTAGCGAGGCAGAATCTGAAGCCTCAGAGGTAGTGATATGCCCCTATTGTCATTATGAAAGTAAAAAAATAAGCCTGGAGAAACCAACCACATTCAGGGAAGAGGGAAGGAAGCTTACCCCAAAAGAAATTAGGGAAAGGTTTGAGAAAATACCAAATGACGATCTCATCCTTCTTGGTCTTGACCCAGATGTAGCGAGACCAGAATGGATGATACTTACGGTTTTCCCTGTTCCACCAGTGAATGTAAGACCCACCATAACATTGGAAACAGGAGAGAGGAGTGAGGATGATCTAACTCACAAACTCGTAGATATAATCAGGATAAATCAGAGGTTGAGGGAAAATAGGGATCAAGGAAGTCCACAGTTAATTATAGAAGACCTCTGGGAACTACTTCAATATCACACTACTACCTATTTCGACAACCAGACTCCGGGGGTACCACCTGCGAAGCACAGGTCGGGAAGGTCACTCAAGACCCTAGTTCAGAGACTAAAGGGAAAAGAGGGTAGGTTCAGGAGTAATCTTTCTGGTAAGAGGGTAAATTTCTCAGCTAGGACTGTCATAAGCCCAGAACCATTCCTTTCAATTAATCAGGTTGGAGTTCCCATAAAGGCCGCCAGGGAATTGACTGTCACTGAAACGGTAACAGAACACAATATTGAAAAATTGAAAGAAATGATTCGTAATACCGCCACAATAAATTCTTCGCCTACCTATGCTCCTGCAGTTAATTACATAATCAAAGAAGATAACAAGAGGATGAAAGTTACAGAAAGAAATGCTACTGAATTAGCGGATAAGCTCCAGTTGGGATGGAAGGTGGAAAGACAGCTTCAGGATGGAGATATAGTATTGTTCAACAGGCAACCATCACTGCATAGAATGTCAATGATGGCGCACGAGGTTAAGGTGCTCCCTTACAGAACCTTTAGGTTTAACGTGGCTGTATGTACTCCATACAATGCCGATTTTGATGGCGATGAGATGAATCTTCATGTCCTCCAGAGCCAGGAGGCTAGAGCTGAGGCTGAGATTTTGATGAAGGTCCAGGAGAATTTCCTCTCTCCAAGATTTGGCGGTCCCATAATGGGGGCAATACACGACCACATCACTGCAATGTTTCTGCTGACTTTTAGGAACAGGAAGATACCGAAGGAGATGGGAATCCATATTCTTTCATATGTGGATGTCACAAAGTTGCCCCCAGTTCATAAGGATGAAAACGGGGAAGAATTCTACTATGGCAGGGAATTATTCTCAACCATACTCCCTGATGAGGTGAACATCACATTTAAGGGAAAGATAAATGATAAGATTATAGATCCAGATGGAACGGAAGGTACCGTAGTCATTAGAAATTCTAACCTTATTTCGGGTGCGATCGATGAAAACGCCATCGGTACTATGAAGGGTGTACTTCTCGATTATATAATAAGAAAGTACGGAAACTCAAGGGCAGCGAAATTCTTGGATGATGTCACTAGGCTTGCTGCTGGAGTTATATCATATATTGGCTTCTCAACAGGCATAGATGACGAGGATGTACCAATTCAGGCCAAGGCCCAGTTGAAGGAAGTTGGTCTGGATGCAGTTAGGAGGGTAGAGAAGCTCATAGAAAACTATAGGGAAGGTTTGATTGGGCCTGAACCAGGGAAAACTCTGGAAGATACCCTAGAATCCATGATAATGAAGGAACTCTCGAAGGCCAGAGAAAAGAGTTCAGAGATAGCTTCAAACTATCTGGGTATAGAGAATTCTACGGTAAAAATGGCCAAATCAGGAGCAAGGGCAAACATGACCAACCTGGCACAGATGGCGGGTATCATAGGTCAGCAGAGTATCAGAGGTAAGAGACAGCATAGGGGTTATACCGAAAGAACCCTCCCGCACTTTAAGAAGGGTGATCTTGGAGCGTACGCCAGAGGGTTCGTCACATCATCCTACAAGGAAGGTTTGAAACCAACTGAATACTTTTTCCATGCAGTGGGAGGAAGAGAAGGTCTAGTAGATACCGCAGTTAGAACTAGCAGGTCTGGCTACATGCAGAGAAGGCTCATCAATGCCCTGGAAGATTTGAAAGTATCAGAAGATAGAAGCGTAGTTGACACAGAGGATTCTGTTATTCAGCTACTATACGGCGAAGATGGTGTTGATCCATCCAAATCATTCGGTGGAAAACCTGTGGATATTGAATATATCCTGCATGAAAAGTTTGGTAATAAATATGGAGGTGAGAAGAAATGACGGAGCAGCACATTTTGGCCTGGAAGGATACACTCAAAAAGATTTCGGAGATACTCCAAAAATCAAAGGAAAGCGAGGTATGTTATTGTGTTGACTACGATATTCCAGAGGATTCAAAGGTAAAAGAGGGGATGGTAACAGCTAACGGCAAAACATTCATCGCTAAGTTTAAAATCAAATCAATAGCTCCATATGAAGACCAGAAAGATTGCATATTCAAGAAAAAAGATCTTCCAAAAACATGCATTAAACTTTCCAATCCCGAAGAAATTCAGGAAGACATAGTAAAATATGAGGAATTATCTGGCACCTCAGTAGAGAAAATAGAAACATACTCAATTTTGAGAGTTAAGAAAGAAATAGTGATTGAGCTAAAGGAAGATCCATTTTTAAAACTTCCAAAAGAAGTAAAGGAAACTTGGGAACTTGCAAAGAGTATGGGATATGAGATCCCCATAAGTGTATGCAAGGAATTGGTGGCCGCCAAAAATAAATACGGGATGAACGATGCGGATTTCAAGATACTTATAAAGGAGACGGCAGACCGATATCTGGACAATCAGGTGGACCCATTCGAGGCAGTTGGTATCGTAGGTGCACAGAGTATTGGTGAACCAGGTACACAAATGACCATGAGGACCTTTCACTTTGCAGGTATAGCTGAAATGGACGTTACCCTGGGTCTCCCCAGGTTAATTGAAATTGTGGATGCAAGAAAGACTCCCAGCACTCCGTCAATGACCATATACCTCGATCAGAAAATCAAGAATAGCGAAGAGAAGGCAAGGGAACTTGCCAGCAAGATAGAAACTACAACCATAACAGATATTGCAGACCTGGAAGTGAATACTACTGAAATGTACGTCAAAATAATACTTGACAAGGATAGGCTGAAGGAGAGGAACGTTTCAAAGGAGGAGATAACATCAAAGTTGAAGAAGATGAAATTACAGAAATACGAAATGGAAGAAGAGGGTCTAGAAATTAAGATTACATTGGATGAACCATCATATAAAAAACTCTATAACCTTTCAGAATCCATTAAAACCCTTCAAGTAAAGGGAATACCGAAGATACGCAGGGCTATAGTGAAATATGATGACAAGAACAAGGAATGGATCATTTATACACAAGGCTCAAATCTTCCTGCAATTCTTGAAATCGACGGAATTGATTTTTCAAGGACAAGAACTAACGATATAATGGAGATAGCCGACACACTTGGGATCGAAGCGGCCAGGGAAGCCATAATAAGCGAGTCTTTATCAACACTTCAGGAAGCAGGTTTGCATACTGATACCAGACATCTAATGTTGGTGGCTGATATAATGACCTATGACGGAACAGTACAGGCTATTGGCAGGCACGGTGTTTCTGGAAAGAAGGCATCTGTTCTTGCCAGGGCAGCTTTTGAAATTACGTCTAAACATCTCCTGAACGCTGGCCTCATAGGTGAGGTGGACAGACTTAACGGTGTAGCGGAAAATATTATAGTAGGGCAACCTATTACCCTAGGAACAGGAGCTGTAAACCTGATTTACAAAAGGGGTGATTAAACTTGGATTACGCATGGGAATTAGGAAGACTCAAGGAAACTGGTAAATACGTACTAGGAAGAAAAGAAACTCTAAAACTGCTCAAAAAGGGACAGATTAAGGCCATTGTACATTCTTCTGAGCCTCATTTTAAGACAGAATATGAAAAATTGAATGTGGTTAAATATCCGTCTGAATTAAATTCGATGCAAATGGGTGCCATATTTGGCAAACCGTTTCCGGTGAGTATAGTTGGAATAGTAGACCCTGGAGTGTCATCGTTAAAAGGAGACTGATGAAAATTGGGAGAAATTACTCTTGACACAAGAGCCCTTGAGCTAATACAACTTTTTGAATCTAACCTTGGAGTTAAAGTGAAGGATGTCATTGAGGTGGAGGACTTCATTTACCTAATTCTTGAAAGGGGAGAAACATACAAGCTCTTCAAGGACGAAAAGAAAAAACAGATATTCGAGAATTTAAAGGAAAAACTCAAAAGGAAGATAAATGTTCTTGACTATGACGAAAACCCAGAGCAGTTTTTCAGGAATCTCTTCTACAGGTATAAAGTAATATCATTGAATGTAACTGCAGGAGAAAAAGGGTTAATGGTCAACGTGAAAGTTGATCCAGCATACAAGGCTAGCGCTCTGGGAAAGGGGGCAAAGAACTTGAAGACCGCAATGAATATCAGCAAGAGATACTTCAATGTGGCAAGGATCTACATTGAATAAATTTTTTCAAAACTTCTTGATGGTCAAAGGCCATCCTTATTTTTAATGCATCTTGAACACTTGTCAGAAGTATTTCTGATGCATCGTCTCCTGCCTTAGGCTCCTCTAAGACTGTTCCATCAAAAACTATGGATATGGTATGCCCCCTCGGGTCCCTTCCCGGTTCAGATAGGACAGTGAACAATTTCCAGTTATACACTTGGACACCTATTTCTTCTTTCATCTCCCTCAGGAATGCATCTTCCACTCTTTCATTATAATTCACATATCCCCCTGGAAATGCGTACATACCCTTATATGGTTCATTTCCTCTCCTTATAAGAACGAGCTTATTGCCATAAAAAATTATGCCATCTACGGTTACGGCTGGCCTTATGTAGGGATGGGAATTATAAAATTCAAGGACAGAAATTTTCCTGGAAATTTCCTCAATCTTTTCATCACCTTTTTCCGTGAGCTGAATCTCCCCCTTATCCTGGCACGCAAGTCCTTCTGACAAAAGATATTCTATCTCAAGATCACTCAGTACACCCTTAGATTTCACCTTTAGAAGTAGTTCTCTCAATTTGGAATAAAAAGAAATCTTATCGTTGAATTCTTCATTGCCCATGGCTTCCCGTTAAATAGAATGGAGTTGCGCTTATTATCTTTACTCTAAGTTTTTGACCAAGATTCACGTTATTTAGCACAACCGGGTGGTAAAATTCATCCCTGGCCATGAAAGTTCCATCTTTTCCTACCTCAGTAACTGTAACTTCCATCTCTTTACCTATGTATCTTCTCATCCTTGTTTCTGATATTTCCCTATGCAATTCAGCGAATATCTGTGACCATGTGGCAGTCTGGTTTGTTGGCGGAACCTTCCAGTTGTATGCAACAGTGCCAGGCCTTGGTGAATATTTTGTTATGTTCAGTATTTCGGGTTCAATCTCCTGTATTACATTTTTAGTTTTTATGAGGGATTGAACATTTTCGAAGGGGAATCCAACAATGATGTCTGTGCTTAGCATTCCGTCTGGAAATTCTCTTCTATATTTTTTAACCGTATCCACGAAATCATCAATGCTGTATTTTCTCCCCATTTTCTTCAGAATTTGTGGATCACCACTTTGGAAAGGAAGATGCAGGAATTTATAGAATCTTGGGTTTTTCATTATTTGGAGCAAATCATCTTCTATCTCAGAAAAGTGTTCAGGCTCCATCATTCCGATCCTTACCTTGAAGTCACCCTTAATCTTTGAAATCTCAGTTAGGAGGTCGGGAAGAGTCATTTGAACATCATAACCATAACTTCCTGTGTCCAAGGCAGTTAATCTTATTTCTTTTGCTCCCCTTTCCACCGAACTTTCAATGGTCCTAATTATTTCTTCCACTGGAAATGATTTAAGTCTACCTCTGGCAAGTCTAGAAATGCAAAAACTACATCCACCATCACATCCTTCAGCAATAGGTATTCCAACTGATAGATCATTGTTCTTAACCAATGGTAAATTTCCCCGTGAAACTTCAAATGATATATTCTCAATCTCAGGAACCTTCAAGTAGGTAAGACACCCTGAAACTAGTACCCTTTTACCCTGATTCTTGATCTCATTGATTCTTTTGAGCATCTTTTTTTCGGTATGATCTATGACAATGCATGTAGATAGCAGAACTGAATCTGCTTCGTCGATGGAATCTACCATTGAGTGTCCTTGGGAAATTAGGGAAGATGCAATCATTTCCCCCTGTGCCTGGTTCAAGGTACAACCGTAATTTTCAAGGTAGAATTTCATTAATAGGGGTAATTTAAACAAGGTAAAAATCTATTGTTTTTATATCAAATAATTAATTGATTTAATCTCAGGTAAATTTTTCATAAAAATAAAATAACCCTTGATGTTAATCACCTATGTCTGTGAAGGTCAAGTTATCAAGGGGGAGAGAAGAAACGGTAGAGGGTGGTAAAACTGCCAGAGAAATATTTTCCATGTTGGGGCTTAATGGAGATGTTATAGCAGCAAAACTAAATGGGAAAGAAATTGATCTAAGCGATAAAGTGGATAATGGTACCCTCGAACCCATATTTTTGAATAGCAAGGAAGGTATAGAAATTCTTAGGCATTCTGCAGCACATTTATTAGCTAATGCAATAGTGGAATTGTTTCCAAATGCGAAACCTACAATAGGTCCACCGGTTGAAGATCCGCCCGGATTTTATTATGATATTGAAATGCCCCCCATAACCACTGATGACCTTCAAAGGATCGAGAAGAAAATGTTAGAGATCGTTAAAAGAGATTTACCAATAAATAAATTGATCCTTAAGAAGCAGGAATTATTGAAGATGTTTGAAAACAACCCATTCAAGGTAGAGCTTATAAATGAAGAAGTACCTGATAACGAAAGTTCAACCGCATATGTGCAGGGGAATTATGCCGAATTTTGTACAGGGCCACATGTTCCTTCCACCGGATATATAAAGGCATTCAAACTCATGAACATATCTTCAGCCTACTGGAGAGGAAAGGAAGGCAATCCGAAATTGGTAAGAATTTATGGTACAGCATTTCCCACTAAGGAGGAGCTAGATCAATATCTTACCATGATGGAAGAGGCCAGAAAAAGGGATCATAGAAAAATCGGAACTGAGTTGGATATCTTCCTCATGAGACCAGAATACGGTCCGGCCTTTCCCCTTTATCCCCCGAACGGAGTAATAATCAGGAATGAATTGATAGATTATATGAGGAAACTCAATAAAAAGGCGGGATATAAGGAAGTATGGACTCCTCATGCCTTTAAGACAACCCTGTGGGAGAAGTCGGGACACATGGATCATTACCGGGAAAACATGTTCCTCATGGAACTGGATAAAGAAGAATATGGAATGAAGCCAATGAACTGTCCTGGTCATATACTGATCTTCCAGAGAAAAGCATGGAGTTACAAGGAGATGCCAGTCAGGTATTCAGAATTTGGAACGGTCTATAGATATGAGAGATCAGGTGTGACGGCTGGATTACTCAGGGTAAGGTCTTTAACACAAGATGATGGACATGCCTTCGTGAGAGTGGATCAGATTGACAAAGAAGTTGGTAGCCTCATTGACATGATACAGGAAGTTTACCTTAAAACATTCGGATTAAAGGAGTTAAGATACAAATTAAGTACCAGGGATGAAAACAATAAACAGAAGTATGCAGGATCTGATGAGGTATGGAATGTGGCCACTGCAAAACTTAAGGAAGTATTGGAATCCAGAGGAATCCAGTATGAAATCAAGGACGGAGAAGCAGCTTTTTATGGTCCAAAAATAGATGTTGATGTTCGCGACTCCATAGGCAGATACTGGCAGTTGAGTACCATTCAGCTAGATTTCTTCATGCCAGATGAGAATCACTTTGATCTTAAGTATGTTGATGAAAACAATCAGTATCATCATCCTGTCATGATACATAGAGCCATATATGGTACGCTAGACAGGTTTATGGGAATAATAATAGAGCACTTCGCTGGGGCATTTCCATTGTGGCTATCTCCAGTGCAAGTTAGAATATTGACCGTAAGCAATTCTGTAGAAGAATATGCTAGACAGATATATGAGGCCATGGAAAAAGAAAATATAAGGGCAGAAGTGGATGATTCATCAAACACCATAAGCAAAAAGATTAGGCTTTCTCATGACGAGAAGATACCCTATGTTATTATACTAGGAGAGAAGGAAATGGCACAAAAGAAGGTATCTGTAAGGGATAGAAAAATGAGACAGAAAAACTTCGTGGAACTAGATGAATTCATTAGAAGCGTCAAAACGGAGATACAAAATAAAGAACTGGAACTAAGGTTCTGTGAGACAAAATAATTTTTTACCACATACTTATTTGTTGACATGGCAAAATTCCAGTGTTATGTTTGCAATAAACCCGTTGTAACGGGTCAGAAATTCACTTTTACAAAAAGTGGGGCGGTCCATTTCACTTGCTTTATAGGTGAAAAATCAAAGGCAGTTAGTGAGGAATCTCACCTAAAACTATCAATACTGACGCAATTGATGGATAGTGAGTTGCAACATCTACTGAATATACTTAATATGAAGGATGTTCCAGAGGACCTAAAAGAAGTATTGAATAAAAAATACAAAGATATTGAAAAGGCAGTGGTTGAAACAACCAATGCCATTAATTCCCTTCCCTAAAATAGTTTGGCCTTTAAATACCATTTAATTTTATCCTTTATTTCGTCATCTAGATTCTGAACATGGTGTTTTACATTTAAATGTTCACCGATCTTGTAGATAATATCGTCCACAAAATTGCTTGTAGCTTCAAAATCACAATCGTATCCAAGGTCGCTACATTTCATCTTTAACTTGACCATATATAGAGATATGTTTTTCAATATATTTACATATTGCCAATTTTAAATAATGAGGTTAATAATCCTAGCTCAAGAACACCTTCCACTTCTGCATTCATCAAGGCTTTCCACATCATCTTTTATATCAATAATCATGGTAAATTTTCCTATTTTTTTCTCCGAATGCATCAACTCCCCTATGATATTAAAAATTAAAAGGTTATCTTTCAAACTATCAAAGTTAATTTATCAGTTGGAAATAACTGATTTGTGGATATAAAACAAGACCAGTTTAATTTGTTTAAGTTTAGTGGTACAGATTTTGAAATGGGATATCAGCACGGTGAAGCCCTGTCAGATGAAATAACTAAGGTACTTAATAGGTTTAGATTTGCCTTGGAAAATGACTATGGTAAAAACTGGGAATGGTTTAAAAAATTTTCAATGGAAAACTTTTATGACAAGATAGAACAAGATGCTTTGGAGGAAATGAATGGTATAGTAGAAGGGGCCAAAAGCAAAGGTGTTAATGTGAAAATTGAAGACATCGTGACTCTAAATACAATAGCAGAGATAGATAGTTACTTTTCATGGATAAAAGGGAAACCTTCTGACCAGAGCTGCACATCATTTGTAGTCAACGGAAAATATACCTACGACGGGGATTATATACTCGCTCACACCACCTGGTGGAGATATTATACAGCAAGTAGCTTCAAGTATCTCTTTGTATACAATCCTGTAACTGGAGTGCCATATGCGATGCAGAGCGCACCAGGTCTGCTCTTTAGCTTCACTGATTTTTATTATAATTCAATGGGAATTTCAATTTCTGAAACTACAATAGATGGAATAAGAACATTTAACATGGAAGGAATACCACTCTTCCAGAGGCTGAGAAAGGCGATAAAATTTTCAAAATCAATGGAGGATGTAATTTATTATTTAACCAAGGGAAATAACGGAGCATATGCCAATGACTATTTGATTGGAACTACTCAAGGCATTGGGATTCTTGAACTTGGGACCCACAATTATGCAGCCATAAAGAAAAGGGAAGGTTATATAGTTTCAAGCAACAGAGTTCAGTTCGATAATCTTTACGAAGAAATTGGTATTGAGTATGATTCAAATGGGGACTCAGATACATCCAGATTTATCCGGCTTGAAAATCTTATGAAAGAAGGGAATATATCTGTAGAGAGTGCCAAAACCATACTGTCAGATCATTTCGACGTTTCTCAAGGAAAGGATTTTCCAGGAAAAAATACCATATGTGGCCACAGGGAAATAGAGCCAAGACTGGATAAATTTGATAAGAGACCACCATTCTTTACTACTGGCTCAGTTGATGGAAAAATAGTGACGGGAAAGATGGCATTAGAAGGCAAAGTATGGGCAAAATGGGGGAAACCATGTGGAACCGATTTCATTTCCTCGGTCTATCTATCGCAACACCCAGAATATAAGTGGTTAGAAGGTCACTTGGAAGATATTATTTCAGGCCCTTGGATCGAGATCAATCATGGTTGGAAAAGTTAGAAATTAGTCAAAAATTATCATTTATATCAAAATCGATAGGTTATTTATGGCCTCAACCTCCGCGTTGCTGATACAGTAAGTAATATATTTCCATTTATCTCAGTTTTATTTTAATAAGAAGAAGAAATTGATTAATGTTTCAATAGCCTACATATAAATTTTCAATAATTTTATGAGAACGAAGAACCACCAAAGTTATGACATCATACCAAAATTAGATGAGGAGATAAGAAAAGTATTCCCAATATCGAATTTCTAGTTATACACTATACATGCATCCAGGAACCTTGAATCTGAGGTGAGGGATAGTGACAAGCCAATAATAGACAGACAACTCAGGAGAATTTTCCTTTCCAGTGCATAGAAAGAAGCCATTGAAAGATTCAATCAGTTCAAATCTCTATGGAATAACAAGTATCCCAAACAGATATACAACATGGAGAATAAGATGAACTATCTCCTCACATATTTCAATTATCCACAACCCATAAGGAGATCATTACATTCCAATAATATAAAAGAGAGAATAAATAATGATCTTGAGAAGAAGCTCATGGAGTTCAGGACATGATCCATGGGTCCCGGGGTTACTCCAGACCCACAGTTCATAAACAGATTTGAACCATAAAAAGACACTCAAAGACCATAGATATGCTGCACCCTAAAGAGAATGAACCCCACATAATCAATTATCTGCTCAAGGCTGCATAGGGGGAAGTCATGCCTCAGATTTTCAACCACGTGATATATGATATAGAGGCATGGTCTAGATTCCTGGGACAGGAAATGAGGCTGCCTAGGTTCAAGCAGCCCAGGCTCCAGGATCCCTGGATTCCATCAGATGAAGAGGTAC
>CAYXTM010000003.1:0-134679 GCA_964468585.1 uncultured Thermoplasmatales archaeon | reverse complement strand
TGGGCATTTTTACGTGAAATTTAAATATTTATATTTTATGGGGCAGGGTGTTTGATATCTTTACTTTCCTTCACATATTCGTCCCTCTTTTTGTGGTTGTGGATCCCTTTGCAGCCATGATATTGTTCATAAGTTATGCCAAAGGAAGGAATAGGATAGAAAGACTCAAAATTATAAGCGATGCAACATTAACATCTTTGTTAATCCTGATTTTCTTCGCAATCTTCGGTTACTATATTTTACTATATTTCGGTATCTCTCTTCCTGCCCTTGAAGTGGCTGGAGGTATACTGATACTTCTCACCTCGGTTGAGATGGTTACTGAAGGTGATAAACCTCAGGGTAATAGGAGGAGGCAAAATAATGAACCTCTGGGAGACATTGGGATCGTACCGCTTGGTACCCCATTGTTGGCGGGTCCTGGTGCCATTTCTCTTGTAATAATTTTAATGCACGATTATAACTGGACCATGGTTTTATTGAGCATTATACTCGTCACAATAATAACATATCTGCTCTTCATGGGTTCGTTCTACATTTATGAACTCATAAAGGAAAAAGGAGCAAGAGCCCTCACAAGAGTGTTTGGTGTTTTAGTGGCAGGTTTCGCCATACAGTATATGTTCACTGGAGTAGCTCTCTTCTTCCATCTGGGTTGATGAAAATTGAAAGTGATAAAGGCCAGCCTAGAGAACGTTCCAACAATTCTTCAATACATTATGGAATCCCCTGTAGTGCTTCCAACAGACACATTCTATTCACTTTCTGCACCGATTATTCGCAAGGATCTATTTGACAGAGTTTATCAGCTGAAGGGTATAAGGATGGAATCATCAAGTCCCATAGGTTTCTATGGATTGAGAGATATGGAGAAGTACTGCTCCTTAGATGAAGGCGCCAAGAGAATTGTTAAAAGATTCATGCCCGGGCCTCTTACAATAATACTGGAGGCTAAAATTAAGGGTCATTGGGTAATATCAAATAAAATTGGAGCCAGAATACCTGATAACCAATTGACTAGGGAAGTAATCAGGGAGGTGGGTCCCATAACTTTGGTTGGTGCCAATATAAGGGGATTTAAGGGTGCCACCAATATTCAAGAGAGCATTGCACAATTTGGAGAAAATGTGCCGCTTTATGTAGATGCAGGAAACCTACCAGGTATCCCCAGTACCATTTATGACTATACAAACAAAAATATAATCAGAGAGGGGGGTATTACTCTTAAGGATATAAGGAGGGCTGAGGGTGGAATTTGATGATTATGCCGAAGCTGGAAAAATAGCTTCTATGGCCAGGAAAGAAGGTAAAAAGATGATTACCGAGGACATGACTATTCTAGAAGTAGCAGAATATCTAGAAGATTTCATCAGGTCTAAGGGGGCAAACATTGCATTTCCAGTTAATCTCTCTATTAATAATGAGGCAGCTCATTTCACCCCGCCTCCAAACTATAACGGAAAGTTCAGGGAAGGTGATCTCGTCAAATTAGATCTAGGGGCTGAGATTAACGGTTGCATTGCCGATACTGCAGAAACTGTAGAGGTTTCAACCAATAAATGGGAGAATTTGATAAGGGCCTCTGCTGAGGCCTTGGAAAATGCCATCAAAAAGGTAAAGGTAGGAGCTTATACCTCTGAAATTGGGAGAGAGATTGAGAGGACGATCAAGAAATATGGTTATAATCCCATATACAACCTGACCGGTCATACTGTAGAAAGCTATGTACTGCACGCAGGCACTTCATTTCCAAATTATGATGATGGTTCAAGAGTACGACTTTATCCCGGAATGACTTTTGCAATTGAACCCTTTGCAACCACGGGTCCTGGTAAAGTTAGGGGGCTGGAATTTGGGAATATTATGCTTCTTCTGAAGAAGGAAGGCAGGGAATATCTTGAAGTAGTCCATAAATTCTCAAGGGGCCTTCCATTTTCTACTCGTGATCTTTCCAAGCATTTCAATAATTGGGAGGAAATAATAAAAGATGCTGAAAGAAACAAGCTATTCTATTTTTATCCCGTTCTTAAAGAAGGGAAAAACGAGATGGTGTCTCAGACAGAACACACCATATATCTTAGAGAGGATGGGCCTATTGTAACAACCCTCTAACTATTTTCAACGATTTTTCTATTAAGTCATTCAATGGGACGTCTGCATCTACGAGGATAAAATTCTTCTCTTTTCTAGAAAGATAAAAGTAGTTTTCCTGCACATTCCTCAAATATTCAAGTTTTTCAAACCTTGAAAATTCTCTTTCCTTCCTTATCCTTTCTAAGGCAAGTTCAGGTTTTCCATGAAGAAGCAGGACATGGGATGGAGTTCTTGGAAGAAGTTTTGTTAGGTTTTTAAAAAAGTCATAAAAACTGTCAATATTTCCAAATAGCTTTGATAGTTCCACACCCTGATAGGCAAAGGTAGAATAGAGAGACCTGTCACTTACCACGTTTCCCTTTATCTGATTTAACTGCTCTATTCTATCCGCAAAAAAGAGGAAAAAGTCAGTCCTGCTGTCCCAGGACTTCTGATTAATAAGATTTCCAATGTCTCCATCTGACGGTTCTTTAATAATTTTTATGTTAAATTCCTTTGATATGGCTGTAGCCACATGAGTTTTTCCAGTCCCGTCGATTCCTTCAACAGCTATATACAAATCAGAAGAATGAGTCAATGCTTCTCTGCACCCCCGATTTTTTTGCGGCCCTTATTCTGGAAAGAGCAGATTCTACCCTCTCCATGGAAAAATCGTGTTTATTAACAAGGATATCCACTATCTTGTTCTCATCGATGGCAGGTATCTGTATGGTAGGAACATCAACAACATTCGGATTTAGAAATATGTTTCTTATCTCCTCATAATTCTCTATCTTTATGTCAGGAATATTTCTGATTGAACCATATTTCTTTATTAGTTGGAGGGCCTTCTTTGGTCCAATTCCCTTGATACCTTCATTGAAGTCTGTTCCAACTAGTATTCCTATGTCAACCAGTTGTTCATGTGTTATTTGGTTGGCCTTGAGTACATCTTCTAAAAGTATAACCTCAGGGTTTATGTCTATGGTTCTTCCACCCTTGCCAGCTCTCCTTTTTCCTGAGATTGTTACATTTCTAAGGAGCTTAGGCGCTCCGAATAAAAGGGAGTCATAATCTTGTGAGACCACATAGCTTACCCTCCCCCTTTTGCATAAGTATGATGCTTCAGCCTCTCCCTCTGATGGTGATACTATTGTGGGTATTCCCATGGCATTAAGCAATTCCATTGATTCTGTTACCATGTCCTGAGTTAATCTTGAGGTTCTTGACGCATAGCTTCTGGCCTTTTCCATATCACCCATAGCTAATGATTCTAGATACTCCTTTTCCGCCTTTTCCTTAAGCATAATCCTTTCCTTTATTGTTCTTTCCTTGAGTGGGTGAGGCTTTCCATCAAAAACATATACCGGAATTATGCCGATTTCTATTATGTTTATATTCCTGTAGAATAAACCTGACAGATGGGATGTAACATTTCCTTGCTTATCCCTGAGTGGGCTTCCATCGAATTCTCTTATGTTACTTAGGAATTGATAAAGAATGTTATACGCATCGAAGCCCATCATATTTCCCTTAAAATTCTTCAAGTCAACTTGCTCAGGGGATATGAGGCTTGATATATCTACTCCCATCGCTGTTATATATAAAAGGGAATAATAAACCTATTCTATTCCGTTTGATGTAATCCTAAACTGGCATGTTAGTCCTTCAGGAAGGCTGCGATGCTTTTTGACCTCCAATTCCCTCACATTTTCCGCTATCTTATTTATCTTGAATATTGCCTTGGCAGTATGCGACACCCCCTCTCCTCCCAGCGGTTGTATGTCGCTATTATCTTTGCCATAGTAAACCTGGTTAGTTATTATTACAGGAACATTAAACTCCTGTGAAATACTTTGCATTATTTCCAGTTGGTAATAGAGAGAATTTCCAATTTTCTTCCTCAATTCGGCTCTTCTGTCCCTTTCAAATCTATAAAATGTTGTCAAATTATCTAGAACTACAAGTGATATATTTCCAGTAATGCTCATCATTGTTTTGAGCTTACTTATTGTTTCAATCTGTTCATCATAATTTCTTATTCTAGCATATTTTAATTTAGAAATATATTCCTTGGTAATTCCAATCTGTTCAACCCTTTCCCAAGAAATTCCCTCAGTGTCCATTAGTATCACATTTCCGATCTTTAGACCTTCCCTGATTGTGTTTAATGCCAAATTAGTCTTTCCACTTCCTGGCTCCCCATATATTTCAGTTATTATTCCAGCTTCAAATCCTCCTTTCAAACAAGAATCCAATCTCTTTGACCCGGTGGAAATTTTATCCATAATATATTTCCCTTAGAACCTTTGTCAACTGGGAAAGATCGTTACTTCTTATTACATAATCCACGTCCACGTCATCATCGGAATTGAACAATATGGAATAATCACTTACCTTGAACATACTTTCATCAAACTTTGAATCGCCCACGGATATTTTTTTGCCACTGTATCTGGAAAGGATTTTCCCCTTCATTTCAGGACTGACATCCGCAGACCCACCCACAAGTTTCCCTTGTGAAAACAGAAGGCGGTTTGAATGTATTTCCTCTATTGGGTAGAATTCCTTAACTCTTTCTACTAGTAAATCTACACCTCCAGAAATTGCTATCTTTTTACCGTTAACAGAATTTAAAAAATCGGTTAGAACTTGATAATTTGGATTTGGATTCAGTAGTTTCTTTATCTGATCAAATTTATCATAGGTTATACTGGAACATTTTTCCAAAAGTAATTTCAGATCCAATTCAACAAATTCATCATATGTTATTTTTCCCTGGCGAAACTTGATAACGTTATCGGTATTATCTATACCAAAAAAATTATGCATTACGCTCCAGCTACTCCTTGGAGCCAATAGTACTCCATCAACATCAAAGGCAAAAACTACATTCATTTCAACCATATCCCACTATAATAAGATGGAGACAGCGAACCGCACTTCCCGTGCCCTCGCGGTACACAGTACGCATGCGGTACGCAGGCGGGCTTAACCTTCGGGTTCGGAATGTGACCGGGTGTTTCCCCGCCGCTATGGCCGTCAACCGAGATGTAATTAATTGCACTTATTTTAAGATTTCGCAACCTGATACCTCCTGGAAGATTCCGTATAGGCTAACCATCCAAAAGCTATTGTCATTATCACGGTGAAAAATATGAAATTAGAATATTCAAGGAAAATTGTTGGGTTAGATGAATATATGTAACCAATGAGAACTATGACTGTAGAGCCTCTGAGGAAGAAAGAGCTCATTAGCAATTTATCTGGCCCAAACCACTTCGTACCTGCATCTATAATTGATATTTCCACAAACCTTCCTAATATTATTGCTCCCGTTATTATTAATGCCAGGATCACTGAATAAAGATTGAATATATTGATTAAGAGACCTATGTACACGTAAAAGAAGGTCAAAACAAAGAACTGAATTTCGCTATTAAATTCCACCAGTTTCTTCAAATCTATATAACCTGGCCTATTTAGAAGATACTTTATTCTTGTGGATCCTGCAATTATTATTGAGAAAATAAAAATGGCAAGAATGGGAGATGCATTCAGATATTCCGATATCCCCCATAGGAAAAAGAGGATTCCCACGGTTGCCATATAAAGATGAGGAGTGTCGGCCGTTTTTACCACTATAACCCAAGCAAACCCCACTATAGTTCCTAGCACCAACCCCTCTGATATGTTTGCAAAGAAGTATGATGCTAATGATATTGGTGATAGATTGGAGCCTATTATATTTATTATAAGCAGAACTGCTATAATATTGAAAACGCTATTCATAATGGTCTCAATTTTCACAGTATTCAAAAGATCCTCCCTTACAATTATCCGTTCCACCATTGGAATTATTAATGTTGCTGAGGTTTCTGCAAGTATTGCTGAAATTAAGATTGAAATCAAAAGACTTATTTTAAACACGAAATATAATATGGGTGATACAACTAGAACTGTGAATAAAACATCCAGGAGGGCTATCAAAATACCTCTTTTCATAGCACCAGAAATTGTGTTTATATCTACTTCTATGACTCCTCCAAAAACTATGAGAGTCAATGCTATTGTTCCGAATAAACCCACAAAAGATTCCAATGAACCTATTGTCTTCGCAGAAAGAATGCCAGAATAATGGATTACAATCCCTATTAACAGAAGGAGAATCATATCTGGGATTCTTCTCTTCCTGAATCCATATTCACCTATGAAGCCCAGCAATATGATTCCGGCCATTATGATTAATATCTCTTGTGTGTTCATAACGAGACTACCCAATTTCTCAATTTGCCTATTCCTTGTATCTCTACCTCAATTTTATCATTATTTTTCAACCAGACTCTCTTCCCTTCCGGCATTCCTGCTATTACACCGGATGGAGTGCCCGTGGATATGACATCTCCAGGTTCCAGCGTCATGACCTTTGATAGATAGGAAATTAAATAAGGGATTTTGAATATCATCTGACCTGTGTTTCCATTTTGCCTTAGCTCCCCATTTACATAGGTTCTTATGGTTAAATTCTCAAAATCCCCTATTTCGTCTGGTGTGACAATATTGGGACCATTTGGGAAAAATTTGTCTGGTGTTTTTCCAAGGAGATATTGGGATGTCAGATATTGGAGGTGCCTTGCAGAGAGGTCATTTGAAATAAAGAATCCCCCTATTGCATCTGATGCTTTAGCGGTTTCAATATCTTTTACTCTCTTACCTATTATCACACCCAATTCTCCTTCATAATCAACGTTCCATTCTGGTTTGATTTGTATTTTTTCATTATGTCCTGCCAGTGCATTTTGAAACTTAGAGAAAAATATTGGATCGTTTGATTTTGACTTACCTGTTTCATTAATATGTTCCATATAATTAAGCCCCACACCAATTATTTTACTTGGAGATCCGATTACTGGAGGTAGCAATTCCTTATCAGGGTCAAAATCTATCTTTCTTGATCTTGAACTCTTAATAGATTCAGTAATTTCATTTAATAATGGAAATATTTCCTTTATTTCAAGATGAGAGTATTTCTCTATCATGAACCATTCATTTTTTAATGAAAAAATATTAACTGCTTCACCCTCTAAAAATACTCGTGAAATCTTCATGAACATTAAATGTGTTCTCTAAAAAATATTTTACCTTCTTTAAAGCTCGTGGTTCTTAAAAATAATTGAAAAAGAAAAAGAATATCTAAAACGTTCTATTTTCTATTTATGAAGGTTTTGGTTACCTTCCCAGTTCATAAAAGATTTCAGAATATTGGAAATCAAATTTTGGGGGAAGAAAACATAGTTTGGTATCCAAATCTTGAGATTTGTGATATTCTTCTGGTAAGAGATAATAATTTTCCATATGATAAGAATGTGAAATTCATCCAAACCATATCTGCCGGAGTAGACCATATCAACTTTTCCAGGATACAACCTGGAACCATTGTGGCAAGTAATGCAGGAGCCTATTCTGTATCTGTGGCAGAGCATGCATTTGGCCTGCTATTAAGTGCTTCAAAAGGAATAGTTATCAAAGATAATGAAATGAAGAGAGGAATATTCAGACCAGATGAAACAATCCTTTTGAGAGGAAAAAGCGTCCTTATAATTGGGTATGGAGGTATAGGTTCAGAATTCGCGAAATTGGCAGAAGCATTCGGAATGAAGGTGATTTCCATCGCCAGGAGTTATAAAGATAATAATTCTGATGAGTATCATAGCTTGGATGAACTTAAAGATCTAGTGCCATTGGCTGATTTTATATTAATTTCTATACCGCTCACCAAGAATTCGTACCAGATCATAGATTATTCTGTTTTGACCTTATCTAAAGAAAAGGCCATTTGGGTTAATGTGGCTAGACCTGAGGTAGTTAAAAGGGATGATTTGGTTAATTTTATAAAACAGAGACCTGATGTTACTTATGCTTCAGATGTGTGGTGGGATGAACCCAATGTAAATGTTCCTAATCTACCAAATCTGATAGTTACTCCACATACCGCGGGAGGGAGATCTGGTGAAGTCATGGAGAATGCATTCAGGGAAGCATTTCTGAATATTGCAAGATTCATCAGGGGAGAATCACCGAAAAATATAGTGAAATTAGAAGAAAATGTGTGGATAGATAGGGGTTCTCTAGGAGTTTGAATTCAATTTGAATTGGCATTTATGGATGCCATAAATTCATCTACATCCATAATTTTATTCTCTGCATTTATGTTGTCTATGTCCTTCAAAAGATGACCGGTCAACACACCCGCAACCACATCATCCTTTTCTATTACACCTTCTTCCCTCATTTTTCTTATTCCGGCAAGAGTAGCAGAAGACGCTGGCTCAGCGCCTATACCTGAACTGTCAATTATTCTCTTGGCTTCCATAATTTCGGCGTCAGTAACGGTTGTAACTAAACCATCAGTATATTTTATGGCCCTTATTGCCTTCTTCCAATTTACTGGATTACCAATCCTAATGGCTGAGGCTATGGTTTCTGGCTTCATTGGAGTAATGCTCTCCTTGCCTTCCTTCCACATTTTGTAGAATGGAGATGCCCCCTCGGCCTGCACAGAAATAATTCTTGGCTTTTTCTTTAATATACCAAGTTCAAAGTAATCTTTGATAGCTTTACCCAGAGCAGAAGTATTACCTAGGTTACCAGCTGGAACTACCATGAAATCAATCTCCTTAAGCTGATCCATGATTTCATAAAAAATTGTTTTCTGTCCCTCTATTCTCCATGGATTTATGGAATTCAGTATGTAAAAATTCTTATTTTCTCTTGCAACTGCCTCCAACTCTTCCATGGCCTTATCAAAATCACCCTTAACCTGAACTATATTTGCCCCATATGCCAGGGTTTGTATTAACTTAGACCTAGAAATTTTCCCCTCGGGCACCAGCACATTGCTCTTTAATCCTGCCAGTGAACTGTAAGAAGCAGCAGATGCTGATGTGTTCCCAGTTGAGGCACATATTGTCTCCTTGACTCCAAGGAATCTTCCATGTGTTATGGCAACTGTCATCCCTCTATCTTTGAAACTTCCTGTTGGATTTTCACCTTCGTGTTTTAAAAAAAGATTCTTAACACCTGCATATTCAGATATTTTCAAATGATTATATAGATTGGTATCCCCCTCTCCTCTTGTAACGATTAGATTCTCATCTACCTCAGGATATATTATTTCCTTATACTTCCATACTCCCTTGAATCTTGAAAAGTGCAATTCATTCACTTCATTTACAACCTCAAGGAGGTCACCACAATGATCGCATCTAAAATATTTTCTAGTTGTGTCGTATTCCTTTCCACAATTAATGCATCTTAAGTGGGACATTCAGAATACTTTATCTTGGATGATATTTATACATAACGTTTCAAATTGTTGCCTTAAGAAAGAAGAAACTTAAATCCTTACTGCAATTATTGCGTGAATGAAAAAATGTAGAGCCATGGCATATTCATCGACGGCCAATTTAGGCCCAGGTTTTGATATATTGGGTATGGCAGTTAAGCTTTTCCATGATGAGGTCGAAATAGAGGTTCTGGACGATTCAAATCAATTAAAAATAGAAATTATTGATAATCAAGGGAATGAAACAATATCCAGAAATGCCAAAGAGAATACCGCTGGACTGGCAGTTGAAAGGTTGAGAGAAGAATTTCATATAAACAAGGGGTTAAAAATTACAATTAATAAAGGGGTACCAGCTGGATATGGCCTAGGAAGTAGCGGTGCATCTGCCGCTGCGGCTGTCATTGCGATGGATAGTCTCTTTCAGCTTGACCTAAGTAATGAAGATAAAATAAAATTTGCCATGTTCGGGGAGACTGCCTCATCCGGTACTGCTCATGCTGACAACGTTGCTCCTTCTATTATGGGCGGTTTAATTGCGTTGACTTCTCTGGAACCATTGAAATTTCTTAAGCTAAATGTGGACAAAAATCTTGAAATTAGATTCATCGTTCCAAGGATAACTATAGCACAGAAAACAAAGATTGCCAGGGAGATCTTACCTAAATCAGTAGGACTGAAGGAGCACGTTAGGTCTTCCATGAGACTTTTAGGATTAGTGGATGCCATTTCCCAAGGGGACATCTCAGCCATTAAAGGGTTCATGGTTGATAAGATAGTTGAAGAACCTAGATCAAAGATGTTCACCTATTATGAAGCTATAAGGGAAATAGCGAATAAATTTAACAATGTTGCAGTGTCATTGAGCGGAGCTGGCCCATCAATTCTTGTTATATCAAAAGGACCGGAAATAAATGACTTTATAGATAAGACAAATTCTTACTTGAATACCCAGGGAATTACGCATTCCGTATATCAAACGGAAATTGCACCAGGGGCCAGCATAATAACTTAAAACAGTTTTATATCTGAAATAATTTACTCACGAATGGACATAACTATAATTGGATACTTGGCAGGTAGTCTCACAACCATATCCTTTTTTCCGCAATTGATCAAAATTTTCAGGAATAAAAAGGCTGATGAAATTTCATTTGCCATGTACAGCGTTATCACTATTGGCATGATTTTATGGATATTATACGGTGTTTATCTGAAATCTATTCCCATAATCATTGCCAATACCATCTCAACCATTGCAACCATAATGATTATGATTTTGACTATAATTTACCATCAAGGAAAAATCGATGACAGAGGTCAAAAAGCATAGTGATTTTTTTGGTGATAAAGAAGGACTTAGGAGATCCTCTCCTGTTGAAGTTGCTGAATATAAGGCCAAGAGGCTTTCAAAATACACGATAGCAGATCTCGGTACTGGAATTGGTGTTCAACTGGTACAATTTGCTCTTCATTCCCCAGAGGTGCTTGGCGTTGACTTTGATGCGAAGTACATAGAATATACCAGGATGAATTTGGAAAAATACAATATAAAAAATGCCAAACTTATTAAAGGCGATGCGCTGGATTCAAGGATCATGAAGGAGGCCAGAAAATATGATGTTATAAATTCTGATCCTTCTAGGAGTAAGAATGGTCCAAACTGGAGCCTATACGACTTATCACCAAATCCAAGGGAAATATTGAGGAAATACCAAAAGGATAATGTAACATTTGATCTACCCTTAAGAATTCCTAAAAACGAATTAACTGGAGACCCTGAACTTGAATATATCTCGTTTGGTGGAGAACCAAAGAGGCTTTTTGTATATTATGGAGAGTTGAAGCAAAGAAACTTGAGCGCAGTTTCACTTCCCAGTGGCGAAAGAATTACAAAAGATGAAAGTGAAAATGAAGGAAACATGAAGAGGGCAGAAAAGCCTCTAACATACGTATATGATTTAGATCAAGTACTTGACATATCAGGGCTGCTCGGTACCTTTTTAGATAAAGAGGATGAATTATTTATTCTTGAAAGGGGAAAACAAAGGCTCCTTGCAACATCTGAAAAAAGTGTTGATTCATCTTTCATAATAGGTGAATATAAAGTGATTAAGGATTACAGAAGTCTAGTTGATCTTAGAAAAGACCTGTTGAATTATGATTACGGCAGAATATACTTAAGGTTTAATATTGATCCAAACCACTATTATAAGATCAAGAAGGACCTTGAATATAATGCACTTGGTCTGGAAGACATTTTTATTTTCAAATTTGGTCAAAATTACTATACTGCAACTAAGACTTAAAATTTAGAGAAAGTATTAATTATTATTTAACATGAACTCGCATGAAACCGAGAGAACTACCTCCAAAGGAGCTGATCGAAAAATTGAAGGAGGAGCACAGGGAATTCCCTAACGAAATTGATGATGCCATTTTAACATTTAAAACCGGCAATCTGAGCGGAGCATTCCCACTGATCGCCGACATAAGAGAAAAAATAGGGCAGCATACTGTTGATGAGGAAGCAATTCTGCTAAAGATATTGATAGATAAATTGGGAAAAGAACAGGCAGAACCATATATTGAGATATTGAGAGATCACGTTGAAATAACTAAACTTGTGGATGATTCCGTTGAATCAACATATACGGGATGGTCAGAAACCGAAAATCTTCTATTGAAATTAAAATCCACTCTGGCTAGTCATCACGCTAAGGAAGAAGAGAAACTATTTCCCAAGGTACTGGAGTTAATTTAGATCAAACGGTCCATTCCATTGTTGAATACATAGTTTATTAACTGCCCTTCATATTTTCTCAATTTCCTTGTTAGCGTGCTTTTTGATGTTCCCAGTGTATTTGCAAGCTGTCCTAGGCTGACCCTTCTCGGGTTGTCAAAAAAGCCTTCCCTATAGGCTGCCTCAAGTATTGCTAATCCCTCTTTGTCAAGCTCGTGGTAATCCAATTCAAATTTTTTCTTTTTTATCCACTGGTATTCAAGTTCATTCTTTTTCAGGAATTCCTCGAATTCTACTAGCCTATCTTCATGTATTAATGTGTGGATTTGAAATTTCTTTTCTGTTATGATTATTGGGGGTATTAGAAATAGCTCCTCCTTGAACTCCTTCAGCATGATTCCAGCCAATCTTGGCATCTTCTGTTTTATGAAAACCCAATAGGTTTTACTTCTGGCATCAAAATTTAAAATTTCAAAATAAATTATACCATATTTTCTCATCAGCTTCTCCCCTTCTCTCATTATAAGAATTTGGTCATCCAGGAATTTCCCTTTTTTTAATTTTGCAAGATAGCAGAAAATAGATTGATCATAATATATAATATCATATATATTTAATATCTTCTGATCCCCCTTCCTGAATTTTGAAATAATAGGAAATACTTCTGAATTTAACGATAAACTGAGAATTTCCATATTATGTCATTATCTTATTATAAATTAATATAACTCGATATGCTTTTATATTGCTTTACCATGAAGTAAAGCATCTTGAGGTGATTGATTGGCAAATGGTCTCATGGCTGGTAAACAGATTAAAGAAGAGAGAAATAAGTTAAGGTGGTCAGATAGAGATTATAAGAGGAGGGTATTGCGATTAAAGGAAAAGAGTGATCCTCTAGAGGGAGCTCCACAGGCTAGGGGAATAGTTATAGAGAAAGTTGGAATTGAAGCTAAACAACCAAACTCGGCTATAAGGAAATGTGTGAAAATACAGCTGATAAAGAACGGAAGGCAATTGACAGCTTTTGCACCTGGTGACGGTGCAATAAACTTTATTGATGAACACGACGAGGTTGTTGTGGAAGGCATAGGAGGAAGAATGGGAAGATCAAAGGGAGATATACCAGGTGTAAGGTATAAGGTTATCAAGGTCAACAATGTCTCCCTGAAGGAACTAGTAAAGGGAAGGAAGGAGAAACCAGTGAGGTGATTTAATTGGCTATTTTATTATTCAATAAATGGGACACAAAAGATGTGGTTGTTCAGGATCCAGGTCTCGTAAAATATATTTCTCTGAGACCAACGATTAGCGTACACAGTGGGGGCAGGCATGCTAACAATTTTATGGGAAAGGCAAATGTAAACATTGCTGAGAGGCTAATAAACAATCTGATGAGAACGGTGAGGTGGACTGGGAAGAAGGAAAGTGCCTACCGAGTCGTGAAAATGGCCTTGGAAGAGATAGAGAAGAAGACCAAACAGAATCCAATACAAATACTGGTCAACGCTGTCCAGAATGCAGGGCCAAGAGAGGAAATAACCAGATTGAAATACGGAGGTATAGCTGTACCCAAATCCGTTGATACATCATCTTCCAGAAGACTTGACCTAGCAATCAGGAATATTTCTCTGGGAGCCAGAGAAACTTCTAAAAAGACAAAGAAGAACTTGTATATTGCATTGGCAGAGGAAATAATAGCAGCTTCCAACAACGATCCAAACTGCTATTCAATCAAAGAAAAAGAAGATATTGAGAGGCAAGCAGCTTCTGCTAGGTGATCTTTATGGGAAGGAAAGAGGAGAATATTCAGAAAGCCACCGAAATAATGAAGGATATTTCAAGGATAAGAAACATTGGTATTGCTGCACACATAGATCATGGAAAAACTACGCTATCAGATAACCTAATTGCCGGAGCAGGAATGATGAGCGAAGAACTGGCAGGCAAACAGCTGGTTCTTGACTATGATGAGCAGGAGCAGGCCAGAGGAATTACTATAAATGCAGCTTCAGCTTCCATGGTGCATGAGATAGAAGGTACAAATTATTTAATCAATCTCATTGATACCCCGGGTCACGTGGACTTTGGTGGAGATGTCACCAGGGCCATGAGGGCCGTGGATGGTGTTATACTGGTTGTTGATTCTGTGGAAGGGCCCATGCCACAGACTGAAACTGTCGTGAGGCAAGCCCTGAGAGAGAAGGTCAAACCAATTCTTTTCATAAATAAAGTTGACAGATTGATAAATGAATTGAAATTGGGACCAGACGACATGATGAAGAGATTTGTTAAAATAATTACTGACGTTAATAGACTGATCAAGAGATATGCGCCTGATGAGTTTAAGGAGAGTTGGCAGGTAAAGGTTGAGAATGGTACTGTTGTATTTGGTTCTGCATTTAATAAATGGGCAGTCTCAACCAAATACATACAAAAATCCTCAGTAGGGTTTAAAGAGGTTTATCAGTATCTACAAAATGGAGACCAGAAAACACTTAGCAAAAAAAGCCCATTGCACAAGGTATTGCTTGATGCGGTGGTTCATCATCTCCCGTCTCCAGCAGAAGCTCAGAAATACAGGGTCCCACAAATATGGAAGGGAGACCTTAATTCTGATGTAGGTAAGGCCATGTTAAATGTGGACCCCAACGGGCCCATAATGATGATGGTTACAAAGATAATAGTGGACGAACATGCTGGAGAAATCGCTGTAGGAAGACTGTTCAGCGGAAAATTGACGAAAGGAATGGATTTGTATATATCAGGAATGGGGGACAGAAAATATAAGGTACAGCAACTGGCCATGATGGTT
Organism: uncultured Thermoplasmatales archaeon; assembly: GCA_964468585.1. Classification (GTDB taxonomy): domain Archaea; phylum Thermoplasmatota; class Thermoplasmata; order Thermoplasmatales; genus JAFMDN01. Next base: position 119,703 of record CAYXTM010000003.1, on the reverse strand, counting down.
GGACCAGATAGGATTCCCATTGAAGAGTTGTGGGCCGGCAACATTCCTGCCATAGTTGGATTGAAAGATGCCATAGCAGGTTCCACAGTTTCATCAATCAAAGATATTGAACCATTCGAACCCATGGTCCACTATTCAGAACCTGTAGTTACTGTGGCAATTGAAGCGAAATATACGAAAGATCTTCCGAGATTGATAGAAGTTTTGAGAACAGTATCGAAAGCTGATCCAAGTATACAGGTTGAAATTAACCAGGAAACAGGGGAACATCTCATCTCAGGTATGGGAGAATTGCATCTGGAAGTGACACTTTACAGAATAAGGAATGATTACAAAGTGGAAGTTGAAACCTCAGATCCTATTGTAGTATACAGGGAAACTGTCTCTGGTAAAGGAGGACCATTTGAGGGAAAATCTCCAAACAAGCACAACAGATTCTATATTACTGTGGAGCCACTTGAGAAGGAAATAGTGGATGCAATTCTAGAAGGAGACATAGCACAAACTGACAGGATTAAGGATAAAAAATCTCTTGTTTCACAATTGGAGAAACTTGGCATGGACAGGGACGAGGCAAAGGGAGTCGAGGCCATACACGGGCCAAATATCTTGATAGATGCAACAAAAGGTATTCAGTACTTAAATGAAACAATGGAACTTGTTAAACAGGCATTCGTGGAGGCAATGGATAGGGGACCACTGGCCAATGAAAAAGTTTATGGTGTAAAGGTCAAACTGGTTGATGCCAAACTGCACGAGGATAGCATCCACAGAGGACCAGCACAGGTCATACCTGCAGTTAGAAATGCAATTTACGGTGCAATGGTTCAGGCCGGTAGAATTCTTCTGGAACCCATACAGAAGGTGTTCGTAGATACGCCAATAGAAGAATCAGGTTCAGTTACAAGAGAATTCCAGCAGAGAAGGGGAGTAATAGTGGAGATGAATCAAGAAGGGGATGTATCGAAAATCGAAGCAATAGTACCAGTACCGGAAATGTTCGGTTTTGCCTCTGCCATAAGAGGGGCAACCTCAGGAAGGGTACTCTGGAGCACTGAGAATGCTGGGTATCAACAAGTCCCCAAGGAACTGCAGGATGAAGTTGTAAGGAAAATCAGAGAAAGGAAGGGGCTCAAACCAGAGCCATATGATGCAGATTATTATGCAAATCTGTAAAAAATCGATAAGGATATATATGGAAAATAAATCAGGACTAGCTAAATATATAATGGAGGTAAATAGAATATGGCAACACAAAAACCGCACCTTAATTTGGTGACCATAGGGCACGTTGATCATGGAAAGTCAACAACAGTAGGACGAATCCTATTCGAACATGGTGAAATTCCACCACATATTATAGAAGAGTATAGAAAGGAAGCTGAAGAAAAAGGAAAGGCAACCTTTGAATTTGCCTGGGTTATGGACAGATTGAAAGAAGAGAGGGAAAGGGGAGTTACAATTGATGTAGCTCACAGGAAATTTGAAACTGACAAATACTATTTCACATTAATTGATGCTCCAGGACACAGGGACTTTGTTAAAAATATGATAACCGGTACAAGCCAGGCTGATGCTGCCCTCTTGATAGTATCAGCTAGGGATGGAGAGGGGGTTATGGCCCAGACCAGGGAACATGTTTTCCTTGCCAGGACCCTGGGAGTAAACCAGATGATTGTAGGTATAAATAAAATGGATGCAACACAACCGCCATACTCCCAGAAGAGATTCGAGGAAGTTAAGAAACAGGTGGAGCAGCTTCTGGCTTCCGTAGGTTATAAGAATGTTCCAATTCTCCCAATATCCGGTTACAAGGGAGATAACATAATGAAGAAGAGTCCAAACATGCCATGGTGGAATGGACCGACTCTTCTTGAAGCCCTTAATGCTCTGCAGGTTCCACCCAAGCCAGTGGACAAGCCACTGAGATTACCGGTGCAGGATGTGTATTCCATTACCGGTATCGGAACTGTACCAGTAGGCAGGATTGAAACTGGGGTATTGAAGGTTGGAGACCAGGTAATATTTGAACCATCCCATAAGGCAGGAGATGTAAAATCGATTGAAATGCATCATGAAGCCATGCAACAGGCAGAGCCAGGAGATAACATTGGTTTTAACGTTAGAGGAATCTCAAAGACTGATATAAGGAGAGGAGATGTGGCTGGTCATCTGTCAAACCCGCCAACTGTGGTTTCTAGCTTCACTGCACAGATAGTAGTATTGAATCACCCATCTGTTATAGCACCCGGTTATACACCAGTATTCCATGCCCATACTGCCCAAGTGGCCTGCACAATTACCGAAATACTCAAAACAATAGATCCTAGGAACGGTACAACAAAAGAGGAGCACCCAAGCCATATTCAAACTGGAGATGTTGCCATAGTTAAGGTAGTACCAACAAAGCCCATGGTTATAGAGAAGGTCTCGGAATTCCCACCCATGGCCAGATTTGCCGTTAGGGATATGGGCCAGACTGTGGCAGCTGGACAATGCATCGACCTGGAAAAGAAAACACAGTAAAGTGGTGAATGATGGCCTCCTATAAGATGAAAATATCACTGTCAGGAACCGATGTGAAAAAGGTAGAAAGCGTCTGTAAGGAGATTAAAGATCTCACCGCAAGAACTGGAGTGGAAATGAGGGGTCCAATACCCCTGTCCACGAAAAGACTAATTGTGCCTGTGAGGAAAGCACCTAATGGTGCTGGCACTGCAACCTGGGACAGGTGGGAGATGAGGGTCCATAGGAGGCTAATATATATTGATGGCGATGAAAGGACCATAAGGCAGGTAATGAGGATTCAGCTGCCAGATGGTATAAATATTGAAGTAAAATTACAACAATAAAAATTTTTTATTTTTTCAAAAGAATCAAGATTTTTTATTTTCCATTCTAATTGCATAAACCATTGATATTAGAATCATTGCTCCTCCTACAATGGTCTGTGCATTTATGGGGTACCTGAACACTAATGTTGAGACAATTACAGCGAAAAGGGGCTCGGCTATTAATATAAGAGCGGATATGTAGGAATTTGTGTTTTTAACTGCCACACTCATAACAAATATGGCTAGAGAAGAGCCAAGCAAGGCATTGAACAGTACTGAAAAGGCCACATATGGTATTGTAATTTTACCGATCTCTAATATTGCTTGAGGATGGAATAATAAACTCAAAAGGCTCACTGCCAGCAACTGGAAGAAGGTAAAGGTTAGGGCATCCCCATCCTTGAGATATTTTTCTGTATAGATTATCTGAAGGGCATATGAAACAGCACAGAAAAATGTTAAAACGTTACCCAAGATTTCACCTAATGAACTTGAAAGACTCATTAAGGCTACACCTGTAAATGCAATAACTGCCAATAAAATCTCACTCTTTATCATGCTTCTTTTCAATATAAAAACAGAGAGTATGGGAGTAAGTATAACGTATAGGCCAGTGATCAATCCCGACATGGATGGAGATGTATATTCAAGACCAACAGTCTGGGTAAAATATCCAAAAAATAATATGATTCCAACGAAACTACCATACAATGCTATCTTCTTATTTAGTCTCCTAACAATGAAGGGCAGTATGCTAAGGCTAGCTATTGAAAACCTCAAAAAAAGAAATGATAGTGGATCTATGAAATTCAAAGTATTCTTTATTACAGGAAAAGTTGAACCCCATATAAATGCAATCATGACCAATGAAATGTAGTACCTGTACTTCACTACAGGCGTATATGACTCAAATGTATAGGTTTTCCCATTGTTAAAGTATATATTTCTATTTCTCATTGCGGGACTAATGGACTTTAAAAAACTGATCATCCTCCTGATAATCCTGGTGATAGCAGTACCTACTGCAGCCTATTCGGTATATGAATATAAACAGCCAAAGCTGAAAATTGTTGAGAAGGGTTCTACAGTATCTTTATGGTACTATGGATATATAATAATTGATGGCACAAATCTAATATTTGACACAAACATGGCATCCGTTGCCAACAATAATACAACCTACCCTAAGGCACCTGACTTCACATATCACCCACCTTTCACTCCTTTGAACGATACTGTGGGTTCGGGTCAGATGATCAAGGGGTTTGACCAGGGACTTATTGGAATGGCACAAGGAGAGAGCGGAATCATAATGGTTCCACCTTCCTTGGGTTACGGGCTGGAAAACCAGAGCCTGATTCAGAAAATAAACTTAACTGGATTTGTAAGCATACAGCAAAACTTGACCTTCACTGAATTCACTTCAATTTTCCACGTTTTCCCTGTCAATGGGGAACTCCTCACATCGCCAATATACGGATGGCAAGTGCAGGTACTTTCCTACAACAATTATTATGTGTACATAGAGAACTTGCCTGTTATTGGAACCCAATACTTCCCTTACAAGGGCGTTTACGGTTTCAGCATAGTACCTACACAGTTGAATCAAAATAATACCATCTCATATTACTTCGCTGTAACCAATGGAACCATATTGCCTAGTGGAGGATATATTTCCTACGTTGGATCTAATTATTTTGAGATAAACAAAAATAGCTATCTTGCCGGCAAAACCTTATATTTCTACGTGGACATAATAAAAGTAAGTTAAAAAAATTATTTTATTAATACAAATTTATAACCGTATTGTATAATGCCTGATTTTCCCTCTTCCCTAATTCTCCTTAGTGTTGCCCTTACTCTAGCCCCAATTTTAACTTCCGATGGATCTGCATCAACCACTTGCCCAGTGATGAATGGACCTTCGTCTGTCTTGATTATAGCTACGACATATGGAAGCTGGAACTTAAATGGTTCTAGGCCTTCGTGGACTACTGTGTACGAATAGATCTCCCCCTTTCCACTCAACTCCATATCCTCCATCTTACCTATGCTTTCCCTCCTGCACTTGGGGCATATGTCTCTGGGCGGGAAATAAACAGAGCCGCACTTGGTGCACTTAGTTCCCACGAGTCTATATCTATGGGTACTTTCCCTCCAGAACCTCGGAACATCACTCATTTATTCCACCTCCAGGATTGTGGATATGGATGTTGTACCCAATCCTCCCATATTATGCAATAATCCCAATTTGGCGTCTTTTATCTGTCTATGGCCAGCTTCCCCCCTCAATTGAGTGACCGCCTCAACGGCCTGGTAAAGACCGGTCGCGCCCAGTGGGTTACCATGTGCTTTCAACCCACCTGAAGTATTTACTGGTCTTGATTTATTCCAAAATAGCTCCTCATTTCTAATAAGGCTCAAAGCTTCTTTTTCCCCAAATATTTCCATCAATTGCAACGCTCCCATAATGCTATAGGAATCATGTAGCTCCATGATATCTACCTTAGAAATCGTCTTCGATGCTTTATCCAGGGCCTTATTGACACTATTTTTAACTGCCCTCATACTGTATATATTTGGCCTATCATGGAGCGATATGTAATCTGTTGATATCTCAGAGGAAATTATTTTGATCGGATTTTTTCCTTCTCTTATTAGTTTTTTATTAGAGGTTAACACCAATGCGGATGCACCATCACTTAATGGGGCTGTATCAAAAACTGTAAGGGGCTCAGCCACATAAGAAGCCTTTAAGACATCCTCAAGCCTTATTGAGTTCTTGAAATGGGAGGTGTCGTTCATAGATGCGTGCTTGTGGGATACAACTGGTATCATAGCATAATCCTCCCTCTTTATCAAACCATCATGCTCCATCCTTCTGGCTATCATTGCAGCCAGTGAAGCTTCAGTAACACCAAAGAATGTCTCCCATTCTGCGTCGAGAGAACCACCTATTATCATGTTTGCAACTTCTGGCGGCACATCCGTCATCTTCTCTACCCCCCCTACTACCACTGTATCGTATTTGCCTGAACCTACAGCCAGGTAGGCCTCATGTAGAGCAGCACCCCCGCTGGCCGAACCAGCTTCAATTCTGATGGAGGGAATACCCAACTCACTTAAACCTGAAGAATCTGCAATCAGGGATGCCACGTGTTCCTGATCTATGAATTGTCCAGCGGAGGTATTAGCTCCGTACAATGCGTTTATATCCTCAGATTTTATTCCTGCATCAACTATTGCCTTCAGTCCTGCTTCCGCAGCCAATTCCCTTAGACTTCTATCCCATAATTCTCCAAACTTTGTGGATCCGACTCCTATAATATATACATCCTTCAAATCAATCACCCCTCATTATGATCTTCTTTCTGAACTTTACATAAGTTGCATAGTCAACCCAAATTGGATTCTCTAGCTGCTCTCTCACAGTTGGTGCTGCCTTTCTGTTGAAGGATTTTATTGAGTCATTAACGGTGATATCGAATGCATCAGAACCAGCTCCACTACCGAATGCCACAGCCAGTATTCTATCCCCAGGCTCTGCTTTATCAAGAATGGAGGATAGACCTATCATCATTGAATTGGAGTACGTGTTTCCAATATATGGGGTCATCAAGCCTTCTTCTATTTGTTCATCTTTGAAACCAAGCATCTTTGCAGCCCTAGTGGGGAATTTTCCATTTGGTTGATGGAAAACAGCATAATCGTAATCTTCCGGCTTTGTCTTCATCATCTCCATCATTTTTTTCGCAGCTGTCAAGACATGCTTAAAATAGGCAGGTTCGCCAGTAAATCTCCCTCCATGTGAAGGATATTTTTCTCCCTCCCTTCTCCAAAAATCTGGAGTGTCGGTTGTGAAGGAATAGGTCTTATTTATTTCAGCTATACCTTTTTTACCCAATATGAAAGCAGTTCCCCCAGCAGATGCGGAATATTCAAGCGCATCGCCTGGTGCACCTTGAGAGGTGTCAGCGCCTATGGCCATGCCGTATTCAATCATGCCACTATCAACCAGACCCATTACATTCTGCATAGCAGCTGTGCCTGCCTTACAAGCGAACTCATAGTCTGCGGACATTATGTTATAATCAAGACCAAGTGACTCAACAAGGATTGATGCGGTGGGTTTAACAGCATAGGGATGGCTTTCTGACCCAACATAGATTGACCCTATCTTTTTTCTGTTCTCCATACCCCATCTATTTATAGCGTTCTTTCCTGCTTCAGTTGAAATCGTGAGAACATCCTCATCAGGGCCAGGCACTGATTTGCTATAAACCATCAGGCCCCCCTTTATGTTCTCCGGATTTTCTCCCCAGATCCTAGCTATCTCTTCTGCCCTTATACGGTATCTGGGTATGTAAGACCCATATGAAACTATGGAAACCATGCTGTGTTATGAGAATTCCGTATATATCCTTTGCCGAATCATTTAATCGTCATTTAACGATTATAACCACCTGACGATGAAATTGACCAAAAAATTTGGAAGATAGGGTGGATAGAAACCTATTCTATAATGAATTTTTATGCTTGAAGATTCATTATCTATTCTTTCCACGGTATTGTCGTTCAAATTTATGGATAACGAATTAATTATATCTGTCGCCTGCTTAATATTTTTGAAGCCAGGTATTGGAATTACCCCCTTTTTCATTTCGTATGCCAACACAAGGGATGTAACTGTAACATGATAATTGTTGGCTTCTTCCCTGAGAATTTCCAAAAGGGGACGGAACCTCTCTAGATTTTCCTTTGTAAATAATTTGTTGACTTTTCTTACAAATCCTTTTGGATTATTACCATGATCATACTTTCCAGTAAGGAATCCCTGAGCAAGGGGGCTCCATGCTATTATTTTTATGTTATTTTCTTTCAAAAAAATTAATTCTTTCTCAGGCGGCTGCTCTATGATGTTGTATTTTATCTGATTACTTTCAATGTATACATCCTTCAAAACTTCATTTGCAACCTTAATCTTGTCGCTGGTGAAATTTGATACTCCAATGTGTTTAATAAGTCCTTCTTTAACTGTATTTTCCAGTTCTCTGAATGATTCCCTTATATCAGTGTAAGCACTGGGTTCCCAGTGTACCTGATATAGGTCTATGTATTCAGTGTTCAACCTTTTCAAACTATTTTCAATCGATTTCCTTATTTTATTTTTCCTGAAATTGGAGCCTGCGATTTTTGTAGCCACAGCGACTTTCTTTCTGTCAAAATTGCTCAGTACGATACCAACATTTTCCTCCGAAACTCCATGGCCGTAAATTTCTGCTGTGTCAATAAAGTTTATACCATTCCTTAATAAAAAGGAAAGTGAATCTTTAACGTCATTTTCTTCATAATCATTTCCCCATCCCCTCATGGCCAACTGCCAGGTTCCAGCACCAATTCTTATGTTCATTTCATAGAAGATTGTTTTCATTGTTAGTTTAAAGAAAATGATTATTTAAATTTAGCAAAGAATTAAGAATTAACCTTTAATTAGGAAGTAGTTAAAATGCTGTTTGAAATTGATTACCCACTGACTGAACAACCGCAGGATGCCTGGCAGAAGTTATTCGAAAGTCTAGATGATACCAGCATATGGAAAGGGCATCTCAATATTAAGAAGATAAGTGAAGAAAAAGATGATACGGGCACTGTGACTCAATATGTCAGAGAATCAACTCTGGCCTTTAGAAAGAGCAAACAGATAGAAAGGATAATCAGAGATAGTACAAACCTAAGTTTGAAATTTGAATATGCCAAAGGGCCATTGAAGGGTTACCAGATTTTCCTTTTTGAATATGGCCAACTCAGGATAACTGGTGACATATCACTAAGGGGAATATATTTTCCTTTTACGCGCTTCGGTCTAAAACACATATTGGATGGTGAGTTGAATGCACTGGATAGACTATTCAAGAATCAGAGGTATGTTTCAGATAACGAAGAGGCGGAAAAGTTTGGAAAACATTAAATAAAATCTGATAATTAAGCCCGGCAGCCCCGGTAGTGTAGTGGCCTATCATACGAGCCTGTCGAGCTCGTGACACGGGTTCAAATCCCGTCCGGGGCGCTTATGTTTTCTCCATAATAAATGCTATGTTGTAGCTAGGAAACCATAGATATCATTACTTTAAAAATAACCCCTGATCTGATTTTGTAGTTCTGGAATATCGTCTTCCTATGCCGGCTAGGAGCCAAGGTACTGCTTAATTAGGGACAGAAAACATGGATTTGACCTAAACATATACTCAAGAATCTGGTGATAAGTGAAGGCATTTCAGATCATTTGGATAAGGACATGCCAAAATCAATACAAATAAAGTTAAGCCTAAGACTTATGATTATGCAAAGGAATATTTGCTTGATAAAATTCCTATTACAAGAAATCAGGTCTGTTATATATTATCCGCCATAATGTCATAATTGGGAAATGGAAAAAATCCATGGTCACAGTGAGTTTTGTATTGGTCACCTTCTAAGTTCAGAGCTGTTATTATTCAAAATGATAACCACTATTTAAAATCGATAGAGGATCTTCATAAATTTCTAAAATAATTAAAAATATAAAAAATTAATAAAATTATTTTACTGCTTTTTCATTTCATCCAGCTTTTTGGCTAACCTGTTGGAATTGTTCATGGCAAGGAATGCAAGTACCAATGTTATGAGCACTAGGACAAGCACTACTACCTCAAACAATATTGTGCTTCCTACGCTGGAGGAAACTGAGCTAACTTTAGAGTTCACACCACTTACAGATGTCTGTAGTGTGCCAAGGGATGTCTGTATTGTTGCAACTCCGTTGCTTATATTGGTAACAGTTCCAGAGAGTGTACCGAGGGATGTCTGTACTGTTGCCACATTTCCGCTGATTGAAGTGACCGTTGCATTCAGATTAGATAGGGATGTCTGTAGTGTGCCAAGGGATGTCTCAACTGTTGCTACGCTTCCATTTACAGCTGTTATCTGTCCAGCTATGCTGGCTAATGATGTCTTGACCTGTCCAAGAGATGTATTTAGGACTGCAACTCCATTCTGTATGCCCATCAGGGATGCATTTATGGCATTCAGTGAGACCTGTATATTTCCTACAGCTGTCTGTAGGTTAGCTACTCCAGAGGATATGGACATGACCGTGGCGTTCAGATTAGATAGGGATGTTGTCAGTTGACCCACTGCTGTATTCAAGGTAACTAGGCTGCCCTGTACTGATGCAACGCTGGCATTCAGGCTTGCCAGTGATGTCTGAACAGTGCCCAGATCTGTCATTACCTCAGCCTGGCCGTTCATTATGCTTACCACGGTGGCATTTATGGCGTTAAGGGATGCTGTCATGTTACCAAATGCAGTCTTGAGCTGTGCTACAGCTCCGTTTATGGCAACTACGGATGCATTTAATTCGCTCAGTGGTACGCTCATTGCCGTCTTTACTGCACCGGTTACATTCGCAACGATTTCAGCTATTTGTGTAGAAGATACTCCGGTCAGGAGTGCACCGTTGCCAGATATAAGCGTAATAGTAGCAGGATCGCTAGGGGTTCCAGTTGTTGTTTGCAACTGCTCAACCTGTATGGTACCTACAAGTGAGATTGTAGCTGCATATGCCGTTGAGGCTGATTGGTCAGCGGCAGGTATTGTGACAGTCACTGTAGGAGTTGTGAAAGCTACCGCACCAGATACCTCTGTGGTCGATCCAGAAGCTAAATCTGTCAGGTATACGGTGGAAGAAGATGTGCTTATGGAAACACCACTAGGAACGGTGAAGGTAAATACTTCCGAGGCGGGTGTTGATGCCGACGTAAAATCTATCACATCGGTAGCGCTGTACGGCTGCGTTACTGTTGTCTCAGCTTGATATTGCGGAACGAGCTCTATCGAATAGGAGCTATTTACCATCCCGTTGAACATGGTAAATGAGCCACTGTAGGTGGTGCCAGTCCCGGTACCCGACTCGGTCACGGGTACTGTCACGTATGCTGATCCGTCAAGCAGAACCTGCATGCTTACAGGACCAACTGGAGCAGGGTTAAGAACACCTGTCGTGTACGCAAACGAAACTAATTCACCTGGGAATGCATAGGGGTCAGGAGTCCAGACGACGTTGCTGGTGACTGTGATTGGCGTTAGCGTAGCTGCTATTACCGTTCCTATTGAAATAGTGTTTGCCGACGTATATGTCGCTATACCCACGTAGTAAGTACCTGCATTAACAGCAGGGATGTTCACTGTTCCAACAAAGCTGAGTGCTCCGGTAGAGGAGGCAAGGGCTGTTCCTATGTTCTGGCCGTTGTGAATTCCGTCACCGAAGTAAACGCTGTAATAGGTATTTGGCGTGTATCCATAGGCTGAACTGATAGTAAGTGCGCCACCCGAGGCTACAGTGGTTGATGATAGTGCGAACGTGGGTTCTACGGTGAGTACAATCGAGTCTGCGACGCTAGTAGTGTATGATGGTGAAGTTCCCTCCGCATAGATAAGATAGGTGCCAAGCAGCGCAGTTGATGGAATTGTTATTGTGAATATAACTGCCCCATCCGAAGTAGCTGTTGAAGTTCCTCCTGTAAGTGAGAGCGAGTCCGTTGCAGATAATGCCACATCTGAACTGGAGAAGCCGACTGCGTAAACTTTAAACGTCCCTCCTGGTGCCGCTGTAACAGCTTTACCATTTGATGCATTTACAAGGTAACCAGTGCTACCCGGTATTGATACGAGGAATATCGCAGTTGCCTCAGGAAGTCCTGGCGCGTTTGCTGCGAGCGTTTCTACGACAGTGCCATTAGTCGTAGATGTGACCGTGATTGTCCCAGAATTGGCCGTGTCAGTTAAGCCTGAAAGCGTAGCTCCAAGGGAACCGGATACCGTATAACTTACTCCTGTTGCACTATATGATATCAAGTTGCTTGCAGTAACGGTGACGGTGTCACCAGTTGTTCCTATGTTCGTCAATGTGCTGGTGTCCGTTAAAGTAAGCGTGGGAGTGCCAAGTTCGTGGAAAGGATAGGTACCTGTCTCGGCGTGGTAATCATATGATGCACTCGTTGTACTAACGGTAAGATCCACGAGTGTGTTGGTAGTCAACGATGTTGCAATAACTTGGGCTTCGGCCACGAAACTGCCGGTACTGTTCGTCATCACAGATGAGGCAACGAATGAAACTTGGCTCGCCGGGCTGCTAGTGAGGGTAACCGTTGCAAATGCGTTGAAACCTGTTCCAGTTATGTTAAAGTAGTCGCCAGATGCCAGGTATCCATAGTTTATGAAATAGCTTTCAGTTCCGCTTATCGTGAACGAAGGGACTACGCTCACTGTCGAGGGTGTTTGAGCTTGGAGTCCGTATGCAGACTGGGTTTGGACGGTGTAAGAAACTCCGGTGGTTGATCCGGGTAACGCTGGGACGTCAAAGGTACCGAAGTATGCACCATTCGGGTCAGTCATTATACCTGTTGCAACTGTGACCCCACCCATAGTTAGGGACAAGGTCGAGCTGGCAGGATAACCGAACAGGTAGTAGTATACCGTCGCGCCCACTGTTTGCGATGCCAATGATGTTGAAGGTGCTGATGAGGCTGATGCAGCCACATATATATTCATAGCACTTAATGTTGGCGAACTGAGTATTGCATATACTGACGCACTAGGAGGAGAGAGAGTAAGCGAGTTAGGGGCAGTTTCAGTAACGGTAAGTGCAAAAATTCCCGATGCTGTGATTCCGGATGGTAACACAAACCATGTTGTGAACGACCCTGTCGATGGGACAGTTATAGCGGGGTTTGTTCCCTGGACAGAATCATATGTGATGGTATCTGCCGCTATTGTAGCACCGGGGAAGAAATTTGACGCAATGATAGTCACGTTTTGACCCGGTGCAAGGGAATAATATCCGGATGGATAAACTATTGATATTGTTGGAGTACCAACCGAAAGTGTGGCAGTCCCCGCCTCATATCCGTTGCTAGCAATTTTTACGCCTGAAGGTAAGAGTGCATTTACAGTAACTGTATCCGTGCCAGATACCAGTGTGCCGGTGAATGAAGAAGTGCTGACTGTGACAGTAAAGGTACCGGATGAACTTACAGTGACGGCGGAATTCGTAACTGTTGCAGTTCCTACAGTAATTGAGTTTGCAGCTATGGTAGACCCAGGATAGAAGTCAGCGCCAGTAACAGTGAAAGAGCCTCCCGGGATTATTGAGCTAGGGGATACCGTAATTGAAGGGGCTAAAAGCACTATGCTCGTAGTCGCAGTCTGTGATAGACCCGTTTGAGAGGCAGTCACAGAGACCGTGTTAGAACCGAGCGCTGTAAAGTCTGTTATGGATGCTGTGGATACTGTAACGGTGAATGATCCAGATGAGGAAACCGTCACCGCATTGTTTGCGGCTGTAGCTCCACCGACAGTGATTGAATTGGCAGCAATAACGCTTCCAGGTCCGAAATCTGTGCCCGTTACTGTGAAGGATTGACCAGGAATTATGGATGACGGAGATACGGAGATACTAGGCCTAAGGATAGTTAAAGTTGCAGACGCCGAATGGCTACCTGAATCTGTTACGGTGACTGTGGATTGCCCATACCCAGGAGAACCGAAGGTAGCACCTGCGGTTGAAACTGTCGCTGTGAACGAACCATCGCTTGCCACGGTTATTGTCCCTGAAGCCGGGCTTGTGATCGTCATTCCGGTAATTGAAATAGAAGAACCTACTATGTCAGCTGCGGTAATAGTGTCACCTGCACCGAATCCCGTTCCTGTTATGGTGAAGCTGTTCTCGGCGATGATGGAAGTCGGACTGAAGACAACCTTCGGAAGTACTGTGAATTCTACATAAGGTACTTCATCAGGGGATGTACCAGAATAGCCGTATACGCTCGTCCCAGAAAATGTGGCAATGGCGAGAACGTAATCTGTCCCTGCAGGAGATGCGGGGACGTTGAATGAGACTTTTATCTGACCATTAGAAGCTGCAGTCGTGGTTGCAACCGCAGCAGGTAGCGTACTACCCACCGCTGTCGACGATGTAAAGTAGATGTTAACGGTCGCGCCCGCTGTATAACCAGTTCCTGTCACCGTCACGCTCGATCCTACAGCACCGCTGGCAGCGGAAAGGGAAATGGTAGGAGCTGTAGAAACTACTGTTATAGGATTTGACGCATACACTCCAGTTGATCCATCAGAAGAAGCAGAAACTAGGAAGTAATATGTTCCAGAAGATTCTACTAATGCTGGTGTAAACGCACCCACTATTGAAGTTTGACCGGGAAGGAGTGAGTACCATACGCCTCCAGTACCAGACCAAGTACCTGTAGAACTCCACTCATAGTAAAGCGTGCCGCCCGATGCAAACGACACGGAGCTGGAAGCAACTGAAAGCTCGGAGCCAGATGAAGAAAGAGTTTTAGAAAGTACTGTGTTCGGTATAAGCGTAAAGGACTGCAAGGGTTGTCCATAGGCTGGCTGTGCAGCGAAGCTTAGAACGGCTAATGCGCTGAAAACCATCGCCAATGTAATTAGCAATGTCAGCGCTTGTTTGCTTGATGGTTTATGCATATTTAAACCTCCACCTGAAGGATAGAGTTCGATGTATAAAAATGTTTTGAATTTTTATTCCATCTATGACAATTATCTGACTGATTAAATCTTTGTTCTGATTTAGCAAAATATGGAAGATTACATTTTAATTTTCAAATAATGACATACCAATGTCATACTTTTTTATGATTATGGTAGTAAACACCTCTAGTCTCAATAATAAATGTATCTAAAATAAAAAAGTTAACATATTCCTATCATTCATTTAATTTTGTTTCTCAATGCTATATACAAGAATTCAAAGAACGATACCATTTCTAATCATTAGAGCATACAAATATGTTTTCCATTGCCTAATTTCTATATATTTTGGCAAATGCTATCCCTTTTGATACCTAGCCATAATAAGGGGTGAATCATTACAACACTTAATTTCGAGGACAAATATTTAGCCAAATTAACGACTTATTTAGAAGACTAAAAATTAACTTCATTGGACATTTAAAAATAATAAAAATACTCACTGAAAAAATAAATGAACAAAATGGATACTTCCAAAAATATTCACTTTTTGTGCAATCTATTAAAGAACATGAATTTTCCAACATCTCCATAAAAGTATCTAAAAGGTTTCACTGAATACTTTGAATACTTTAGTGAATATTTTGAGCAAGACATTGGATTTTCTTTGTTTTCTATTATTATTGAATGCAAATGAACAAAAGTGAATACTTTCATTGCTCAAACTATTCACTCAAGGAATATGAAATAGGGTACCAAAATATATCCAAACGCCCCTTCCTCTTTCCGGTGTCTTCGTGAAGAATAGATGCTTTAATTCACTTTAAGTGAACACAAAAGTGTTCAGGATGAACATATGAAAATGGTTTACTTTTGGTCCGCTCTTTCCAAGAACGTGGAACTTACAGCATCTTCATAGAATTGTTCAAATTGGTTCAAAACAGCTCAATGAACTCTTATGACCAGAACCTAAATTTTCCTTGTTTGCCAGAATGGGTGAACCAAAGTGGGCCAGAATGAACTGCTTTACCTATGAAATTGTTCATTTACGGAGTATTGAATGGGGGGTACAAATATGTACTCACTTCCCCCTTATTCTTTCCCGATCTCCTCGGAAAGATTAGATAAATTAATTTGCTTCAAGTCAACACAAAAGTGTTCAGTTTTTTTCACAATACCTTTTGCAAGAAGGAGTTTGAAAACGTGGGTTAAGATCGTCGAATGGATGAAAGTAAAAGTAAATTATTCATATTGATCCATTTAATGTTCACTCCTTCCAATGATGCCTATTTTCCAGTATCACCTTAAAAATATTCGAAAGTGTCCAGTGTGTTCACTGAATACTTTAATGAATACGTTGAACATGAACTAGAATTTTCTTCATTTTAAAGGATGGGTGAACAACAGTGAATCAAGATGAATACTTTTATTAGCAAAAATATACACCCTTTGAACAAAAAATGAGCCATAGAAAAGCATTCAAAATATCTTAAAAGTATTCAAAATATCTTGAATGAAAATATATAGGATTAGATAACCATTAAGCTTCTCCCGATTTCACCCCCCAATAGTAGAATATCAGTGCTATCAATATGAATAATAACGTATCATAGGGGAAAGGAATAATGTTCTTTCCTCCAAACTGCTGGCTTCCAAGGTAGGAAATTATGAATGTCACTATTAGAAACACAGGGAACCAGATACCGGATTTTAGGTCCTTCTTAGTAAATTTCCTCTTTCTCGCCAATAAAAGTACAAAGAAAAGACCTATGAACACCGATATGATGGAAACCATTACAGCAAAGAATCCGGACCAGTATATGAGGAGACCTCCGATAACGAAAGCTGCCGGTGCAAGAATTCTGTACAGTGGCAATTTGAAAGGTCTATCTTCAAGTGGATATTTCTTCCTGAATACAGCCAGACTTACAGATGCAGGTGCATAGGATATGAGGATTGCGTCCACAAAAACTCCTAATATTGAGGAAAAAGATGGCAATAGTATAAGATAAGGTATAGAAATCAACACAACAAGTAAGGCCGAGTTTATCGGAGAACCCTCTTTATTGAGCTTTGCTAGGAATTTTGGGAAGTATTCATCATACCTTGAAAGTGCATTGGAGACCCTTGCTGCTCCACCAAAGTATATTATACCATCGCTAAAGGACGCTATTATGACTGCTATTATTATAATGATCACAATGGAATATGCCTTAAAGGCAAGTGCTTCGGAAACGAACGGATATGGAAGATTTATAAGTGCAGCCCAGTTACCACTCTGTATACCCAAGAAGCTCCAATTTATGGATCCTAAGAATGCCAAGCTCTCAAGTAGATAGATAAGCATCACTAGAAGCAGAGAGACCATTATGGCCTTGGGGATGAATTTTCCAGGTGATTTAACCTCTTCGGAATAATCAATGGGCTGCCTGAAACCTGCATAGGCAAGTATGGTTGCTGATGCAGCCAGGAATAAACCCTCCAGTCCATAAGGGGCTGCTCCCCCATACCTATAGAAATTGGAGATGTGAAAGTGATAGAGGAAGAATGCCACAAATCCAACAATCAGAAGAATCTTGATTATGGTCAGGGCGTTGTTAACATTACCCAGCAGACCAACATGCCTGATATTTATAAGGAAAATTACAATAACTATGATGATAGAAATCAAAACGCCCAGATATGTGAGGGAAACACCGTTGTAAAGGCCTTTAAAGTAAAAGCTCATGTATTCCACTATGGATGTTACCACAAGTGGCATGACAAGTGTATATCCAACGAAGGCTGACCATCCATTGAGAAGTCCCACCAATGAACCGTGACTCTTGGCCGGATAATATGCGACACCACCAGTCTTTGGCCACATTGTTCCCAGTTCAACATAAACCAGCGCCACAGGTATTATCAATAGGAAGGCAATGGGCCATGCTGCTATACCAACTGGACCCCCGAATATTAATACTGTAACGGGGATGTATGCGATGGCAGGACCAAGTATTGCACCAATTGTAAGCAGTATCACATGCCAAAAACCTAGCTCCTTCCTGTAATTCTCTTGACTCATGCTACCACTGCTCAAAAAACGTCCAACGCCAGTACCCTGGCAGGGCTCCCACTCCCATTCTCTATTTTAAGCGGGGCAGCCACAATTAAATACTTCTTACCTTCCACAAGTTGATCAAGACCAAATAAATCCTCTATGAATACGGTTCCTTGTGATAACAGGATCTTATGAACTTCAAAATTAGCATGATCATACGGCTCAATCCCCAATGTATCTATTCCTATCATTTTGAGCCTCTTATCCTTCAAAAAATCTGCACCCCCCTTTGATAGCCCTGGGAATTGATACTGGAATTCCCTTGTGAATCCTCTTTTCTTATACCATCCGGTGTTTATGAGAAGTATTTTGCCTTCATACTCCTCCTTCCATTTATTTTTTATATCTTCTTCAGTTATTTCTGGAGATTTTGGATCAATCTTTATCATAAATCCCTCGCCAACCAGTTTATCAAGCGAGACCTTGTCAATAGTCGCCCCATCTTCAAGCATATGGGCAGGAGCATCTATGTGTGTACCGGAATGTGTTACCGCAGAAAATGCTTCAACCAGATAACCATCCCTTGGTACTGTCCCAACTGGCTCAATTTTAACATTTGGATTAGTTGGCCATAATGGCATGTAACTCCTTAAGGTAACGGAAAGGTCATAGATACCCTTTATTTCCATGTAAAATTAATTTTCCACAAGATATAAACATTTTGTCTAATTTGCCTTCATTTATTTAATATTTTAAAAAATAAGATGAAAAATACTAGGCAAATTTATATCACTTAACCAATTTGCTTAGCTTATTTATGATTTCTCTTATCCTATCCTTTTGGCTGTCGCTCAATGTACTCCCTTCAGACTTTTCTACAATAAATTGTGTATAGTTTTCAAGCTCATTTATTGCAGTGGGAATGTCAAATTTATCTATGTCATTGAAGCCTATCAGCCTCCAGCCTGGATGAAAACTATGAACCTGTTCTATCAACTGCTTCCCCTTTTCTGAGAGTTTGTAATATATCTTATTATCCCTTTCCTCAGAATCCAGGAAACCTGAAAGTTTCAATTCCTTGAGGTAAGGGTAAACCAGACTGGGTGATAGCCTTGAGAGCCCACCAGACTCCCTTTCTACCAATTCCATTATATCAGAACCGGTCATTTCTCTATCGTAGAGACTCATCAGGATCAGAAGCCACCCCTTTTGTCCTAAGAAGCCGTATCTCCTCCATTCATCCCATCCATGCATATGGCGATACATTTTTATCCTCGATATCGGATATCCGATATTCATATATAAAAATTTTCTAAGTTCTATCCTAAGAACAATAAAATAACCAAATCATTTTATAAATAAACCCATGATGAGAACTATTATGCCCACTGCCATTATTATGTCAAACCTCAGTGCAGGCCCCCTTACTAAATCAAGCACAATGCCAACAGCAAAAATTATGCTTCCTGTCAATAATAACCTTAGTCTGGCCATGAATCTTCATTCACAAAGGGCATTGAACCTTAAAAATATTTTGAATTCTCCATTATTAACTATATGATAAAACCAAGTAGAATCCCCAATAATGGTGAAATGATCCAGACTGTCAAGATTCTGATTATAGGCTTATAGATAAGGAACCTAACTTTATTTGAAAGGGCGGTGCCAAGAATGCTGAAAGTTATAGTCTGCGAATTTGACAAGGGTATGGAAAACATTGAGGCCAGTTCTACCAGAACTGTGCTTGAAACAATTGAAACCAAGGCATTTGAATATTTCATTGAATAGATCTCATTACCTAGTCTTTTTAATACACCATCACTCAGGAATACAGACCCCAATAAAATGAAGATTATTGATATTAAGATGGACAACACATTGAATCCATATATGGATAGAAGGAGACCCATGGTGTTCTCACCTAGGGTATAGGCAGACCCAAATGAGAATGCTATAATGAGGAATCTCATGGTCAATGATTTCTTCCAGATGTCTTCTATCTTTATATAAGAATAGAGCTTGGAAAGTATGAATGCCATGGAGAGCGAAAAAACAGGTGCAAGGAACCACATGAATATGATTTTATAATATATTGCCAGCTCATAGTACCTTTCATATCTTATCATTAAACCGATTGATATACCTACTAATGCCATGGTTAATGATAAGGGGACCCTGGTCCATTGTGCTATGAAAAATATTACAATGGTACTTATTAGCAGGAGTTCTAGAATCTCTGCATTATAATCAAAAATGACTTTTGCCGTCTTCACCATCAGACTTCCTGATATGATTAGGCCTGAAATGAAGCCAATTATTCCTATGAACTTTGCCACCCTCTTATTGGAAACGTTGGAACCTACTAAAGTGCCCACAGCGGTGGCCATGTTATTCCCGGCAACCAGGGAAATGAGAATTGCCACCAATATTAAAATCAGTATCAGGATTTCACCGTTATTGCAATGTTAAGGAGTATATCTGATATATCCTGTGCAATATCTAAAAGATCATCAATTTTGTGCGTGATTTCCACAAGATGCAGGAATGTCAGATAGTGGAGGTTGTTTGCCTCCCTATAAAGAGAATCAAGTATGGCATCCTTCAGGTCATCAACTTCTTCCTCAAGGCCTGAAACCTTTGACCAGAGCGATACCATTTTATCTATGGAATTCTGCTGCAACATTTCCACCAGGGAATTTTGCGCTTCAGAATTATATTGTAACATATTCTTCAATCTGGAATAATATTGGCAAGTTTTCTCCCTTGTACTTCCATTACTGTTGGCTAAAAAATCCTGATATCTCAGAATTTCCCTGCTCATGTAATATATTCTGTCCAAAATATCATCATATTTGTCTATCAGCTGATTGAAAGAATCCATTAGGTTAGGGGTTATGGAACCATTTGTTATCTCATTCTTCAACTCAAAAGTAATATGGTCTCCGTCCATTTCATGCTTTCTTATTGATTCCTTATATGGCTCTACCTCCTTGTTAGCACAGTCCAACATTTTGGAGAGATCTTCTGTGGCGGATATTATATGGGCAGTATATTCATTAATTCTCTTGAAAAGTGACTTTTCAGAAACTGAGAATATATTGAATAGTCTTTTTCCGATAGCCATAGGTTCTTTTCTGTAATGACTGCATATATAAATCCTTTTATATTGATTTTTTCTCTTAAAATGTGTCCTCAAGCTCAACAATCATGAATAAAATGGTCATTCTGAACCTCAAGGTTGATCATGAGGATTCATCGGAATATGTGTGTGATTTTTTCATTGAAAAAGATGGAATTATTCCTCAATATGGGTATAAGTTATGCCACTATGTTTACGATAAGATAAATTATATTCTTACCGAGAAATTTGGTAAGAAGAATCTTTTGAATACAAGATGGGCAACAGTATTCCCAAGGGTAGTGAGGGTTGGAGAGGTTTTCAAATTACTGATTTTTTACAATGAAAAATCTGACTATACCATTACTAACTTCATATTGAATATTTTAAGCCATAGTCCGTCCATATTCTCAACTCCACCTGTGGATTATCTATACACCCTTGATGCAGAGAGCATTTGGAGAGTTTTAAGACTAATGGATTTGAAAATCTTAAGGAAGGATTTTGAGATTAAAGCACCAGATATGAAATTCCTGCAAAAATCCAGGAGAGTAATTTTCCAGGATAACGAATTTTTTATATTTTTCAATTCCACAAACGACCTTTCCATAATTGATTTTGACACCTTATTCATGTCATTTTCAGATTCTCCAGAATTAATGAATTTTCTGGAAAGGGAATACAATGAGAAGAATATCCTTTCCATTAATGGAGAATTAAAAGAAAATAAAGGATCCTTAAACATTGTAATGGTCAGATAGGCTCCAGTTGGTTCTCAAGTAGCCTATGTATTGAATCTTCGATCGAGTTTGTTTCCGTCCTCCATACCCTTACACCTATTCCCTTGAGCATGGCCCTGGTATTGTCACCTGCTCTGGTGCATATGAGATCTGTTACTTCATTTTCTTTGCAGACCTCATAAAGTCTTCTCTGGAACCTTGCACTTGCTTCATTAATAATACGCCTTTCCTGACGAGTTCCATCATTTATGATCACCAGAAGAAACTCTTGTGATCTTGTTACAGTATCATTTATCCTGTTATCCCTGATAGGAATCAATATGGCACGCCTATTTCCAATGCTTGGTTCCAGGTGAATGCTTATGTTTCTTATCTCTTTCACCTGCTCACTTATGGCTTTTTCCACATTATCAGCAATTTCATGAGCTTCCATGATGGTCAAAGTTGAGTTTACAGTGATTACAGCCTCTGCGAAGATAACCGGGCCAGCCCATCTCAGTCTCAGATCTTTTAAAGACTGAATTCCTTCGCTTGCCATTATGATCTCCCTGACTTTATTCACAATTTTCTTGTCCTTTGGCATATCAAGGAGGGAGACCAGGCTACTCTTGCCGATGCTGTAGGAGGTCATCATTATGGCGATCACTGCTATGGCTATTGAAAAATAATAAAACAAAACGCTTTTGAATAAATAGAAAAGAGCAAGACCTACACCCACACTTACCCCTTCATACACATCTGTATAAGTGTGTCTGCCATCTTCCATTAAGGATTGCAGTTCTAGCGCTTTACCAGCTCTAATCTTTAAATATCCTGCCAGAAACAGAGGGATTATTGTTATGAATTGTATTACAGAGGGATAAAAGGAATATGCGAAATCTGGTTTGATTGCACCCATGACTATCTCTATGGCCGAATATGCAACAAGTATGGCTATGATAAAAGATATGAGATCATCCAATTTGTAAAGGCCATATGAGAACTGACGAGCATAATTCCCCTCAATTATTTTAAATGAAATGAGAACAGCAACTGTTATTGAAATATCCACCAGAATGTGTATTCCTTCCAAAATCAAAACTGAGCTTTTTAAATAAATACCAAATAATAGCCTCACTAAAAGGATTAAGACCTGCAGTATCAGAATCAAAGCCAGATAGAAACGAATCCTTTTGTGCTTTACTTCTCCCTCTTCCTTCAACTAACCAAAATAACTTCAGTAAAGAATACTTTTTCCCTTTACTGTCATGCTCATCATTTCTGTGTAGATGAAAATCAATATCAGAAATCCAAGGAAGGTAAAAGCAATTATTGGTCTTGTGGAAAAGATTGCATAAATAAGTACGGTGAAAGAAAGCAATTGTGCCAAAGTCCCTGTTACTATCTCACTTATCCTTCTTATCATGGAATCTATGTTGATTTTGATCAAAGAGAAGTTAGCTGAAATGTGAATGAATAGATTGCCCATACCGGCCATGGCTCCAAGAACAAGGAATGACTGAAATGCTCCCATAATGAATATTAGGGTTGTTGTTATTCCAGCGAATAATATAATGGTTAGCAATGATGACATAATTGGATTGCTGTACCTCAATCTGGAAAATATTTTGGGAATTAAATTTCGCAATGACATGGCATATATATTTCTTGAAGTGGCTAACATGAAAGCCAATGTAGCCAGAATACCATCATTTATAACAGTGAATAGAATTAGATAGAATCCAGGTGTTCCAAGTATTTCTATTATCTCTTGAACTATTGGAACTCTATTATGTATAATATCAATTATATGACCGTTCAAAACAAGAAGATTAATCAGTCCGTAGGTAACAAGTGCCATCAGACTGCCACCAACAATTATGACACCTATGGCAGCCCTGCCCACATTTCTTTCCGCCCTCTTGATTTCACCAGAAACTGGTGCTATGGATCCGTATCCCGTAGGAATACCTATTGCATATAGTATGCCAAGCATCAGTGCTGCAATTGGAATCTTACCTTCATGATAATAACTCATGGGATTATATAGGTGGAAATGGGCTTCGAATAACGATATGGAAAAAACAATTAGAAACACAAAAATTTCCAGAAGGGACGCAAATATTGCATATTTGGATGATGGCCTAATTCCCATAACAAGGAAGAATGATGCAGGGACTATTGAAACAAGATATGCGAACCATACATTCATGTGTAAAAGGAAACTTATGAGAAAAGTAGAACCTGCAACATATGCGGAACCATAAAGGGATGAGTAGAATGTATATACCATTCCAGTCTCAAGACCCAACCTTTTGCTCAAACCATAAAATGCATAATTAAAATAACCGCCAGTAGATGTAAACCTTCTGGCCAGGAAAGCCACAACTAACCCATTCAATAGCACAATGACTGTACCAACCAAAATGATAACAGGGGCAAATTCCCTAGTGAGGGCAATGACTGCAGTTGTATAGGTTAAAATTGAAAGGAATGGGGCCTGACCACCTATGGAGAGAAAGAATACTTCCCAAAAACCGATTTCCCTCTTGAGACCCTCGTTATCATTTTTGATTGATGAAGACATTATCCTATCTCAGGGATAATTACAATACATATTTCTATTTTACATGTTCTAGGGAGTTCTCTCAAGTTACTTGCGGTAACCCTGCTGGTATCTCTACCTTTAAAATTGAATTTCGAAGGTGGTAGAATTTAATGTTAAATGAATTAATCATTTCATTCGGGAAGTCCTCTTCTATTAACCCGTGGGAATTTTTCATTTTTCCACGTTCATTATCGTAGTCATATATTACTAAATGACCGTTAGGCGACAGAAATTTTCTGAGATAGGGTATAGCATTCATCCTGTCATCCCAATGATGGAAGGAAAACGAAGAGAAAATTAAATCAAATTGTTTTGAAATATTTAAACTTCTGCTATTTCCCTGCACCAACCTAACTCTCCCCTTGCTAAGATAATTCTTAACTTTCCTTGATGTTATCCTTATCATGAAACTTGAAGGTTCAACTCCATAAATTTCAGAATCTGTCCTCTCCAGTAACATCTTTATGAGAGCACCGCTGCCAAAGCCAACATCGAGAATTGATGTTGCTTTATATGATAATAGATCATCCAAAATAACCTTATGATATCTTTTCAGCATTGGTTCTGCAAATGCCCAGTACAGATAAGATGTGACCAGTCCGAACTTTTCCTCATTAGGATTGTAGTATTCTTCCATTAATTGACGACCTGTTCTCCTGCTTGCTGACTACTTTGAACTAAATTGTATTTGGACCATTTATTTCCCCATTCCCTCATACTGTTCACAATGCTTCCCAGATCCTTGCCCTTATCAGTAAGCACATATGTGACTCTAACTGGCCTTGTGTTGCTTACTATTCTGTAGAGTATATTTTCCTGTTCCAGGAATTTCAACTTTTCCGATAGCATCCTTGACGATATCCCCTTAACAGATTTCTTTAGCTGATTGAATCCTTTTGGTTCTCCACACAGGTCTCTCAAAATCATGAATGTCCATGCGTCCCTCAAGATGTATAGAGTTCTCTCAACCGGGCATTGAGATTCCTTTCTCGAATCAATGTCATAGTGTTGTTTTTTTGCCATCCATGTGTATATATGAACTAAGTTAAAATAGTTAACCTATATACTTCTTTAAACCTAATTACAGTAATTCTTCAATATTGATACATTTTCCATCCTTGAATACTCCTCTTTCTCCCTTGCTTTCGGATTGGAAAACAAGATACTTCTTTCCTTTAGTGGGAATTATGAAGAATTCCTTTTGTTCACCTCCGTTATCTTTTAAAATTATCTTCATCTTCTTTGAACCTTTCCCGTCTTCAGGTAAATAATCGTATATCAAGAATCTCCCTGAATTTACATAAACCCTCCTTTCCCTCTTACCAGTCTTGCTTACGGTAATACATTCATCGTCATTCATGCTATAAAAAATAAAATTAATTAATTAAATCTTCATAACGGCGGGTGAATTTTAAAGGGGGTTTAAGGGATTCTTTACTCTTTATAATAATGGCTTCCTTTTGGGGGCTGAATTATTCAGTTTTAAAGTTAGCACTTTCCCTAGAACCTCCCTTCGTTGTGCTTTTCTTTAGGATATTGTTTGCTTTCGTTACATCCATAATATTTATTCTACCTTATTCTTCTTCACTGAGAAAGATAAATTTTCTCGATACCTTTATTCTAGGATTTTTCAACATATTCCTATTTATGAGTTTGTGGTTTGCTGGCGAGCAAACAGAACCTGCCTCTATTTCATCAATTCTAGTCTACACCTACCCCATAATATCCATACTATTTTCGATTCTTTTCCTTAACGAGAAAATAAACAGGAGTAGATTATTGGGATTGCTTTTTGGATTCGCGGGGATAGTGATAATTGCGGCAAATAACATAAGGACCGGAGAAATAATAGGTTTCCTGTTGCTTTTATTTTCTTCCATCTCATGGTCCATAGGAACGACTTATTTTAAGAAGAGATTGAATGATTACAATGTACATACGGTAAATTTTCTGCAATACGCCATGTCCCTGCCTTTGGTCGCACTCCTTCTTATATTTGAAAAAGTTAGGACCATAAACCTTGAATTCTTAGTTTTTACATTCTATATGGGATTCTTCGGTACTTCTATAGCATATCTAATTTATCTTTATTTGATTGGAAAACACGGCATAACTAAAGTCAATCCCTTTTTATTTTTGGTTCCAGCATTGGGCACTGCATTCTCCATTTTTATAAATAAAGAAGCCATCAGTCTCTATACCATTTTTGGATTGGCATTTGTGGGTATCGGGGTTTTCTTAAGTTTTAGAAATAAATGAGAAAATTGGAATAGATTTAAAATCAAATTTCTTCCAAAAATTTATTTCTCCTGTCTACCGGAAATACTATGAACGCCAGATACAATGTTATGAGGAATGTTATCAGCATCAAAGCAAATGTTAAGAGTCCCAATTCAGGTAGTATCCCTGGAATATTGAATAGGGGATTTATCTCCTCGCTGGCTGGGATTCCACTCTTTCCAATTATTATTATGTAAGGATACCTTGTGACATTCATTTCTATTTCAAAGAACATCATCAGGAAATATGAGATTATACCTCCTGATAATGCGAGTTTCGTAGTTAGAGTCTTAGAGAACATACCGATGGATAGGAAAAATATGATTACGACTAAAGCCTCGGATATTAACAATGAAAAATTGGATTGCATGGCATTATAAATGTACTGTGAATTGTCCTTCAGTTCATATATTAGCCAAAACATGAAAGCGAGGGAGAGAATTGACGATATTGTTGTAATGTATTTGGAAATCTTTGCAACTTCTTCTTTAAATTCACCTTTCCTTATCTTACCGCTTGCATAGTAGGATACAATGAAGGACGTAACTGCTATTGAAATGAACCAGGTATACAAAACAAGAGGCATATAAATTGGGTTATAAAACACATTCTGACCATTGGGAACGAACAATGTTAATCCACTTACTGTCTCCGCCTGGACCCCATATGGATAATCTATGGTTGCGAATATTGAGCTCATGCCAAATGGTACTAGCAAGGCTCCAATCATCATGAAAATACCTACTGAAACATGTGCCTTGGGGCCCATCTTATCCCAAGTGTACCAGTATAGGGCCATTGAAACTATGGCTATCATTATACCTGCGATGGCAAGACTCACTGGATAGAACAAAGTATCCGTGGCTGTATACAATAAAGAAGGCCAGTATCCTGCAAGGAAAACTGTTAGCCATGTTGCCAATACCCCCGCAAAAAGATCAACCCTTATGAGGTATGAGGTAAGCTTTCTAGCAAAGGTTATGTACTGTTCATCTTTCTTCAACCTCCCAACTATCTCATAAATAGGTATTACGATGGATAGGCCCAACACTATGGTCACAAAGAAATAATGGGAAAAGAATGTGAACGCAATTCCCAAGAGTCCCCATGAAAGGTTATTCATTGCTCTACCCCCCTATATTTTTTAAGATTCCTGATATATACCATGTAAAATCCCCACATACCTGCGAAGAAAATTGCCAATTCTAATAGCATGATAAATACAGTGAACAAAACTGTAATTGGGTGTGAGGTTACAACTTCTGGATACGTTACAAGACCATAAATTGTCCAGGGATGCCTTCCCATTTCCCTAGCTGCCCATCCTGATATGGAAGCTATCACGCCTGATGCGGCTGCCACGAACGATGCATAAACTAGGAAATCCTCAGTTGATCTCCTGAAAATCGCCCTTACTATCCTATCTATAAACTTAACGTAAATTCCAAAATAGGCTATCGCTAGAATGAATAGTATTACTCCCAATATAACCATGGTGTAGTAGAAGAAATGTATCCATGGCCCGTAGGTAATGCTGGCTTGTATGGTAAGTTGAGCTAGGGAATTGTTGGCCCCAGGGAGAGATTCCAGATAGTCATATCCCCTGAAATAGTGATTGAAATTACCATAAAGCAGGAAGCTTATCAAGGGGTTATATCCTCCTTTACTCCCTATGCCCTCAGTTGCGTAGAATATGTTCCTCTGGAATTCGTATAATAATCTACCCTGCTGATCTCCTGCGATTGGTTGTAAAATTGATGCAATAGCTCCAACTCCAAAGGCAACTTTCAGGGATTTAAAATTATATTCTCTCTTTCCATAACCTTTTATTATTTTGTATGAAGCGTATGAAGCAGCTATAAATGATGTGTCAATTAGTGCAGCTAGAAGATTATGGACATATGTTATTACAGCCTCTGGGTTAACTATGGCAATCCATGGGTCAGTGGTGAAAGGAGCAAGCAGTTGGAATGCATTTGGTGATGCCAGTACTATGGAACCATAATTAGAGAGAGCTGAGGCAAGAATACCGAGAGACTTTGAATTTATGACATCTGGACCCATGGACGGAACCCATGGGAGAATATTCTGACCTACGAAATTTCCAGTTCCCCATGGGACCTGCATCCATGCATTCACGGCTAGAATCATGTATGCAGAGAGGTTGGAACCGAAGAGAACCCCTATACCCAGGAGCATATGAAAGAATCTATGGTTATTCATATAGTTGAATGTGGTGAGGTATGTCCCTATCAGCACTATTTCTATTATGAATGCATACAATTCAATTATAAGTGGAGCCGCTGCCATTGATGCTATGAGGGCAATGGAACCTGACCATACAACAATCAGACCAAATTCCACCAAAGTACCCGTAACTGCCCCTACGGCAAAGCTTATGCCCCAGATTTTTGAGGCGTTTTTAGCTATTTTAATATAGTCATCATCTTTTTTTAAGGCCCCTATACCTTCATATGTGAGAACTACTATTGGAAAACCAACTGCAAACACGAGAAAGACTGCATGAACGTATATACCCAATATTGTCATATATTCTGCAAGATTTGCGTTGCTCCAAGCAGATGATAAGGAAAGGGCTAATTTTGTTGATAATAAGGTTGTTAATTGAGACACTAAGTCGAGCATGGATTAAAATGGTTCACTGTGGATATTAGAATTATCTTTTTTTAATCTGGCTTTATTTTTTTAGTTTTTATACCATAAAAAATGATTAAGGATAATTAAATGTTACATTTCATAGGACTTCAATTTAGAGTTAATTTCATTTTCCATTGATTTTCCACCATCTTTTTTGAAGAAGTATAAACCTAATCTCCTCATAATGATGTCTTCTGGGTATACAGGCATCTCATATTTTATTACGTTCTCAATAAGATCATCATTTTCCGGTCTTTGATAGAGTATTTGAGGCAGTCCCGCTGTTGAGATATTCCTGCCAAGTAGTTTTCTTATATATGGCACAGCGCTCCTTGATGCATTCCTGTAATTGGTTATTTTAACTCCCATTATGGAAATCATTTTCCCATTTGTCTCAATGTGAAAGTCCCTGGTCACTCTGCCCGGAGAATCGCCTCTTCCATAGAGAGGCCTGATACCTGCATAACCCCTTAGAATATCATCTCCACTCAAATCGGGAATTATTCGCTTTACAGATTCGTATATATAATTTGAATCCTCATCGTCAATCCTGAAGTCATTGGGCGAATCTACGAACTTATCGGTGGTTCCAACAATCATAGTTTCTTCCCTTGGTATGACAAACATTTGCCTCCTATCTATATGTGATTTGAATGCCAATGGATTGCTAATTTGACTTTTCTTTGAAACTATCAGATGAGAGCCTTTGGAAAGTTTCAGGTTCTTTATTTCCTTGCCGCTGTATTTCTTCGATATTTCATTAACCCAGGGACCGGTTGCATTGATTATAACTTTACAAACTGCCTTTGCGTTAAATCCAGAAACCTTGTCTTTAATTGAAACCTCCACTGTTCCATTCTCACTTTCATTAAATGATATCACTTCAGCGTAATTCAAAACCACCGCATTGTTCATTGCAGCTGAAACTATATTCGTTACAGTCAAATAGGCATCGTCTGTTAGAGCATCAGTGTAAGAGAAGTATCCTCTAAACCCGTCATAATTATACTTATCATTCTTCATCCTAGGTATCGTTATTTTTCCTCCAATCAATTCATAAATGAACAGTCCAAATCTAATTGTATATGGATTCCATGAAAAATTGTCTATGAGAATATGAAATTCACTTTCTTTAACAAAGTTTGTGTTCTTTACAAGATAATTCCTTTCCCTTAGAAGTTCTCTCGTTAGAAGGATATGTCCCTGTTGAAGGTATCTTATGCCTCCGTGAATTAGTTTTGAGGAATAGCTTGACGTACCAGAAGCAAAATCCCCCTTGTCTAGCAGGAGAACACTGATTCCATTTGCAGAAAGAAGATTTGCAATTCCTGCGCCCGCAATTCCACCACCGATTACGCATACATCGAAATATTTCCCATTCAATGATTTTAACCATTTTTCCCTAGTTTTGAAAGAGAGTTCCATATTCATTTTCTTCACTTATCCCCCGCTATTATGTCTACCCTGTCCGTGATAATACCATACAACTGATATTCTTCAGCTTTTTTAAGATCATTTATGTTGTTGATTGTCCAAGCGATTATCTTCTTCCTGTCAATGTTCATGAATTCATTAATAATTTCCCAGTCCGGAAGTATGAAATCAACTTTCTCAATATAATAAGAAATATTTTCTTTCCCAAGTAACTTCATAGATAATCCGTCCATATCAAGGCCGGTTTTAAATTTGTATATATCCTTTTCATATAAGAGGGGAAAAGGATCAAATGATATTATGGTATCATTCCTTCCATATTCCTTGAGCATCTCAGCGAGCCTATCTGGTAACTTAGGGTAATACCTTTTTCCCTTATCATCCATGGATTTTATTTCTATATACAGTTTCACCTCAATTTTTCTTAAAACTTCTTCCAGAAGTGGTATTCCATATTCCCTTCCTGGGAAGGTAAGGGAGGATAGCTGATCCCATCCCGCATCATATATATTCAAGTTAAGTCCAAACAACCTATTCAAATCATAATCGTGAAAAACAATTATCTTACCGTCTCTTGTCTCGTGAATATCCAATTCTATTGCATCCGCGCCATTATTAACGGCATCCAGAAATGCAGGTATGGAATTCTCGACATTTTTTGTAGCTAAACCCCTGTGTGCTATTATCTCCACAATGGTAATTAGTTATACCCATATTCATTTTTCGCGTTTCTTGTGTTTTATGCGATTGTTGCCAATGTTACTAGAATATTTTGTTCATTTTACTGCTATTATATTCATAAAGAATTTAAATCATATACAAATCATATCTCGATGTTTGAATTAACCTCAAGCATAATCGACCTATTTCTCCTGATCATAGAACTAGCCCTCTTGGTTCTTACATTTGTCACCATAGCACTACATAGAAAGGAAGAAAAGGCCAGAGAAGAATTGATAGAAAAGATGCTGCAAACCGCTAAAATTGTCTCCAGACAGGAATATTTCAATCTTGTACTCAGCTCCATTCAGGAATCACAAAAGGAGATTGCCGGGATTATAACTGGAACAAAACCCAGGGAGGAGGATAGGGAGATTGTCAATAAAATCACAAACGAATTGAAAAGGGCTAAGGAGAGAGGTGTAAAGATAAGATATATTTTACCAAAATCCACAGACAGGTTTGAAGTGGGATGTCAGTATTCATCCTCTGGCGCCCATATAAGATTTCACCCGGGATTAATAGTATCGGATGTGAGATTTACCATTATAGATAACAGAATGATAGTACTTGGTTTCCCATCGATAAGCGGACGCGATAGTCCCACCAAGGAGGGATACATTATTCCTTCAGAAGGTTTAAGTTCGATATTTCTGAATATTTTTGACCAGCATTGGAACGAATCACAGGAGTGTGGAGAATATATTAAGGAAGTGCTTACAGAACTATTAAAACATAATGAAAGGCTCAGTGCTGAAAAAATATCAGCGGAACTTGGTATTCCAGTGAATGAAATTGAAGAAGTTCTTAAACAGTGACACATTGGTTTACAATTTTTTAAAAAAATTTAAATATCATTATTTCCATGCAATAGATTAATAACGGAGGCGGATATTTTTGAATAATATTAGTGGAGATAGTCCAGAGAAGACTCTGGGGAGGCTTCTCAAGAGTTTAAAACACATTTATATGGATTTGGCAGATGAATACCTGAAAATGGCGTCCAATACGAGTAAAAATAATATCAAAAAATTGCTAATAGAATTTTCAGAGGAGGCGCGACAGGATAGCCTTAGAATAGATGAAATTATCAATTCAAAAATGGCAAATTTTGATGTGAGTGATGAAGATATATCCATGCTTTCTCATATTTCAGTACCTGATGCTAGTCTAGACGATGAAGAAAAATTGATTTTTGATGCTATTAAGACAAGTGATAACCTTCAGGGAATGTATAGCATAATTAGGGAAGAATATGAAAACAAAGAGATAAAGGATATTTTTGATACATTAATTAAACACGAAAATTCAAGAAAGAATGAGCTTAGAAAACTCTACGAAGATATAATAGTGAAGGGTGAGTGGTGATATTCAAATTTTGAAAAATTTAATGGCCAATTTTATGAATGATATGAAATAAAGGGCGAATGATTTTCCGAAGCTTTTAATCGTAAGTCCTATTCCTATCCCTAAGCCGACAAAGGCCAGCGCCATAGCAGCAAAAAAGATAATGGACCTTTTCATTCAAGATTGTTAATGAATTTATAATTTAAATGTTTACCTTTTGTTTTCCTTCTTTTCGGAAAAGAATTTTAACATTCATTGGATATAACATTATGGAATTCAGAAAGCAAACCGACGACTTCCCATTTTCAATTTATGCATATATAGAGATCTCTCAGGGAAGTAATGTTAAATATGAATTTGATGAAGATTTACAGGAAATAGTCGTGGACCGTGTACTTTCAACTTCCATGGTATATCCTGCCAATTATGGCTTTATTCCTCTTACAAGGGGGGAGGATGGGGACCCCCTCGATATCCTTGTTTTCACCATGACACCTATTCTCCCAAATAAAGTAATAAGAGCTAAGGCCATAGGGATAGCCGAGATGGAAGATGAGGAAGGTATTGACAATAAAATACTGGCCGTACCCACAGGTAGGTCGGATCCGGCATATAGTTCACTGGAGGGTATGAACGACCTTCCAAGCCACATAAAGGATACTGTGCGTCACTTCTTTGAACATTATAAGGAAAATGAAGAAGGTAAATTCATGAAATTTAAAGGCTACAAGGATAAGGATGAAGCAATTGAAATAATAAAGGAAGCAGCTAAAAGGTACATAAGGGAAGATTTGGGATTCAGGAATATAATATAGAAAAGCATATTTTCCAAAAGTATAAATTTCAATCTACAATGGCATAACATGACTGTGACTAGGGAAATTCATGCCCCGAGAGGTTCAAAGTTGAATACAAAGGGATGGGGGCAGGAGGCTGCACTTAGACTTCTTATGAATAACCTTGACCCAGATGTGGCTAAAGATCCTGATAATCTGATAGTTTATGGTGGTAAAGGAAAGGCTGCCAGAAACTGGGAAGCTTTTGATAAAATCGTCAAATCATTAAAAGAATTGGAAAATGATGAAACCCTTTTAATTCAAAGCGGTAAACCAGTGGGGATATTTAAGACAACAAAGGAATCCCCCAGAGTATTGATCTCCAACGCACAAATTGTTCCCAGGTGGGCAACGGATGATGTATTCTGGGAATTGGAAAGAAAAGGACTAACAATGTTTGGTCAAATGACTGCAGGTTCATGGATATATATTGGAACGCAGGGTGTGCTCCAAGGCACATATGAGACTCTATCGGCTCTTGCACGAAAGGAATTCGGGACTGATTCATTGAAAGGAAAATGGGTTCTTTCATCAGGTCTTGGGGAAATGGGAGGAGCTCAACCACTTGCCATCACAATGAATGAGGGAGTGGCGCTTGTTGTTGAGGTAGACGAAAAGAAAATAGATAGACGTATAAGAGGAAAGTATCTTGATTACAAATCGGAAAATCTTGATGAAGCTCTCAAAATGAAGGATGAATTCATTGAGGAAGGGAAGGCGAAATCAATAGGATTACTTGGGAATGCTGCCACAATTTATTCAAAACTTACCGAAATAAAAATTGTTCCAGATGTTGTCACTGACCAGACTGCTGCCCATGACCTGAATCTTGGATACATCCCTGAGGGATATACTGTAGAGGAGGCCATGAGGGCATCTCAGAGTGATCACGAGAATTACATAAAGAGAGTTTACGAATCTATTATTAAAGAAGTGAAAGCCATTATATGGTTCAAAGAACATGGATCAAAGGTTTTTGATTATGGAAATAACCTGAGGACTAGAGCCATGGAGGGAGGATACAATAGATCCTTCGAGATACCGGGCTATGTTCCTGCCTATTTGAGGGATTTGTTTGCAATTGGTTCTGGTCCATTTAGATGGGTAGCCCTTTCAGGAGAACCCAATGACATTTACAAGATTGATGATGCCATAATCAAGCACTTCTCTTATGATGAACACCTTGTCAAATGGATAAGGCTTGCCAAGGAGAGGGTCAAGTTCCAAGGGCTTCCAGCGAGAATATGCTATGCAGCATATGGTCAGCGGGAAGAGATTGGCCTCCTCATAAATGATATGGTTAGGGATGGTGAAGTTTCAGCTCCTGTTGCCATTGGAAGAGACCATCATGATACTGGAAGTGTTGCTTCACCATTCAGGGAAACAGAAGCCATGAAAGATGGGAGCGATGCTATCGCGGACTGGCCCATATTGAATGTCCTTCTTAATGCAGTTTCTGGAGCAACATGGGTCTCATTGCATCATGGAGGCGGTACTGGAATTGGGAATTCAATACATGCAGGATTCGTTCTTGTGGTAGATGGGACTAAAGAGGCAGAAGAGAGGGCTAAGAGAGTGCTGAATGCAGATCCGGGAAGCGGTGTATTGAGGCATGCTGATGCTGGTTATGAGTCATCTATAGCTCTGATAAAGAAAGGGGTAAAGTTCAAAGCACCATATTTTAGTTAATTTTTTTATGATTCACAGAGTTTGTCCACAGTGTGGCTCAGAGAACATTGATTTCGAAATAGGCTTCATAAGTGGTAAGTATAAGTGCAATGAATGTGGTTATGTCGGCTCTGTAATATTTGAATTTGACGATAAAAACTATGAGAGGTTTTTGAAAGAATTGAAAGAAAATAAATAACGTGGGGATAATATTAAATATCGAATTTCAGTTAATATTATATGAATTTTTTTGATAATTTGGCTTTACAGACAGGTGCTGGAATAAGCTTAGGAGAAGAGGTATTGATTTTCATCGTTGCCATTATAATACTGGCATTCCTGTTCTATTCAATTAAAATTGTTAAGGAATATCAAAGAATAGTGGTATTCAGGTTCGGTAGGGCTCTAGCTGAAAAAGGTCCTGGAATTGTGTTCATATGGCCAATCATAGATTATCCCGTAAGGGTTGATTTGAGAGAAAAATTTCTAACGGTGCCTCATCAAACTTGCATAACCAAGGATAATGCCCCTGTTGATGTTGATTTCATAATTTATTTCAAGGTTGTAAATGCCTCAGATTCTGTGATTCAGGTACAGAATTTCGAAGGAGCGGCCATGGGAATAGCAACCACAACTTTGAGGGCTGTGATCGGAGATATAATGCTCGATGAAGTTCTATCCAAGAGAGAAAATATTAATGCTATACTGAGAACAAAACTCGATGAAGTCACAACAAGATGGGGCGTAAAGGTCACCAATGTAGAAATAAGGGAGATATTACCACCTAAGAATGTTCAAGATGCAATGATATTACAGATGAGTGCAGAAAGGAGCAGAAGAGCTGTAGTTACCGAAGCAGAAGGTAAGAAGGCTGCGGCAATAACAGTTGCGGAAGGTGAGAAACAATCCAATATACTGAAGGCAGAGGGGGAAAGACAGGCAGCAATACTTAGGGCTGAAGGTTATGCTCTTGCTCTTACAACCATATACAATGCCGCTAAACAGATTGACAGCAAAACACTTGCCTTGCAATATCTAGACGCTCTGAAGAATATAGGTACTAGCACTTCCACCAAATATGTCATACCCATGGAATTTACACAATTGATAAAGCCATTCACTGATACCTTAAAGAATGCGAATGATAATAATAATAAACAAGATTAACCCATATGTCACAGGAATTGAGCATCACCCAGAGATATGGGTATAGAACTTTAATCTTACTTATTTTAATTTTAATTTTCGCATCTTATCTCCTCTTTGAATATTACTATACTGGTGCAGTCCACACCACCCTTATAGTCCTGTCCATCTTGTTCTACTTCATCGACATAGTTCTTTTCATCGGTTTTAGCTTAACTAGGGTAAAGAAAATCAATAAAGCTTACTTCAAAATGGAGGCATTAATTGG
Source organism: uncultured Thermoplasmatales archaeon (assembly GCA_964468585.1). GTDB lineage: Archaea > Thermoplasmatota > Thermoplasmata > Thermoplasmatales > JAFMDN01. The sequence goes on along the minus strand of CAYXTM010000003.1, from coordinate 83,483 downwards.
AAAGGAAGGTAAAGTCATTAAAGGGTGCCGTCCTGGAGAGAAAGGTTCTGCCACTGTTTCATCAGAGGATTGGACGATTGAGAGCGATGAAGAGTTGAAAGAGGGGGATATTATAACCGTCACTGGAGTGCTGGAGGACAACATCACGCTTAAAGTGAAAAAGAGTAAATGATCAAACATCAGACCTTCTTTACCTTCACCTTACCCTCAGAATATTGAACCACAACCACCTTATCTCCTACCTTTATGTCTTCTTCAGAGAAAGCTGTCCATTCCTCTGACATTATGTTCACAACACCCTCTTTGCCTGGCCCAAATTCCGTTTTTGCAGTTCCAGTTTTTCCAATTATCCTTTCTGGCCCTACCTTTGAAGGTTCCCTTAAGGCAGCCCTTCTCAGTGCAATTAAGTAGATTGCCCCAATGGGAAGTATGGTTGCTTCTATTCCAATTAACAGATAATTTCCATAGGACAAGTAAGGAACATTGGAAGAATATGGTATATCAACTGTCATTATCAAGCTCCCTATTATGGCAAGAAATACTCCCGACAACATTGCAAGTCCATGCCCCAGTTTAATTTCCAGGAAAATAAGAGCTACCCCTATAAATATCATCAATAGTCCCACCGGAGCAGCCCCTATTAGTTCTGACCCCCACAGGCCAATTGCAATGGATACAATGCCCAAAACACTAAGCAAAATAGAGCCATGATATATATCAAGAAGGATAGCTATTGTTCCTATGATTATGAAAAATCCAGCGACAGTGGAGTTGCTTATGAAAGATTCAAACTGCTGTATTGGGCTTTCAGTGAAGTTTATGTCAGAATATGAAGAGTAACCTAGAATTGACTTAACCTGTGATAGGGAGTTCGCAATACCGTTTATGATTCCCACACTTAAAGCCTGACTGGAAGTATAAGCGGTATTGTTTTCTACCATGGTGGCCACAGCAGTAACATTCCTGCCATGTTGTTGTGCCAGAGATTCCATGTAGGCTAAGGATGCATTTACTACATGCTGTTCCTCAAGTGTCGTACCTCCAATTATATAGGGTTTTGAAGGTCCTATGAAACTACCGTTTCCCATGAATATATAATCAGAAGCCATGGCTATATAAGAACCGGCAGATGCACCCATCTCCCCTGGAGGTATATATGTGGTCACCTTAATGGAGTTCTCTGCACTAGTTATCATGGAGACAATGCTGAAGGCATTTTCAAGATAACCTCCAGGTGTATTCATAACTATTATTACAGGATACCCATTTTGAACAGCATAATTCAGAGTACTCTGAAAATAATCCTGTGCACCAGGATCCACATTGTAATTGAATTGAATAATTACAATATTATTCTGCGAAGCATTCACAAATTGGAATGTGAATAACACAAGAAGGATCGCAATTATAATGAATATTTTGAATTTCATACTTTTTAAATAAAATTAAATGAATAAACGTTTCTAAACAATACCTAGTTTTTATATAACAATAACAAATCACATAATATGCCTGAAAAACCGGTTATTAATTATGGATTAGAGGGTATTTATGTTGATGAAAGCTCAATAAGCAAGGTTGATGGACAGAATGGAAGACTATGGTATAGAGGATATAGAATTGAGGACCTAGCTAAATATTCGAACTTCGAAGAGGTTTCCTATCTACTGCTAAAAGGCAAACTACCGACTAAAGAGCAGTTGGATGAATTTGATGCACTCCTTAAGGAAAGAAGGAAGATTCCTGATGAGGTGCTGAATGTAATTAAAACAATGGCCAAAAAGGCTCATCCAATGGATACTCTAAGAACTGCCACTTCCCTATTGTCCATGTATGATAATGATGTAATGACCAGAGATGCAAAAAAGAATGAAGACAAGATTATCACCCTCATAGCAAAATTGAGTGCCATAACGGCCTCGATTGGAAGGATTAGGAAAGGGATGGATTATGTTGAACCAGATAGCAATCTGGATCATGCACAGAACTTCCTTTACATGTTGCATGGAAAAAAACCAAATGATTCTGATAGGAAGATAATTGACCTCATGTTCATACTTCATGCGGAGCATAGCACAAATGCCTCAACATTTGCTTCCCTAGTTACTGCATCCACATTGGCAGATGTTTACTCTGCTGTGGTAACTGGTATTTCCACATTGAAAGGGCCTCTTCACGGTGGAGCTGACGAAGCAGCCCTCAAAATGATGTACGCCATTGGCAATCCGGAAAATACGGAAAAATACATAACCGAGGCTCTTGAGGGAAAACAGAAAATAATGGGCTTTGGGCATAGGGTCTATAAGGTATATGATCCCAGGGCAAAGATCGTAAGAGAATTTCTTGAGACCAGACTTAAGGAAAAACCCACTGAGGAAGTTAGAAAGCTTCTGGAAATAGCCTTAAGGGCTGAAAAGCTTATGATCGAGAAACTGGGAACTACTAAGGGCATATGGCCAAATATAGACTTCTTTGCTGGCCCACTCTACAGGTCTGTAGATATTGAACCCGAGTTATTCACACCAATTTTCGTTTCTTCAAGAATATCTGGCTGGGGTTCACATATTCTGGAATACTGGCAGAACAATAAACTGTTCAGGCCTCTTGAATGGTATACAGGACAGTTAGACCTTCCGTATATACCCTTAGATAAGAGAACTGATTAATTATCTAAAATTTAATATTCTATCATTTATTTGGGTGTTTACATGGCAATATATCAAGGAAGAGCAAGAGTTAAGATAAGCGGTGGTGTACTTAGAAGGCTTAGGCACAAAAAGAGATTCGAGTTGGGAAGAGAACCAACAAATACTTCAATTGGAGAAACCAAAAGAAAGGTAATCCGAGGAATGGGAGGAAATACAAAAACTGTATTACTGAGAGCCCAATTTGCAAATGTTACGATCCCAAAGGAAAAGAAAACCATTAAAGCAAAGATATTGCACGTAAAGGAGAACATTGCGGATCCTCACTTTGCACAGAGAGGAATAATAACAAAGGGTGCTATACTTGAAACAGAAGCTGGTTTATGCAGAGTTACTTCTAGACCGGGTCAGCACGGAAACGTTAATGCCGTTCTGATCGAAAAATGAAGAGAATTATCTGGGATATTTATTTTGATCCTACCGTAAGCAGAAAGTACGGTAGGAGGGTTAATAAAAAATTAGATTTTCAGAAACTTGAGGATGCAATAAAATCTCTGGGTTTGGAATATAATGTTACCACGGCTAAATTCCCCAGAATACCGTGGAGACAAGCCAGGAAATTCGAAATAGAATGGAATAAGCCAAAATGGACTTTAATCAAAGAAATTGAAAAGAAATTAATGGAAATTAAGAATCAGTAGAATTTATAATCCATATTTAATTGGAGAATGGTATATGGAGATGGATGACTTTTATAAGGGGGAGCTATCAGACTCCTATTTTTATTCGGAATTGGCAAAGAGGGAAAAAGACCCGGATCTGAAGAATAAACTTATGGAACTCAGCAAAATAGAGGCTGGACATGCCAAATTCTGGCAGAGCATGCTCATAAAAAATAACAAAAAGCCAGATTCAAGAATTAACAAGACAAGAATAAATTACCTCATATTCCTAAGAAGGATTTTTGGGATTGCATTCATAGTAAATTATTTAGAAAGAGGCGAGGTAAAGGCCATAGAGGACTATTCCAATTACTGGCAAAAGACGCAGGATGAAGAAATCAAATCCAAATTAAAAGATATTATAGAAGATGAAAAGGACCACGAAGAAATTTTCATAAAAATGAGCCAAGAGTTTTCATCAAATGCAGATAAAACAAAAGACTCAATATATGGTATGTCTGACGGCCTTATTGAAGTCCTGGCAGGCATAGCAGGTCTTACTGGCATATTATCTAAAAATATCTTTGTATTCATTGGTGGACTGATATTTGCTCTTTCTGGTATGATCTCCATGACCATAGGGGCATATCTTTCGACCCGCGCATCTTCGCAGATAAAGGGAGATGATAAAGGATATTCCTCGGCAAGTGCAGCTGGAAATACGGCTTTATTCTATTTTATAGGTGCAGTATTCCCGCTGTTACCATTCCTTTTCTTTACGAAGTATGTTGCATTGATCATTGCAATAGTATTGGCCCTGATTGTCGACTTCATAGCAGCGAGTGTCATATCCATCTCTTCAGGCGGCAATCTTAGAAAAGACATTGCCACATCGCTTCTTCTCATAACTCTTGGATTTGTCACAACATTCCTTATAGGTCTACTTGTACATCATTTCATAGGTAATGTGATTTAGACCCTTTCATAGGTACCCATCCACTCTACCTGTCCAATTATGAATTTTCCGATTTCCTTGTAAAACTTATCCCTATTAAGGCCAGCTTCAATCCTATCGCTGTTTGAAAGAGCCATTAATCTGAAAAAATATCTGTGCGGCCCATGACCTCTTGGTGGACAAGGACCATTGTATCCTGTTTTACCAAAATCATTGATGCCCTGCGAGATGCCATCAAATAAGTTTGCCTTCTTCTCCACGTTCTCCTGAATGTTGAATTTACTCGTGGGAATGTTATAGATTATCCAGTGGGTAAAAATACCAACTGGAGCATCTGGATCTTCCATTATTAAAGCTAGAGATTTTGTTCCTGCGGGGTATCCCGACATTATTATCTCGGGTGAAACATCATCTCCCTGGCATGTATACTTTCTTGGAATTGGTTGTCCATAATCAAAACCTTTAACCTTAATATCCATGAATATTTATCACCCTACATCTATAAATTGTTTTCCAACTTCTTTCTCAGCCTACTGATAATTTCCACATATTCATCAATGCACCAAGGGTTTTGCATTGAGGATTTATTTAGCGCTTTATCAACAGGTATTCCCATGAAAATTTTTTTGATTGGAACTTCCATCTTCTTTCCGTTGATGGTTTTTGGTATTTCCTTAACGACTATGATTTCATCTGGAACATGTCTTGGAGACAATTCCTTTTTTATTTCGTTCACTATTTTCCTTTTTACCTGTTCTTCATCCGTATTTCCATTTAATGAAATGAAGAGCGGCATGTAATATTCTCCTTCCTTGAGCTCCACACCAATTATCATGCTCTCCTTTATCTCAGGAATCTTTTCGACCACCCTATAAATTTCAGCTGTTCCAATCCTTATTCCCTTGCGCTTTAATGTTGCATCTGACCTTCCGAGTATTATGGCACTTTTCCTATCTGTGATGATTATCCAGTCACCATGATTCCATACACCTTCATATTTGCTGAAGTAGGTCTCCTTGTATTTGCTAAATCCAGAGTCATTCCAGAGAAATACTGGCATTGAAATATACGGCTTAGTCAATACGAGTTCACCAGTTTCATTGATGAGTTCATTTCCGTCATCATCATATGAATGTATATCTGCACCTAGATCCAGGCATTGCAATTCACCTTCGTATACCGGTAATGTTGGACATCCTCCAAGGAAAGCGGTACAGACATCAGTTCCACCGCTTATGGAAGCGAGCCAGATATCGTTTTTGATGTGGGAGTATACATACTTGAAAGCATCAGGGGGGAGGGGAGAACCAGTAGATCCAATTGCATACAGATCTCTGAGTTCATATTTACTTTTCACATCAAGACCCTCCTTCATGCAATATGTCAAATAAGCTGCACTTGTTCCGAAAAATGATATCCCGAGTTCATCCGCTATCTTCCAAAGATGATAATTATCTCTGAATGTAGTGCTGCCGTCGTATGTGATAGCGGTTGCGCCAGTTCCTATGGATGAAAGTAGAACATTCCACATCATCCAGCCAGTGGTTGTATACCAGAAAAATTTTCTTCCTCTTTTAACATCGTAATGCAATTTCAGTAGTTTCAAGTGCTCGAGAAGTATATTTCCGTGGCCATGAACAATAGCTTTAGGAGGGCCTGTCGTGCCTGAGGAATATAAAATCCATAGAGGATCATCAAACCTCATTCTCTTGAAGGATGGATTCTTATAATCCCTGACTATTGAAGAGAAATCGTAATATGAATTGGAAAAGTTCAAGCCAACATTCTCAAGCACAATGACCTTCTCTATGCTCTTCACCCTTTCAGATAATTTCTTGATCAACTCTCTCCTGTCAAAAATTTTTCCGTTATAGGTATAGCCATCAACCGCAAACAATACCCTAGGTTCAATTTGTGAAAATCTGTCAAGTATTCCCTGCAATCCAAAATCTGGAGATGAACTGCTCCATATGGCCCCCACTGAAGATGTGGAAAGAGAGGCAATTATTGCTTCAGGTATATTGGGCAAAATAGAAGCTACCCTGTCACCCTCCTTTAAACCTATGTCAGCTAGGAAAGAAGATATGGAGCCTACGCTTCCAATAAATTGGTTCCTGGATATTTTATTATATGATCCATCTTCCCTAACACCAATTACGGGGGTTTCAGCCAGATCCTCTCTGTACAACAGATTTTCAGCATAATTTAATTTTAGATTCGGAAACCATCTTGTGCCAGGCATTTTTTCGGAAGTTAGTACGGGCTCGTCTTCCCCTTCTCTTATTACCTTGAAATATAACAAAATAGATTTCCAGAATTGATCCAGATTTCTTATGGACCAATCCCTAACTTCGTCATAGTTATTTAACTTCAACCCATATTTATCTTCTAGGAAATTAGTATATTTTTTAAATTCCAGCTGATCTAGGAATTCCTCAGGCGGTTTCCATAAAATTTGAGGAACTGGCATATCAATCTTCTTTTATTTGTTCCTTTTGTGATATTTCCTTGAGCTTGTTCAGTTCGTTGGGCTTAAAAATTCCATATTCCGTTATGAATCCTGTAACGTATCTAGATGGAGTAACGTCAAAAGCTGGATTATATGCAGGAGAACCTGCTGGGGCTATGGTTTCAGTGCCGACCTTTTTTACTTCATCCTCCGATCTTTCTTCTATTGGTATTTGCTTACCGCTCTCTATTTTAAAATCAAAAGTTGTAATCGGAGCAGCCACATAGAATTCCTTTCCATTCTCTTTTGCCAGTACTGCCTTTTCATATGTTCCTATCTTATTGGCAAAATCCCCATTGGCTGCAATCCTATCTGCTCCAACTATCACCTTATCTATCTCACCTCTGGTAAACAGAAAGCCAGCCGCGTTATCTGCGATTACTCTATGTGGTATATTCTCTTGTAACAGTTCCCATGCTGTGAGCTTGGCTCCCTGCAATCTAGGTCTTGTTTCATCAACCCATACGAACAACTTTTTACCTTCCTCCTTTGCAATCCTTATGGGTGCCAAAGCTGTACCATAGTCCACTGAAGCCAGAGCACCGGCATTACAGTGTGTTAAAATCTTCTCTCCGTCACTTATTACCCGACTGCCATTTATTCCTATCAACCTGCTTTTCTCCACTATGGATTCAACATATTTTTCCGCGTATTCCTCTTCCTTTCCTTTGTGAGAAATTACATAGTCCACAGCATAGAACAGGTCATGTGCGGTTGGCCTGGCAGACTTTATCAATTCCGCTGTCTTTCCTAGGTCCAAACCGAGGGCCTTGGCCTGTGCGATACCATAAGCCGCTGCAGCACCTATTGATGGGGCTCCCCTAACTGCCATATCTTTTATGGCCGTAAATAATTCATCTGGATTGTTTATGTCAATTATCTTTAATTCCTTAGGCAAAAGTCTTTGATCTATCATTTTTATTTTCGGCTTTTCATACCATACAGCCTTTATGTTAACTATTTTTCCGTTTAGATTGACCTGCATATTTGCTTAATGAATAACCTTATAAATTGTTTACTGGAAACCAACAAATTCGGAAAATGTTATTATCTTAATGATTATTGTTTGATAATGACCCTGACCCTTACTGAAAAATATAGGCCTCAACTGCTTGATCAGCTCAAGAGAGGGAAAGCTATAGAGACCATAAGAAAATGGGCCGAGGAATGGAGGAATGGAAAACCAGAGAAACCGGGCCTACTTATTTATGGACCACCAGGCACTGGAAAGACTTCAGCTGCCATGGCCCTTGCAAAGGAAATGGGATGGGAGTATTACGAATTGAACGCATCTGATGTCAGATCAAAGCAGCTACTCAATAGAACAGCCTTACTTACTTCCCAGTATTATCAGATTTCTGACGATCCTCAAAGAATGAAATTGATAGTCTTAGATGAAGTTGATTCCCTTTACGAGAGGAATGAGCAGGGCTACGACACAGGTGGAAAATCTGCCATTCTAGAACTTTTAAAGATGACCAAGAATCCTGTTCTATTGATTGCAAATGATTTGTATGCATTGAGATCAGGGCCAGCCGGTAGACAAATTGTGGATAAATGTATATCCGTCAACTTTCAGAGATATAGGCCAGCACAGGTTGCATCAATGCTTAAGGAAATATGCGTGAAGGAAAATAAATTCTGTCCTGATGACATGTTAAGGGACATATCAGAAAAATCCAACGGAGATATGAGGGCTGCATTAAATGACCTTGAAGGATTCATTTCAGATTTCAGGGGGGAGAATAGGGATATTAGAGAAAACATATACTCAATAGTGAACGACATAATTTTTTCAAAAAGGGCACCTCAGGAATTGAAAATCTCCATCATAAACTCAGGAGAGGACCCTAACGATTTTCTTTTATATGTCCTGGAAGCTATCTTTCAACTTCATGAAGAAAAAGATAAGTTTCTTGAAGCACTGGAAAGGCTCTCTAGGGCAGACATTTTCCTTGGACAGGTTACTAAACGTAATAACTATGACCTATGGGGGTATGCCAATGATTTGGTCTCTTCCATTTCAACCTTAGGATTCAAGGGTGGAAAGGGCTACCTTTACACATATCCTAACTTGATAAGGAAGATGGCAGAGTACCGTACTTCAAGGAACCTGAGAAGGGATATTTCTTACATTGGGGGGAGGTATATACACAAATCCTCCAATTTCGTTAGTCTAGAAATACTTCCTATACTTGCCCTTATTTCAATGAAAGATGAAAATTTCAAGAATAAAATGATAGAGAAATTTGGAGAAATTTTTTCAGAATTGGAATCAATTGAACCCTAATTTTTCATAAAGAGATTTCAGTGTACCGCTTACCTTAATTACCTCTATGCCTTTATTTTTCATCTCTTCCTTAAGTTTATCAAGGTTGAAATGCCTGACAAAAATAAATTTCTGTCCCTTATAATTTACAATTTTACCCTGATACTTGTCAATAATATTCTTAATATCATAATAAATAAACGGTTGGACGTAAATGTATCTTCTTCGCCCAACCTTTTCCTTTACAGTCATTTAACAGTGGTTATTTTTTCGAGATCCTTCTTAAGTATTTTGACAGCTTGAACTATTTCGCCCTTTTCCTTAGCTCCAGTACAGACCACTTTCCCTGAACCGAATAGTAGAAGGACAACCTTGGGTTCTTCAATTCTGTAGACCAAACCTGGGAATTGCTCCGGCTCATATTCCACATTTTCCAGTCCTAGGGACATGGCTATGTTTGTGAGATTGAGCTGCATTTTAAGGTCGTAAACTGCGACTATATTTTGAACAACAATTTCTGGGTTGTTATTCACTGCTATTCCCGCTTTCTTGAGTTTATCAACGATTGTTCTTATGGTCTGATTTACGGCATCAATTGTCTTCGCACCGGTACAGTTAACCTTACCTGATCTAAATATTAAAACCGCAGTTTTTGGTTCCTGTAACCTGTAAATAAGTCCAGGGAATTGTTCTGGTTCGTATTCTGATCCCTCAAGGGCTAATGCAATTTTGCTCAAATCCAGTTTATCTGCTAATGATGTTGAGGCCACAATATTCTCAATTGCTATTTCTTCCTCTTCAGACATGATAATCGCTCTTTATATACCGTATATATATAAGATTTTGCTAATAATACAAATAATATATGTAAGATTCGGATACATTTTTCTTATGTAAAATTTCAAGATTGATTCATATTAGACCAGATGTAATTTTTGAAGAGACTTATAAAATTCTTTATAAGAATTTTCATAAGGCTATGTCTATTAAAGGGGAAATTTTCTTTGCTTGCCCGTATTTTAAACATTTTGTTTATTTGTAATGAAAGGAATTCGCTGATTTATTTCATTTTATAGAAATATCAGAAGAATTGGGCATTGAAATATGAAATACAGGAGCAAATCAAGCTCCGAGTTCTATCCCTGAAAGAAATTCAGCTCATATGGATCGGTTCTAAAATTGGAAATAAATTTTATCCAGAGATGCTATAATCTCTTGGTATCTATGACAGGTAAAATAAAAATGAAAAATCCAATAGTTGAAATTGACGGAGACGAGATGACAAGAGTAATGTGGGCATGGGTAAAAGAGAAATTACTGCTCCCACATGTAGATCTTAAAACAGAATATTTTGACCTAGGATTACCTAACAGAGACAAAACCGAGGATAAGGTTACATTAGAGGCGGCAAACGCAATTAAAAAGTGGGGAATTGGAGTGAAATGTGCGACCATTACACCAAACAAAGAGAGGATAAAGGAATATAACCTCAAAAAGGAATGGCCAAGTCCAAATGCCACCATAAGAAAGGAACTTGATGGAACTGTGTTTAGGGCCCCCATAATCGTGAAGAGTGTTAAACCAGCTGTGAGATTCTGGAACAAACCCATAGTTGTTGCCAGACATGCTTTTGGAGATATTTATGATGGAACAAGTCTCAGATTTGATTCCCCTGGACAGGCAGAAATAATTTTTAGATCGAAAGACGGTAAAGAAATAAGGGCAAAGATGCCTGAATTCAAGGGACCTGGAGTTCTGCAATCAATTTACAATATAGATGAGTCAATATATGGATTTGCAAGGGCTTCTTTTAAATATGCATTGGCAATGAAACTAGATCTATGGTTTGCCGCTAAGGATACAATCTCAAAGGTCTATGATGCCAGATTCAAGGAAATATTCAATGAGGTTTATGAGAAAGAATTCAAGAGTGATTTTCAGAAGGCAGGAATAAATTACAACTATTTCTTGATTGATGATGCAGTTGCGAGGGTTGTCAGAAGCGAAGGTGGTATAGTATGGGCATGCAAAAATTATGATGGCGATGTGTTCTCTGATTTTGTGTCCACCGCATTTGTCGGATCCCTTGCTTTGATGACCTCAGAATTAATGTCTCCATATGGATATTATATGTCAGAAGCTGCCCATGGAACTGTGCAGAGACATTATTACAGATATATTAAAGGGGAGAAGGTTTCATCAAATCCTACGGCCTTAATATTCGCTTGGTCTAGAGCACTAAGAAGGAGAGGTGAAGTTGATGGTGTTCCAGAACTTATTGATTTTTCCAATAATCTAGAAAAAGCAGTGATTAAGACTATAGACGAAGATAAGATAGTCACCCAAGATATTGCTAGGATTATGGATCCTCCCAGCGATAAATTTGTAAATACTGAAGAATTCATTGAAGCGATTTCACACAATTTGAATTCTCTTATTCATTAATTTTAAATTATTTAATATTTTATACCTTAATGCCAGAAAGATTGAGGGGTTTTAGAGACTTTTATCCTGAAGAGCAAGAAGTCAGAAGATGGATATTTGATGTAATGAAGGACGAATGCAGGAAATTTGGTTTCAGGGAAGTAGATGGACCCTCGCTTGAAAGCGTTGAACTTTATGCCCATAAATCTGGTGAAGAGATAATGCAACAAATGTTCAATTTTGTTGATAAGGGTGGCCGTGAAGTGACGTTGGTACCAGAATTTACACCCACCCTGGCCAGAATGGTTGCTTCCAGGAAAGACCTTATAAAGCCTCTTAAGTGGTATACCCTCGCCAAATTCTGGAGATACGAAGAACCACAATCTGGTAGGTATAGAGAATTTTATCAATTGAACGCTGATATTTTGGGAACCGATACACCCTTTGCCGACTCAGAGATTCTTAATTTAAGTGGAACAATAATGGTATCATTGGGACTAAAAAACAAAACAAAGATAAAGGTAAATTCCAGAACATTGATAGATGAAATCGCCTCCAGCTTATCCATAAATAAAAAGGAAGATTTGTATTATTTATTGGACAGATGGAATAAAATAAGTCAAGATGAAAGGGATAGATTTATTGAGAATATGAAAGTGGACAAAGGGATTATTGATGATCTGATTTCGGGAAAAATTCTAAATGAATTGCAGGGAAAATCCAGCAATCTGGAAAGAATCCAATATATCATGGATGTGGTTAAAGGATATGATACAATCCCAGTAGAATTGGACCTGAAAATTGTTAGGGGATTGGCCTATTATACCAGCACGGTCTTTGAAATATGGGACTCTGACGAAAAAATGAGAGCCATCATGGGAGGAGGTAGGTACGACAAAATCATTGCTCAGCTGAACGGGGAATTTACACCTGCAGTAGGTTTTGGAATGGGCGATGCTGTTATTGAAAATCTATTGAAAAGAGAGGGTCTATGGGAAGAGAAACCCGAAAAAAGAATATTCATAGCCGTTGCTGATGATTCTGGAAGAAATTATGCAATTTCTATTTCTAAAATATTAAGAAACAATGGAATAAATGTGGATCTGAATGTTTCGCAAAGGGGTATGGGTAAACAGATTGAATTTGCAGCTAAATTGGGGTATAAGTATGCCTTGATACTGGGGGATAGAGAGGCAAAGGAGGGTAACGTATCAATTAAAGATTTGATTACAGGGGAACAGAAGGTCATAAAATTAAATGAAGCAATTTCATTGGTTGAAAATACTTAAAATATAAATAATAACCCAATATTGGTAGTCGAGAATGGATAATATAGAAGACAAGGTAGTTCACAAGAAGATTGGAAGGAATACCAGCATCACCGTTAAAGAAATAATGGACCTAATGGAGAAATATAAAAAAGAATATCCAGATAGGGAAATTTTTTTTGATGGAGATGAATTTGCGATTTGCTCTAGAAAAAAGGAAAAGACATGAAAATTATAAATTAGCAATCTTTAGAAGTTCTCCATTTTTTATAATTTCAGCGATCTTCTCTATTTTCGGGGTTAAAACCATATCCCCCTTGATTTCCCCAACATTTTCCCTAATTTTTGAAAATACCCTTGTTAAGACTTCACCCGTGAGACCGTACATTAGGGATGCTTTGTAATTTACCAAAAATTCTATGGAAATAATACCTATTAGGTTATCAACAATTTGTTTAAGTTTCCTGACTCCTGTTGAACCCATCGAAACATGGTCCTCTTGATTTGCAGATGTGGGTATCGTATCTATGGAAGATGGCACTGCTAGAACCTTGTTTTCATTACACAACGCTGCAGCAAGATATTGGGAAATCATCAGACCTGACTCCAAACCTGGGTTATCGGCTAAAAATGGTTTAAGGCCAGAAAGATTATGATCCAAAATTCTGAAGATCCTTCGCTCTATTATATTCCCTAAATCAGTCAATGCAATTGAAAGAAAATCTGCAGCGAACGCCAAGTTTTCTCCGTGGAAATTGCATCCTGAAATTGGTTCATCAAATATAAGAGGATTGTCCGTGGCTGAATTTAATTCCAATGTTATTGTATCTTTCACAAAATTCATTGTTCTTAAAACTGAAGCCATAACAGTGGGGGAGCATCTTAATGAATATGCATCCTGCACTTTATTTATTCTTGCTTCCTCCACAGCCTTATTACCCTTCAAAATGTTGCCTATTATATTGGAAGTTACTTCGAGTTCTGGAAAATTTCTAGCCTTTGCGAATTCCATGCACAGGGCTCTATCAGTACCTTTCAGCGTTGCAAAGGACCAGGCATTGGAAATATAGCTATTTTTGAAAGCAATTTCAGCCATCCAATATGATATCGTAAGTATGGATAACATATACGAGGTTCCGTTTATAAGTGAAAGACCCTCCTTTTCCTTCAGTAGAATTGGTTCCATGCCATGTTCTCTTAATGCTTCCCTTGAATCCTTGATCTTTCCATTATCAAGTACATACCATTCTCCCATAATGCTGAGTACAAGATGAGCCAACGGTGAAAGGTCACCGGAAGCTCCCACACTCCCCTTTTCAGGTATTAACGGAATTATGTTTTCATTGAGTAATTTGATAAGAAATTCTACCAGTTCCAGCGTTACCCCTGAGTACCCCTTTGCAAGAGCATTTATCCTAGATAAGATCATGCCTCTTACGTATTCTTCCTGCAAAGGATTACCATAACCGGTTGAGTGAGATCTTATGAGATTTATTTGTAGAAGTTTTTCCTGTTCTTCATTTATCTTGACCTTGACTAAATCACCAAATCCTGTGTTTATACCGTAAATTGCCCTTCCGGAACCAATGATATTTTCTACCTTCATTCTGCTTTTAGTAATTTTATTTCTAGCCTCTTCTGTTAATTCAACTTTCTCTTTAAACACACTTACCTTAACAAAGTCTTCAATGCTTAGGCTATTTCCATCAAGGTAAATAGTCATGACCAATTAGAACAATCTATAATTTATTTTTTGTGAGATTCACTTGATTTGAATTCAAATTAAATCATCCGATTAAGAAAAATCAAAAATTTGTAAAAAAATTTCGCATACAACTATTAAATTTTATTTACTTTTTTTAATATGAAGGTCTTTTCTTGAAAAAATTTATATAACATGTGTGTAATAATCATTCTTGAGGTGTTCTCTTGACAGAAGAAAAACCTATTGAAGAAGTGGCGGAGCGTGTCGCTGCGAAATCAGATAAAAAATTGAGAAAAGCTCTGACACTTCAGGACCTGTTCTTTCTATCTATGGGAGGAATAATAGGTTCAGGGTGGCTACTTGGAGTGGCTGGTGGTGCAAGCATTGCTGGCCCAGCTGCAGTCGTATCTTGGATTATTGGCGGTATAATAGTTCTCTTTATAGCCCTAGTATTTGCAGAAATAGCTGGCGCTATACCCAAATCCGGATCGATTGTTAGGTATCCTCACCTTGCCTATGGACCGTTTGCCGGATTTATTCTATCATGGGCTTATCTGCTATCTGCTGTTACTGTGCCAACTGTCGAAGCCGAAGCTGTACTGAGCTATGCATCAATCTATATACCTAATCTCTTCACTACTGAAACTATTACAACTCCTACAGGAACCCACAGCATATCCATTCTAACTGGATTCGGTATTTTATTGGGAATAATACTCCTTGTCCTGTTCTTCTTCCTTAACTATGCTGGTATCAGGTTCCTAGGAAGATTTAACACTGTGGCTACATGGTGGAAATTCATTATACCCACTCTTACCTTCATCCTTCTGTTGGCTCTATTCCAGGCCAAAAACTTTACCATAACAGGTTTTGCACCCTATGGTTGGAATAATGTATTCTACGCTATCCCAGCTGGCGGAATAGTATTTGCTTACCTGGGATTCAGACAGGCTCTGGAGTTCGGAGGAGAAGCGAAGAATCCGCAGAGGGATATACCTAGAGCAACTGTATACTCCGTATTGGTAGCTATTGTCCTTTATACAATGCTTCAAGTTGCATTCGTAGGGGCAATAAGATGGATCCCTGCTGAAACAGGAACCTTGGCTCCTGGTGCATGGTCATCCATAACAGGAGTTACTATCGGTGGTGCCCCATTCTTCACAGAGTTAACCAATAGCGGAATAGCAGCCTTAGTAGCATTTTCATATCTATTGCTAATAGATGCATGGATTTCACCATCAGGAACGGGCTGGATTTATTTAGGAAATGGAGGCCGTGTTATATACGGTATAGCCGCAGATGGTTATATGCCAAAGAAATTCCTAGACATATCTGAAAGAACAAGAATACCATGGGTTGCTTTAATTGCAGCGTTAATAATCGGTTTCATATTCTTCCTACCGTTCCCATCCTGGTACTTGTTCGTAGGATTCATTTCAAGCGCTACTGTGTTAACATATGTCATAGGACCAATAGCTCTACACGCATTCAGAAAACATGCACCAGAATTGAAGAGACCATATAGGTTGCCGGCTGCATCAATAATAGCTCCAATTGGATTTATCGGTGCTGGTCTAATAGTATATTGGGCAGGCCTTGCTACTTTAACTCTTGTCTATGGCACAGTGTTCATCGGACTTTCATTGTTTTACCTGTTCTATGCCCCAACAAAGCTGAATCTGAGCAAAGGATACTCTTATGCAATAGGAATCATAATACTCATAAGCATGATTTTCACCACATACTGGTCATATGCAAAGGTGGATTATCCTCCTGCAAATGAGACGTATGCACAAAACCTTGATGCTTTCCTGCTTGTTTATGTGCTAGACCTAATAATAATATTAGGAACTACCTTGGCAACTTATGCAAAGGTTGGCCCTGAACATAAGAAATTGTTCCGCTCTTCAGGATGGCTTCTAGCCCTTATATTCATAACGTTCCTAGTCTCCTACTTCGGTTCCTTTGGTGTAACGACCATAATTCCAACAGCACCTGCCGTTTCCTTCTTAGCATTCCCATATGATACAATCGTAATGATAGTGCTATTGGCCATCATCTACGTATTAGGTCTAAGGGCTGGATATAAGACTGAGGACCTTCAGGCCATTATAGATGAACAGGCCTCGCCTGCAGAAACCCCCGAATAAGGGAATAATTAAATAATTTTAATTTATTTTATTTTCAATGCATTTTGAATTGAGGGGAAAAGTCACAATTGGTCTATTTTATTTTGATGATGGTGTGGTTATAATAGATTCAGGTATTGACGAAAACGAAATCAGGAAGGCATTAAATTATATTAATGAGGGAAAACACAAGATTCTGGGTTTATTGTTGACACATTACCATGCAGATCACTCAGGGGGTTCCTTTTTCGCCAAGAAGAGGGGAATAGCAATATATGGTAATGACGAAACAAAATTTCTTGTTGAAAACCCAGAACATTGCCATGTTTATTTCACTGGCTTTTACTCAACCTTTTTCATTAAAAATAAATTCATTACTCCCGCTAAAACGGAAGTGGAAGATATAGCCAAGTTCAATTTCCCCCCAGATACTGGAGTAATAGAACTTCCTGGACACACCTTACAACATATAGGTTTTAGATTTGGGGATGTAATCTTTGCGGGAGATGCTTTATTTTCAGAGGAGAATTTGGAAAAACATCCTATTCCGTATTTTGTTGATTATATAAATTTCAGAAATTCACTGAATAAGCTTTTAGAGCTTGCAAATTCTGGAATGAAAATTATTTGCAGTCATGGTGGCATATTGGATAATCCCGGAAAAACAGTAAAGAAAAATCTGGAGAGACTTGACGAGCTAGTTGAAATGATAGATGAAATGTCAGAAAAAGGAAAGGATCTTAATTCTATTATTAAGGAACTACTACTTCATTTTAACGTGAAGAGGGATGTGATTTCCCACCATTTGGATACTGCACCAATAAAGTCGATAATATTTCAGAATTATGACAACATTTATGAAAATGGAGAAATTTATCCAGTGAAAAAATAGGAAACAATCAGGAAGTGTATTTCATGGTTTCTTCTATCAAGGCTGTTCTGAATTGATGCTCAGAATCCTTTGGAATCTGGTATTTCACGTTGACGAGATATGTGTTTAAAGTTAATTCCTCTATATAAATGGAGTCGAGCCTGGCATTGGACTGACCATCGAAAAATTGGGATATCATTTTTTTGATGTTTTCAAAATCTTTATTCCTTGGCACTTCGAATCTGAAGTTCTTTAGTCTTAAATGAGAATTTGTAACTATGGCCGCCTGAATTACAATGCTGTTTGGTATCTTTAATATTACACCGTCATCATTTTTAATTATGGTATAGAACATGGATATCTCTTCCACAGTCCCCTTTATAGACTCTAGAAATTCATCTCTGGAGAAGAACTTTGGAGCTATGGTCGGCATCAAGAAACCGTACTGCCATGTGGCTATTTCAACATAGTCACCCATAATAAAGGGACGGTTCCATATTATTAAGATCCCTGCAAAAATGTTCGATAGGACCTGTTGGGCTGCTAAACCTATAATTACTGATCCAAAGGATGAACCTATGATAATTGAGGACAGGTCCAAACCCATGGATGCGAGAATCGCCATTATGATAATGAAATAACCAAGCAGTGAGATTAGGAAAATTATGGGCCTGGCGCTCTTCTTATTCATATTCTTTTCTACTACCCTGGAGAATGCGCCAATAAGTATTCTGAATATGAAGTACAATATTAAACCGACAAGGACAGCAGTTACAAATCTGTCATATTTTATTGGTACGATTATTAAAATTTGAGTAAAGATGAATATTACAACAAGGAGTATAGTTCCAGTTAGAACTAATCTCCAGAAAAGCTTTGCAAGATTCTGTGTACTCACAACTGTTAATTAATGCATGATAAATAAGAATTATCCAAATTAATTGAGTAATTTAAGGGTGAGATTCTTAGTGCAATATTCTTTGATTGTAACCATTCATGATCTTATGTGGGACTGTAATATAACAATTTTTTGATAATTCTTTATTTATAAGAGAATGACATCACCTAACAAGTATGTCTGTATATACAGTGGTTTACAAAAGGTCCCTGTTTTCCCGTAAAGAGATCAAGGACATTTTAATATCAATTGTCGCACTTTCTGTGGCATTGGAAATTGCATTTAGGTTTGTGCCTATCTATATAGGTTTAACCATAGCCTTTTTAATGGTTATAACTGCTTTTTTCCTACATGAAATGGCTCACAAATTTACGGCTATAAGAATGGGAGCTTGGTCTGAATTTAGAATGTGGCCATTGGGAGTACTCCTCACGTTACTTACTTCTCTATTTGGATTTATATTCGCCCTGCCTGGAGCAGTTTATTTTGCCAGTTATAGAAATCCTAGAATAGAAGGAAGAATTGCTCTAGCGGGTCCAACAACAAATATTATTTTGGGAGCTGCCATGCTTTTTGTACTACTATTAGTTAAAATGAGTGGCCTTATACTTGTTGCCGTTGGATACCTAGCTTTCATTAATATTTGGTTGGCTTTCTTTAATCTTCTTCCAATTCCGCCATTAGATGGAAGCAAAGTGTTCAGATTTGATAGGACAAATTGGATTTTTGCATTTATACTATCAGGTATTATGCTGGTATTCTTTTGGACTCACTTTAATGGCATCCTTGGTTAATTTTTTATAACCTGGTAAATAAAAACCAGGTATAATCTCCAACGTCAACGTGCTGCTTGATTTTATATTTTTTATTTTCTAAAATTATATCATCTGAATTTTTTAGAAGCTTCCACTCCTTAGTTCCAACTTGGAAACCACAACCATAATATATTGGATTTTCTGAAAATTTAATGATCTCAGCTTTTAGGGTACTGTCTCCAATCTTAATTTCCTGCATCTTTTCCCCTTCTTTTTAAGATTATAGCTATTACATATATTATGATTAATAGTAGCACAATTATGCCAAGATAATCAACGTAAGAGAGAAACTTTACATATCCATATCCTACTATGTAACCAACATAAGCTAAACCAGAAGACCATATGAGTGATCCAGTGAATGTAAACAGAGAAAATTTCAATATATTCATCTCCACTATTCCAGCAGGTACACTCATAAATGATCTTATTCCAACAACGAATCTTCCAACAAATACTGTCCATTCGCCCTTAGTATTGAACCATAATTCAGCCCTTTGCAGATGCGTCTCTTTAAGACCAAAGTATTTACCTATGGCCAATATGATTGGTCTACCGCCAAATTTAGATATATAGTACAATATGAGATTCCCTACGAATCCGCCAACTGATCCAGCTAAGGAATACTCAATGAACAGATCAACACTTTTACTTGCTAAAATTCCACTGAGTGGCATAATAATTTCAGAAGGGAAAGGAATTCCTAGACCTTCCAGTACCATTAAAAAGAACACACCCACCGGACCAAATCTTCCGATGATTTGTAATGAATAATTTAAAAGTGCTGCCACAATTGATGAGAGTGAAAATATCACAACCGAAAAATTTTACTGATATTAAATCTTAATGATAGAATTAAATATGGGCCGCAATGCTTATCGGGAACTAGATCCTAATTGGCTTCTATTAATAAATAAAAAATACAGCCAATTTGGAGTTATAGAAGACTTCGATCCTTATGGGGATACCTCCAAATCTAAATTATCCTGGGCGACCGCAAGAAAGATTGTTCTCGATAGGGATAATTATAGTTGCAGAATTTGTGGTAAAGCTTCATTTTCTGAAAAGTATGATGATGCTGGGAGGTTAAAACTCGATATTGAGGTACATCATATTATTCCTAGAAAGATAGGTGGATCAAATTCTCCTCGTAACTTAATAACACTTTGCCACAGCTGCCATGTCATAACCTTCAAAAATGAGTACAGTGGAATACCAGATTTAAATTTGAGAGATCCAACGACCTTTTTTACCGATATAAAAGAAATTTACAAACTTGTGGCTGATAAGGAAAAGACAACATTCGACACATTTTACTTGAGGGGGAAAATAATAAAGTTAGATATTGGTTTGGAAGGATATTTGTGTAGAACAGAAAATTTTGGTGAGATAGAAGATAAAATTTTGGATTATGATCCAGATATAATATTACTTAAAAATCATCAAAATAATAAATTCATAAGGGGATATTTAACCCCTTAAAATCGTCTTCTGAAATTCCGGCCACCGCCGAAATCTCTTCTTGGCCTTCTGTCAGTCTCTTCTCTTGGATATTCCTTTTCGCTCATATCCAAAGAGTCGTTAACTTCTTTTAGATCTGAGTCGGATTTCTTTATTGATCCGTACTTGCCTACATTGAGCCTCATGTGGCCTCTTACAAAGCTCACATAGCCATTCTCGATGACTACTGTATCTCCAGGTGAAACCAGATTTGCCTGATCTTCCCACAGAGACATAGTAACTTTTCCAGTTTCGTCTCCTAAAACGGCTTCTGTTACGCTCTTTGCTTCTCCATACCTTGTCTGAATCTGTTTCGGTTCTCCAACACTCAAAACCTTTGCCAAAACTGTCACTTTCTTGGATCCCTGATTGAGATCCTTCACCTTTGTATATTCTTCCATAGTCTATCAGTCCTTTTCTTATTTAGGCAATAATGCCAAGGCAGATAGCGTTGCGTCTAATTTAAAGTTTTCTATTGATAAGGTTACCATGTAAAGTATTAGTGATGCAACATTAAATTCCTACACATTATTAGAAATATCAAAAATATCACAATTATCGCATTTTATCAAAGATAATCAACCCAAAAACGCACATCAGAACATAATTGCAAAAGATGAATTGGACATACAAATTTCTTCATGATTTGGGTATCTCATTCAATATGTTACATCGCAGAGGATTTTAATACGATATTTGCAAATTTTATAGAAGGAGATTCAAACTAATAAATGATATGTCAATTATTCCAATATACTAATAATTTACAGATTTAATTCTATTTCTATTAATGATGTAGTTAAAAATTCTTAAAGTGTAAAAAATTAAGATTAAATTGCTTGGATATTTTTCGTCACATTTAAATAAGGGTATAATCTAACTTCTCTTGGTGGTCAAAGTGTCAATTGGTATACATATAATCGCTGATTTGAAAGGAGTAGACGAGGAAAAAATATCAAATCTTGCAACGATGAAGAAGATAACAGAAGACGCTGTAAAAAAGGGCCACCTCACAAAGATTCGAAGTCACTATCATCAATTTTCACCCACAGGTGTAAGTGGAATAGTACTGATAGCTGAGTCTCATATAAGTTTCCATACATGGCCTGAATATGGATTGGTTACTCTTGATATTTTTACATGTGGACCCACGGAAGGTGCGGAGACTGCCTTTGAATATATGCTCTCAGAATTGGAACCAAAGGAGATTGAATATAAAAAGATTGAAAGGGGACTTGAGTTTCCTCGTGGTTCAGTCAAAGGCAAAATAATGGCAGAAGCTTAAAAAAGATAATCCAGAAATTTTATCAAAGAAATTCCATCTTGCCACTTCATTGAAAATTTTCCGTTTTTTGTTAAGCTTATTTTCGGTATAATTTCTCCTATTAACCTGTATCTTCCTTTAAATTCCATATCAAATGTAAAAATTCTCCATGGGTCTCCTTTTACATTCTTTAGTCTAAATGCATAAATTGGCATAATTCCAGATTTGGAAAGAACTTTCAGATATTCTTCAGCTTGCCTTTGCGATCGTCCCGATGATGTTGAAAAGTTAAAAGATTCTGAACGAGCACTCTTCACTTCTATAGGGAAACTTATGTCATCTCTCATGGCTAATAAATCAAATCCATGGCTTCCTGCCGCCCTAATAACTAGGAATGGATGTGCAGTTATTCTAGCTTTAGTTTGATCATCCAACCAGCTTATATTCTGTAATTTTTCAAATTCGCCTGATAATATTGATTTGAGTTCCCTTTCAAAAACGTAGCCGTTCCTTCCCAAGACTATCTTCCCTTTTCCGTGCCCTTAGAATATAGAAAACCTAAAAAACTTTCAAGTTGAATGATCTCCCTTCCACCTTCACTTATTCTGAAGTCTATTTCCCCCAATTTGTAAGCAATTTCGGCTTTCATTGATTCAGAAACATTCAAATCAAAAAGTACCCTATGAAATTGTTCCACTACATCCTGTCCTGAGATTCCCTGCCTTATTATGGAATCCTCTAACATCTCTTTTGCCTTTAGCATTTCTCCCTTAAGTGCCAGTGACATGACGTTCTTTGCCCAATCTTTGTTTACAGTTCCAGAGGCTTCATAAACCGAGTTTGTAGTTATTATCTCTGAAAATGCTGCACTTACCTGAAGAATATTTATAGCCTTCCTCAAATCCCCCATTGCCATCTCCGCAATTAATTGGAGAGCTTCCAATTCATATTTCCTGTTTTCCTTTTCCAAAATCCTCTTTAATGCTGCAATCATATCTTCATTTGAAATACCTTTGAATCTGAAAATCGCGGTTCTTGATTGAATTGGTTCAATTATCTTTGAAGAATAATTACATGATATTATGAATCTTGTGGTTTTAGTGAAATTTTCCATTGTTCTTCTCAAAGCAGCCTGTGCTTCGTCTGTCATGTAATCTGCCTCATCTAGGAATAGAATTTTAAATCCCAGTGGATTGTTAGGCATTATTTTACAATATTCCTTGATTGTCTCCCTAACTATTTTTATACCTCTGTCATCAGATGCATTTAATTCAAGGAAATTTTCCCTCCATGATTCCCCAAAAAGCTCTCTGGCAATTACCATGGCGGTAGTCGTTTTGCCTGTCCCAGGCGGACCTGCAAATAACATATGAGGTATGTTCTTTTCAGCGAGATAACTTTTGAGTCTTGATGTGACCTGACTTTGTCCTATTATATCATCAATTTTGTTTGGTCTATATTTTTCAATCCAAAGTTCTTCCATTTCTGCATAATATCTCTATTTATTAAATAATACTTTCTTTCTCCAATTTGCCTTTAAAATTAAAAATTGCTCCTAATTCAGATTATTTCTTAACTCACGATTATACCAATAAAAACTCATTTGATAAAGTCTCGAACTATATTTGGAAATGCAGAGGTTTGTTCAATTTTAATATTTAAAGGATCAATCTCACAAACATTTTATATTTTCATTGCTTCTCCCATAAGGTAATCTTCATGGTAAGGAAACCTGCTAGGATGTACAGGAGATTGGAAGGACCTGCATACACAAAACGAGAATATATGGGAGGAGTTCCAAGTCCAAGGATCCAACAATTCGTAATGGGTAATGTAAATGGAAACTACGATGTTGAATTGAGATTAGTTGCAGAGGAAGATTGCCAGATCAGGCATACTGCATTAGAAGCTGCTAGAATTTCGTCCAACAGGCAGCTTATGAAGGACTTTGGAGAGAAAGGATTTTTCATGAGGGTAAGACCATATCCCCATCATGTAATTAGGGAACATAAAATGGCTACAGGTGCCGGTGCGGATCGTATTTCTAGCGGTATGAGTATGGCATTTGGAAGACCTGTTGGTACCGCAGCCAGGATAAAGAGAGGAAGTGTAATTATTATAGTTAGAGTTCCAAAAGGCGGAGAAGCCAAGGCAAAAGAGGCATTAAGAAAGGCTTCCCATAAAATACCTACTCCCTCTAGGATAGAGGTATTCCAGCTAACATCTGGTATGCAAGAAGAAAATATAACCAGTTAATATTTTTATTTATTAATAAAATCCAGTACCTGTTTAAATTCCTTTTTAATTTGTAATAGATCCTGTTCTTTGAATATTCTAGGGTCTGCTGATATAATGAAAATTCCAAGGTTCCTATTAATGAAATCTTTTAAACTTGAAATTAATTTGACCAGCGGCTGTATCCTCTCTTGATTCTGATTATAAATATAATCAACCGATTCCAGATAAACAACGCTCTTCTCCTTGAAATTATTCCTTATGACACTATCTATTCGTGATAAATCTGTCGGATTGAGTGAATTTTCCGTATTTTCATAAGTTATATAGAAGACTTTAGTTGAACTGAATTCGCTTTTCAGATTTATCTCCCTAGTCAAGATTATCAATGGAATATTCCGGTCTTCAATTTGTTTTATTATTTGTTTGCCTGTCTTATTAGATTCCTCTAAAATTAAATATGATTCACCAAATTTGAGCTTCAAGAGTCCGTCGTTATCTGCAACTTCAGCTTCCAATCTCTTGATGTATTCTTCGTTAATACCCATGGATCTGGCTAAAGTGATTGCCCTTTCGATCCCCTCTTTATATCCTTGGTTATAGTCTCGATTCTTCATTTCCTTTTTCTCTTGAGGCTATGATTTCTTGTATTATCCTTGCCGCAAGGGCTGATGTATTTCCATTATCATAAACCGGGGTTATTTCCACTATATCAAAACCTACCAAATCATGTGAGATAATGTCAATTATGTCCAGCATATCCCAAGTTGATAGCCCAAACGGCTCAGGGGTACCCACACCCGGTGCAAAAGATGGATCAATTCCATCCATATCTATTGAAAAGTATAAACCTCCTTTTGAAAAATTTTTAATTTCATCAAGACCTTTCTTTTTGTTTGAATGAAATTCAAATGATGAAATAAATTTCTGAGTTCCGCCCTCAAGCTCTTCGGGGGAGACAGACCTTATCCCTACTGACATGACATTCTCAATTCCTATTACCTCTGAGGCCCTCCTTGCTATGGAGGCATGTGAATAATAATTTCCCAAGTATGATTGCCTAAAATCAGTATGTGCATCAATAAATAACGTTTTTTTCTTCAATCTCTTGATTGCTCCGAAACTTATGCTGTGCTCTCCCCCCAACAATATAGGGAATTTTCCATCTGAAACCACTTCATCCACTACTGAAAACACCATTTCATTCATTTCTTCACTATCATGTGTTTCGTCTAGATCGCCCATGTCAAAAATCTTAGCCTTCTTGAGATCATATCTCCTTCTTAGAACTAAGGATTCCATATTATAGGATGCCTGTCTTATGGCGTTAGGTGCTAACTTTTCCCCAGCTCGAAAAGATACAGTGGAATCAAATGGAACGCCGATTATAACATAATTAGCATCGGCGTAGTTATCAATTGAATCACAAAATTTAAGGAGGGATACCATTTATGCCCTCATTATTTTCCTTTTACCCATGGATTCCCAGTATTCGATTTCGGCTCCGCTCTTAATCTTATCCTTGAATTCCTCAGGAATCGCTATATTAAACTGTTCAAAGGTTTCCATGTCCATGACAAGTGCTTCATTCCCTTGAATTGATAATACCTGACCCGTTTTCTTTTCTATAATCGGAACCTTAACTTTATGTTTTGTGGGAAATATAACGCTTCTTTTCTGATTGTCGAATACACCTATTGCAACTATTCTAGCTTTCGCTTCTCCATGCTTCCCTGGCTTTGATGTTGTGATTTCCACTATTCGGCATGGCTCTTCGTCAATGAGTATATATTTATTTTCTTTAAGTTCTCGAACTTCCTGTTCTTGCCAACTCATGAGTTATCCTACCATTAATATGAGTTTTTATTTAATTCCTTTGCTTTATTGTCTTAACGATATCTATTTTTGCACCAGCCCTTTTTAAAGTAATAGAAATATTGCAGTACTTCTCCTGTGACAAGCTTATGGCTTTGTCAAAATTTTCAGGATTGATATTTCCATATACGATGTATTCTAGCTTTATATGCTGGAGAACCTTTGGATGTTCTGGAGCTCTTTCCCCTTCTACTTTTATTTCAAAATCTTCCACTGGTTCGTGCATTTTTTGTAGAATTGATATAACATCCATGGCGGTGCAACCCGCCAAGGCTTGGAGTAATAGCTCAGTTGGAGAAGGCGCAGTTGATTCAGAGCCTGTAGTGCTTGAATCCATAACTATTGAATGACCAGAATCCCCTACAGATACAAATCTCAGCCCGTCTATCCATTTTAGCTCTGCTTTCATGGCGTCCTATATATTTCATCGTTAAAAACACTTTTTAAAATCACTTAATCACAAATATTAATAAGCAATTTCCAATGCGTTGGCGTGCCTTTACTTGATTTAATATTCATCCTGATAGTAATATGGATTATTGTATATTATGTGGCACTGAAATGGGGTAAAAAACACTTTTCACCCTATGGGCCAGCATTACTAATTAAAACTTCAGTGGGGATTAGGACTATTGAAAGAGTTTCTAAACATAAGTTTTGGGATTATTTCTTGACATTTTTTTATTATGCAATACCCATTATGGGGTTTCTTGCCATTATTCTTCTGGTTTGGGAAGCTATTCTTGTCCTTTCCATACCAAAATCCGCTGCCATACCATTGAGTTATATAATAGCTCTTCCAGGAATAAATCCAGCTATACCTGTTATTTATGGAATAATTGGTCTGATTGTGGCAGTGGGTTTACATGAAGCTTCCCACGGTATTGCATCCAGAAGATTTAACATAAATGTTAGGAGTACTGGGCTCCTATGGCTCATAATACCAATAGGCGCATTCGTCGAACCTGATGAAGAAGAGGTGAAAAAAAGGGACCCTAAAACGAGGGCTAAGATTTATGCAGCTGGACCTGCCATGAATATTGTTCTAGCAATAATAACAATATTGGCGGCCATGTCGCTTGCATATTCTATTGCACCTGTACATGGGGCAGTTGTTTACGGGTCAATGAATTCGGGCTTTCAACCTGGAGATATTATAACAAGTATAGGAAATTATAAGATACAGAACTACTCGCAAGTATTCGATCTTTCACTGGTACCAGGATCTATTGTTAACGTTTCAATATTGAGACAAAACGATGGTGGGCAGACTGGTAATGGATTCATTAAAAACTTGTATATTAATGGGACTGAATATTCACTCTACAACGTCAGCACATATTATGGTTTATATGTTACAGGAATAGTACAGAACTCACCAGCTTCCAACGATTCCATTAAGGTTGGGAGCATAATTATATCACTCAATGGGAATTACATCTATAATTATACTGATTTTTTAAATGTTTTTTATAAATTTAAACCAGGTCAAACTGTTTTGCTTGAAACACTCTTCAATGGAAAGACAGTGGATTATAACGTTACACTTGGATCAAGATACAACTATCTACTTTCTCAGAATCAACCTGTGACACCTGCCGATAAGAATCTGCCATACATAGGAATATATCTCGATCCAATGGGTCTTGAGTTCTTTGATCAGTACAATTACATTTCTCTACTAAGGAATCCAATTGGGCAGGGTTTGATTGGTTTCTTTGAATATGTGGGCCTTCCACTTCATTTTGAAATGCCTCTACCCAGTTCAATATTGGCATCCTATACAGCTCCATCATGGGTATGGTATGCCGAACTTACATTTTATTGGCTATTCTGGCTAAACTTTGCCCTTGGACTCACCAATGTCCTTCCAATAGTTCCTTTGGATGGAGGATATGTCCTTATGAATATTCCTGCATTAAACAAAAATGAGAAACTGAGGAATGCAATTGTGGCAGTTGTTTCATTGATAGTATTATCTCTAATACTTTGGCAAATAATTATTCCAAGGATATAGGAAGGGATTTCTGAAATCCACTTCCCTTTTCTTTCATTATCAGGTCAAAGTATGTGATTGGGAGTGATTCTGTATTTGTATATCTTTTCGCATCATCCTTAAATGAAATGAAATTTGGACATAGATTACATTTTTCTATGGCGCTTGATAGGAATGTACAGTTTCCTGAATTATAATAAAAACATAATTCCTCTAACTTTGCCATTCACCTTCCCCTCCTAAATTTAAAAATAAAGAAGAGTGATGGAATTATAGATAAAATTTCAACTATCAATGCGGCATAATAAGGATCATAGTTACCAGCATATTGCACTACAATATTACTAGATCCGGATTTCTGTATTATTTTATACCCCTGATATTCGTACAGCACAATCTCGCTATTGGGATTTATGAAGGAGTCGTTCACGACTATCACACTTCCATCGTTTCCATAAATTAATGTTACACCATTCCCTGAAACGAAAACTCCATGAATTAATGCTGAGTCAAAAATTAGACTTTGATTCAAATTTATTACCTCGCCAGGCGATAAATTATAACTTACATTTTTGTAGGAAGGCAGAATGAATGAAATGGCAGCCATTATTATAGCTCCAACTAAAATCAGGACAACAATTTTTTTAAGTGATTTCATGATGAATTCTCTGGCTTTTTCTCTGGTTTTTTCATCCTTTAGTGCGTTAAACCTCGATCTTACTGAGTAGAGATGCACTGATGAGCCTACAAAGATAGCAGTGGAAATTATCATGAAAAGTTCATACAATGGTAACTTCAAAATATCATGAATATCCAGTATTATTAAATAGGCTGATAAAACGACTGCCAGGATAATTGTAATTAATATTATAATATATGAAATAACCGAAATCTTGGCGAGTCTCTCATTGTCTTTTACAAAATCTAATTCTATATTGAAAATGGACATTCAATTTACAATAAGTCTTCAATAATAATTTTTTCTTTACAACCTCTTATTAGAGTGTTCCTTGTACTTTTCCAGTATCTTTTCTGTTATTTCTACGGAGTTTCCTGTATATTCCAATGGATTAGCTTCGGGAACACTTATACCAGTTAACCTTCCTATCTCTTCCCTCAATTTAGATTTCATTTTTCTTGCTTCTATGGATGCCTTCCTTACAATCTCATGAGCATCCTGCCTACTGTATCCCTTTGAAACTAAATACATTATATAATATTCACCCATGATTAGATCGTCTTCCATGAGATTATCAAGCATTCTGTCAACGTTAACTCTTAGATTAGAAAATACAAAGGCCATCTTGTTCAGAATATCGTCTAACAAGATTGATGTATATGGTATTATAAATCTCTCAGCCGCAGAGTTAGTCAGATCCCTTTCATGCCACAATATGGCCGATTCATGCATAGGATTTTGAAATCCTCTAATAACTCTCGCTAGGGAGCATATGTTTTCTGAGATTACTGGATTCATTTTTTGCGCCATTGTGCTTGAACCCACCTGTTTTTCTTCATTAAAAGGCTCTCTCACCTCATCTATCTCCGGTCTCTGTAAATTTCTAATTTCTGTGGCAAATTTCTCGAGAGATGTTGCTATACCAGATAATAACGAAACGTATTCCACGTATCTATCCCTGTTGACTATTTGTGTTGGACCTTCTTCCTCCTTTATTCCTAGATTCTTCATTAGCAATTTCTGAACATAAATTGTCTTCTTTCCAAGTGCCGCGCCGGTTCCTACGGCACCCATGAATTTGCCAACTAGAATTCTATCCTTTGCCTGTATTATTCGCTCATGGTGTCTCATGACCTCACTCAAAAATACTGCCATTTTTAATCCAAACGTTATTGGGAGAGCATGCTGACCGTGTGTGCGGCCAAGCATCGGAGTTTCCTTATATTTAAGTGCCAATTTAGCCAGAATATTCTCGAGGTTGCATAGGTCATCCTCCAGGTATTTAATAAAATCCTTCAGTTGAAGCGCTGTGGCAGTGTCATTTATATCATTGCTGGTTGCCCCTAGATGAACATATCTTCCAGCTTCCCCCGATAGATTTGATAGCTCCTTTACCATTGCCATCACGTCATGACCTATCTCCTTTTCTAGCATTTTCACCTTTTCTAGGCTAACCATGTTTGACATTACTACTTGGGCGATCTTTTCTGCAGACTCCCTAGGTATAATGCCAAGTTCAGCTTCGGCATTGGCTATCTCCTTTTCTACAGTTAACATGTATTTCAATCTTGACTCTTCAGAAAAAATTGATTTTACCTCATCTCGCCCATATCTATAGTCTATTGGGGAAACTATCACTATACTTTATTCCCCATTGTTTTATCAATTTTATCTTTAAAGTCCCCTAATCATTATTGACCTTTTGACTTATGTTTCATTCTCATTTAAAAAATCAATGATAATGAGCCTGCAGCTATTATCACTATCCCGATTATTATCAAGGTGTATTTAGCTTTCCTTGAAATTTTATATTTTCCCATGATGGCTTCATCGGATGATATTTTTATAATAGCATAAAGCGGAAAAGCCAAAATTATGGAATTCAGTACCATTATGTTTAATGCCAACTGTACCAGATATTTATAGAACAGGACAATTAAGGCAGCCGGAATGATTTCCACAAAATATATTGTGTAAAATAACTTGTTCTCCCTAAAAGAGGAATTGAAAGAACCTTGTATTTTCAATGCATCGCTCAGAGTATAACTCATACTCATGGATATTACCATCAGCGCCAGGAAACTTGAAACTAGGAGAGCCAGACCAAATATTATAACGAACCAGTTACCAACTTCTAATCTAAATGAATCTGTTAGAATAGTTATCTCATTCCCAGCCTGTACTATTGAAGATTGACTAATTTTCCATGAAAATATCACTATAGATATCATTAGAAGTTCTGATATGAGAGCACCAATTATGGTACCTTTGTTTTCTCTCCCTAGATTGCGGATGTTAATTCCACGGTCAACATCGGCCGCCTGGTGGTAGAATAGCATCCATGGCATTATAACTGCCCCTATATTTGCAGCCACAATATACAGAAATGAATAATTCTGTACATACGGCGTTAGATTGGCAAATGAAACGTGCGAAGGATGAAAAAATATATCAATAAATGGAAAGATGAAAAGGATGAATGATAATAATACCAATTTCATCTCAATCTGAATGTATTTTCCAGATAGTATAATCACTGTGTGAAGAATTACTATTATCAGTATGAGGGGAATTATGGGAATTCCCAAAATTATGGCAGCGATGGATGCTCCAGTAAATTCCCCCACATAAGCTGCAAAATCAATTATAGCAGTTGTAACTAGTGTAAAAATTGAATATTTCATCCCAAAATTTTCAATTATTATTTTCCCTAGGGATTTTTGGGTAACCGCGCCGATTCTTGATGCAGTAGATTGAATCAAGTACAGGGGTAAAGTCAAAACCAGAAGAATTATTATAATGTGGGCCTGAAATTGAAAGCCGGATTGGATGGCGGTTATCACAGATGGTCCATCTAAGTCTGCCATCATTACGACCCAACCAGGACCAAGAATGGGGAGCAGTTTCTTCAAACGTGGATTCATTTACATCAGTCTGATAGACTTTGACCAGACCGGTTCAATTTTTATACGACCGTTTTGCCCTTCAAGTTCCCATACTTCTTCATACTTATTTATTTTGACTAGGGAGCCAGGTATAATTATTTCCTTTGCTAATGATCTTAATAGATCATGATCCTCGTATGTAATCCTTTTAATAACAAAATTGCCCTGTGTTACCTCTGAGAGGGTTGTTTCTTTCGGGGAAAAATTGGTATCGATTGGGTTCCCATGAGGGCATCTATCTGGATTTCCCAAATTTTTCCATAATTTTTCCATAAGGTCACTCCTAAGGCTATGTTCAAAGTCCATTACCTCTTCATGGGTATCTTCCCAAGGAACCTCCAGCATCTTATACACAAACGATTCTGCTATCCTATGATTTCTAAGGATCCTCTTAGTAACTTCCAGACCTACCTTAGTGAATTTAACACCATTCTTGTCAACATGCAATAGGTTCTGGTCTGCCAGTCTGTGAAGTTCTTCCCAAGCAGTTGGTGGTGATATTTTCAGTCTCTGGCTTACTTCCTTACCATTAACTGATCCAAATGTCTCGTTAATTTCCCAAACTGCTATTAGGTAGTCCTCTTGATTTTTTCTCATTTGTATCTTAATTAGGGAAGCCTAATTAAACTTTTTGAAAAACGTGGCTAATTCTAATTTTTAAATTTGAATTAGCGAACCTAAAAATACATTTTAAAATTAAAAAAAAGTGAATTAGGATTTGTCTAGAATGTTTGAAATATACTTATATATAGCTGAAAAATCCAATTTTCCCAAGCCGTTATTTATTGCCATGGTATATATCTGCTCCACCATGGGACTCATGAGGAGTGGAAACTTCATTTTTCTGGCGAGGTCTACCGCGTAGCTTAGGTCTTTCCTTTCGTGTTCAAGATTGAAGAGGGGTTCAAAGTCATTTTTAATGATATTGTTTTTCTTCAGATCCAGAACCTTTGAAGATGCTGATCCCGTTGATAGGACCTTCACTTGGGTTTCTGGACTTATTCCAAGGAACTCTCCGAACTTTATTGCCTCTGATAAAATTAGCATATTGGCTCCTAAAATTATATTGTTGATCATCTTCATCTTTATACCGCTCCCTGTAGGCCCGATATATATGATGTTTTTGCCCATTGTGTTAAATAGCTTTTTCACTTTTTCAAAGGTGTCGTACCTGCCTCCCACCATAATTGTAAGCTCTCCTTTCTCTGCCGCAGGAACTGACCCGGTTACAGGGGCATCAATGAATTCAGCCCCTTTTCCATCCACGAGTTTTGCTATTTCTTCTGTAACCTGAGGAGAAATCGTGCTCATGTCGATATAAATCTTACCAGGGCCTAGACCAGAAATTATACCCTCTGGCCCTGAGAATACAGACTTTACCGCTTCTGAATCGGTAAGCATGGTAATGACATATTTGCTATTTTCAGCAACTTCCTTGGGAGTTTTTGCAATTTTAAACTCTATATCCTTAATCTGTGAGTACTTTTCAGGTGATCTGTTGTAAACAATAAGACTGTAACCGCCTCTGGCAATATTCATGGCCATGGGGATACCCATTTTGCCAAGGCCTATAAAACCTACATTTTCCATATACCTCAATTGCATGAACATTTAATAATTTAATGTGATAAAGTTCATCATGCCTAGGGATCTTCCATATGTCCATATAAATTTTGCATGCTCCCTGGATGGTAAAATTGCTCTGCCGGGCGGAACTCCTTATAAGTTCTCGAGCTTTGAGGACATGGTAAGGGTTCATAAACTTAGAGCAGAATCAGATGCCATACTTGTGGGTAAAAATACAATAAAGAACGACAATCCAAAGCTCACGGTAAGTGAGAAATATTACAAGAGCAATAGGATTCCTAAGGCAGTCATATTGGATTCAAGATTAGAGTTAGGGAGAGATTATAACATATTCAAGTATGACAGAGAGGTCATAATCTTCACTTCTGTCTCTCCTCCTAGAAATTTGGAAAATAATGTAAGGATTGTATCCACCAATGGTTCGCCTATAACAATTAAGTTTATTTTAGAAAAGCTTAAACAGATGAATGTAGAGAAATTGATGGTAGAAGGTGGAAAGACTGTAATAACTAATTTTATCAATTCAAATTTATGGGATGTGTTAACCATCTACTTTGCACCCGTTCTTATAGGGGAAAAAGGAGTAGGATTCTATGATGGAGATATAATGAGGTTAGGTTCTCCAAAAATTGAAAAACTTTCGGAAGGTTTCCTTTTAACGGTGGAAAATTTCAATTAGAGACTATTATTAGACATTTATGAGTGAAGGACTTAATAAGATTCTATGGGCAAAAGAGTGGATGAAGGTTCTGGGATCAATATCAGAGGAATTCAAGAAGACCAGACCCTTCGAGGGGGTCAGGATTGGAATGGCAATGCATCTGGAAGCAAAAACCGCATTTCTTGCAATTACTCTGATGGAAGGGGGAGCTGATGTAAGTATTGCAGGTTGCAACCCACTATCTACAGATGATGAAGTGGCAAAATCTCTCAAGGATGATTTTAACCTGAAGGTTTATGCAAAAAGAGGTATGACAACAAAAGAGTACTACGATAATTTGATACATGTCCTTTCTTCAAGACCACACATCATAATCGATGATGGTGGCGACCTAACAGCCCTAGCTTTGAAGAATAAGGATCTCTCAGAAAATATTATTGGCGGCAATGAGGAAACAACCACTGGAGTTTTAAGATTGAGAAGCATGCAAAATGCAGGTGTACTTAAATTTCCAATGTTTGATGTGAATGATGCGCTGATGAAGCATCTCTTTGATAATAGATATGGTACTGGGCAAAGCACATTGGATGGAATAATGACAGCCACAAATCTAGTTATTGCTGGAAAGAGAGTAGTAGTTGCTGGTTATGGATGGTGTGGTAGAGGTATTGCAAATAGAATGAAAGGAATGGGAGCACTAGTAACTGTTACCGAGATTGATCCGTTCAAGGCAATAGAAGCTAAGATGGATGGATTTAACGTAATGCCAATGTCAGAGGCTATAAAAGAGGCAGATTTTGTGGTAACAGCGACAGGAGTTAAGGATATAGTGACTCCTGAACATCTCAGAAATGCAAAAGATGGGGTTATACTTGCCAATGCCGGACACTTCAACAATGAAATAAGCGTCGAAAAATTAGAAAAAATATCTAGAGGTATAGAAGTTAGGAGAAATGTTAAAAGATATGATATTTTCAATAAAAAAATATTTGTACTTAGCGATGGAAGACTCGTAAATCTTGCCGCGGGCCAGGGACACCCTGTGGAAATAATGGATCTATCGTTTTCCATTCAAGCACTAACCGCTAAATATATACTCGATAAAAAGCCAAGTGAACCGGGAGTTTATCCTGTGCCAGAGAGCGTGGACAGAGAAGTTGCTGAGCTCTATCTGAAAACAAATATGATAAACATAGACAAATTAACTGAAGAACAGTTGAAATACATTAATTCGTGGGAGGAAGGGACATAGAATATTTTTTTCTTATAATATACTTTTAGCATTTTCTATGTTTCAATGTACAAAATCATATATATATAGAGATGATTGATGACTGTGCCCTTCGAGAAATTAACCGAAATGGTGTTGCCCAGAATAGTAATTGGCGGTCATGGAGCTATTGAAAAAATTGGGGAAGTTTATGAAAAAGTAGGGGGCACGAAGAAGGTTCTTATTGTTACCGGTGAAATAACCTCCAAATTAGCCGGTGATAAGGTATTTGATATCTTGAATTCGATGGGGGCCGAGGTAAGTTTAATCAGCGTTGGAAAAGCAACAGAGGAAAACGTGGAACTAGTAAAAAACAAGGCAAAGCAAGAAGGAGCTAAAATAATAATTGGGGTGGGAGGAGGTACAAAGATAGATATTGCTAAGAAAGCATCCTATGATCTAGGTTTTGATTTCATATCAGTTCCCACATCTGCTAGTCACGATGGAGTTGCTTCTCCGAGGGCATCCATAATAAAGAAAGGAATTTCTGTATCCGTTGAAGCAACTATGCCGCTGGCCATAGTGGCAGATACATCTATCATGGTAAAAGCTCCATTTAGATATCTGGCTTCAGGGGCAGCTGATGTCCTCTCCAATATTACAGCAGTCAAGGACTGGGCCTTAGCACACAGACTGAAGGGCGAGAGGATAAGTAATTCAGCCATGATGATTTCAGAGTTTGCTGCTAAGGAGATAATAAATAACGCAACAGAGATAAAACCAAATCTTGAAGAGAGCGTTTGGTTTGTCATGAAACAGATAGCATATTCAGGTATGGCCATGAGTATAGCCGGGACATCAAGGCCGGCTTCAGGATCTGAACATATGTTTGCCCATGCAGTAGAGGCCCTTGGAAAAACCGATATTTTACATGGGGAATTATGCGGTATAGGGACAATAATTTCCATGTACCTTCATGGTGGAGATTGGCGGCTAGTGAAAGAAACCTTGATGAAAATTGGTGCACCTGTAACACTTGAACAAATTGGGTTATCTCAAGAAGAAGGCATACAGGCACTCATGATGGCTCACAAAATAAGACCAGATAGGTACACAATTTTAGGTGAAAACGGTCTGAGCGAAGTAGCTGCAAGGGAGGCATTGAGGATAACTGGGGTGGTTTAGATTTGATCATAACGCTTGTTCCCGAGTATTTGGCGAAAAGTGGATCCGAATTCGAATTTGTGTCACCTCTTAAGGAGTGTGGTATTTGCAACTTGAGAAATGTGTGCTATAACCTGAAAACTAATCATCAATATAAGGTGATTAAATCCAGGGAGAAAGAGCACAAATGCCTCATACATCCAAATAATAAGGTAATTACGGTGGAAGTAGAAGAATTAGATAGATCCATAATGATACCAAAAAGATATGCGAAGGAGGGTGCCATTATCACTTATAAAAGGGTCGATTGCCAGAACATTTCCTGTGAATTTTCGTCCAAATGCATATTCAATACAGTTCCAAATGATTCAAAAATTAAAATTTCAAAGGTTAAAGGAGGGAAATGCCCACTCAATTATGGGCTTGTCGAGGCTGAAATTGAATGAGTACTCTTATTGGAATAATAGGCAAACCCAATGTTGGGAAGAGTACTTTATTTTCTGCTCTTACTGAAAATATTGTTGGGATAGGGAACTATCCATTCACCACCATAGAATCCAATGTAGGAATGGGATATGTAAGAGTTAAATGCCCTGAAACTGAGATTGGTAAAAAGTGCAACGCCAAATTTGGAAAGTGTACAAATGGCACAAGATATGTGCCTATACAGCTTATAGATGTAGCGGGGCTTGTTCCCGATGCTCATAAAGGCAAGGGTTTAGGGAACAAATTCCTTGATGACCTGAGAAGAGCGGATGGTTTCATGCAAGTTGTGGATTCCACTGGTTCCCTCGACAAACAGGGAAACTTTGTTGGACCCGGAAAATTTGACCCCATTGATGACTATGAATTCGTGCACCGTGAAATAGTTATGTGGATAGCATCCATAATTGGCGAGAACCTACAAAAGGGGATAAGAAAAATAGAATCCGAAGGTGGTAAGATAGATGAGCTGATATATTCCAGGGTGACCGGACTTGGAATTGATGAAAAAACTGTTTCCCTAGCAGTTAAAAATGCGGGGACTCCATCCAATCTTAAGAATTGGTCGGATGATGATACATTTCGTATAGCTGAAGAACTTCTTAAACTATCTAAACCAAGTATGATGGTAGGCACGAAGGCTGATCAGCTTAATGGCCAGCAGATAGCGGAAATCAAAAATAAAGGCATCTTCCCGGTATCTGGAGATTATGAACTTGCATTAAAAAGGGCGGTGAAATCAGGCCTCATTGAATATAACCCAGGAGAAAGCGATTTTACTATTCTAGATGAAGGAAAATTAAACCAGCAGCAGAAGGAGGCGTTATATAAGATTAAAAAGTTCATGCATCTAAACAATGGTACTGGAGTCCAGCAGGCACTTGAACATATGGTATTTGATGTCCTCGGGCTGATAGTTGTTTTCCCAGTTGAGGATGAGACCCACTGGACAGATAAATCAGGAAATATATTGCCGGATGCAATCCTATTGAAACAAGGATCTACAGCTCTCGATCTTGCCTATAAGATTCATACCGATCTGGGTGAGAATTTTATTAGGGCCATAAATGGCAGAACCAAGAGAGTACTTGGTAAAGATTATGTGCTGAACCATGGAGACATAATCAAGATAGTTGCTCATTGATTTTAGAATATAAGGTTAATAACTCCTGAGGACTAAACTCTTCAGCCCTTCTCCTGGGAAGAGAACTATCTCCAATAATTGTAGAGATCATTTTTCTTCTTGTGGAAAATATCTTCCTTAAGAAATCATCGAACCCTTCAGGTATTTTCATTCCTGACGGTTTAATTCTAAGAACGGTGCTATATACCTTTGGTTCTGGCTTGAATTCAGATGGTGGAATGTCAAAGCATTTCTCAACATTAAATCTCAGCTGCATTCCAACACTTAATCTTGAATAATCCTTTGATCCAGGGGAAGCCAGTATCCTTTCGGCCACTTCCTTCTGAATTGTTATGACGCCCATTTTGAATTCTGTTAGCTGCAGTTTTTCCAAGAGTGGAGTGGATATGTTATAGGGTAGGTTGGAAACGAATATATCAAATTTTGGCCAATCAACTTGAAGGGCGTCACCCATAATCAGTATAGCGTCTGGAAAATTCTCCCTCAGGTAGGACTCAAGATCCCTTTGTAATTCTATAAGGTAAAGTTTTCTGTATCCCTTTATGAATCTGGTAAGTGCCCCTAAACCAGGTCCAACTTCCAGAACATCTTCTCCCTGAACCTCAACGCATCCTATTATCTTTTCAGCTGTTCTCTCATTTACCAAAATGTGTGTGCCAGTCCTCTTTCCGAACTTCATCTTGCTACAAATATTTTGTATTTTTCGTCCTTATTTTTAAGTTCCCTTATTATCCTTTCCACTATCATTTTCTCTGGATCTCTCAGACCTTTAACCCTTGCCTTTAAATCCTGGAAATCTTTGAATGGACCTTTCTTCCTTTCATCTATTATTTCCCACATCATGTTCTTTCCAACGCCATAAAGGAGATCCAATTGATGAAGCCTGTTTGTAATTGGCTGTGCGTTATTAAAGAAATTAATGAACCTCTCTTGATTGTTCTCAACAATCACTCTCAATATATATTCAAGTTCGTTTTGGGCACCGGGAGTAAGTTGATTATAATTTATTCTTCCCCTTACACTTTCAATTTTATCCCTTTTTTCTTTCTCCCTACCTATATATACCCTGTCCCCTATGGTAAGTACGGCACCCTGCTTAGGTATTAGTTCTAACAACTTGAGATTCTTCTCACCTATTGCCAGAGCTAAGGGTACCCTTCTGTAAATTTTTTCCTCCATCCTACCCTGGGGGAGAATATCCAGTATATATGCATACTCATCAAATTCATCCAATAAAAATCACCTATATTTTGAAATTAGTTCCAAAATTCTATTTCCAAGTTCCGTATCCAGATTCGTTATATGAGGATAAACCACTGTTCTCAGTACATCAATATTTTCAGGTAAAATATCAACTATTTTGACTGATACAAATTCGCTAAGGCCTAGACCCATAAGTTCTTCCTTTAGCTTATTGGCATCCTCTGGCTTAAGCTTTGAAATTTTTTGCAAATGTTTTAATGTTTCCTTCTGTACCTCATTCAGTTCACTATTCTTTGCCAATTCTTCCAAGTATTCCTTGGCAACAGATGCAGGTACATAGGTTATTTTCATATTTACGCCCTTTTTAAATGTACAGGGTGGGATATAACTGTTTTTTCTTTACCACCATCATAAATTTTAACAAGATATGCGTCTCCACGCACTCCTTCTATAACACCGGTATATCCCTGGAACCTTTTGAATGGCATCCCGTTGTGGAATGATGGTTCAATATCAATTGCAACCCTGTCTCCAGGTTGGAAAACCTTAACTATTCTATTAACAGGAATTGGACCTCTCTCTGATAACCTCTTTCTTATCTTGCTTCTCGTCTTAGCCCTTGGTCCATGTGACATTTTTGCCATACGAATCTACCCCTAATCAACTTCTAATACATTAAGATATTCTATTTTAATATTTACCCCAAGTATTGATGAAAGTGATGGGGTAGTCCTACCTCCATCTCCGTGGATGAACTCTTTAATATATGTACCGCTGGATGATTTTATCTTGATGGTGGCTTTAGGAAATTTATACTCCTGAACCTCTATACTGTATATCCTCTTTTTCCTTACCATATCTGCCCTACTTCTTAACACTCTTTCGGGTGTCCTTTGAAGAATATCAAGATCCTTAATCCCTTCCACTTTTTCCTGAAAATTAATTATGTCTTCCTCTAAAATTATTGAGACTTCGTAAAGTTTGTCATGTGTCTCCTCTTTCATTTGCTCTATTTCTTCCTTGCTAGCAATATGCAATCCCCTTACCACCACACCCCCCTGGGATTCTCTTTCTATGGTTTGAGTAATTATGTCAAGATTTCCATTTCGCTTTACCGGCCTAATCACCTCAACATAGAATGGTCTTCCATTTCCAAGCATCAATACATCCACATCTTCCCTGCCTGAGGAGAAGAATTTGTAATCCCTCCCGCCAAAGTATTTTGTCATGGGAATTCCTATGTATTCAGAAACAGACTTTGAATCATTATGTCCGGAGTGAATCCATGGTGATTGCGGTATACCGCGCCTAAGCTTCAAATATCTCCCGGCAACGTATAATGGCTTTATATCCACATGAGTGGAAAAATCAGTAGTATCTAACCTGAATATGAGCTCAGGGTTCTTGAAATCTACAATTTTTTCACTTCCTTCTTCAATTCTCCTGCCTATCATTGAATTGAGATGATGTTTTAGGTTTTTTCCTTGAGGGAATTGGGAGGAAATAATTTCCTGATCTAGTATAGTTATATCATCTGGAAAGGTAGTACCTATTAAGAAAGTCGAAAATTCGATTGTTTCTGTTTCCTGCTTAAAAAGTGATACAATATCATCTATTTTTTCAAATATATTGTGGCAAATATCACACCTAATACCCTGTTCAAAACCAGAAGGTATGCCACCATATCTTCGAATGCATTCCTCGCAAATTTGCATTTACCTGACTTCTACAACTTTTATGGTGTTCGAGGGTATTCTCACGAATACCTTAGAACCACATTCACATTCGAATTGTGAGGTATCTCTTTCATCCTTTAATTCCCTACCACACCTCACACATTTAAACATTTTCCAGGTTCACTCTCCTAAATTCCTTGTTAACTTCGGGTGTGTAGGCATCGCCTACAAATTTAAAATCACATTTTCTGCATTCCCAAATACCTGTCCCTACTCTCTTTACTGAAATATGATGGCATCTGGGGCACAGATAGGTTGATTTTCTAAGATCTTCTATTTCAAGCCACCTTTTTCTCATTGTTGAACCATACCTGGTTCCGAATCTTCCAGCACTTCCTACCTTCTTGGTTCTCTTGCTCATAGATTTCATCTCCCGAATAATCTCTTCCTAATATCTTTTCCTATTTCTATGGAATTGTCGATTGCCTCTAGTATTTCTTCTGGTGAGAATGAGCCAGTGAGTCCCTTTTGCATAGCTACCACATGACCTTCCTCATTGGTGGCAATGGAAAGTCTTGCAGTTGCAACCTCTTCCTCTTCTAGACTTGGATCAACAAAGAACTGTTTCCCTATCTTAACAAATGTTGTCATTACTGGAATGTGATTGACTGGCAATTGGAAATCCTCCAGTCCGTACCTTGAACCTGGAACTTTTGTATTTAGAAGTGCTGCTACTGCTCCAAACTGACTTGCATCGATGAGGTTACCATCATAATCTAGAACATGAATATCAACGTATACTATCCAAACCTTTTCTCCTGGAGTTATAACCATTTTTTCAAGGTCTATCATTTTAGATTCCCTTATAGATCTGTCCACAACTCTGGCTAATTCTATGGAATCCTCGTTTGGAGGTCCAACTTCGAAGGTTGGGGATGCCATTGGAATGAGCTCAGCGTTGGTCGTGAGGACTCCTTGGTTAGGTGTATCAGGGAAAGGTTCTCCAGGTTCAACTTTAACTCCCACCAG
Organism: uncultured Thermoplasmatales archaeon; assembly: GCA_964468585.1. Lineage (GTDB taxonomy): Archaea > Thermoplasmatota > Thermoplasmata > Thermoplasmatales > JAFMDN01. Next base: position 41,682 of record CAYXTM010000003.1, on the reverse strand, counting down.
AACCCTTGTCTTCCCAAGTTTAACATCAGCACTACCTTCTGCCCTGAGAGCAAAATTGGGAGTGATAATTATTGGTCTATATTCATTGGGCTTTCTCCCATCGATCCTATTCCCCTGTAGGGATATTTTTTCAAGATAGTCCCTTTTCAATCCGTAAACAATCTCATCAGATCCCTTACTCACCTTTCTCACCTTCCTTCAGTGTTTCAACCTCTCCGTTCTTTGCAAGTTCTCCTTTTTCATACTTTGCCCTCAAGGCCTCTTTCTGCAATTTAGAAATATATAGTGAAGCTTTCCTTGACATTTCCATGGCTGTTTTTATCTCATCCTTTGTCATATTGCCATCCATCTGTATCAGAACTACTTCTCCTGTCCTTGGCACTATGGCTATTGGGAGATCCGCTTCCCCATAGTTGTCCTCTTCCTTATTAAGGTCAAGAACTATCTGCCCTGCCACCTTACCTGCTGCACATCCCACTACCAAGTCCCTCATTGGAATGCCAGCATCAGCAAGTGCAACCGAAGCAGCAGTCAAGCCAGCTATTCTTGTGCCAGCGTCTGCCTGTAGAACTTCTATATACACATCAATACTGGTTCTGGGAAACTGTTCCACAAATATTACAGACTCCAGTGCCTCCGAAATAACCTTGCTTATTTCCACGGCCCTTCTATCCGGACCTGGTCTCTTCCTTTCATCCACTGAAAATGCAGCCATGTTATATCTTGCATTTACTATGGCCCTGGATGGATTCTGAGTGTGCTTTGGAAACGCCTCCCTCGGGCCATATACAGCAGCCAGTATCTTATTTCCACCCCATTCAATATATGCTGAACCATCTGCCCTGTTGAGAACCCCAACTTCTATTTTTATAGGCCTCAGTTCATCAGGGCGCCTTCCGTCTATCCTTAAACCGTTTTCATCAATTAATTTAATATCCGATTGCATTCCCATTTTAATCACCTTGAATTCTCCAATATTTGCTTCACGGCATCTGTTAGTCCAGATGCTGTAGACTCATCCTCAATAAATTTCAATATCCTTATAACTTCAAGAACTTTTTCCGATTCACCATCAAGCCACACAATCCCATTCTGTCCAAGTTGTATCTTCACTCCCGTCTTTTCCTTTATCATGGTTATCATTGATCCGCCTTTTCCAATTATTCTAGAAACTCTGCTAGGCTGTACCGTAATTATATGCCCACCCTCTATTTTTCTCAAACCGGCATCCTTCAATGTAAGCCAAATTTGCCTAGACTCAGTTATCTCATTTACCTTGGCATAAACTGTGTCTCCTATATTCAGAATCTTTCCCAGTTCCCCCGATTGGGGTTTCCAAGGTGTGTCGTTTATGTGAAGAAAAGCTGGGTATGGGCTGTTAATGTCCAAAATCCAAAAGGATGGAGCTATCTCAATTACTTTACCGATAACCTTGTCATTCTTTGATGGATAATATTTTCCAGAGAGTGGTATAACATTCACGTAATTATTGTAAACCTGAAGCATGCCTAGTTGGTAGGAATAATACTTTCCATTCTCAAAATATAACCCATTGCCCTGTTTGAATCCATTTATGTCAATTTCCTCGCCTGGTAAAACTATCTTTTTACTAAGGTCCAATCATATTCACCTTCCTCATTTTAGAATCTTAATTTGTGCATTCCCTTTTGTTTTCTTATTGACGGCGTCAAATACCTGATCCTGTATTCCTGCAGGAATTTCCAGTACCATTGTATAATTTCCGTCATTACCCCAATCTTCAGACCTAATCTCACCCATTCTGGCTAACTCTGAATACAGCTTCCCGTAATCGCTACCTGGTATCTTTATTTGGAGCCTAACATGTTCAAATTTAATGGGTAATAGAACCTTTATGGCCTTAAGTACCTCCTGTACCTGCTCCTCAGCTGATTTAAAAGGGTCTATCCTTACCTTAGCCTCTTCCATGGCTTTTTCGATTCTCTGTGGCGGATGGGGGGCACCAGTCTGTGGATTGAGAGATTCCCTTGCTATAATTTCAACGACCTGCCTTCTTCTTTCCTCTGTCATTTTCCTTCGCTGTTCAGTGGTAAGTTGAACCTGACCCTTCTTGATTATTTCTTTGACAACTTCGTTTATATCTGTGGTTCCAAAAGCTTCCTTTATGGATTCCTCGCTTGCTTTGTCCCCCTTGGCATGGTCTTTGAAAATTGTGTCTATGGCCATGTATTCCCTGACGTCCACGTTCTTTCCTGATTTAATAAGGTCAACCAACTTCTGGTCTATCAATATTTCAAATTTATGACCCTTTGTTTCCAGTCTAGCTACTAGGGAATCTTCTACTCTTACCATCTCTCCTCCCTGATTATATGTGGAATAGGTTCTTTAATTCTTCCTGTGGCATTATCTTGAACTTTTCTCCCTGGATTATGTAACCGGCACTTATTGTTCCTAGACTCTGCCCTTGCTCCAATCCCGCCTTCAAGGCCTTTAGGGCCAAGTTAGCAGCCTCCTGAAGGCTCATCCCTTCTTTGTACTCTTTTTCTAGGATATCTACGGCCTGTTCCCTTCCAGATCCTATGGCATCTGCCTTATAGCCCGTACTCAGGCCACTTGGATCTGTTTCGAATAGCTTAGGGCCGGTCTCATCTATGCCACCTATTAGCAGAGATGCACCAAATGGTCTAACTCCGCCGTATTGGGTGTACTGTTGCAATAGATCACATACCTTTTTAACTAATGACTCCACCGTAACATTCTGACCATAGGTAAGTTTCTCAGATTGTGCTTGAACCCTTGCGTGGTCTATCAAAATCCTTGCATCACCTATGAGACCAGATGTTGCGGCCCCAATGTGCTCGTCAATAACGAAAATTTTCTCAATACTGCTTTCTTCTATCAATGGACTTTTAATCCTTTTATCTGCCAATAACAATACCCCATTCTTAAATACTATACCAATGGCAGTTGTTCCTCTTTTCACAGCCTCTCTTGCATATTCTACTTGAAACAATCTTCCGTCAGGAGAAAATACAGTGATGGCCCTATCATAAGCCATTTGCGCAGATTGCATACATTCACCTTCTTATCGGTAAATTGGATCCTATTTAAAAACCTTTATCATTTATCCTAGCTATATTTATCTTTTATACGAAAAAGCTCCAGTGATTCCTCTTCTAGAAAGTGCAATTTACCTGGTATGACCAAGGAAATAGGGGGTTCAAGGTCCACATCTCGCAATTCCTTCATCTTTCCAAATACTATTTTCTCATTTTCCATGCCAAGTTGAGATATTGCTGCTATCTGGAAATCGTTATGGAAGATTTTTCCAGACCTTTCCTTTTCCATTTCCATTAATTCTTCTATTGCTTCCATCAAAGTTAGAGGGGGATTTGTGTCAAGCAATAGAATTGTATGATAACCGTCCTGAATATTCTTCAAAATTTTGTCGTAGGCCGAATATGGTCTGAATCCTTCCCTGAATCTGGGAATGGATACAGGTGGCCCTATTTTGTAAATTTGAAGACCCAATCTTGTTGCAGCTGCTGGGTATATGGACGCATTATGGAAAATTTTAACATTTATTCCCCTCTTTACGGCCTCCATATAGATGTTAAAATGAGTCGTTGCTGCAAAAATATCCCCAGGTGATACTATTGATACGTTTGAATTCAAATCAAATATCCAGTTAAAATTTTCCAATTTTTCCCTGTCGAGCTGCACCAATTTCTCCGAACCGAATTCTTTCATGTAATTTGGTGAAGTGTAGGAATCTATGAGAATATATTCCGATGATTTCAGGAATTCAACTTCTTCTTGCGTTAGACTATAGGGTGGATTGAACCCTGAAGATATAAATCCTATTCTCATAATAAATCACCCAATTGACCAAGATCTATTATACCGTATGGCTCCCATAAACCATAAATTCTTGCCTTTGATAGATCCATTTTCTTCAATACTGGCGACATTATATCTGATTTCAGCATATCGGAACCTCCTGCAAATATGGAAAGTGCAGGTAGCACTATAAGTCCTTCACTCTTAAAATACATGAAGCAAGGAATCTTGGTTACGGAACCCACTGAGTCCCTCAACCCTACTGATGGATGCTCATTTCCAATTATGGCAAATTCATCCCATTTGAAATTCTTGTGCCCATGGTGGAACACATATTTTCCCTCTTTGTATTTATCGAATACCTCAATATTTAGTTTTGAAGCAATATTGGCAACATAATTGTCATGATTACCTTTAACTACAATGGCCTTTGACTTCTCTGATATTTGCTTTAAGAGAGTGTATACATCCTCCCATTCCTGCATAGTATTTTTTGAGAATTCGTGTTTCAGGTCCCCATCAATTATGAATTTCTCTGGATTATATTTGTCAAGGATTTCATTCACCATTTCATATATTATATTTGACTGCACCCTTGGAAGGAAAATCCCATTCTTAGCAAGGACATCCTCATAGCCCAGGTGTATATCAGATACCACAACTGCACTTATGTCCTCCAAATATGCAGCACCGTATCTAGTCAAATACACGTAATCAGCTATCTCAACTTCGTCCATTTCTTACGCTATTCTTTTAAAATACTTTTATTTATCTTGTTGTGAAAATTGAAGATTCAGGGGAAACTGAAATTATCAAAAAAATCTGGGAAAAACTCGGAAGAGAAAATGAAAATGAAGATGTTCATTTCCTTGATAATGGAGACTCCTTTATTATTCTGGCCATGGATACAATCAATGAGGGGATACATTTTCTTAGGAATTGGGACCCTGCCAAAGTTGGAAAATTCCTGGTTGACATTAACATGAGTGATATTATATCAAAAAATGGCCAAGCACTTGAGATGATGGCTTCATTTGGCTTACCTAAGGATCTGGAATTTGACTGGTTGGATTCACTCATGGAGGGTATTTTCCGAGAACTTGAAAGGTTTGATGTTGATTACGCAGGAGGGGACCTAAAAGAGAGTAAAAATATCTCTCTTACCGGACTAGTTATTGGAAAAGTGAAAAGGGGACAGGAGCTCAGGAGAAGACCCATATATCCTGGTTCTTACATCTATATAACTGGAAAAATAGGAAAACAGTATAAGAAATACTTAGATTATATAGAGGGAAAATCTGAAGGTGAAGGTATAATAGAGATTGATGTCTCTTATGAAAAGATAAAGAGAATATTGAAGCTGGAGCCTACGGCCTGCATGGATGACTCAGATGGTCCATTTAAATCCCTAAGAATACTATCAGAATTGAATCACGTTAGAATAGACCTAAAGGAAAATGTTTGCATCAACTCGGATTATGAAGGATGTTATTCTTTTGGGGGTGATTATGAACTTATATTTGCAAGCAGGAACTTTACCTCCGAATTCCCCATTCTAGGAGTGGCTTCTGCTGGCATGGGTGTCTATGATTTTGATGGAAAACCTGTTAAAAAACAAGGCTATGAACATTTTATTTTCAACAGACTAAAATAAATTATATCCATTGTTATTAATGATATTGTGATGGCTTTATGATAGAGAAAGCGATATTTATAAGACATGGTGAAAGTCTTGCAAATGTATTAAATATAATCACAGAAGATATTGATGGTTACCCTCTCACTGAAAGGGGTATGGAACAAGTATTGTTCTCAGCTGAACAGCTAAAAGGTCTGAAGATCGACGGAATAATATCTAGCCCGATTTTGAGGACGAAGCAAACAGCCAGGGCAATTGGTGATAGGCTCAATCTTGACATTAAGATAGATGATAGGGTAAGGGAGAGCGGCCTAGGAGCATATAACGGATATAAACTTGAGAATGTTCCAAAGTTAAGTAGAGAAGACTTGGGTATGGAATCATGGTCTTCACAGGTAAAACGAATGAGAAAGATAATTGATGATTATGATGGAAATTATGTGGTGGTAAGCCACGCATTGCCCATTAGGGCAGTTGTAGCAAGCTTCCTTGACCTTGATGAAAAAGAAAGTTTCGGAATTGAGATAAAGCCAGCTTCCATGTCTGCAATTGATATTTCGAATAACAAGGTACTATCCATAGGGACTCTACTGCTTACCGATAGAATCAGGAAGGTATTTGGATCAGTTTAATCCAAACTAAGTTCCTGCAAGCCGCTTTTATCATTCAATTTTCTCTTAAGGGCAATCTCTTCGAGCCTGAGTATATGTAATTCTACCAGAGGGTCCGCAGTACCATTGAAAAAATGACCTCCCACTACAGTATGATCCTTTGTTGCCACCGCTACATGTGCATGCACATATGGTTCATTTGAAGCGATTGATCCGTGAAATGATACCAACTCCCCAGGTTCTTCCACTATTTTTTTCTCATATAATTTTCCATTCCAATAACCTATTTCTAGGTTCTTAAGCATCCCTATTCCGAAGATAATCAATCCAGAATATATTCCATAATCTTCAATTAATGAATTTATTGATTCAAGTAAGTTTTCGTCCTTCTCTATTTTGGCAATTATCAGATTTTTTTCCATATCAGAAATCATAATTCCTTAACCTAAATATGTATAAATATGGTTTCCCATTTGAAATTGAATCGTAATGGCAAATTTGGCATTTATATCCAATGACCCTTCTATTTCCCTCCAGGTCCATTGATGTCACTGTTTCCAATTTTGATCCGCAAATGGGACAGTTTGTCTTATGGGATATCTTTCCCTTCCCGTACTTTACCTCTACAGTTATGTTCTTTGAATGGAATGATATCTTTCTTATCCTGAGAAATGATACCTTAATGCCCTTTTTCCCCAACTGTTTTCTAATGGCACTTTCTCCTCTAATTGACCCGTTCTTTCTCAGTATATCTATTATGGAATCCTCAACTTTTTTCTCATTAATCCTTGACATTGAGACCAACGCAGCTGAACTCACCGCACTTGATTTCCCTGCCTTTGAGATATGTTGTTCTCTTGATTTCGAAATCGTCTGCATCTATCTTGTAACCTAGTACTTCACCATTTCCAATTATCTCAGGGTGCTGCTTAACTGCTTCCAATATCTTCGAAGCATTTTCCTTAAATTTTTTGTAACCGTTCGATGTGAGCTTGATTTCAGATAATTTACTTTCAACCTCATTCTTCAACTCCACTATATCCCCAATGTTCAAAGTACCCTTTATTTCATCGTAATCTAAGTTCACTTCCTTCAATTTTACTAAATATGCCTTATCTACTTTTTCATTGAGGGAAATCTTGTTGGCGCCTTTCTCAGCTCTCAGCATAGCTATGGCTTCAATTGTGGCTTCCCCAATCTTTGATTTTTCCTGTTCGTAGGATGGGGGTTCTGGCCAACTTAGCTGCCCTACACTTTTTACCCCTATATTCTCTCTAAATGCCCTTTGGTATGAGTCCTCAGAGATAAATGGAAGCATTGGTGAAATCATTATGATTGATTTTAGTACCATGTCACTCAAATTTTCGAATGCTCTTTCCCCTGAAATTCTGTGTTTTACGGCTTCTATATAGTTATCTGCTAGATCATGCCATATAAAATCTTCAATGATTTTCATTGCTTTATCAAATGCATAATTATCCATGAATACAGTTGCTTCTTCTATGGTTTTCGCCAGGCGATATCTTATCCAGTGGTCAACTGGACGCTCTTCATCTTGGGTTCTTTTGAGGCTCTTCGCGAATAATACAAAATTTGTGATGTTGTATATCTTATTTACAAGCCTTTGGCCCCTTATTAAGTCTCTCTCCTTGAAGGGGGTATCTTCCCCCAAACTGCATTGGGACGTGAAGTATCTAAATGGATCAGCACCATATTTTTCCAAGAGAACTAGTGGATCAACGACATTTCCCCAGCTTGCATGCATGGGTCTACCATCTAGTGCCATAATGTTCCCATCAACCATTATGTCCTTCCATGGTATTTTGCCTGTGGCTAATTTGGATCTAAGAATTGTGTAAAAAGCCCATGTCCTTATAATATCCTGGCCCTGTGGTCTGAAATCCATGGGGTATAATTTTGAAAATATACTTTCGTCTCTGTAGTAATGGGCATGATAAAGCGGAGAAATTGAAGAATCCATCCATGTGTCAAAAACTTCATCACTACCAGTCAATTTTCCACCGCATTGGGGACACGTCTCCACAGGAGCTTTATCTATTAAAGGATCAACATAGCACTGTTCTTTCTTAGCAGGTATTATGTGCCCCTTCTCACAGTACCATACTGGTATTGGAGTCGCAAAATACCTTTGCCTTGATATAACCCAATCCCAGGTAAGGGAATTTACCCAATCCTCCAACCTTACTCTCATGAACTCTGGGAACCACCTTATTTCCCTAGCCGCTCTGATTATATCTTCCTTGAATTCGATGGTTTTTATAAACCATTGCTCCTTCTGGAGGAATTCCAGAGAATGACCACATCTCCAGCATGTTCCCACGTTATGTTTTATCATATTTTGGTTTATCAGATAACCCTTATTTTTAAGGTCTTCAATTATTACCTTTTTAGCCTTGTCAGCTTCCATTCCAGCATATTTCCCAGCAATATCTGTTAGTCTCCCCCTTTCATCGAGACTCTTTACAAATGGAAGATTGTGCCTATATATCAACTTAAGATCATCCTTATCTCCCACACTGCAGACCATCTCAGCTCCAGTCCCAAAATCCATCAGCACATCTTCGTCTGCTATAATCTTCACTTTCTTACCGAATAACGGGACTTCGACTTCCTTTCCAATAAATTTTTTGTATCTATCATCATTTGGATTTACCGCTAATGCAAGACAGGCAGGGAGAAGTTCTGGTCTTGTTGTTGATATTACTATCTCAAAATCTTCTCCTTTGAATCTTACATCATTGAGCATTACCTCTCTTTCTTCATAAACAATTTCAGATTCAGCCAGGGCTGTTTCACATCTCGGACACCAGTTCACCGGGTGAAGGGATCTGTATGCGAGACCCTTCTCCAATAAATCCAGGAATGTTAATTGTGTTAGCTTCCTATAATATTCCGCATCCGTTCTATAATATAAAGACGGATCCAATGAAACACCCAACATATCGAACTGCTCTATCATTGTGTCTATATTTTCATTGGCAAATTTCTCGCATAATTTGTTGAATTCTTCTCTGCTGTAATCCTTCATTCTTATTTTATATTTTTTTTCAACATTTACTTCAATTGGCATACCATTTACATCAAAGCAGAGGGGAAAGAACACCTCATAACCTCTTAGCCTTTTGTATCTCGCCACAAAATCTTGATGGGTGTAGTGGAAGGAATGACCTATGTGCAACTTTCCACTGGCATACCGTGGTGGCACATCTATGCTAAATGTCGGTTTTTTGCTTGAAAAATCATAATGAAAGATTCTCTCAGTACTCCAATAATTTCTCCAGTTTGACTCTGAAGACTTAATATCGTAGGGCATTGAAAGTTAATTAAGCGGATATAAAAAAGTTTGCTGATGTGTTTTAAATAGGTTACATCATTTCAATTTGCAAAAATATGATCATAATTTTAATGGGATTAATAATTAAGATAATTGATTCAATGGACTATTGAATCCCATATGTTATAATAAAGGCTTTCTTTGAGATTATCCCCATATAAAATTCAAAAAATGAATAATTAATCAATCCTCTATAAGGGCAATCCCGTTATCCAACTTTTCCATTTTTGTCAACAGTTTTGCAAGGGATTCTATGGATCTTGATGAATATTCATCTATTCTTTCTATGGCATGTTCATGTGTAGCTCCCGGTCCAATTATTCCTAGGGTTACAGGCTTTCCGTATTCCACTGAAAGGTCCATAATTTTTCTGGCAGTCTGATTTATGATCAATTCGTCATGCTTTGTTTCACCTTTTATAACTGCCCCTAATACAGCCAATCCTTCAATTTCTTTGTTTGTGAGAAGTTTTTTAACGACAAGTGGGATATCATACACGCCCGGAACCTTTATCAACCATTTCACTTCAAGGCCTAGAAGATTTGCGTGTTCCTTTGCTTTTTTTGCCATCATGTAGGTTACATCATAATTAAATTCAGAAACAACGATGCCTATTTTCCTTCCCATTTCAATCACTCCATGATTGGACCAGCATGATTATATCCTTGCCTTAAACCTTTTCCGGCATAGGGAGATAAAGCTTCTCTCCCTTCATTTACCAATTTCATCAAGTTTTCTGCATGCTTTCTTGACCTGTCCAGTGCTATATTTACCAGCATTTCTTCATCATCTGCTTCATCTTCATGTACAGTTACGTCCATTATATGCTTCCTGAAGGTTATCTGAACGTTAATCAAGCCCGTACTAGAGGCTAGATAACTGTACTTGTCAAGCTTAGTCTTTCCAACCCAACCTAAGGTTATCACACCGTCGCAGCCCATTTCAAAAAGTCTTGCCGCAGCAACCGGAAGGTCTTTTATCCCAGGAACTGTATATCTCAATATCGTGGCCTTTGGATCTAATTTCCTAATGGTTTCTATGGCAATTTTACCCATATCCACCCTTGAAAATGTGGTATCTGCAACACCTATGACGGTCATTGATACAACCCCAAGATATCCTTACCTTCTAAGAATATGTAATTGTTAATCCTTGCATATTCCATTGCCTTAGCCTTGCTGAGGCTCTTTTCAGAGTCCAGCATCTCCGCTATGACCATGCTTCTAGGTAACCCTAGATGATCGGCGAGAGCTGTAACCAGTTCGGTATGTCCCTTTCTATTCTCTAATCCCCTGGATATTAGAATCGGAACATGTCCTGGGGAGTAGAAATTTTCCCTGAAGTTTTCATGCGGAGATTCTCCGTTTATTGTCCGGTGGAGTTCAGCTATTGTAAGGGCCCTATCATGATCATTTATTCCTGTCCTTACATGCACGCTGTTTACCCATAGTGAAAAAGACGGATAATCTCCATAAACTGGTTTCTTAACTAATTTTGAATATTTTGTATCCTGAAGTAGGGTATTGACCATAAAGTCCACTCCAATCCTCTCGGCTTCCTCCTGTCCTATAACATAACATATGAGCCCGCCGGCTTCCTTTCTCAGGGTATGGATGGACTTCCATGTAATTGAACCGGCATAAAAAACCATATCGGCTTCTTCTTCCCTGCCATCAAAGTCATATACAATGATGGGATTACCATGTAGAAGTGAGGATCTAACTGCTTCCATTCTTAGGTCCATTAAATTCCTCATATTTCCTTAATTAAACCATCATATAAATCAATTTCCATTTTTTTGGATATACTAAAAAAATGGTATTCTTACATAATATAAAAGATAAATTATAAAAAATACTACGTCCATCAACAAAAGGAAGGGTTTACCTTTCCATAGTTTCCATAGCATATAATTAAAGGCAGAGTTTAGTACTATCAAAGCTAATACTGTCGTGGACCCAGAAGAAAATAAAAATTTTCCAGAAATTATGGTCAATGCTGGGTAGATTGTTATAAATATGACCACCTCTCCAGAGAGGTTTCCCAGGGCCAGGTCAATTTTGCCTTTCCTCCCCCAAATGACTGAATTTGACAGTTCAGGTAATATGGTCCCTAGCGGTATTACCAAAAGGGATATTATGTATGGAGATACTCCCAACTCCGTGGCTATGAATGCTATGGACTTTGTCAGAAAATATGAGGAAATTAACAGAATTACAACACCAGCCAGAAGAATTGCAATTGGACTTTTTCTCTTGCTTTCCAATGCTTTTTCTTGATCTTCTGTATTTTTAGGTGATTCCTGCAAATAAGAAGAATATATGAATAATATATAGGCTAATACCAAAAAAACAGCTACAATTGTTTTAATTTCTTGATATAATGAAGCTAAAATAATTGATAGGGAGGAGAGTGCAATGAAAACGAAAACCGAGCCGTTCCTGAAATCTCTTAGATTCTTTCCTATTTTGTTAAAAGTGAACAATGAAAATATGAAAAACCCCAGAGATAATGCTGCAAAGGGTTCACCCAGGGTGACCCCGCTAACTACCTGAGATGAATCATTATAGCTCAAATCAACCATGCTTATCAATATGACAGCTAGTTCCGGCAGAGATGTGAAAAACGGTGCAATTATTGAACCAAGGAAACTTGTACCAAATCTAGAAGAACCGATACCTCTCTCAATATTCTCCGTAAATAACCATGATGAAAATATCAGGCCGATAAACGAGGAAATGAATATTAGGTATTGATTCAATTCAAATCCATGATAAATGACTCTATGTTTAAAAATATTTAATTTAGAAGGGATTATGTAGTGTGGATTTTTCACCCCTTCTCAATTCAGACCTAATTGAAAGAAGAGATTATCAAGAGAAGATTGCAAAATCTTGTATCGAGAGGAATACCCTTGTGGTTCTACCGACCGCACTTGGAAAAACCATTATCGCGATTATGGCAATAACGAACCTTATTCAAAATGGCGGTAAAGCATTCTTTGTTGCTCCAACAAAGCCACTGGTTCATCAGCACCTAACCAGCCTCAAAAAATTCGTTAAATTGCAAGAAGACCAAATTTGCGAATTAAATGGATCAATTCCTAAAGCCTCTAGGGTGAAACTGTATTCAAGATGCAGAATTATTGTATCTACTCCACAGGTAATACAAAATGATTTGGATATATTGGAACAGTATAAAGATCAGGTGAAGGTGGTTGTAATCGATGAGGCACATAGAACCATTGGAAATTATGCCTATGTCCACATAGCTAAATTCTTCAAGGACACTTCCAGAATAATAGCCATGACCGCATCTCCAGGTGGTGATAGGAGAAAAATAAACGAGATAATGGAGAATTTAGGCATAGAGAACCTTGAAATCAGGGATGAGAACTCCCCGGATGTCAAACCTTACATTGAAGGGATTGATGTAAAATGGGTTACATTAGTGATACCGCAAGAACTGAGAAATCAAATAGATAAGATAAGGGAGATCTATAAGGATAAGATTGATAAGTTGAAGAATTTTGGTTTCAATATAAAAGGAAGCTCAAGGAAAGAACTTATAGAGATTGGAGAGTTCATCTCCCAGAAGATAAGACAGGGAGATAAGAGATTTTTCCAGGCAGCTAGGCTGAGATCTCAGGCGATAGCCCTGGACCTAATACTTGAGTTCGCTGAAACGCAAGGTATCTTGCCTCTATTGGAATTCATCAAGGAACATGAAGAAAATGAAGATAGGAATTTCATGTCAATTCTAAATTCACGGGACTTCTTGGAAATTAAGGACAGCCTAATTAAGATAGCAAAAGAGAGTCCAGAAAAACACACGCCCAAAATACCAAAAATAATGGAACTCCTTGGTAAAAGCGAGACCAAAACCATCATTTTCTGTCATTATAGGGTCACTGCAAATATCCTTGCCAAGACCCTGCAGGATAATGGATTCTTAGCAGAAAAGTTCGTGGGTCAGGGTGATCGACCTGGGGATAAGGGGTTGAAACAATCTGAACAGAAGGAAATATTGGATAAATTCAGGGAAGGGAAAGTAAAGGTCCTAGTTGCAACCCAAGTTGGTGAGGAAGGTCTTGATGTGCCCTTCGCAGATATGGTTATATTTTACGAGCCTGTACCAAGTGAGATAAGGAGTATTCAGAGAAGAGGTAGAACCGGAAGACACTCCAAGGGATTGGTTTACATTCTTGTCACAAAAGGGACCAGAGATTATTCTTACCTGTATTCTGCTAGAAAGAAGGAATATAAGATGAAGAGCATACTTAAAGGAAGGGAAAGTCAGCACAAACTTGATGATTTTATCAGCTAAGGGCCTCAATAATCGATTTATTTAGCCTTTCAAGGAATTGGTTATTGAAATCCTCGTGCACTCCCTGTAACCCCTTCAGAATTGCCTTTCCCATGTCCCTATAGAACTTTGGAAGTTTATTTAGGTTCTTAACTGTCTCTTCCTCCGAGAAGGTTGCACCTATATAGTTATTGATTATTGCATACATCATACGATCTTCTCCAAAGATATTTTCAAGTTTGATAGAGTCGGGAACTTTCTTGTAGAGGATGTATTCTAAAAACCTTATCCTAAATTCATCCTCCTGAATTATGGCAATATTCCCGCTTTTCTCAACTCTTTTAAGGGCCTTCCTTAGTTGCAGATATGCAGATTGAAAGTTTCCCCTCAATAATTCAATCTCACCTGTCCAGAAAGCGTAAGACTCTGAATACTTATCTCCAAATCTTTGAGCAAGATAAATGGTATACGAATTGTCTATACCTGAAACTTCTTCTACAAACGATATTTTGAAGAGAAAATCGGAGACATCAACAAAGTTGCTTCTCTCCAAGGACAGATAAAGTCCACGCCTCAATGTTTTCAGGGCGTTCTCTGTATCCCATTCATTCAAATAAACGTCTGCCATGGCATAGTATCCATTAGCAAGGCCAATCCTCGTACTATCTCTGTCATTGATTTTCTCAAGCTCCCTTAAAAGAGATCTGGCCCTGTCTAAATCCTTCAGCTCTAAAGCTATAGGAATCATGTTTCCAGTTGTTGTAGCATAACTTGTTTCATCCCCCAATTCCCTAGATATCTGCCTTGATTTCTCATAATAGTCCAGAGAATTCTTAAGGTTAAGGGTTTGATAATTAAGTATTCCCATATTGTTCAATGATTTTGCCATACAGGTTTTGTCATTTTTAAGTAGTGATATTTCATAAGCCTTTTCATAATATCTTAATGCAAGGTTTGTTTTATTCTTCTGGAGATATAGGTTACCGAATAGTCTCAACAATTCACAGTCAAAGTCGCTTATTTCAATTATATCCTTTAGCCTAGAAAAAGCCATCTCTGCTTCATCTACATCGCCTTTATCCAAAGCTATTTTAACAAAATTTCTGTAAAGTTCTACCATTCCCTCTTTAGAAGTGGCACTCTCTATTGAACCCAAAAATTTGTTGGCCTCCGTGAATCCATAATAGTCGAATATCACTTCTAGGTAATATTTTGCTCTATCCCAGTTATTATTAAAATAGCCCTTATCATTTAAATTCTCCAGTATTTTAAGAGCTCTCCTCTGTTTTCCGAGATGATAAAGGCTGATACCAAGATAGAAATTGTCATCATCCGAAATCTCTGATATCCTAGATAATATTTCAAAAATTTGTGATACTGACTCGTATTCCTTCCTCTGAAACATGGTTACTACTAATACTCTTAAATTTTTGGCTGCATTTTCCCAGTCCCCTCCATAATAATGTAAGAAGGCTGGGAGGGATGATGAGTTGAGTTTTTCTTCTGCATATTTAGCATACTCTCTCAATATTTTCATTCCATCTGGAGATTTATAAAGTGGAGTCCTTATCGATGGGGTTAGTTTTTCCAAATAAAATGAGTAAGGACCCTCCTTGACGATTCCTAATTTCTTGAATTCCAAAATTCTTTTATACAGCGATTTCCCATTTTCCATCAGGAACTGTTTAGGTACCAGATTAATTATCTTCACGATTTCCTCAGGAATTTCCTCTTCCTCTATGCTTATTTTTTCTTTTTTCTTTTCCTGTATAACTATACTTTTAGATAGAATCTGAATAAGAGCCTTTGAATAATTGTTTAATCCTATTTCATCCAAAATGAACTCTGTTTCCTTGCTTATTAATGATTTAATCTTATTAAAATTTTTAAGAAATGAGTTAGGATCACATATACCAACAACTCGCATGCCTTTCTCAATTAAATTCCTGAAGTATTTTACTGATTCTTTATCTATTTCTGGGATATGATAGAGCAGAATGCAGTCATAATTTCCAAGTATTTCCCTCTCTAAATTCTCCTTTGTTATACCTGTAGTAATCATTAGAGGTGTAAATATGGAAAGATCCACAAATCTTGAATCTTCATTTGCTGACAGTATGAGTACCCTTGACCCTTCGCAGTGATTAAGTGCATTCTCAGTAGGAATACGATCATTACTAAGCATTATTTTTAGGTCTCCATTAGTCCTAATTTCATTTGGGTCAATTTCAACTAAATTCATTTAAATCCATTAATATATATTTTCTTAAAACCTTTTTTATGATGCTCAAATTCTATTTATTTCAGAAATTCATGAACCGAAAATGCAATTTGATTTACTGGGAGAGGCAAGAAAGTGCAGCAAAATTTTTTTGGATTACGACGGAACATTGGTACCAATAACAAGTAGGCCAGAGGAAGCTAAGCCTGATGGTGAACTACTCGATTTGCTGGACAAGCTTGATAAAAAATATTCATTATATATTATTACAGGGAGATCAGCCCAGGACATACAAATGTTCCTCGATTCAAGGTATGAGATAATTGCTATGCATGGAGCCCAGATAATTCATAAGGGTAAAGCGTCAGAGTTCATTAACGGTTATGAAAAATATAAGGAAATTTGTGACAGATATTATGAGAGAATGAAACATTTGGAAAAGAAATATCCGGGGCTAATGGTAATAAATAAGGGAGGCGGCCTCCAGTTCCATTATTTCTTTATGGATATAAAATTCTTCAAGGAACTTCTTGAAGAGATTAATAATAATGTACCAGAGGGAATGGAAATATATTCTGGCAAATATGTCATAGAATATAGAATAAAAGGGGTAAATAAGGGACTGGCCATAAAGAAATTGATTGAGGGAGATGAAAAAGTGCTATTTGCAGGGGATGATGCGACAGACGAGGAGGCATTTCAATTACTTAAGGAGCATTTAACCATAAAAATCGGCGATGGTGATACCGTGGCGAAATACAGAATGAGAAATTACGCTGAGTTTAGGGATTTCCTGAGGGAGATGCTAAAATGATTTATAAAAATATAAATGAATTAAATAAAGATTTGATACAATGCAGGAAATGCGATAGACTGGTCTCCTTCAGGGAATCTGTAGGAAAGAACAATAAGAGATTCAAGAATGAAGAATTTTGGAGCAAACCTGTTCCGGGATTTGGGGACATAAATGGGGAACTCTTAATACTTGGTCTTGCCCCAGCTCCTACAGGTGGGAACAGAACTGGAAGAGTCTTCACAGGTGATAAAAGTGCAGAATTTCTGATGAAGAATCTTTATAAAGCTGGACTATCAAACAAACCGAATTCAGTGGATAGAAACGATGGTCTTATTTTATATAATACATACTTAACAGCTGCACTCAAATGCGTTCCTCCTGACAACATCCCCACAAAAGATGAACTAAATAATTGCTCCCTTTTTCTTCATAACGAAATTGACCTCATGACCAATCTTAAGGCTGTACTAACTCTGGGTAGGATAGCCTTTGACTCCATAAAGCAATATTATAAATCGAAGGGCTTTGATGTCCGCAATCTCGAATTCAAACATGGAAAAAGTTACGATATCGATAATGTAAGGATATTTTGTTCATACCATCCTAGCCCTAGAAACGTAAATACAGGTGTGGTGAACGATGAAATGTTTTTCAAGGTGCTGGAGGAAATAAAGAAATATTTAGGGGAATAAAATTTTCCTAATTATATCGGCATCCTTCTGCTTTACCGTGTATTTTAATGGATATTTGGCAGTAATGAAATTAACATTTTTAAGCACATTCCTCCTAAAAAACGTTATCTTTGTCGGCTGTCCTGATTTGAGCCATTTTATGTTATCAACCTTCATGCCCTTCCATTCCTTTACGTATTCCTCAATATAGCTCTCATTCATCCTTTCATCATTAACGGCTATTATCTCGTCCCCTGGAACAATTCCTGCATCATAAGCAGGGTATCCCTTCAGCGAATACCTTACAGTTATTTTCCCATTGTTTGATTGGAAGACTATTCCAAGAAAACCTTGTTCCTTTTCCTCCTTCTCCACCTGGAATCCCAATTCACTTATCTTTTCTGCTATCCCCATGTCCCCCGGTAGCTCTGCCAGATTCTCAAACATTTTTCTAGAATCTTTTCCAACTAGGCCTGAGACCAGTTCAATAAGTTCCTCGTAGGTTATCCCTTTCCCTGTTTCTTTATATCTTGCCCATAATGATCTCATGAAATCATCTATATTTTTGGTGCCACCGGTATTCTTATAAATAAAATGATTGAGAGCCAGGGCCATTAATTCACCTTTCAAATAGTATGATATGTAATTATTTATCAGGTCGCCATCTGGCTTATAGAGTTTTATCCAGGCATTGAAAGATGAGGAATTTGCATCTCTATAGGCATAACCCGGTTGGATGAAATAATAATTTAAGGCATCCGACAGATGATTGGCATAATCCTCAATCTTTGCAATACCAGCCTTGAGTAGTATTATCCATTCATAATAGGAGGTGAATCCTTCCGAGAGCCAGAGAAGCTTTGTATAATTTTCCTTTGTATAATCGAAAGGACCAAGTTCCACGGGCCTAATCCTTTTTACATTCCAGGTGTGGAAAAATTCGTGAGATATGACAGATTGAAATATCAAATAATCGAAGTCATTCAATATCTTATTCTCATTTCCCATTATTACCGTTGACCCCTTATGTTCTAATCCCCCACCTATGTCTTCGGGTGCTAGAATGAATAAAAATGTGTATTTTTTCTCGTATGGTAACTCCTTGAAAATATCCTTTGCAGATTCTACAATCTTTTTCACATTCTCTGTGAATCCACTGAAATCCCTCTTGAAATTACCCACCGTTGCAACTTCGTGTTCTTTATTATCCACCTTGAAAAAATTCACTAAGCCATCATGAATAAGAATGGGAGAATCAACAAAATCATCGTAATTATTCATGAGTAATTCATTGTCCTCTTTAACCATAGAGGTAGAGATGAAGTTGTGTTGGTTATGGATAATTTTTATTCTGTACTCCTCCTCTTTTCTACCGTCTACATAAAAAAATAAACTGGACCCGTTGATTAGAACGAAATCGGAGTCAGCGTATGAAGTCTGGACGGAAAGTTCCTCAGCATATACTCCATAGTTCAACTTTATTTTATTCCCCTGTAGCAAATAAGATGTCTTATCAATTTGCTTAATTGTACCCTGTTCCGCATTTATCCACGATATATGTCTTGAAAAATCCCTGACCATATAAGAGCCTGGGGCCCATACTGGCATTACTATCTTTTCTTCCCCCTTTTTAGATTCAAACTCCATGGTTACTTTCAACAAATGCGACCTTGACTCAGAAAGGTCTATGGTGAAATGTATCATGAATACAGAATTTAACTCTACATAAAATCATTTGCAATTTGTATACAATTTTGAAATTTGCTTAATATTGACTTTTCTATGATATAACATGAACAGGGGTTTAGTAATAGGAATAATAGTTGTTCTCTTGGTATTGTCAGGAGCCCTTGGATATGCCTACATGAGCGCATCGTCAACCAATAGCTCTCTTAACAGCAAAGTGAACAGTCTCAGTTCAACCCTAAATCAAGCCAACACGAAACTTCAATCTTTGAATTCGAGTTATCAGCAATTGCAGCAAAGTTATTCTACACTTCAACAGGAACTTTCCATCTATAAAGCGAACGTGAATACCTTAAAAGGGGAACTTTCTCAGAATGCAACATTTACGGCTTTAAATACCGCTTTTTCTCACTGGGATTATATTGCCATTGAAAATACTTCTCTTCTGCAAATGCAGTACGCGCCTAATGCAACATTGGTATGGATAGGCGGGCCCTTATCAGGAACATATAATGGAATTTCGAATATAACGCAGGTCTGGAATAAATTCTTTGGTTTGTGGAGTGCCGTTTGGTTCTATACTCCGAGTCCTCCTACCGTTAGTGTTGCCGGAAATTCCAGCAACGTTTCATCTGAGGTTCAGTTTGTGCTAACTTCATTCAAGACACCTATGGAAGTGGATTATCTGAATATAACGTACTCACTTAACTTCTTCATGATGAACGGGCAATGGTTAATTACCCACGAGGTTTGGCATATTTCTTCCCACGGATCAGTCTCTTATACTGCTAATTATGTTTCGTCACTTCAAAATCAGGAAGTAATGAATGCTTCATTTTCTCACTGGGATTACATTGCCATAGAAAATGCTTCATTACTTGAGCCGCAATATGCTTCTTATGCGACTTTACACTGGATAGGTGGACCACTCTCTGGTACTTACAGTGGAGTCTCCAACATTACAAACGTGTGGAATAGATTCTTTGGATTATGGAGCGCTGTATGGTTCTATACTGTAAACCCACCAACATTATCCGTGAATGGCAATTATTATTATGTAAATGCCACGGTACAGTGGGTGCTTACCTCTTTCAACACCCCCATGCAGGTTAACTCAATAATAACAAATTACACATTGGAATTCCAGATGTTAAATGGTATGCCCCTTATAGTTAACGAGATATGGCACATTGTGGGAGCACAGGTAGTTTCTTATCCAGCCTCATTGGTGGAATCTCTTCAAACACAGGCCCTGCTCAATGCATCCTATGCCCATTGGAACAACATTGCAATAGAAAACCTCTCCTTAGTGATGACACAGTACTACCAGAATAGCAGCTTGCAATGGATCGGTGGTAAACTGGCTGGGAATTATACAAACTATACACAGATAGAAACTGTTTGGGGAAAGTTCTTCTCCATATGGGCTGCGGTATGGTTCTATTCTGAAGCGCCTCCCATGATCACAGTTAATATCACAAACGGCTTCGTTACCGGTGGAACTATTACAGCAGACATACAGTTCGTTGTACAGAGCTCAACCAACACAAGCAATTTCCAGTACATAGATGTAGTCTATACATTAGACTTTAGTTTCATGAATGGGCAGTACTACATAACCCATGAAATATTCGACAATGTAGGAACAGGGCCGCTATCCCAGGTGGCACCCTTCACATGAACTCTGAAATCTGGTTAAATTTTTATAATTCTTTTCCTTATTTATATGAATTGAAGATCATTAGATATGAAGATATTCAGCTTCATGATCCAGAATTGAAAAAGACATTGTTCTGGTTAATAATAGCTTCTAAAGGGGGTGAAACTAGGGCCAAGATATTGAATATGTTGATTTCGAACCCTTTGAATAAAAATGAACTGAGCAAAAGGCTTAATCTTAACTACAGGACCATAACTCATCACTTGAACATACTAAAACAAAATGGAATAATCTCTGATGATGACAGGTATGGTGGCCTTGTATATCTGCGAGATGGTATTATGGAGGATCTGAAAAATTTCTTACGAATTTATGGGGGAGATTGAATGGGTATAGTATGGATAATTTCTTTGGTACTGGAATTTGTAATGCTTGCATCATATGCGGCAATGGCCTTTGGATTCATTGGATTATACGCTTCTAAAAAACAGGGAGTTATGTTGAGATTAACGGTGTTTTCGTCCCTAATGGTGGTATTTTTCGTAATAATGATCTATATTACATATTTCCTGGCAATAAGATTTGGTTATCCTTTGGCCTCTATTGTGCTAGTTGCAAATGCACTCGTATTCACCGGTACCTTATATCTGCTTTCTGTAGTAAGGTCTTAATTTATTCTTTTAACTCTTCCATAACCATGGCATTATGCGCATCAATCAATAGTACCAGTTGCTGGTCTTTGTGTCTGAAAATGGCTGTCCAAATTGGTATATGAATTAAGAATATATCAGAAATATCAACAGTTGTTTCTGCCGAAAGAAAGTTATGGTGATAAACCTTTTGAAGCTTTCTCATTTCCCATTGTTGAATCAGGACCTTCCCCATGACCTTGGCCTTTTCTTCCCCTATGGTACCATTTAACAGTTTAACAGGAGAAGACATGTCAGAATTGCTTATTGGCCTTTTTGCCTGGAGATTAAAAATATAGTCCGGTGGTTGATACTGCTTCAAATTGTCAACTGCGATTACAGGATACTGAACCATGCCGACATCTGTCCCAGATTCTATGACGGTCTGAATATTCTCTGTGGGACCTATGAATCCACCTCTTCCTCCCATATTCATGGCTACAAAACCACCAGGTTGAGCCTCCATTTTCTTAAATTTAAATTGGGCAGTATAACCAGAATCCAGAATCCAGTAAGGTAAATAAGCAAGTTCCAACCTATCAATGCTACTTTTTTCGAAGAGATGTCTGTGCAATATACTTCTATCTAAAAAATTGCGTGCAATTGAAAGTGCCTGATCCTTCAATTGAACTTTTATATCGAGAATGTAATGTGATTTTACCTTGGACCATCCGGAAGATCCAAGTGATATGGAAGTACCACAATATTGGCATACTACAATTTCCTCTGAGCCCATAGGGTTCAACGGTGCGCCACAATTTGGACATTTCATCTCTTTTAATATCTCGCTATTATTATCAGCTTCATTTTGATTTAAAGATGCACTTACTTGGTTCCCTTGAACATTTTGTGGCGTCCCACATTTTGGACAGAATAAAGAATCGTCTGGGATTTGCGCTCCACATTTTCTGCAATACATTTAATCCACCTTTTCGCCACAGTTAGGGCAGAACTTTGCCCCTGGTGGTATATCTGTTCCACATTTTTTACATTTTTGATTCAATGGTTTGCCACACTCAGGACAGAATTTAGAAGTTGCAGGAATGTCCTTGCCACAATACGGACATTTTATTGTATCTGATTTATTAAAATTATACCCACATTCTGGGCAAAATTTTGCATTTGCGGGTACTGTAGCCCCGCATGATGGACATTTTTTGACATCCTGCTGGGGCTGAGCCTGAGGAGGCTGTTGATTGACTCCCTGTGATATGGCACTGGCAAATGGATAAGCTATACCTGCACCTGCGCCAATTCCTACTCCCAATCCAGCTCCAATTCCTGCCGTTCCAGATGGATTCTTAGCTGCGTCCACTATTGCCTGGCCACTCTGATATTGGAGGTAATTAACTCCAAGTACTTGCATGCTCGACCTAGTGTCTATTGCCTTCTGAACAGTATCTGGAAGATTTATATTGAGTCCGGAAATTTTGTTAATTTCTATACCATATTGCTGAAATGCCTGTTTTGATTCCGCTATGACACCTTCCTCGATATTTATAAGATTTGAAGGTATATCTGTAACAGAAACTCCGCTGTCTTTCATCTTCCCAAGTATGTTATAGATCAATAAGACAACCTGTTCTTTTATTCTCTGCTCTACTTGGGCACTGGTTTCGAAGGAGAACGTTCCAACAAATTGATTAATGAAAATTGATGGATCTGATATTCTGTATCTTGCCTCTCCATAAAGCCTTAATAACACTATTCCGAAATCTTTATCCTTGAACGCATACGGTTCAGTAGACCCGAATTTAATGTCAAAGAAACGCCTCTGAAGGTAATAAACTTCTGCCTGTTGTTGTATTCCTGTCAAAAGTTTCACTATTTCCCCTACAACTGGTGCATTAAGGTCTGTAAGCGCATACCTGCCCGGCTTATCTATATAAGCAAGGGCCTTGCCATCCCTATAAAATACTGCCGTTTCATCTTCCCTAACCACTATGTTATCATTGAACCTTATGAGCCTTGGTACCTTCCACATTACATTATTTTGTTTGAATTGATCTTCCCATTCTATGGTAGTTGAACCCAGTAAGCTCCCTCCAGAATTCGGTATTGGATCTCCTTTCTTATGAAAAACCATTTAAACTCCCCCGTAAAGAAGTCTATTTCTCGACGAATCCAGATCGTGAACTACTCCGATTGCTTGTAAAATTTTTGAATATTTATTCATATCAAATAGGCCTGTGATTGAATCTGATACCATCTGATCAATGACCTCCTTTATGCCCGTTAAGGTATCATACAACTTCATATCAAGATCATAAAGGGATGATATTTTTTCAGATGTGATCCTGATAGGTGCGGAAATACCCGAATAACCTGCCTCATGGTGCTTAATTCTTTCCGCCGTTTCCTGGATATTTGACCTCATCAATCCTATTTTTTCAAGATACTGATAATTTCTAGATGCCAAAAGGTTTGATTCTATGTCTTTTACCTTATCATTCAGGCTCAAGATGAATTTATAGATTTCATCTTTGAGGTATATATCTGCATCCCTGAGGTCTTCGTTTATTCTATAACCGTGGTAACCAGGAAAAAGTAACTGCAATTTCTTTATGGCGCCACGATCTTGCGCGACCTGATTCCTGATATCATCCATTGGTATAATCAATTTTATCTAATATTAAAAGTTATATTCTTTTTTTAGAAGCTTGAATTTCAGAATGTTTAAGCATTTATTTTTTATATTGGGTTATGAAAAATGAAGGCGAGGAAGGGGGAGAGGAACTAGGAAAACTAGCTTTGGAGTATTCAAAAAAATATCGTGGGAAAATATCAACTCTCCCCAAGGTACCAATTAGGAAATTGGATGATTTTTCTATTTGGTACACACCAGGAGTCGCCAAAGTCTCACTGGAGATTTCTAAAGATAAAGATTTGGCATACGATTATACCTGGAAATGGAATTCAATTGCAATTGTTACAGATGGCACGAGGGTTCTTGGATTGGGAAATATTGGTCCAGAGGCTTCACTTCCAGTGATGGAAGGGAAAGCTTTAATCTTTAAATACCTAGGTGGGGTTGATGCCGTTCCTATACCAATAGGTACTAAAGATAAGAATGAAATCATAAAAATAGTAAAGGCCTTGGAACCTGCATTTGGTGGAATAAATCTTGAAGACATTGAATCTCCCAAATGTTTCTCCCTTCTAGAAACTCTTTCCAAAGAAATGGATATTCCAGTATGGCATGATGATCAATTGGGGACAGCTGGTGCAACGTTAGCAGGACTTTTGAATGCCCTTGAACTCACTGGTCGCAATAAAAAAGATTCCAGGATTGTGCTATTTGGGTCAGGTGCTGCCAACATAGCCACAGCACGCCTGCTTAATGCTGCTGGTTTTGATATTGGAAATATCATAATGGTAGATTCCCATGGGATATTGCATCCTGAAAGGGAAGATATGGACAATTTGATGGTTACTAATCCATGGAAATATGATCTGGGTATCAATACCAACAGGGAAAGGAGAAAAGGGGGAATTGAGGAAGCTCTTGAAGGAGCGGATGCCCTGATTGCGGCATCTCATCCAGGACCAGGTGTAATTAAGGGGGATTGGATAAGGAAAATGAATAAGAGATCAATTGTTTTTGCCCTGGCCAATCCTACCCCCGAGATCTGGCCTCATGAAGCATATGAGAACGGTGCTGAGATTGTGGCAACCGGAAGATCAGATTTTCCCAACCAGGTTAATAATAGTCTTGTATTCCCTGGTGTCTTCAGGGGGGCGCTTGATTCGAGAACTAGGAAAATCACAGAAGAGATGGTTGTGGTAGCATCAACAGAACTTGCTAATTTTGCTAGGGACCTTGGAATTTCCAAGGATTACATAATACCGAATATGGAACAGTGGGAGGTATTTCCCAAGGTTGCTTCTGCAGTAGCAGATGCAGCAGTTAAATCCGGATATGCTAGGATTAATAAAAGCAAAAAAGAATTTTATGATATTGCCGTTTCAATCATTTCAAGAAATAGACAGATCATAGAAAAATTAATCGAATCTGGATCCATAGAGGATATAAGGTGATAATATGGATATACTGATTAGAGAATTAAAGGAGCAGGATATAGATGAAGCCACTTCCCTACTTCTGAGACTCAAGAAATTCAACTCTGAACATGATCCACTTTTCAATCTTGATGAAAATATAGAGGAAGAGGTAAAGAAATACTTGAAACAGGCAGTAAGGGAACAGTTCAGAGATGCATTTGTGGCTGAGAGTAAAGGAAAGATTGTAGGATTGATACTTGCCGATATAGTGGATAGATTATTTTATTCCCCCAGAAAGGAAGTAAGGGTTACAGACATTTACGTCTTGCCTGAATTCAGGAAGAAGGGGCTTGGATCTAGACTTCTACATGAGCTAGCTCAGATAGAGAAGAAAAAAGGATGCTCGGTAATAACCGTCGAGTTCCCCACTGAGAATCTAGTAGCAACCAAATTCTTCAAGGGGGAGGGGATGAGAAGCATAATTTCCATATATGGAAAATTGATAGATGACCATGAAGGCAATCGTAATTGATTCTCCTGGTGGACTTGATAAATTAAGAATTGCTGACGTGGAGGAACCGAGAGGAGAAATAAAAATTAGGGTAAAATACGCGGGATTGAATCCCATCGATGTTAATACGATAAAGGGATCAACAAATTATAAAATTTCCCCTTATCCACACATCCCTGGAGCAGAGTTTGTTGGTGAAGTTACTGAGATCAATACGGAACATACACAGCTCAAAATAGGAGATAGAGTTGTAGTATATTCCAGATATTTTGACGGCAAATGTGGATATTGTGCATCGGGAAGGCAGGAACTATGTGACAATGGCGGAATTTATGGCGCTACAAGGAATGGAGGTTATTCTGAATTCTTTGCGGCCCCTGAACAGAATTTTATAAAGATTCCGGCCGAGATGACTTACGAAGATGCCGTTGGACTTCCAGTTGGAGGACTCACTTCGTATCATGCTCTTAGAGTAGCAGCCCTCTCCCCAGGGGAGAAGGTACTGGTAGTGGGAGCTTCGGGGAATACAGGTCAATATGCAGTACTACTTTCAAAAATGTTCGGTGCTGAAGTTTATTATATATCAAGAAAGAAGTGGTTGGACCAGTTCGGTGCCACGGAGTGGAATGGTGAAAAAATAGATCTAATAGTTAATTCCCTAGGAACGGAATTCTTCGGTAAATATTTGGAATATTTGAATAAAGGAGGTCGTATTGTAACATTCGGCACCTACACCGGAAAAATGACGCAATTAGACCTGGCTTTCCTGTATACTGGAGAAAGAAGGATAATAGGTTCAACTGGGGGTTCTTTGCAGGAAATGAGAGAACTTGTCTCATTGGTAAACTCGAAAAAAATCAAAACCAGGGTATGGAAGCATTTCAAATATACAGAATTGCCGGAAGCAATAAAACAATATGAAGAAAAAGATGGAAGGATAATAATAGATTTTTAATATTAATCATATTTTTAATATTTATTAATTATTGAAATAAAATTCACCATGTACAGCGAAAACAGCAGTATCAGGAAGACAGCAAGGGCTATAATGGTAAATTTATAATCTTTCTCGTAAAGGAATATGAAAAATTGCATGAGAATTCTCCCGAACGGCGTCAACAACAGAACCAAAACTCCAAATTGTATGATGGCAAAAGGTTTCAGTTGTGCAATACCCGAGAATATGCTCCCTACACTGAAAGGATAGAACTGCATGTTTCCTCTTGCGGTAATTAGACTGTTTAGACTTTTGTAGCTGTAGCCTGTTTTTCCAGATATAAAGAAGAGTATGACTCCCAAAATTATTATGGAAACTGAAATTATCACACTCCAGATTAAGTACTGAGTAAGTAATTTTGTAAGCAATAGATTTTCTTTTTGTTCCATACTTTGATCATTTTGAAAGTCCTGGGCCAACTTAGAGCACCCCCATACCTCTAAAAATCATTTCGAGCCCTACAATCAGTATTATTACAGCAAATATCTTTCTCACGGATGAGCTCCTTATTCTGACCAGAATTTTTGTTCCAATGATAGCTCCGAAAAGAACTCCAATAGCTACTGGAGCTGCTATGAAAGGATTAACGTCTCCAGTGAAAAAATAGATTCCCGCACTAGCTGCAGCAGTAACCCCTATCATGAAATTAGAAGTAGTGGTAGAAACCTTGATTGGTAACCTCATGGCCAGATCCATTGCAAGAACTTTGAAAGCTCCCGAGCCTATGCCCAGTAACCCAGAAATTGTTCCAGCCATGAACATCATGGCAGCTCCTGGTTTAACTCCCGTCACATTATATTGGATCTTCTGTTTTAATACCGTATCATAATATTCACTGTTTAGTTTTAATTTATCCGCTAATGGGTCATTACTGACCGCTTTTGGGACTTCTTCACCTATCTTCTTTATCATTGGTATAACAGAAATTATTAAAACAACCCCAAATATGAAGAACAGAACCTTCGTGGGTGTTATGTGTTCCAAGAAAGCCCCTAGTATGGCCCCGGTTGTTGTAAATAAAACCAAGAAAGTTCCAATTCTTATATTAGAGATTCTATCTCTGACATAAGCTGCGGCTGAACCGCTGGATGTGGCTATTACAGATACTATTGATGCACCTATAGCAAGAGAAATAGGAACATGAAAATATAATGTCAAGAATGGGACTATTAATACCCCTCCACCTAAGCCCCCCAATGATCCTATAATACCTGCCAAAATTGATGCTAATAATATTTCTAACGTATAGATGAATATTAAATAGATCATTCATTCCATAATTAAGTTTAATTAGAATAACGTTTCTCTAATTGGAGTATTCAAAATTTTAAAAATTTAAAATTAAAATTCATGGAAAGGTCTATTTCATAAAGTTTCGATCTTTCCAATGAATTTACCGCGCTCAAGTATTATCAATTTGCTGACTTCCTTTGGGATCTGCACCAACCTTATATTCTGAATTGATACTATATAATTCCTTATATCATTCTCCTCTATTTCTCTTAAAGTCAATCGCCCTATGTTCCTGAAAATTATCTTTCTAGAGAATGATTTCAGCTCTTTTCCCGTTATTTCAAGTTCATCAATATTTTCAATTATTTTGGTTGAACCATCCTTCAATGAATTTATGAAATTATTGCTTGCCTTAGTTATATCATCTAATGTGAGCAGAAATGTGTTATAAGCTTCATCGGTTAATTCCCCAATAGTCCTTCCTGTCTCCTTGGCGATTTTCTTAATTTCTTCGTATATTTCTTTGCTTATCCCTTTTATTGTTACGTTTTCCTTTTTATTGTCTTGGTCATTCATGGATTGGTATTACTTAGTAATACTAATATTTATTGGAAAACCAGGTTTTCATTTATGACCTTGCTTACTTCAACTGGTTTGTTTAAGTGTGGAACATGACCTCCTTCTGGTATGACAAACATTACGCTATTTGGAATTTTACTTTTCAACTCCTCACCATATTTTATGGGTATTATCCTATCATTATCACCCCAAATTATTATGGTTTTAGAAGTAATTAAAGATAATTCAGGCTCTTTTAATTTCCATCTTGGATTTGCATTGTTTTTTACGATGCTTTCTAGTACGTGTCTTTGGTTCAAGGGATTATTTTTGATTAGGCCGTTTATGAACTTAGATCTGGTGTCCTCATCCATCTCTCCATATGTTATATTTATCCCAGCACTATCCTCCAAAATTAAATACATTGGTTTCCTGCTGTCTACAGTCATTCTTAGGGAAATCCAACCACCATAAGAGTTTCCCATTATGGAAAAGTTATCTATTCCAAGGATATCTGTGAATTCTGTAATCGCCTTCACCTGATTCTCTATCGTATAGTCTATAACTGGCTTGTCCGATCTTCCATGCCCCAAGAGATCTATCATTATCATGTCAATATCAGGTTTGATAAGCGGCAAAAGTTTCAGAAATGAATTACCAGTTCCACCAAGACCGTGCAACATTAAAAGGGGATATTTACCTTTCCTTCTTAAGAATGAGATGTTACCAAATGACGTTTTGACATATTCCCTTTCCATGGCACGAGATTGCCTAAAAGTTAATAACAACTTTCAACGTTCGTCAATTCATAGGTTACAGAAAACAAAGTGCAAAACATTTTAATAGGGACATTCCGTTATCCCCCTTAGGTGAGATCTTGAATCTCATAAGAAGAAGACCGGATGACGACGACGATTTCGACGATGAAGATGATGATGACTTCTGATGATACTATACTGAAAATTGATTCGCGTTATCTGCAGGATATCCACCTCATAGAGATCGAATCATTTAAGGAACATGCCTATAATCTGGAAGAGATAAAGGCTATGTTGGAAATGCCATCGGGGGAGAATTATGTTTATTATATTAGGGGGGAACCTGCAGGTTATGTTTCTTTTTATGTTTCTAAATTCGCATGCAGGGTTGAAAGTATTGGTGTAAGACCAAAATTCCAAAGAAATGGAATTGGAAAGAAGTTAATGAATATCGTAGAAGAAAGATGTAAGTTAATGGGCGCCAAGAAAATAATACTGGAGACTTTTGAAAAGAATCATAAGGCGCTTGAATTCTATAGGAGCATTGGATATGAAATAATTGGTACAATGGAGAATTATTACACAATTCCATTTGATGGTTCAAGAAATGCCATAAGATTGAAGAAAAAACTATTACCATAATGATATTTAACGTGGATTTAATGTTCCCTTATGGTTAGGGTCATGGCCACTGGGGTATTCGATATAATTCATCCAGGTCATTTACATTTTTTAGAGGAGGCGCGGAAGCTTGGTGATGAACTCATAGTTATCGTTGCCAGAGATTCCACAGCTAAGAAGATGAAAAGATATCCAATATTCAGTGAAAACTTTAGAGTCAAAATGGTGAATGCACTTAAACCGGTGGATATGGCCATATTAGGTGGAGAAGGGAACATTTACGATATAATTTCAATGATAAGACCTGATATAATAGCCCTGGGCTATGACCAACAGTTTAGCGAGAGTGAAATTGAAGAAGAAGCCCTCAAAAGAGGAGTTAAATTGAAGGTTGTCAGAGTTAGTGAATACAAGGAAGTTGAACTTAACGGAACAAGAAAGATTATAAAATATCTCAAAGAAAATTATAACGAAATATGATTTTTAAAACTCATCAGGCCAATTATTTAGATTCTTGATTCTTTCGCCCATAAACTTCAAGAGATTTTGGATGTTTTGAGAGTTGTTGAATCCCTTTAGGACATTTTTACTTTCATCAGGATCAAAGGTTTCCATATTCTTGAAGGCCCTATCCACTTCATCCACAATGCTTATGGTACCAAACCTTGATGTCCTGCTCAACGGGTTGAGGTCTATGGTTATAACCTTTTTTCCCATTTTCACCAGTGCTTCTGCCCTATCTCCATCCTCTAAAGGGATTACTACCGTATCGGCAGAATAAATCCCATCAAATTCACAACGACCTCTATCTGATTCTAGACCAGGAATTCTCATTTCTTGGTTAGAACCCAAAATCTCAAGACCCTTATTCCTGAAATGAGAAACGATTCTATCTATCCTTTCCCTGGACCAGTGAAATATGTTTGCCTCCACTATAATATTATATTTCTTGGCCAATTTTATAATTGAATCATCGGCCAATGCTGCTGTGTTACCATTTACTGATATAACTGGTTTCTTAGAACTTAATATCAAACCCAGAGCTGCTTTTTCAGCAACTTCAGCGAATTCACTTGTCCTTTCTCCAAGTATGTAATCAAAAGCCTCACCTCGCCCATGTGATATTAGTCCTGAGACAGTAACCAAACCATTCTCATAGAATTCTATTAGCCTGTTTCTTTTCATCAAACTCTCATATCTGGGATGATTCTTTGGTATTTCCAATCTGATCACCGATTATCTTATCCAGAATTGACAAGAACTCTTCAAGTTTTTCTAAGGGTACAGTTCCACCAGCTGCAATATCATGCCCACCCCCATGACCACCTACTTCTTCGCAAGCTTTGCTAAGTCCTTTTGAAAGATTAATGCCTCTGGATATCAAATAATGGGTGGCCCTGGAGGATATTTTACATTTAGCGTTTCTGAAAAATGAGACTGTCGGCTTATCTTTGTTTAAGTAATAAATCATTCCAATTGATGCAATAAGACCAGTCATTGATTCATCTTTTACCTCAAGCACGTTTATGTTTTTCATTTCATACGCTGCACTGATGGACCTTCTCGCCTCATCTATTACCTTACTTCGAAAAGCCCTTTCTATCCCCGCCATTTCTTCAAGAGAATCATTGTCTCCTAATGCATATGCAACTGGAAGCCCCATCCTGCCGTTCCTTCCTGAGGAATCAAGCATCAATGATAAATGTGATACAGACAGGCCAGACTTCTCATCTACAATATTATCCCCTATGAGGGAGTCAAAACCTTCCTTCGATACATTCCCACTTAAAAGCTCTAAGAAAAGTATATTGTTGAGTTTTTCCATCTGATCTTCTGTCAGAGAACTTAACTTTGAATCTTTGTCTATGTTTATGGTATTTAGAAGATTTAGGACATTTTCCTCTTTCCCTGATAAATTTTCAAAAAAAGGGTCTATACTATATGTTATGGCTTCTAGAATATTCAGACCATTCAAATTCAGGGTCTTTTCAGGCTTAAGCTCCAAAGATTCAATTAAGCTGGAGTTTATGCCTCTAAAGCCTCCAACGCCTTGCTTATCTCCAATAGCTCCAGATAAGAAGAATTTGGAGAGGTCTTTGTTTGAAGGATCTAGCTCAAGAGCTAGTAAAAATGCAACCGTTGAGGAACATGCTTCCAGAGTTCCGTCATACCCGTAAGACCTTGGATTGAGATTTATAATGTTTTCATTCTGAACGGGAGGTTCGTGATGGTCCACCAATATTACTTTAAAGTCCTCTGGATTAAGACCATCAGCACCCAGATCACTTATTATAACGAGGCTGTCTTTTTCTGAATTTATTTCTTTTAAATCCAGTTGTTTAAGGAATGAAACGTGAAACCTCTTTTGTTTTCTCGATAAAGCTGCCACGAGTATGGATGCAGAAGAGACACCATCTGCATCATAGTGCGAAAAAATCCTAATAAATTGATTGTCCTCAATTAGCTTCTTTGCATTTTCAAGAGACTTCTTATACTCTTCCTTAAGTTCTTTCATTTGACTATTAATTCTGCAGTCTCTATTGAATAATTCCAATTACCTGGTAACTTCTCTATTCTCTTATAATAATCAGATAATCGTTTAATTTTAGCCTCAATAAGCTGAAGATTCCTTTTATTTTTTAAATCCTTTGGATTCCTAGAAAGATGTCGATTCAGGCTTACTGCCTTTCTCATGAGGGAAATTAAATCCTCGGGAATTTGATCCTCTAGGCCTGCATCTGCTACTATGTCTCCCATTCTTTTGCCCGTTATCTGCTTGACTTTCGGGATACCGTATTGATCTCTCAAAATCATACCTATTTTTGATTTAGTTAATCCCTCTTTTTTTAGCTTTATTATAAGGTCCCTTATTTCATCTTTATTTAGCTGAACCCACTCTGGGGCACTATCCCTGTAAACCATCTTTGAGCCCGATTTTCCATGTTTTCTAGTATGCATTCTGGCCATCGATACACCTTTAAGCCAAATTTAATTATAATACTTAAAAATGTTGATTGAAGATGTATGACATTGTTGTAATTGGCGCGGGTCCATCTGGATCTTATTTTTCAAGTATTGCTTCAATGGCAGGATATAAAGTCTTCCAGATAGACCTTAAGAATAGGGTAGGTGTGCCAAATCATTGTTCTGGATTGGTTAATAGGAGAGTATTAAAATACTCTGGTGAAGACCTAATAATTGATAAACCTGAGTCCGCTAATATCTTCACTCCAATTGGAAACTTGGAATTAAAAAATAAGGATATGGTTGTTATAGACAGAATAAAGTTAGATGAGAAATTGTATGAAGAAGCATCAGAAAATGGAGTATATGGCTCTCTCAATAGCAGGCTCATAGATTTTAAAAAGAAGGATGGAGCGATTGACGTATTTTATCAATATGGGAGTAAGATAGAGAAAGTTACTACCAGATTCCTCGTTGGTGCTGACGGCCCTTCAAGCTTGGTTAGGAGGAAACTTGGTCTCGTTCAACCAAGATTGCTGCCATCAATCCAATTTGATATTAAGAAAAGAGATGATAAAGTAAGGATATGGCTTGACCGAAAACGCATTCATGACTTCTTTGCATGGGAGGTGCCACAGGGGGAAACATCTGAAATTGGGATATCTGGACGTTTTAACTTAAACTTCCCATGGGAATTGATAGGTAGAAGATCTGTGGTTATTAGGAAAAGAGGAGGAATAATACCCATAGGGAGATCTGTTCTAGGAGCCGAAAATATTTTTCTAATAGGTGATGCTGCGTTGGCCAATAAAGCTACCAGTGGTGGAGGCCTATATGGCGCCTTCAAGAGTTCTGAATATCTTCTGGAGGCCATGGGCACTGATGACATTTATAACAAATACTCAAAGTACTGGAACAGAGGATTTGGAAAAGATGTAAAAAACGCATTGAAGATCAGAAATTTAATAGATAAGTATGAAATTTTTTATCATTCCTGGTATAATATGGCCAGAATCTCTCGTAGATATCTAAATAATGTGGGAGATGTAGATTTTCCGGAGATATCTGCTCTTCTGCTTTTGGATGTAGCTTTCTTATATTCGCCTTTCCTCCTCAAATATCTCATTTTTGACCTAGTTCAAAACCGCAGTTATAACAGATTATAGCATCCTTTGATATCATGGTACCGCAGTTTGGACATGGCATCATTTCTTCTTCAGAAACTGGTTCCTTTCCTTGTATTATATAGGAAATATGACCGCGGAAGTCCTTAAATACACGTTCAAGCTGTTTTATCTCGTCTTCAATCTTTTGATTTTTAGATTTAAGCGATTCGTTCAATTTCTTGTTCTCATCCATTAGATCATTCAGTTTTTTCATTTGCAATTGCAATTCTCTGTCACGTGTTTCCAGATCCTTTCCTTTTGCATCCAATTCTTTTTTCAATTTGTCAAGTTCATCTTCTCTTACTATCAGCTCTCTTTGCCTCTTGGTTAAAGAGTCGTTCAGCTCATTTAGTGATTTCTCTTTTTTATTTAGTTCATCCTCTTTCTTTTTAAGATCATCTTCTTTCCTCTTGAGTTCCTCATCCTTTTTCTTTTGCTGCTGTATGACAGTTTCTATTTGCTGCAAAATGTTTAAGGTATTATCTCCCATAATTATCCAGTTGATATTCTCCTCTGTATTAATATAATTTTCTTTTTAATTGAGAGAGCTAAATTTTCAAATTAAAAGCATGATATAATTATAGTGGCTGGCTGAAATCTATTCTTTAACAGTCTCGAATACTACGTGAGAATATGTTCCTTTTACCCCAGGGAAAGATCTTATCTTGTTAATTACCTTTTCACCGAGTTCCCTTAACGTTTTAGCCCTAACTTTTGCAATTATATCAAACTCTCCAGCTATCAAGTGAACTTCTTCTACTCCGTCCAAACTTGCTACTTTTGCGGCAAGTGCTCTCTGAGTCATCTCATTGGTCTTTTCATAGGCGATAAATACAAAGGAAAGTACATTAATTCCTAATGACTCGTAATTTAGTTTAATTGTGAACCTCTGAATAATCCCCTTTTTTTCTAATTTTTCAATCCTTTCAGCTGCAGTGACTCTATTTATGTTGAGGTCGTCAGCTATTTTTGTAATCCTTTCCCTTCCGTTATTTTCTAGATATTCCAATATCTGTAAATCGATCTGGTCAAGATCTTTCATAAACATTAATAAAGTTTTCATATTTAAACTTTTAACAAAATGTAACCTTATACTATTGAAACATTAAAATATGATATTTATCTATTACATTTATGCAAAATATGTTACTTAAATCTGCTGTAGATAAGTATTTTAGCCTAGATAGAGATGACATTCTTGCATCTCTAAAAACAAACACTTTGGTCAGAGAGGAAATGAAGGTTTTCTTGGATAAGGAAGGATTCTATGAAGTCAACCCAGTAATCATCTCGCCAATATCAGATCCCCTAAACCACCCGGTACAAGACCCAAGAATCGATTACTATGGTTACCAGTTTGGCCTTACTAAATCTATGATATTCCATAAGCAATTGGCAGTACTCTTTGCAGAAAAGATATTCATATTTTCACCTAACATAAGGGTAGAGCCGATGGATCGAAAAGATACGGGTAGACACCTTGTTGAATTCACCCAGCTTGATTTGGAAGTCAGGAACGCTAAAAGAGAGGATGTTATGGATCTCGCTGAGAGGATGTTAGAAAAAGTTATCCTCAGAGTTTTAGATGAAATAGACCCTAAATTCCTAAACAAGGGCTTAAAGAAATTCCACAGGCCATATAAGAGAATAAAATATCTGGATGCAAAAAGTGAATATGGACAAGATTTTGAACTTGAACTGAGTAGAAGCATGGATGAGCCTTTTTGGATCGTAGATATACCTTTGGAGGCTAGGGAATTCTATGATAAGGAAATTGAACCTGGCTCAGGTGTCCTTAGAGATATGGATCTAATTTACCCATTAGGCTACGGTGAAGCCATTTCTGGAGGAGAGAGGGAATATGAATACCACAGAATTTTAGAAAGGATAAGGAGAAAGGGACAGGACCCCCAACAGTTTTCCTTACTTTTGGAAGCTGCACAGAGAGGGTTATATCCATCTGCAGGATTCGGCATAGGAATTGAAAGGTTAGTAAGATTCATTAGGGGTAAACAGGATATAGCGGATGTCACTCTGTTTCCAAAAAAGATCGGGGAATTTACAATTTAATTGATTTTATTTATTAATCTCCCTAAAATTTTCCATCCGTTTCCCTAAATTTATAAAGGTGTTTTCTATTATAGCTCACCGGTGATGCCCGTTTGAAACTTTACGTATACATAATAAGGAGGCTTTTATTGATGATCCCAGTTATACTGGGAGTTATTGCCATCACTTTTGCTCTGTCCCATGTTAATATAAATTTGTTAATCTCTGAATATGAAGGTAGAATACATACCCCCCAGGCAAGGGAAAATGTAATTAGGGC
Source organism: uncultured Thermoplasmatales archaeon (assembly GCA_964468585.1). Classification (GTDB taxonomy): domain Archaea; phylum Thermoplasmatota; class Thermoplasmata; order Thermoplasmatales; genus JAFMDN01. The sequence continues at coordinate 5,091 of CAYXTM010000003.1, read as the reverse complement.
ATTACATCTTAACGGAAATTTCTTAGAACAGTATATTTATTATGTTGTAGCAGTTTTTACTGGTAACTGGGGGTATACTGCACCCTCTGATATAGATCCGGGTTCACCAGTTGTTTTGGAATTTATGAGGAGATTCCCCCCAACTGCTGAATTGGCAGTTGTAGCAACAGTAATAATGATAGCATTGGCTCTACCACTTGGGGTACAGAGCGCAGTTAAAAAAGATAGGTTAACAGATCAGTTAACAAGACTCGTGGCAATGTTATTCTATTCGATCCCTGTATTCTGGTTCGGACTACTATTACTGATGGTAATTTTACCTGGGTCTAAAATAATACCTCCAATTTTTCAAGATGGTGCCAGTGGACAGTTGAATTTTCAAAAATATGCGCTCACAAATATTAACGGAGTCATAACTTTGGCTCCTTGGGCAACTGCTGATGGACTATCAAAACCGACTGGTTTCCTAGTTATTGATACTTTACTTTACCATGACTGGCCGGCGTTCTTAGATGCCTTGAAACACCTCATTTATCCTGCGTTGGTAGTAGGTTTAACGTCCTTTGGAGTATTCGTTAGATTCCTGAGGTCTAGCGTTTTGGAAACCCTAGGGCAGGACTTTATTAGAACAGCAAAATCCAAGGGGGTACCTGAGAAATATGTGATTAGGAAACATGCTAGGAGAAATTCGTTAGGGCCTACGACAACCATAATGGGCTTAACAATTGCCGGTTTATTGGCCGGAGTCGTCGTGACCGAAAATATTTTCAGTTGGCCCGGAATGGGAACATGGTTGTTTGATGCTGCCATTTCAAACGATATGGTTTCCATTATAGCCACGACATTTGTCTTCACTATCGTAATTGTGATTGCTAATTTGATTGTTGATATTCTTTATGCATACCTAGATCCGAGGGTGAGGTTAGAATGAGTAACGTACAAAAGGAAGTAAATAAAGAAAATCCAATGATGAGGGCATTCCGAAGCAGATATGAAAGCTTTAAAAGGACTTTTTACTTCCTGACCAGGTCTCCACTTGCCGTGGCAGGACTAACCATAACAATAATTTACGTTCTTATCGGCATATTTGGGGATTTTTTTGTAAAAGGCAACCCGTGGATAATGAACCAATATCTTGAGTTCCACGGTATCTATATATATAATATTCCCCAGCCTCCATCCTCTTATTTCCCTCTTGGAACAACCTACGGAGGATATGATATACTTAATGGTATTATTAAAGGGGCTAGGATAGACGAAGGAGTAGCAGCGATCATAGTTTTGTCAGGTGCCTTAACTGGTGTGGTATTAGGTTCCATAGCAGGTTATTTCGGAGGAGTTATTGACGATATTGTGATGAGAGTCACAGACATATTTTTGTCAATACCTGGATTGGTACTATTAATAGCATTTATGGCGATACTGGGGAGAAACTTGGAGGTCTTAGTTTTTGGATTTATAGTGATATGGTGGCCCACCTACACCAGGATTATAAGAGGACAAGTCCTTTCATTGAGGGAGTTGAAATATATTGAAGCAGCAAAAGCTGCTGGTTCTGGAAGTCTTAGGATCATCTTAAGACATCTGATTCCGAATGCAATATATCCTGTCTTTGTACAGGTGTCTTTGGATTTTGGAAATGTTATTCTGACTCTTGCAACACTCGATTACCTGGGATTCGGATTTGCTGGGCAAAACCTAGCTGAGTGGGGAAACATAATAGGTCTAGCCACTAGAGGAGCTGGAGGCGTACTGAGTATTACTCAATATCCATGGACCATAACAATCCCAGGATTGGTTATTCTCATATTCGTATTATCCTTGAATTTTCTGGGAGATGGTTTGAGGGACGTCCTAGATCCTAAGATGAGGAGGTGAAAAAAATGGAAAACTCAGAAATTGCCAAAAATAGGGAACCAATTTTAAGGGTTAAAAACTTAAAGACTCAATTCTTCGTTTATGACGGGATAGTAAAAGCATTAGAAAATATTAATTTCACGCTCTATAAAGGGGAAATATTGGGCCTCGTTGGCGAAACAGGTTGTGGAAAATCAGTTACTGCTTATTCCATTACAAAGCTTATTGCAGATCCACCAGGAAGAATTGTTCAGGGAGAGATCTATCTTGGCAACCTAAACATTTTAAAAGATGTGTTTAAGGAAGCCAAAATAATACCTAGAGAAAGAAAGCCAAAAGTTAAGAGAAAATCTTCTGTGATAAGAAGGAACGAGTTATTCTTCAACCAAATAAGGGGCAAATATATTTCCATGATTTTCCAAGAACCCATGGCAGCCCTAAATCCTGTATATACCATTGAAGATCAGATTACTGAAACCCTATTTTTGCACAGGAGAGGGCATATTTTAGAAGTTTCGAAAGATGCACTAAAAAATAGAAATATCCTGACAGAACTAAAGAAGAAATTAGATTATTTAAAAGAGCAGATGAGTACTGAAGGACGATCAAAAGGCAAGGATCTTTCTTCATTGGAAGATGATAAAGCAGCTTCAGCTAAAGCAGAATTCAATTCTATTTACAACATAGAATATATCGAAAATAATATTCCAGATGGGAAAGTTAAGGAAGAATTATTAAAGACAATTAAGACAAAAAAAGGGATAGAGAGCTTTTCTAGACATGTGTCTCTCTTACTTGAAGCGGCCGAAGCTTATGAAAAAAGGGGCAGCAGGTATGATGCTTTAATAGAAGAAGACCATAAGATGGAGCAGCTGAGGGAGCAACTCTTGAAAGAGACAGATGATAAAGTAAAAGAAGAAATAGAGAAAAAATTGGCAAAATACACGAAAAGTATTAACCTGATAAAATTAAGCAAACAATTAAAAAGAAATAAAAAGAATCCACTCATACTAGAAGCTAGGAGAGAAGCCCTCTATTTACTAGAATCCGTTAATATTCCAGATGCCTATGGTGTTCTTAAGAGGTATCCCCATGAGTTGAGTGGTGGAATGCTTCAGAGAGTTGTAATTTCCATTGCTTTGGCAAATGATCCTGAAATTCTAATAGCTGATGAACCGACCACTGCGCTTGACGTCACTGTTCAGGCACAAATTTTGGAAATTATGAGAAACTTGCAGAAGGAAAGGAAAACCTCAATCATTCTCATTACACACGATCTTGGTGTCATAGCTGAAATGTGCGATAGAGTTGCTGTTATGTACGCCGGAAACATTGTTGAGATAGGAGAAATCAATGAAATATTCCATAATCCAAAGCACCCCTATACTATTGGTCTCATATCCTCCATACCTAGAATTGATAATCCCGATAAGAAGTTGAAAAGTATTGGTGGCACTGTACCCAATCTTCTCAATCCACCAAGTGGTTGCAGATTCAATCCCAGATGCCCTTTCGCTTTCGATAGATGCAAGGTAGAGGTACCTGCACACATTGAGGTTGAACCGGGGCATGTAGTTGCTTGCCACTTATTTTCAGGAAAGGAGGTGAATGATTATTAGTGAAGACAACGTTTTAATGAAGGCCATTGGAATTAGAAAATACTTTCCAATAAAAGGAGGGATTTTGGGTACAACCAAAGGATATGTTTATGCTGTTGACAATGTGAATCTTACCATCTATAAAGGTGAAACACTGGGTCTGGTTGGTGAATCTGGATGTGGAAAAACGACTTTAGGTAGACTCCTACTTGATTTAATAGAACCGTCAAGTGGAGTTTTATATTTCAATGATGATGGTCAGAGTATAGAGAATATTGATAAGATAGAGGAAGAGTTTTCTAAGATTAATACAAGGGACATAAAGGAAATAGTGAAGAGAGAAAGAGAAATTGTAGCAAAATATAGAATTAGAGACATTTATCACGGCGAAGCTTCTAAATTGAAAAAATTCAGGAGAAATGTACAGATAGTCTTTCAGGATCCCGTTTCATCTCTTGATCCAAGAATGCTGATTAAAGATATAGTGGCCGAACCACTCTATGTGAATAAGATAGCAAAAGGAGAAAATGCAAGGCAGATGGTTCTTAGCCTCCTTAGAGAAATAGGGCTTAATGAAGACCATTTATATAGATTCCCCCATGAGTTTAGCGGTGGGCAGAGACAAAGGATAGCATTTGCCAGAGCTATTATAACAAATCCAAAATTTATCGTTCTAGATGAACCAACATCGGCCCTTGATGTCTCAGTTCAGGCTCAAATCCTGAACCTGCTCAAAGATATACAGAAGAAAAGGGGTATAACATATCTCTTCATTTCCCATAACCTTGCGGTAATAAGAGCCATGAGTGATAGGGTAGCAGTTATGTATTTAGGTAAAATTGTTGAACAGGCAACCACTGATGAAATTTTTGAATATCCTATTCATCCTTATACTCAGGCCTTACTAAGTGCAATACCTATTCCGGACCCAACAAAGAGAAGGAATAGAATAATACTTTCAGGTGATGTTCCTTCCCCATCCAATCCACCACCTGGATGCAGATTCCATACTAGATGCAGATTTGCTACAAATAAGTGTAAAGTGGAAGAACCTGGATTAAAGGAGGTCAGAAAAGATCACTTTGTTGCTTGCCATTATGCAGAGGATATACTAGCAACAGAAACTAAGCAGCATGCCATATTGAAGGAATCACCTTCATATGAACCAGAAATAAACTCAACTGATGAAAAACAACAATAGAGAAACAGAAACAAATGAGGAATCAGAGAGAAAAAAATTAATTGATGAGCCTGGCTTATCTTGGAAAAAATGGGCCAGGCAAGTTCTTTTAAAATATTGGTACATATTTTTTTGTATGCTTCTCGATCTTGGACTTCCGGTACAATTCATAGAGAATTATGAATTTGTAGGTTCTAAAGGATATTATGAAATGTTATTGTCCATAATAATAATACCTTTTCTAATAGTTGCAGAGGGATTAATATACAGAAAACTCTTCCCGAAATATTACTGAATGAAACCATGTATTTTTTCTAATTAATTGATTCGATTTAATAATTTTTTAAGGTACATTTTGAATATTTAAAGAAAAAATTTAAGTATAAACTTCTCTTAAACACTCGTGGTTCTATGACACAACAAGAAGCACAACCAACGGCACCACCACCAGAGAAG
>CAYXTM010000002.1:0-163907 GCA_964468585.1 uncultured Thermoplasmatales archaeon | reverse complement strand
GGCCAATTAAAGTAACAACCGGTCAGGTTCAGTTTGAAATCAAGCATCTCCTTGAAAAACTCAAAATAAGGGATGCGCTAAGGTATAAAGAACTCAAGAATCTGAATAATTTTGAAACAAATCCTGTTTTTACAGTAGTTGAAGGTCCAATTGAAGATTGGGAAAAATTAATAAAATAATAAAATAAGGGAATTAAGTTTGTTTAGGCGGGTTCTGTGGCTGTGGCCTTGGGACTATATACACTTTGTTTCCTAATATTAGATTGCTGGGTATGATGACCTGAGTACTGTCGTCCTTGATAATTTTGGTAAACAATATTCCTATATCTTCCACGGTGCCGGTATCACCAAGGACTGTGACATAATCCTTTATCTTGAACGGTCTAGCCATCAATATGAATAAGCCAGCAACAGCCTGCCCAAGTACCTGTTGTGTGCCGAATCCTATTACTATACCCAGAAAACCCCCAACAGACACTCCTGCGAGGCCACCACCTACTTCACCAGCGATGACTGTTATCAAAGCTCCAATTCCAATTATTAAAAACACATTTCTGAATGCCCTAGCCACATCCTCATTGTAACCAATTAGCAAGAAGTGGTACATCACATTGGAAAATGCCTTTATTATAAGATAGCCAAGTATCAATGTGAGTGTTACGTTTATGTACACATAATATCCACTTATAAATATGCCGAAATGTGGTAACAATGAATAAATAAGATACTGTAGAATTATGGATACGACTATGAATAAAGCAATATATAGAACGAATTTTAGAATGGAATCAAGATATGCATGAACATCTCTAGGTTTATTATCTGAATCCATGATAGTCCAATTTACATTAATATTATAGATTTTCTATCTTAATTCAAAAAATATTATTTTTACAATGAATCTTTGATGGATATATTTTCATAAAGAGAACTAAGCAGGTTAAATTGCTCTTGAGAATATAATCCCATATATTATTTGATAAAAATAATAATTTTATGCGTACACAAGTATTAAATTATTAAACGGATTATTTACTGAAAACAAATGAGTGAACCTGGTAGTAATTCTGCTAATAATAAAATCCCATGGGCTGCCATGGTGGCCCTTGGCATGGGTATGCTCGTTTATGGAGTTGCTGAAAGTTTTGGTCCTGTTGTAGCTATTTTACAAATAATCCCACCAAATTTGGCCTTCCTGGGATACAGCCTACCATTCATAGCAGGCGGTATCGGTGCTTTCTTGGCTGGCATTCTTGCCGATTATACCGGTAGAAGGACTTCTTTTATGATCACCATGGGCATGTTGCTTGTTGGACTTGCCCTGTTTGTCCTCCTTCCCAGCAATGTGGGGATACTTCTTCTTTCATTCGTTTTAGTTGGTATGAGTGCCATTGGTCTTGAAAGCCCCATTCTTGCTATGATGGCAGAGAATTCAACTGCAAAGAACAGGGGTACCTTGCTAGTTATCACACAAAATTTTGGTAACCTTGGTGTTGCAATAGTATTCATTCCAGTAGTCTTGGGTCTGTCCAGGCTGCAGGATACAACTGCAATAACACTTATGTTCATAGGACCCATAATTGCCCTTATAATTTCATGGCTTCTGGTTGAAGAAAGCCTACCTTGGAGTGCTAGTAAGAAGAAAGTAGATATGTCAGTTCAAGAGGCATGGAAAAGCAAAGATGGAGAAGCAGACCTTGTGAAACCAACTACTGGTCTTGGTATGAGGTTCCTTACTCTCATAGTAATTGGTATTGCGCAGGATGTAGCATTTGTCTATATTACTTATGGAGTTGGCTATGCATTCTTCCCATCACTTGAAAGCTTGATACCTCTCCTTGGAGGCTTTACCATGGTTGTTGTTGGTATTTTATCGGCCATATTCGTTGTTCCTCGCATGAACAGGAAAACTTTTGCACTCATGAGCTATTCCCTTCTTGTTGTACTCTGGTTAATACTGTGGATGTATGTAGACTTCACAAAAGCATCTACAGGATACGTTTTGCTATCTATCTTGACCATTCTGTTCATACCTGTGGAGATTACATGGGGAACAAGGGCCATTCTGGAACCTGAATTGTTCTCTACCGCTAGGAGAGGGTTGTTCATATCCACCACCAGAATGGCAGTTTGGGTATCTGCTGGTATAATAACTGGTATTTTAACTGCTGGCATATTCTCGCTCACATTCAACGCAGCCATGGGAATTACAGGTTTAATATTCCTGCTAGGACTTATTGCGACAGTATTTTGGCAGATTAAAGGGTTTGAAACAAAGGATAAAAGCCTGGCTGGATTAGATCACGAGTGATGTATTAACTATATTTTTTATTTTATTATTTTTCTATAAGTTATTTTATCACCATTCTTCAAATTATTTAAAACCAAATATTTACGCCGCCGACCGGGCTCGAACCGGTGACCTCCCGGTTAACAGCCGGGTGCTCTACCCACTAAGCTACGGCGGCAAAGTAAATCGTAATGAGCATTCCCTATTTATTATTTTTTAACTCTAGGAATCGCACAATACTAAATCCTTTATTTTTTAGAAGTTTTCATAACAAGCCCACATACATGCGGAATGAGGTCTGAGTAATAAAGTATTGAAAATTATTTCAAAAATAGTGGATTATTCATGAGTTCTAATGACAATTGGTTTAGACCACTTGAATATTCATATTATCCATAATCGAAATATCATTGTTCTAAGTCTAATCTATTAGGGGATGGATTTATATTAACGGAAATATATTCTTCGTTTGATATTATATTAGGAAAGATATATAATAATTGATTCTATAATTAATATAGATATTTATGCCATCCATAAGATTTGAACCTTTCGTTGGGAAATACGCAGTTATAAAAGTAGGAGTGCCTAATCCGATTCCAACGAAATTGGTAACAGCCAATAAAAGGAGGATTAATTTCCTTGGTAGCTTTGTCAGGAATGATAACGAGTGGTATATTTATACTGACAGATTCAAGGATCTGGCGTTCAGTGATATAGAAAAAGTTGCTAATGACCTGATTAAACTCTACGACGATATGTTTCCTGAACTTGACAATTCAAAGTTTATAATTCGGGAAAACAAATTGATAAGAAGAAAAATCTTTGAAATCTCACAGAAATTTTATAATGATGTATTTAAGGTACCTGGAACAGTAATATCCCCCATGGCAGGCCTCAACTCTGATTATACTGTCATAGGCATAAAATACCCCCAATCCCAGTCTCATAGTATAACTGAATTGATTATGGATTATGTCAAAAATTCCAGGATCGATATCAGCCTCATTCAAATAGATATGGAAGACAAAAATTATCCACTTTTCCTGAAGCTGATGAAATTGCTTGAAATAGAACTGAATGAATATGTTTTGATCAAGACCATTTGGCAAATGGATTATGAGAATATATTGAATGAAAATCAGGGTGTTTTCCAGAATGAAATGATCTTTGAGCCAAAAATTTTTGATCCAAATAATCCAGGACTGGTAGGATCTGTGATCAATTCAAATGGTAACCAAAAGATTAAAGGGACTTCTCCTTTCGATATTGTGGAAAATTTTGGAGATAATTATCTGGTACAATTTGATTTGAAGTCGAACTGGTTCAGAGACTTCTATAACGATATAATACATCCCATAGGGGGAGAATTTTATTATTGGGGCTATTCTAATGGTAAGAATGTAGTTGAAAACTATTATGTTATAAGAAGGGACAATCTTGGAATCTTTATGAATGGATTAAGAAAACACTGGAATGAGAAGTCAAGGGCCAATCATCACAACATTATAGAAAGCGTTATAGGTCTTGAGAAATTGGTGCCTTAGTTAGCGGATTATGAATCTTTGGTTTCATTTAAAGTGTGTTTTTACGGTTCTTATTCTCTCTTCTTTTCCCAGTTCCTGATCAGTTTATAGTAAATCAAAGAACCTATCATCTGTATTCCACCGCCTATAATTAGCGGAAATGATAGGTTAAAATCCATCAAATAACCAGAAACACCGGATGTCATCTGGGAACCTCTTGTTATGACCCCTTGAATACTGGATGCGGTTCCATAATCCTCATTGCCTATTCCTCTAACTGAAATTGCACTTCTAATGGGTGCGCCCATGCCTGCTACCGCACTTCTGATCATATATAAACTCGCAGACAATAGGCCAATCGGAGAAACTGCCATCAGAATCAACAATAGACCTTGTAATAATCTTGTCATGGATGAAACTGAAATTGCCCTTATCCTTTTTGAATTAAGGAACTTCCCAGATACATAAGAACCTAGGGCAGTCGCAACATAGGCAAATGTGAACACAAGACCAATGAAAGATACTGAAAAATCATATCTTAATTCGAACCACAAAGGAAGTAATGGAATCGCTATTCCTATGGCAGCTCCATTTATTGAATTTGGTATAACCACCCTTAGAAGATAGAAAAAACTTTCTTTTTTCATTATGGGGGTTGTTTTCCTAGGCCTTTCCTTTTCTTCCAGGAAGAACAAAGATATGAACGAACTAAGAAGGAATAAAAATGCCAAAAAGAAAAGTATCCTGAATGATTCAACGTTTCCTAGGGAAGATGCTAGAAAATCATGTATATATAGCAGTAATGCCCCTCCTATTGAAGCGAGGGATGCAACTACATTTATTGTGGATAGTTTCCTGACCCTTTCCTTTTCATCTTCCCAATTTGATGCTATCAGTGCAGTCATTCCTGGGGAAAATGCGCCCCTAATACTGCCTGCCGTCCCAGATATTCCAGCAAGCACTGCGGAAAATATAATTGCGTAAATGTTTGAAGCTACGGACAGTCCGGCTATACCAATCAATGAAAATCCTTCACCAATTATCAAAGCCTTAACATATCCAAACCTATCCCCAATAGTCCCGACAAGAAGTGAAATGAACATGTTGAATATGACAACGAAAAGGAAAACTACACCTATGAATATTAGATTATAACCCAAAGATTTCAGATACAGTGAGAAGGCAAGGGCTACATAAATCAGTGCGATGCTTCTCGCAGCTCTTGATATTAAGAGAAATTTAAATGATGAATCTATATTTTCTTTGGACTCCTCTGCCACCATGGTAGTGATTGTTCTCTCTTATAAATTCAATTTGTGAACACTAACACCGGTTCTCATAGGTGAAATTTAAAATGTAAGGAGTGTTCATATTATATGTTCAAGCAAGATCTTCTCAAAGATAAAGTGGTTCTCATCACTGGTGGCGGTTCTGGAATTGGAAAGGAGATGGCTAGAAAATTTGGATCTCTAGGAGCAAAAATAGCTATATTGGGGAGGAGGGAAGAAGTTTTGAAGGAAACTGCAGAAGAATTGTCCAGAGAAAATATAGAGATCATCTACCACAAATGTGATGTCAGGAATGTTGAGGAAATAAAAACCGCTGTTGATTTTTTCTATTCTAAATATGGGACTATTAATGTACTTGTGAACAATGCGGCAGGAAATTTTGTATCCCCCTTTGAGAAAATCTCTAAAAATGGAATTGATGCTATACTTGATATTGTGCTGAAAGGTACCTTGTACATGACTTGGGAAATAGGTAGAAGATGGATCAATGACCATAAGGGGGGAGTAGTGCTTGACATTGTCACAACCTATGCTTGGACGGGCTCAGCATTTGTTATCCCATCGGCTGCTGCAAAAGCTGGCGTTTTAGCAGTTGTAAGGTCACTAGCTGTAGAATGGGCTAAATATGGTATCAGGCATGTTGCCATAGCCCCAGGCCCATTTCCCACGGAGGCAACGAAGAAAAACCTATATCCCCTCCCTGGAATGGAGGAGAGATTGATTAGCCGAGTACCACTGGGGAGAGCAGGCAACATGGAAGAGATATCGAACCTGGCCGCATTTTTAATATCCGATGGGGCTTCATTTATAAATGGGGAAGTTGTAACTATTGATGGAGGGGAATGGCTGAAAGGAGCCGGTCAGTTCAACGACCTTCTAGCTTTGACCGAAGAACAATGGGAACAGATAAAAGCAATTTCCAAAAGGAAGTGAAGGAAATAGGTTATAATTTGGTAAAAAAAGTATTGATTTTTATTATTTAATTTGATCTATCCTTTCCATAATCCTATGGCAAGACCTATCAGAAAAAGAATGAGCGATAAGCCTAACTGAAGAGCACCGAATTTTGTGGTTGATAAATATGACATTAGGAAACTGGACCACTTGTGGACTTCATAAGCGAGTGAGACCTTTGGAACAAAGGTTAAACCCACATATCCGGCTATTAGTAAACCTATAAATGCAAGAATGAACGCTGTTACCCCTTTTTTAACGGCAAGACCAATGAATAGCCCTGAGATGAATGTAAGCAATAATATTAAAATTGGCGATAGAGATGATGAGCTGGCAGAAGTAGATAATGAAATTTGTGATATGGATAAATGGAGAAAGGTGAAGTAAGCTTTGAGATCTGTAAATTGCCCAATTATCATCTTCAATCACTCCTTGTCCTACAGACCTTAATATAAAGTTGCATGTTTTTCAGTGATCCATATTCAATGTATGTTATTTAAGATATTCCATCAAATAAGAAAATAACCTAGGAGTATAAGTTATAATATTACTCAGGAAAAAATAAATTGATGGGATTCATCTCATCAAGATGAATGAAATAGGAAAATATCTTCTAAGTCATGGGAACATAAAATTTGGTAAGTTTAAACTAGCATCGGGGAAAGAATCAGATTACTATGTAGATGTGAAGTCTGCTCTTCTAAACCCTGTGTTTCTGAGAACTGTTTCTCAGGAAGCTTCCAAGTATGTTAAGGGTGATAAAGTGGCAGCAGTAGAACTTGGTGCTGTTCCATTTGGAGTTGGAGTATCACTTGAAACTGGGAAAGAATTAATAATAGTAAGGAAAGAAAAGAAAGAATATGGACTGGGAAAGGAATTTGAAGGTTCTGTTGAAGGAGTGAATTCTATAACCTTCGTGGAAGATGTCACAACCACTGGCGGAACCATACTCAGGGCCATAGAAATAATGAGAAAGTATGGAGCTAAGGTTGAAGAAGTGATCGTTGTGGTTGATAGGAATGAAGGTGCAAAGGAAGCCTTGGCCAATGCTGGTGTGAACCTGATACCACTTGTAAGCATGAATGAATTAAGGAAAGAGGTTTAATTTTATTTTTCAACCTCCTCAAGGTACTTCATCATATCTATAACTCTCATCAAACTTGGAGTCCCTGTCATCAGGAGAGCTAGAAAAGATGCCTCCACCAATTCATCCTTCGAAACACCAGCCTTTAGGGCTAGATTCAAATGGTATGGGAGGCACCAATCACATCCTGTGGCTAGTGCAAGGGTGACCATTATGATCTCCTTTGTCTTAGAGTCCAGTTTTCCCTCCGATAGGGACTTATTTATCAGCTCCAAGTATGGAGATGTCAAGTCTGGCCTCTCTTTTACAAGTTCCTGAAACAGTTCATTGACTTCCTTAATTTTCTTATCCATAAGTTCTCCCATATTTCACTCACCTCTTCTTTTTGCAAATTCATCCAGCATATTTACCAGTTCAGTTTGATAGTCAGATAGCAAAGAGTTTACATCAGGTATGAAATTCTCTGAGACCACATCTAATCTTATAAGTCTCAGAATCGATCCGTTTTGAGATGAAACTATGTTTATCTTGCACGGTACAAATAATCCCGTTAGTTTATCCCTTTCCAGGAGTTCAAGAGCAGCCTTAGGCTTGCATATTTCGAAAATTTTGAAAAAATTGATGTCCCTGTTGAAGTTTTTCATAAGTATATTTCTCACATCAATCTGTGCCACAGCGAAGTAACCGTGATCCTTTAGAAACTGAAGAACCTCATCCTCAAGTTCCTCGGGCTTCAGATTCATTTCCCATTGCTTGTAATATTCCATATTTAATTATTTGTTTATTTTACTTAAAAATTACTTGACTTTTTATTAAAATATCAAATATATGCATATAAAATTATAAATAAGTCTAAAAGAATAAAGCTATTATTCTGCATTTAATATAGCTTTAGCAAATATATGGATCCGTATATTTCGAAATACGAAAATATAGTCAACCTTATAATTAACGCTGGAAAATCTTCGGGGTACCAGATACTAAGGGCAGACCATGAATTCTCCTATACATTCGATCTCATCCTGAAGAGGGAGAAGATCATAGTTGCAAAAGTTATTTACAATGTTTCCCTGCTCAATGAGGATGAAGCACTGGCATTGAACTCTTTTTCCAGCAATATTGAGGCGTATCCTATAATAGTTGGAGTTATAAACAGAAAAGAGAAGATAGAAGATGGTGTTTTATACAGCAGATATTCAATACCCGTGGTATCCCCCAGAACATTTATCAATTTTCTGAAATATGATGAAGAACCCATGGTCAGAGCTGGCCCTGGCGGATTTTATGTGGATATAGATGTTGAAAAATTTAGGCGTATTAGGGAGGAAAGGAACATATCTCTTGGGGAACTTGCATCCATAACCAACACTTCCAGAAGAACCATTCTTCTATATGAAAATGGAATGTCCATGTCCCTGGATATTGCGCTTAAGCTCGAGGAATTCCTTGGTACGGAACTTATTGAGAGCACAAGCCTGCTTTCCAAGAATGAAGCATGTGATTTCAAGCCAATTTATAAAAAAATGAAGGAATTTGAGAGATTTGTTAATTATTTACTTGAAAGCAAGGGGTTTGAGGTCTATCCTTACAGGAAATCCATGGTAAATATGATAATAAGGGAAGAGGTTTCACTCTTTCTCGGTGGGATTCAGACAGAGATGGAAAATCTAAGGAAAAAGGTGGAGTTCATCAGTGAAATTTCCAATATAGTCAACAAGGATGGAATACTGATCGTTAAGGAGGCCAATGTGGAGGTCAAGAATAAGGTACCAATAATAACTGTGGAAGATCTAGAGAAATTGAATGATAAAAGAGATATAAAATACCTAATCCAGGAGAGAAAAGAAGTTTGAAGATCAAAATCTACGGAGACAGGGAAATAACAGTTCTTGGCATAGTTAAGGCTCTCAAGTCCTATGGAGACATTGTTGAGAATGAAATTCTAAATGATAATTATGAATGCGTCCTGATATCAGTCACAGATGAAGAGATAAATGGTTTAAGAGACTTCATAAAGGCGCCTTTTGAAATCAGCCTGGACGACCTTGAAATAATGTATGAGAACCTTATGAGAAATTTCGGTGAGACCTCAGTACCACCTGAAGCATATGTGAGGGCAGTGAAGCTGGCAGATGAGAAAAATATACCCATAAAAGGAATTGACATACCGGATGGAATCTACGAGGATCTTTATCTGAAATTTATTAATGTTTCAGACCTCATATTTCTCAGCCTGAGAAAAAATAGACTTTTCAAGAGAAAGTGGGGCGTTGAAGACCCTGAGGAAACAAGCATAGAGTGGGACAGAGCTGTAACAAAGGGTGGTTACAGGAAACTGGAAAATGAGAGGGAAAAGTACATTGCAGAAAGGATATCATCAGAGAATTTTCAGAAAATTTTGGTCATACTGGAAGTGGAGAGGATTGATGGTATCATGGGTTACCTGAAAAACCAAATGCCAGAATATAGATTTCAGATGATTTAGGTGATGATGAAGGAGGCTTAGTGATTTTTATTTCCCTAAAGTATCTGGAAAATTCGTTTATCAATCTATTTGTAAGATCACCTTGTAGCATCTTCACCAGGACATGTCCGTTATTGTCCAAGACCTTTAAAGCTATTTCGAAAACCCTTTTAGCTATGAAATAGGAGTTTGCGTGGTCTATATTCCTATCTCCTGAAGTCTTCATCAATATATCCGAAAGAACAAGATTGAATTTTGACCCTGCCTTGAGCAATATAAAATCAGGGAAGTCCTCAGACATTATATCTTTCCTGAGAAATGTCACATTTTCTATTTTTTCCATTGGAATTTTATCAACGGCAAAATTCTTCCCATTCTTATTGAATAATGAAATAACCTGGCTCCACCCTCCGGGGGAAGAGCCCAGATCCAAGATAATTAAACCATCACGAAGCAAATTGTATTTCTCATTGATCTGAAGTAGTTTATAGGAGGCCCTGCTTCTGAAACCCTCCTTCTTGGCCCTCCTGTAATACTCTTCCTTCCTCCTCTCTCTTATCCAGCTCATTTCTTTATTATCTTCTCATAATCAGCCTTTTTCAGGAGGGCGCTTGCTTCAGATGGATTTGATAATTTCAACTTGAATATCCATGCACCGTAAGGGTCCTTATTTATCAATTCCGGTGTTTTTTCAAGTTCCTTATTTACTTCAACCACCTTTCCAGTCAATGGTGAGAAGTAATCCTCGGCTGATTTCACACTTTCGACAGTTCCAGCAGTTTCTCCAGCCTTAAGAAGAGCCCCTACCTTTGGAAGATCTACGTAAACTATATCCGTTAGCTGTTCCTGTGCGAAGTCCGAAAGGCCGACAGTTGCCAAATCTCCGTCTATTTTGACCCATTCATGTGTTTTCGTATAATAAAGGCCATCCTTCACTAGGACCATGAATGTTTATGATTTTGTTAGAAAAAAATTTTTTGGGAAAATTATATGACCTACATGTGCGACTTTTCATAGGAATTGAAATAGAACCGAACAAAGAGATAAAAGGAATTCTTAATGAGATACAGTTAAAGGGAAAGAAAGTGAAGGAGGAGAACCTCCACATCACATTAAAATTTCTAGGGGAGCTCAATGGTTATGATTCCATAGTAAATAGCCTGGAGACGATTAAATTTGAGAAATTTTCATTGGAATTAAAGGGATTAGGAGCATTTCCAAATGAAAGGCGTGCAAGGGTTCTATTCATAATAGCTGACTCAAATGGAAAATTGGAGAGTCTGGCCAAGCTTGTTGATAAGGCCACGCATGAGATCAAGATGGATCACCCTTTCACTCCGCATCTCACCCTTATGAGATTCAAATTCCCTGCAGATTTAGGTCAGCTGATATCAAAATACAGATCACAATATTTTGGAAAATATGATGTTAATGATTTCAATCTTTATAGTTCCGAATTAACACCTACCGGCCCAATTTATAAAATAATAAAGAAATTTCAACTTATATAATATGTTTCATCCTTCGTATTGCTCTTCTCCTCATCCACGTGATTAATTACATCGATCATTAATATAGCATTGACAGGAATTATCCTCATCTGCTCCTTTCCCTCTAATTCCATTTTAATAAGCAGTGCGGGCTCTTCTCCCATGGATATGAATCCTTCCAGCGTACCTTCTGTTATAAAATTCTCATCAGTTGAGGAGGCCGATACAATTCTGTACCTGCTGCCCTTCGTTAAGTGTGTTATCATCTTTTTTCACCTGCCAGTTTTTCTATCAGGTCTATTGTTTTCCTATAATTATTCATTGCCATTGATACGTTGCTTTCCACGAACCTCCATGCAGCGGAAAGTGAATTATACCTTAGGGAATAGCTCTTTTCTTTACCCACAACCTCCTCCTGAAGTATGTCCAGTGCCTTCAATCTGTTCAGATACCTATACAAGGTTGGCTTTGTTGTGCCTAGGTAGAGGAGCATCTCGTCTACAGGCCATTTCTTCTCTGGTCTCAACAGAAACACTTCCTTGAATAATCTGAATGGTATACTTTTCTTTATTCCTTCTAGGTCCAGAGTCTCCTTTTCCGTTATGTAACCTATGTCCAGGAGGAACTCAGATAGTATTAGGTCAAGGTCTCCAGAACTTGGGGAACTTTTGTACCTTATGTGAATCTCAAACATTTAACTTCTTTTACTGAATAAATATCCATGCTTAATTTTTTCTGATTTATCGCTGTCCGTCATGCGGAAAGTTTAACACTCATTTGATAAAATATTTATAGAATTATTCACTCATTAACTAGCCTCTAAGGAGGATGTTTGGAGATTGATGGAAGAAACATCGGAAGATTCTGACCCTGGCGGCACGCCAGTATTGCGTGCCAAGTCTTTAGAGCAGCTTTTCTCCTTCAAAAGGATTTTTCTGAAGTATGAAGGCGTTAACCCTTCTGGAACACATAAGGACAGGGCTGCATTCCGGCATGTAAAATATGCGGTGGAAAAAGGATTTGATACCATAGCTGTCGGAACCTGTGGCAACTATGGTGTATCCCTGAGTTATTATGCCAGACAATTCGGCATAAAGGCAGAAGTGTATATACCAAGGAGATACCAATCCACAAAAATTCACACAATAATGAGGAATGGAGCCATTGTAAATGAAGTACCAGGAGCCTATGAGGACGCTGTGGAAATGAGCAGGGATCTTGCGATTGATAATGGCTGGTATGATGCTAATCCCGGAAATAACACAACCGATATCAGCTATGAGGCTTATGCAAACATTGCCTATGAGATCTTTGAGCAGTTCGGCAGAGCTCCAGATGCCGTGGCCGTTCCTGTTGGTAACGGAACCACTCTTTACGGCATATATACTGGATTCAAACATCTCAGGTCTGCTGGCCTCATTGACAAAATACCAAGGATAATGGGGGCTAGTACCACGGGAGGTAATCCCGTTGTCAAGGCTTTCAAGGATGGTGGAAGACTGGTAGATCTTAACCCTAACTCATTAAAAGAATCCACAATTAATGAGCCCCTGGTAGCATATCATGCATATGATGGTGAACTGGCCCTGAAAATAATTAGGGAGACCAATGGATACGCTGAATACATAAGTGATTCCAAGATGCTTTATTACAAGAGATTAATAAAGAGAGACCTTGGGCTTAACGTTTTACCGGCGAGTACTGCACCGCTTGAAGCAATAAGGAAAGCTGTGAAATATCCCGAAGAAAACCTATATGTGGCCGTGATTACCGGAAGATCCTGAATGAACGATGCGGTCATACTGGCTGAAGGCGTTTTTGGCAGTACATACGGTAAGACAGCCCATGGTTTGGTAAGGTATACATCAAGATTCAGAATCAGGGCAGTCATTGACTCTGAATATGCAGGTAGGGATGCTGGCGAACTACTGGAGGGGAGAGATAAGGGTATACCCATAGTTAAAAATTTTAATGATGCACTCAAATTCAAGCCGGAATATCTGATAATAGGGGCAGCAACAGACGGAGGATATCTACCTGATAATTACAGGAGTGCAGTAAAACAGGCTCTTGAGAATGGAATAGGTATAGTGAGTGGGCTCCATGAATTCATTTCAGATGATAGGGAGTTCAGTTCCATAGCATCGAAAACAGGTGCAGAAATCATTGACGTTAGAAAAATGTTCAGAGACAGAAAAATACCCTTTACTGGAAAGATAGAAGGGGTCAAGGCAAAAAAGATTGCTGTACTCGGTACAGATTCAGCCATAGGTAAGAGAACAACTGCCGTGACACTTTGGAGAGAACTTAACAACAGAGGCAGAAAGGCTGAGATGATTGGAACCGGACAGACCGCATGGATGCAGGGATTCAAATATTGTGCAGTTATAGATGCATGCATTAACGATTTCGTGGCAGGTAATATTGAACATGAGGTCGTAAGTGCCTGGGAAGATGAGAAACCTGAATTCATAATTTTAGAGGGGCAGGGATCGGTGGTACATCCCGCTTATCCTGGAAGCTTTGAAATTATTGCAGCCGGAAGACCGGATGCCATAATACTTCAACACGCTCCAGGTAGGAAATTCCTGGATGGTTTCCCTGAATATCCCATGCCAGATGTTGAGAGAGTAATAAAGATACTTGAACTACTTTCTCAAAAGAGAGTAATTGCAATCACGTTCAACACAGAAAATTTGTCAGTGGAAGAGGCCAGAAAGATAGGGGACAAATACGAGAGAATTTATGGATTACCAGTCATCCTTCCTTTACAGGAACCTTCAAAGTTAGCTGACGTAGTAGAGAACTATGAATTTCCAGGTCATAGATGAAATAAGAGTAAAAGAGCCTGTTGTTGAAAAAGGGAAGGTTGTCTCAAATTACAATATAGACGGCAAAGAATTCAAAATCAATTTTAAATATTCTCCTCTGGAGATAAAAAGAAAGCATGCAGAAATACTGTCACTGATGCCAATAGTCAATTATTCTTTATTCACAAAACACATATACCTTGATTTTCCAGTAGAAGAAAAAGATCTTGTGTTTTTCAAGGAAGTACTGAGACTGAACAGTATAGAAATTTATGTGAATAAGCTCATCAAAAGACCTGAATTCTTTAAGCCTGAATTTATACCCAGGGAACCAAACAGGACTGACGCAGCCTGGACACCGGAAATTCACTATTCCACCGGGCAAGGCTGGGAACACTTTGATGTTGATCATAATTCCGTAGCCATAATGTCCAGCGGTGGAAAGGAGAGCCTTCTGACTTACGGATTGATGAGGGAAGCTGGTGCCAATGTCTATCCCATATACTTTAATGAGTCAGGTGCACACTGGAAAACAGCCCTTCCTGCATACAGGTACATGAAATCCAATGACAGCAATACCATGAAGATTTGGAGTGACATTGACAGGTTTTACAGGTCTGTTAACTCTCTTATGCCAATATTCAGGCCAGGTGCACTGGATATGTGGTCAGATACATATCCCATTCAACTTTTTATTTTCCCGGTATACATATTTGCGTCCCTCCCTTATATTGAGAAATATTCAATCGGAAATGTTCTAAAGGGTGATGAATTTGACGATCCAAAGGGGTTTCAGCCCACTAACGGCATTGAACATTTCTATGGTATCCTAGATCAATCCAAATTCTTTGATGATCTCCTGACAGACTATTTTGGATCAGTAGGGATCAAACTAAAATTCTTCTCTGCTGTAAGACATATAACTGGAATGGTAGAGGAGAAGATATTATATGATCGATATCCGGAACTCCTCAGGTTACAGAGGTCATGTCATAGTTGTCATTATGAAGGGAAAGAGATAGTTCCATGCGGAAAATGTTCAAAATGCAACGGTATCCTCCTCTTTCTCGAAGCCAACAAAATTGATCCGAAACTTCTTAACTACAGAGAAGAGGACATTGTTAAATTCAGGGGAGAATATCTTGACAGGCTTTACAGACTTGATGAGAGCGAAAGAGATCATGCAATTTTCAAAATGTCAGGAGGAGTGTATGGAAAATATTACCCTGCTGTAGAGAAAATTCATTTCTGTAGGAACTTCTCCCCAGAGGATACGATTCCTGAGAAATTCAGGGATAAAATAATTGAAATATTCCGAAGCTACACAAATGGTTATGAAATTTGCTAATAATGAAAACTTTTCATCATCAGATATATTCACTTTCGATCTTCTTTATTTCATCTGAATCAGAAGCCTTTGAGTAATCCTTAAGTGGATTTTCGTTTAACTTTAGGAAATTCATTCCCCAAGAAAATTTCTCCAACAGTTTCGTAGCCACTCCTTCGTAACCCATTATATAATATGATGCAGCAAGTGCCTCCACTGTGGAAAGCTTATACGGTTTTCCATAATTTACTGGATTGGCTGCCAGTAGGTATGGAAGGGATCTTGTATTCTCATGCGGAAATCTATATTTATTTATGTTTTCCCATGAAACATCCATGGCAAGTACATGTCTGAATGTTGAGTCTTTTTTTGAAATCCTTATGCTAGATGTGGGATACAGGACTATGGTATCTTTACCCACCCTATTTACAAATATGGCAAGATGGAATCTCTTAAGTTTTCTAGCTGTGCATTTCTTTGGATCGTCTTCGTTCATGTGAATTATCAATGGGATAGGTTCCATTCGCAATCTCTATATTTCATTTCAATATAGAGATTTATGGAAAGTTCAAACATTCCTGGATTTTACAAGCTAAGCCTGGAGCAGAGAAGGGAACTTGTGAAGAAATTCTCAAATCTAACTGATGATGAAATGGAAAAATTAAGGAACATGGGAGGCCTTGGAGAGAATCTTGCAGATCACATGATTGAAAATGTCATTTCGGTCATGGAGGTCCCATTAGGAATAGCTGTAAATTTTCTGATAAATGGAAAGGATTACCTCATACCCATGGCCATCGAAGAGCCAAGTGTTGTTGCAGCGGCCAGCAACGCTGCAAAAATGGCAAGGGTGAAGGGAGGTTTTTATTCCGAAGCTACAGATCCAATAATGATCGGCCAGATTGAAGTTTCAGGAATGGCTGATCCATTTGGGGCAAAATTCAGGATTCTCCAGAACAAGAAGAAACTCCTTGAAATTGCGAACCAACAGGACCCTGTACTGGTGAAGCTTGGAGGAGGAGCTAAGGATATAGATGTTAGGGTGCTTGATGAAAATGAGCCAATGATAGTTGTCCATTTGCTGGTTGATGTCAGGGATGCCATGGGAGCCAATGCAGTTAATACAATGGCAGAGGCTCTGGCTCCTCACATTTCAGCCATATCGCACGGTAATGTAAGGTTGAGGATACTCAGCAACCTCGCCACATACAGACTTGCTAGATCATATGCCGTATTTGATAAGGATGCCATTGGGGGTCCCTCAGTAGTTGAAGGCATACTGGAGGCATACAAGTTTGCCATGCTGGACCCTTATAGGGCCACCACTCACAACAAGGGCATCATGAATGGGATAGATTCCGTACTGATTGCCACATCAAATGACTGGAGAGCCATAGAGGCTGGAGCACATGCCTATGCTGCCATGAACGGATACAAGAGCCTAACGAGATGGGAAAAGAATGAAGAAGGAGATCTTGTAGGGTATATAGAACTACCTATGGCTGTTGGTATTGTTGGTGGAGCCACTTCAACTCATCCTAAGGCGAAGATAGCCAGGAAAATACTAAATGTTTCAAGCGCACAGGAATTTGCTGGTGTGCTGGCCGCAGTCGGATTAGCTCAGAATTTTGCTGCCATTAGGGCACTGGCAACAGAGGGAATACAGAGAGGGCACATGGAATTACATGCCAGGAATGTTGCCATTAGTGCTGGTGCAGTTGGAGATGAAATAGATAGGGTCTCAGAATACATGGTGAAGGAAAGGAAAATAAGGCTTGATGTTGCACAGGAATATCTTAAAAAGATTAGGGAATCTAAGGGGGGAAGTTGAAGGTATTCCTGTCCTGAGAGGAGTATACATCCCTCTCTCTCACAAGATATATCCCATCCATGGCATCCCCACGAACTCTAGCTTTAACATCCCAGTATCTTTCCCAGAGTTCCATGATGAAAATTTTTCCATCCAATGTTTCACCCTTTTTCATCTTTTCTATGAAATCTATATCTTCAACGTCAGAGCCTGCTATTGCATCCCTATATTTTTCCAGCAGGGCTCTTATGGCAACCTTGTGGTAAACGGGAATTGACAGTAGTTCATTGAGTTCAGGGCCAGTTAATTCTTCAACATCGTTTATGTATATTTTTCCGCATTCATTCCTTATACCGCAAACTTCCCTGTCACCAATCTGTATCTTTATTAGAGAATCCTTTTGGGTCTTGCAGTATTCAATTGCCCCTCGAAAATCTTCAAACCTTTCCACATTTGGTGATGTCGTGGAAATTGCTCTGTATTTTGGTGGATACTCCCTTGAATCGCTCTGAAAGTCATATGACATATTTCTAACAACCTGAAATTCATGAAAAATTTATTGTTTCATTGCCCGAAAAATCAAAACATTGCTTTGGCCTTTTGAAGCATTTTCTCATCATCTATGAGTTTTTCAAGCTCCTGAATTATTGGTTCCCTTTCATATCTAACTCTCTTGAATATTTTGGAGTCATCTTCTGTGTCCAGGATGAGATATGAAGCTAATCCCTTAATATCCCTAGGTTGCCCGATTGATCCCGGGTTAATGAATGTCTTTCCTCCCTTTGTAATAAGGAATTGATAATGACTGTGCCCCACTATAAAGAAATCGCCGTCATCGTTTCCTAAAATACCACTAGTTTTAAGACTGTCACCCATCCAGGGGTAAACGTAACCATAGAGATGGTCCCAAGGTGAACCGTGATAGAGGTTATATTCGTTCTCTCCAGATTCAATAGCATAGGATTCATTGAATTTTTTTATGAATTCTAGGTCTTCTTTGGATAAAAGCTTCTTTGTGATAGTTTCCCTAGTGAAAACAGAGAGATCATGATTTTCCTCTCCACATTTACAGTCAACACCATATGCTGCAGCATAATCATGATTTCCCATGATTAATATTTCAAAATTTTCCCTGAGCATGTCTAAGGTTTCCCCAGGAAATGGGCCATAATCCACGGCATCTCCCAAGAATATGGCCTTATCATAGCTCTCTCCTAATGCTTTCTTAAGACCAAATATATTTCCATGGATATCGCTAACTATGAGGATTTTCATTGTATTTTGTATCACAATAGCTTCTTAAAACTTTTGAAATTTGAGTAAATATTTCAGGAGTATATTTCAATCTAATCGATGAAAAATAAAAAACATCATGAATAGAGATTTATGCATTCAATAGATTAAACTCAAACCATTTTCAAGTATCTGAACGAATCTCCGATATTTTTCATCATAAGCTTCACTGAGACTTTCGTTTGGTGTGACTATCTTCCTCATCCTGACCTTTTCCTTCAAGGCCCTTAATTCATTAATCCCTTTCATGGTAGCCATGGCCATGTATGCATTCCCCTGTGCAGCCCCCTCGCTGACCATAATTTCTTGCTTCTTCGCAATTATGTCTGAGACGATCTGTGTCCAGATATTGCTCTTAGAACCACCTCCTCCTGCCACTACCCTTTTTGGGTATATTCCAATCTGTCCTAATTTGTCAAGAGTATAATTCAACCAGTATCCTGTCCCTTCCATTAACGCCAGATAGAAATCATAAAGGTCAGCTGAGAAGTCCACATCCAAAAATCCTCCCTTTAACCTGTTGTTCCATATGGGAGCCCTCTCTCCTGTAAAGAAAGGAATTGAGATTATTTTTCCGGGTCTTCTTTTATTTTTCACCTTTGTGTCCAGGGTCTTGAGTTTCTTTCCCGTAATCATTCCAAACCAGTTAAGAAGAGATCCAGCATTATACATGGCAGCTTCTGCAACATAGCTTCCTGGAAATATATGTCTTGTATTGGCAAATTGATCTGAAAACCTCTGACCGTCATGAACAACGTCATAAACACCTGATGTGGCATATATGAAAGAAGAATCCCCGCTATCTAATACTCCATCCGAAATGAGGGAAGCATATGCATCCTGTGCTCCGAATGTGATTACAGTATCCTCGCTCAGGCCGTATCTTTCCGATGCTTCATGTGTTATGTTACCTGCCACAGAATAAGATTCACCCAATAAGGGGAACATATCATGATGAAAATTTGCAATTTCGATCATTTCACTATCCCAGTCCCCCTTTTCCTGGTTATAAAATGGAGCAAAAAGCATTCCGGTGGTGTGATCCATCACTGCTTTGCCTGTTAGCTTGAAAATTATATACTTAGATACATCGAGAAGCTTAATTTCCTTTAGATCGTTCTCAAAGTTCCTCAATGCATATATGGCTTTATATCCCTCGAATATGGAACTTGCCCTGTTCTTGGTTCTTCTGAAAATCTCATTCCTATCAATCTTTCTGGTGAATTCTGGAACTATAGCTTCGGATCTGCTGTCAAGATATGTTATTGCTGGTCTTACCTCCTTTCCCTCCCTACCGACGAAACTAACAGATTCAAATCCTGAGAATGAAATAGCCTTTATATTTCCAGGATAAATGTTGCCCCTCTGAATGAGTTCGTTAATCACTGAGATTGCTTCCATGAAAAACTTCTCCGACCATATTTCAGACTGACCATCATGGATTGGGAGATCATGGAGTATGCTGTACTTTGCGACAACTTCCTCGTCCGAATTCATTACAATTCCTTTGGTGGATGTTGAGCCAACATCCACTCCCATATAATATTCCATAATTCTACTCAAAAGTTATCTGAATTTTCATTTCATCCCCGGTCCTGGCTACCTGAAAGGCCTCTTTCAATAATGTGAACTGGAACTCCCTGGTAACCAATCGATTCAAGGGTATCAGTTCCTTTTCAATTATATCTATGGACTCTTTCATGTCTTCTACTGTATGGTCTGTGGATCCTGTTATAACCTTCTCGCTGTAATGAATTGAATTCAAATCCAAGGGTAACGAATCTGGAGGGTATGTTCCTCCGAATATGACCACTTCCGCTGAATCAGATGCTAGTTTGATGGCCTGTTCAATGGCACCCCTTCCCCCAACTGATGAAATAACACCGTAGATTCTATCACTGAATTTTTCCTGCAGAGCTTTAGAATCAGAGGCAATTTCAGGATTAACAACATTGAAACCAAGGCTCCCTGCAAATCTTATTCTGTTTTCCTTCAACTCTATTATGGATACATCCTTACCTTTGAATCTGGCATAGAAACTTATAAGGAGGCCCATTGGTCCAGCTCCAATAACTATGAGATTGTCCTCTTTTATTTTTTTGACAGCATGTATTACCACTGCAAGGGGCTCTGCGAAAGCACCGTAAACAGGATTAACAGCCCTAGAGAATTTATACGCAAACTTAGCAGGAACTTTGAAATATTCCGAGTACCCTCTGGCTATATCCTTTTTGTGTTCGCAGAGATTAACAAGGCCATTCCTGCAATACCTGCAGACACCGCAGTATGTGAAAGTCTCGTGTGTTACCAAATCTCCTGGGCTGAAACCCTTAACTTTCTGGCCAACAGAGACGACCTCACCAATCACTTCATGACCTGAAAGTCCATATGTGTTTTCACCAGATGTAAACAGTTCGTTGTCGTATGTGCTCTCCTTTCTTAGACCAAGGAAATACCTGATATCAGTGGGGCAGATACCTATTCGAATTGTCTTTACAAGTATCTCATCATCCCTTATTTTGGGTATTTCCATATCCATTATTGAGATGTCGCTTGGACCATTGTATACTGCAGCCTTCAAATTCAATCACCGTGGATTATCTTCCTCAATTCTCTAACAGTCCTCTTTATATTCCCGCTCTGGAAAATATACCTACCTATAGCCCCACCTGCACCGCCGGACAAAACTACTTCCTTGAGCATTTCAGGCACTCCACCCATCTTTGGGTCTCCGCCGGCAATTATAACTGGAACTGGACACGATTTCACAACATCCTTGAAATTCTTGGCAAATGAAGTTTTAACTATGTCTGCCCCATATTCTGCAGCCGCTCTGGCCGCTCTTGCTATGTATTCGGTATCATAGGAAATATTTCCATTATCAAGTGGAATCAATTCATTAATGTAGGGAATTCCATATTCTTCACTTGCCTTGGCTAGTTTCCTCATTTTATCAGCCACTTCTATCCTTAATGGAACCTCGCCAAAGTATGTTGTTTTAACAGCATCAGCACCTAGAGATACTGCATATTTTATAAATGATTCATCGAATGGAACATTTAAAACTACAGGGATTCTTGGTACTATTATCTCGCTGTATTTTAACAGAATTCCTTCATTTATTAAAATTGCATCAACACCTGCTTCAATCACTGAATTCAGTACATCTGCCATATTTTCAAGGCCTTTTGTGAGTGCGTCTTCTCCTCCATGATCAAGGGCTGAAATCAGAGTTCTTCCATCATGTTTCAATATTCTTGAAATCCTAATCTCCTTTCCCACATTAATTGACATTCGAATTAGTAAACGATTCAATCATATATCTTTTTGTTGTCAGATATTTCACATTCTTAGGTATTTAGTGATATTGCTAGACTTGGCATGAAGTAATATGGAAATCTTTCTAAAATTTATACTCCAAGGTTACTTTAATGCATTTAGCTGGAATATTAATAGAAAATTATATATCGTAACTGCCTTTAATTGAATATGTCTAATTCTTCCATGTTATCAAAGGATAAAGTTGGTCTGTGGTCTATGGCTTTTATGACTGTTGCCGCCATATATCCCATGGCCATGGCAGTATCCAATGCTGCCGCAGCTGTTGCTTATGCCGGTTTTGCGGCACCCCTGATTCCTATTTTAGGCGCCATACTCATTCTGCTTGCAAGTATTCCCATTCTAGAATATGCAAGGCTTACCTCTTTTGCGGGAGGCTATTATGGATTGACAGAACTGGGTTTTGGAAAGGCAGTGGGTAAATTTGTGTCCCTCATGAACCTTTTTTATTTCCTATTCTTTGACGTTCTAACATCCACAGCCTTCGCATATGTAATATATTCATCATTAACATACCTGAATGGGTACATACTTCCTTCCTGGCTTTACATCCTCATATCCATATTATTCTTTGCAGGCATGTATGTTGTTTCTGTTATTGATCTGAAGGTAGCTGCAAAGTGGATAATATTCTCTGGAATTATACAGATACTCATTCTTCTAATTTATGGTGCAGTTGTCATAATCAGGACACCATATAACAGCCTTCAGGCATTCAATCCATCTGTTTCCCCAGGTGGGCTTTCAGGCCTATTCCTTGGTGTTATACTTGCAGGATTCCTGTTTTACACTGGATATGGGGTTCCGCTGTTCTTTTCAGAAGAAGGAAAGGCCTCTTTCAAAAATGTTTGGAAGGCTATAATAGTGGGTGTTTTAATTTCAACAGCCATAGGAATATATGCCATGTATTCTGAGGTTGCAGCCATAGGACTTTCCCATGCTACTTCTCTATCCTCTGAACTTAGCCCTGGACTAGCTGCCTATATTCCATATCTGGGCTTGGCAGCCGGCTGGCTCTTTTTCATAGTGGCCCTACTAGGGCAAGCCTTTGGAGGATTCGTCCCGGGAATGTCATTCACTAGGCTCCTCTATGCCATGGGAAGGGATAAATTCATGGGTTCAAAGATCTTCACCAAGGTAAATAGTAAGGGCTCTCCCACAAATGCATCTCTTTTCAATGCAATACTTGGAGCCCTGGTCACCATAATAATCGAATTCCTCATGATTCATTTCTACGGTGTGACCCAAGGTCCATTCTTTGCACTATTCCTGGCTGGGAGCATGGTTGTTGCCCTCTGGTTCATTCATCATATAATACCTGAAATGGCCCTTGCTTTTTATCTCCATAAGACAGGCAAGAGAGTAACAGAATTGAGGAATTTCCTGATATCTGTCGTGGCGCCGGCCGGTGGTGTGGTC
This sequence comes from uncultured Thermoplasmatales archaeon, assembly GCA_964468585.1. Classification (GTDB taxonomy): domain Archaea; phylum Thermoplasmatota; class Thermoplasmata; order Thermoplasmatales; genus JAFMDN01. The sequence continues at coordinate 140,813 of CAYXTM010000002.1, read as the reverse complement.
CTGTTTGTTTATGCGTTCTACGAAGGCTATTCCAATCTAACCGAACCATACTTTGGCGGCCTCATAACAGTTTTCCTGATTGCCATTGCAGCAGCAATAGTGGTGGCAATAAAGAAGGCAAACAATACTCTCGGAGAGAGTTATGTTTCCAGGGCAGTTCTGAAGGGAAACAACTAAATTTTATTTCATTCAATTTTATTATTTACAAGGTGTAAATCATGAAATGGAAACTTTTTATCGATGGACAATGGATGGATTCAGAATCCGGAGAATATTTTGATGTTTATGATCCATCCACCGGAAATAAGATTCATGAAGTTCCCTCTGCCAGTGTAAATGACTTGGATAAGGCTGTTGATGCTGCCAGAGATGCTTTTGACAACGGCAAATGGAGCAATTTGCCTCCATCTGAAAGGAGCTCAATCCTTTTGAAATTCGCCCAAGTACTAGAAAGCAGGTTTGAGGAATTTGTTCTGGAAGAAACCAGAATAAGCGGAAAACCCATAAAGCAGGTTAGGGGCTATGATGTTCCATATTCCATAGATAACATAAAATTTATTGCAGGCGCAGCCAGAATTCTCGAGGGAAAATCCATGGGGGAATATGTTCCTGATGGCACAAGTGCCATAAGAAGGGAACCCATAGGTGTTGTTGTGGTAATAACGCCATGGAACTATCCATTGATGATGGTAATCTGGAGGGCATTTCCAGCGTTGGCTACTGGGAATACTGTTGTGATAAAACCAGCAAGCTGGACTCCCACCACAACTCTGATGTTGGCTAGAATAGCTGAGGAGGTGGGAATGCCCAAGGGTGTGTTCAACGTGGTAACAGGCAAAGGCAATGTTATAGGGGAAAGGATTGCAAGCCACAAAAATGTTGATATGCTTGCATTTACCGGAAGTACAGAGGTTGGAAAGAGGCTAACAGAATTGTCCTCTTCCAATCTCAAGAAGGTATCCCTGGAACTGGGTGGAAAGGCTCCTTTCATAGTATTCAAGGACGCAGATGTGAATGCTGCTGTTGAAGCAGCCATAGTTGGCGGTCTTATAAACAATGGCGAGGACTGCGCTAATTCAACGAGATATTATGTTCATGAAGAAGTGTATGAGAGTTTTCTTAGAAGACTCGAAGATAGGCTTAAACATGTGAAAATAGGCCCGTCCATGGATGATTCCACTGATTTGGGACCGCTCATTTCGAGATCTCATCTTGAGAGGGTTAGAGGATACATAAACAAAGGTGTAGAGGAGGGCGGAAAACTAATTGCAGGTGGCGGAAATCCTCAAATTAGCGGACATGAGGGAGGGTTCTATCTTTCGCCTGCGATCATTTCCACTGAAAACGAGCAGTCATCCATAGTTAAAGAGGAAATATTTGGACCTGTGTTCACCATTTTGAAGTTCACAGAATATGATGATGTCGTAAAGAGATCTAATGATGTGGTCTATGGATTGGGTGCTTCAGTCTGGACTAAGGACGTAACCACTGCCGTCAGGGCCACAAGGGACCTAAGGTTTGGGACAGTTTGGGTGAATGAACATGTTGTTGTTCCATCAGAAATGCCATGGGCTGGTTATAAACAGAGTGGGCATGGTGCCTCCCTATCCCCGTATTCTCTTGAGGAATTCACGTACATCAAACATGTTTATTTCGACATAACCGGCAAGGTCAGAAAAGATTGGTACAGCACCATATTCAAAGGAAATTGATTTCTAATTATTTTCCCTTTTTCTGAATTCTTTTGAAAACAGCTTATAATATAGTATTGGGTCGAATATGGAGATTACACCTCCAATAATTGGAGGCAAATCGATGTTTATGGGCATTAATTCTCCAGCGAATGGGGGAGAAATTGAAGTGAAGCCTGTCCTCACCATGCTTGTGGCTCCTGAAGTGGATGCGCGCTCAGATTCGTGGACTATACCCATGGAAAATGATTGCCTAACTGGAATGGCACCCATTTGCAATGAATTCCTGAGTATGAAAAGTGCAACTGTCAGAATTAAGAAAGGTGATAATGCCAGAAGAATAAGCCCTATGGATGATGCAAACCTTGTATAAATTATGGTTTTGATTTGTGAGAAATTTGAATAGGCAAATATTAGCATTGTGATTATTACGAAGATATTGGACATAAAGAAAATGAGACCTATGGATGAAACTGAAAGCCCATATTTCAGATGGAACCAAAGGGAGAATATGGGGAGTATCATCCCACCGCCTATTCCACCAGGTATTGTGGGAATGGAAAGCTTAACTATATTCTTCCACGAGTTGACCGGAATCAGCTTCCTGCTTCTCAGACCATTATCCCTTATGGCTAAAGAAATCAATAATGAAATCAGCCCAAGGAAAATCATAATATAGAAAAGAATATTGAATTTTGAGCCAGAATCACCAAATAAGGTAAGAGATAGAGAACCCAGTGCTGTTGATAAAATGCCAATGGATGATGCCCATGATAGATTTTTCACAAAATTTTTCCCCTCGTTGAATTCTGTTATCAAAGCCGTCTGTATAGCACCAAATGGACCCCCAGAGCCTATGGGACCGCCCCCTGATCCAGTAAAACTGCCCAGACCTGCAAAAATGGATAACAGTACTGGATTTTTAGTATTGAAGAATGCAAAGATGGAGATGGAAAATGCTCCGAAAAGGGCTGCTAGAACGTATTTCCTTCCATAATGGTCAGCGAACATTGCAAGTACAAAGGATAAAATGGCGCTTATCAGTATGGCAGACCCAAGTATTTCACCAATACTCAATGTGGAAAAACCTATGTCATGTAGATGTATAGAAATTATGACATTTAGAATACCGTAACTGAAACTAAGCAACGCTCTCTGGCCTATTATGAGGGAAATATTTTTATTCATTCTGCCTGTCGAAAACAAGGTAATAATGATACTGGAGGTACTTCTTCTTTGTGAGCTTGAATCCAATTTTTTCCATATCTAAGATCACGTCTTCCTCCTTCACTTTGAACGGGGGACCAAAGAAGGCTTTTCCGGGTATGAAGTCCAGTATTCCGATCCTATGCATGATTATCTTATCTAAGTTGCTAAGTGCGTTTTCCTTGCATTCCATCCTGAAGTCATGATAGACATTTGCCATGAATCCCACATCAAATTTCTCATCGGTTTTAAAACTGCAAAAATTCGCCTGAATGAATTTTATGTTTTTTCTGCTGAAATCCTCATTATTCCAATTTTCAATATCCAACATAAATACGTGGGGGGTATATTTCAAAAATCCCTGCGCAAAATAGCCGTCTCCTCCACCTATATCTATTACTCTCTGCTCATTCTTAAGATCAAGAAAGGATGCTATCTCATCTGGATCCAACCCCGCCTCTTTTCTCATCCTGTGATGATGCCCAAATGGCATATTGATCTATGGATAATACATTTATCCTATTTAGAATTAACTAATCTATGTTCCTCCTTATCTTGAGGAACAGATAACCCACGCCAATCAAGAAGAGAATAAGGATTATTAACTCCAGATAGTTAATCACAAAGCCATATCAAAAAAATGAATTTAACCATAACCCTGCTTGCTAAGGAAGTTTTATTAATATAATTATATTGAATAATGGTGGATTTGTACTCCATCCAGGATAAACTCAAGTTTGAGAAAATACCATTTTTGAAAACATATTCTTATGCCGCGGTTGCCCTCATAATGGATGATGATGGGAGCATACTTGTAGAGAGGAGAAGTGAGAAATTGGACGATCCATGGGCAGGACAATTTGCCCTGCCTGGTGGACACTATGATAACAGAGACCAGGATCTTCTTGATACTGTGATCAGAGAAGTGAAAGAGGAGACTGGATTGGAATTGAAACGGGAAAGGATTCTGGGCTATTTTGGTCCATTTTCACCTAGGAATAAGATGGATTTGTTGGTCTATGTTTTTGTCTATAATGCGGGAAAACAGGAAAGGGAGTCCACTTTGCTGCAATCAAATGAGACCGACTTCCTTGGATGGATACCGATTTCGGAACTCAAGGCTGGAAGGTCAGCCATGGATCATGAGATAGTCTTCAGATTGAGCAATGGAATCATATGGGGAATGTCTGCACGGATCCTTGAAACTTTTTTAAAAATGTTAAACAATCAGTAAAATATCTCTGAAGTTCATTAGACTTAAAATATTTAATAGGAGTTCTATTTTAGTTACATGGATACTTATAATAATTCTCTTCCCTTCAGTTCAATCCATAATCCAAGCATAGAGAGATACAGACAGATGTACAATGACTCCCTTTCAAACATTGACAAATTCTGGGATGAACAGGCCTGGATACTGAACTGGTACAGGAAATGGGACAAGGTTCTTGATGATTCCAATGCACCATTTTACAGATGGTTTGTTAACGGAAAACTGAATGTTTCCTACAATGCCGTTGACAGGCATGTGAACAATTACAGAAGAAACAAGGCGGCCTTCATATATACCAATGAGAGGGGACAGGAAAAAATAGTTACCTTCCATGGACTTTACAAGAGGGTCAATGCTTTTGCACAGGCTTTGAAAGATATGGGAATCAAGAAGGGAGATGCAATTGCCATTTACCTTCCCATGATCATAGAGGCTCCTGTTGCTATGCTTGCAGCTGCCAGGATTGGGGCGGTATTCACCCTTGTCTTTTCAGGTTTTGGTGCAGAGGCTCTTGCAGAGAGGATTAATGACTCAGGTGCTAAGCTGGTGGTAACCGCTGATGGTGGTTATAGAAGGGGTAAGATAATACAGCTCAAGAATATAGTGGATAAGGCTCTAGAGTTGACAAGCAACGTCGAGACTGTCATAGTGGTGAAGCACACCGATACTGAAGTGAATATGGTGGAAGGCAGAGATTTCTGGTATCACCATATAGCAGGGGAGAACGTTTATGTCGAACCTGAAGAGATGGATTCAAATGATCCCCTTTTCATTCTCTACACATCTGGTACCACTGGGAAGCCTAAGGGAATAGTCCACAGTACTGGGGGTTATTCAGTATGGGTTGCCAGCACCATGAAATGGGCATTCAATCCACAGGAGACTGACAGATGGTGGTGTGCAGCAGATATAGGTTGGATCACCGGACATAGCTATATCGTTTTCGCTCCTTTGCTTCTTGGACTCACCTCCATACTCTATGAGGGGAGCTTTGATTATCCATTCCCTGACCAGATATGGAGGATAATTGAGCTCTACGGTGTAAATATCCTTTATACTTCACCCACTGCCATAAGGATGCTCATGAAATATGGTGATATCTACCCGAAGAAACATGATCTATCCACACTTAGGGTATTGGGCACTGTAGGGGAACCGATCAATCCAGCAGCTTGGGAGTGGTACTATAAGAATGTGGGCAATTCCAGGTGCCCGATAGTGGATACCTACTGGCAGACTGAAACAGGAGGATTTGTTATCTCTCCCCAACTTGGTATAGCAGAATGGCCACTTAAGCCTGGCTCTGCCACTTTCCCCATGCCTGGAATTGATCCTGTCATATTAAAGGACGATAACACTCCGGCTGAACCAGGGGAAAAGGGCTTTTTATTTATCAAGAAACCATGGCCTGGACTTATGCTTACTGTAAACAGGAATCCTGATAGGTTCATCAGCACTTATTTCTCCAAATTCAAGGGTTATTATTTCACCGGTGATTACGCCATAAAGGACAATGATGGCTACATATGGCTTCTTGGTAGGGCCGATGAGGTGCTTAAAGTATCAGGCCACAGGATTGGCACAATTGAGATAGAGGATGCCATTCTATCGTCTGGCCTTGTTTCAGAAGCAGGGGTTTTTGGCAAGCCTCACCCTGTGAAAGGTGAATCCGTGGTGGCATTTGTTGTGCTAAAATCTGGAGTTAGTAAGGAGAATGCCCCCGAAAGGATCAAGGAATCAATAAGGGAAAAATTCGGACCTGTGATTGTTCCAGATGAGATACACATAGTGGACCTCCTACCAAAGACTAGAAGCGGTAAGATAATGAGAAGAGTTATCAAAGCAGTTTATCTCGACCAGATTCCGGGCGATATAACCACTCTGGAGAGCGAAGCATCGGTGGCTGAAATAAAGGCGGCTGTGGAATCTTTCAAGAGTCAGTTATCCGCATAAATTAATTTTTAGCCAATCTAAATTATTATAATATTTATTTTTCATTGAATAATGGTTATTTTATGCATTTGGGGGAATCGTCATGGCGACATACCCTCAGAAAATATAAGAGCAGATTATACTTGAAAGCTTTATTTTGGCGATTCCACTACATTGTCGAATGGTCATAGAAAGACACCAACACCATTCAAAAACTGGTTATTGTCAAAACTGGGCGAGCAACTAGTATTCATGAATACTTAACGAAGAAGCAAGAATGTATTTATGATGCTACAAATCGATGATTAATCTTGCTGATTTATCCTCAGGGAATTTTTCTTTCTCTCCGATGAAATTTATTTAGGAGAGAGGATTGACCTGTAATTCTTTTCATTGATACGTGATAGATGCCAAGGACATTTGTGATAAGAAATAATAATTCGGCCACTAGAAAAAAAAGTTATGGGAGTAAAACTCCACTTCATTGAAACTCAATATCCTTTAAACTTATAACTTGTGCAAACTCTCCATTAATTGATGATAGATTTACTAGATGAACAAATTCTGGTGCTATAATCTCGCCATTCAATCCTCTTCTCTCGAATGTTGCACAGCAATCTTCAACCACATATGTTTCATATCCCAGATTACCCGCCATCCTTGAGGTAATACTGACGCAGTGATCTGTTGTAATTCCGGTGATGAACAGTCTTTTTATATCTTTCATTCTCAGATATACATCAAGGTCCGTTCCAATGAACGCGCTATTGACCCTCTTTGTTATAACGTATTCATTTTCCAATGGTTTTACCTCATCCTTAAATTCAAATGTTTCCAAGCCTGATTTGAATGGCGAATTTTTTAGATATGAAAGATGCCTGACATGTATGATCATTAACCCCCTCCTCCTGAATTCTTTCAGAAGAATGGATATATTGCTTTCGGCATTTGGATTGTTTCTTTTGCCCATAGTCGGGAGGTCCCAGGCCTTTTGAACATCAATAATTATCAATGCGCTCCTTTCATCTGCCTTTATCATTTCCATGGTCAACAATGTCCATAAGGATTTGAATTTTAGCAATCGTTAATAGTGTGAACCAATTTCCGCACAAATGATATCTTTCCCCCAGGCCATAAATTCAGGGAATACCTTACAGAACTACGATTATATTGTGGTCATCGCCATTTTGCTGCTTTTTATTTTAAGGAGAGTATACAGAGGAATCCACGGCAGAAAATACAGGTCCTGGAGGATAGTGTTCCTTCCCTTCATATATATTCTGTTCACTTCTTTTCTTTTCATTATTGATTTCAGATTATTTCCCTACTATTACCTTTTCGCATCGCTATTTCTTGGAATTTTAGGCTTTGCCATTGGAGACAGGTACGGCGAGAAGGTCTCATTTTTTTATCAGGATGGGCAGTTATATTACAAGAGATCCCCTGTCATTCTCACAATATGGGCATTGGCATACCTTTTCAGGCTCTATCTTGACTTTACCTATGTAAATATCATGGCAGTCACATATATTATTGATGCAGTGTTAGCCATGACAACAGGAATGCTCGTTGGAGAGGCTCTTAACATTCTTAGCAAGAAGAAAATCTTCGAAGAAAATAATAAACCATGACCAAATATATAAGTTAAGAGATTATACCAATTTAGATGAATTCCAAAAGGTACGTTATCACAGGAGTTGCAGGTTTTATTGGAAGTAACATGGCTGAATTTTTGTCAAAGGAAAATGAGGTTCTTGGAATTGATAATCTTTCCTGGGGTTCAAGGGAAAATCTATCCTCACTCTTAAATTCTCCACACTTCAAATTCATAAATTTGGATGTTAACAACACCGATCGGCTCGAGAGAGCCATATCAGGTGCTGATGTAATTATTCATCTCAGCGCGAATCCAGATGTTAGGAAGAGCGCTGAAGATTCCCATATCGATTTCAGGGAAAATGCCCAGGCAACATATTCAATATTGGAGGCAATGAGGAAAAGTGACGTTAAGGAGCTAATATTTGCTTCTTCATCAACCGTTTACGGTATTCCTGAAACCATTCCCACACCTGAGAATTATGGTCCCCTAAAACCAGTATCCCATTATGGTGCTTCAAAACTTGCCGCCGAAGGTTTCATATTTTCTTTTTCAAACATCTATGGATTTAGGTCATCCATATTCAGATTCGCAAACGTGGTTGGGAAAAGAGGAACTCACGGCGTTATTTTTGATTTCATAAACAAGCTCAGGAGAACACCTGACGTACTTGAAGTACTTGGAGACGGGACTCAATCCAAGTCCTATATCCATGTTCAGGATACAATTGATTCAATGCTGTATCTCCATGGGAAAGGGGATGGCCTATTCAATATCGGGACAGCAACAAGAACCTCTGTCCTTGAGATAGCCGGTATGGTCATTGAGAGAGTTTCACCCAAGGCTAAAATTAAAATAATGGGTGGTCCAGGTGGAGGAGGATGGAAGGGCGATATAAAGGTCATGCAACTTGATATTTCAAAGGCCCTCTCCTTCGGCTGGAAATACAAAATGGAAAGTACTGAAGCTGTGAAAAAAGCAGTGGAGGAATTAATAGGAGTATGAAAATACCAACGTTTGTTTCATCTCTTGATTCAATAATTAAGGGCGGAATACCAAGCGGTAGCTCTGTTCTGCTCATGGGAGACCCAGGAGCGGGGAATTTTGAATTTGCACTGACATCGGCGGCTAAGCACAGTATGGCCATGGAGGGAAAATTTCCTCTAGAGCTTGATGGAAAGGGGGTAAAGTTGCTGGATGGAATACTTTACGTTACTGTCTCTAAACCAAGGAAGGAAGTTGAGAGGTCTTTTCATCTGGTCATGGAAGAAGCAATGCTTGCACATCTCATGAGACATATGGAATTTGTGGACCTATCAGGTCTTTATTACGCTAGGAGCCAGATTCCTTCGACCTGGATCGGTGGTGGCCTTAGGGAAAGGGAGGATATCACCACATCCATGTTCAAGGCCCTAGAGGAAAAGGGAAAAAGAAAGCTCATAATAATTGATTCCCTGACAGATTTATTCACATGGAGAGATTTTGACCTTAACAAGATATTTGACATTTCAAGGGGTATAACTAGGGCTGTGAAAGATTGGGAATCAATAGCCTATACCCTCATGACAAAAAATATCACAGACCCTAAAAATGAAGTAATTCTGACTGATATATTCGATGGAACCATGGTATTCAGGTGGAGTGAATCTGAGAGCTTCAGCAAGAGGTATAGGTACATGTACATACCAAAATTCATTGGTGTGCTGCAACTCATTGAGAGAGAAAGGATAGAGAAATTTGACACCCTTCTTGATTATAATACTGGGATGGTAGTACTCAACGTGACTAAGGTGAGATGATGGTTGATCTGGTGGATTCCGGAATTATTGGATTGAACGAAATGCTGGGTGGCGGAATACCTAGGGGGCACAGCATCATAATATTGGGAGGATACGGAACCGGAAAAACAACAATGGCCCTGCACTTTGCCAATAGCGGTCTGGACAATGGTGAAAGAGTTCTTTACATTTCTCTTGAGGAAAGAAAGGAAAGCATCATCAGCGCGGCAGGACAATATGGAATAAATCTGAATAGAGAAAACTTCGTAATACTAAACCCTGATGTTCTGGACTTCATAGAGAGATTGAAAATTAAGAAAAACATAAAGAATGATATTGAGGACATTAACCCTTCAAGGGTTGTGGTGGATAGTGTATCCATTCTTCTGATGGCTGCAAATAACGATGTGGAGAGGAGGACTATTCTCCTTAACCTTTCTGATTCCCTAAGGGACCTCAACATTACATCTTATTTACTTACTGAATCGAAGATTGAAACACCATATACTTCCCGGGACGGTTTTTCTGAGTTCGTTGGCGACGGAGTTATTTCACTGCAGAACAAGTTTGATGATGAAAGAGGGAGTACAACTTCCATCATCAGGATATTGAAAATGAGGTTGATGAATCACGACAGAAGGGCGCATCCCTATATAATTGGAAAAAATGGTATGGAAGTTTTATCAAAATCTGATGTTTATTTCTAGAACTTTCCAAATTCTATTTTCTTTCCTGTGGATCTGATCCAGTATCTTCCTATTTCGCTGGTATTCTTAACATGGGTTCCAGCACATGCACACCTGTCAATTCCTTCTATCTCAACTATTGAAATTTTTGACAATGATTTCGGAAGTCTTTCCAGATTACATCTTTTTAGAATGGCTGGATTCAGATTCTCTTTTTGAACTGTGTACCTTTTAACGTTCTTTGCGAGTTTACTAATGTCATATATTTCATCTGGAAATTGGTAGATATCCTTGTCAACGGCTATTTCTCCATAACCTTTGTAGACATTGGATTTTAATGTCTTTATACCAAGCTTATCAAATAGAATTGCGGAGATGGCATGCTGGAGTGTATGCATTTTCATGATCTCGTATCTCCTGTCCCAATCCAGTATCAGCGTACCCTCATTTGCCTCTACGACCTCTCCATTAGTAACATGCACGATCTTATTGCTTCTCTTCACAACATTTGCAATCAGTATCTTCTTGTCATTTACCTGAAAATACCCCCTATCCCCAGGCTGCCCTCCACCCTCGTAATGCATGATTGTTTTATCAAAGATATATCCGTCTTTCTCTAATCCTATTACCTTTACCGGCAATTCCTTAAGGTAACAGTCATCAATACTTTTCAAGTAAAGAGCTACCGTCTCCTCACTCAACGAATGTTTCACCTTTTTTGAAGTTCTCCTTTATGTATTGAAGGATAACTTCTCTGTCTCTTCTCAGCTGACTCTCATACCATTTTGCAACCACATTCAAAAGAATGTTGTCAATTTCCTCCTGGCTTGCCTCTTTAACCGGTTTATCGTAGAGTATATATTGGGTGAAATACCTGTGCCAGCCAGTGTATCTGTCGTACTTCTCCCCTTCAGAGAACTCAAATATGAGGTTGATTCTTTCCTGTTCGTCTTTCTTGTATATTACCTTGAGTGAATCCCCGAGTCTCTCAATATCTCTGGCAGTATCCCTGAAAACTATATTATTCACGTTTTCAAAAAAGAAATCATCCCTAAGCTGAAATTTATCGGGATATGCAGTGAATTCAAGCCACTTGTTAGGTGCTGGCTCTATGGTAAAATGTATATCCTGTTTATTGAATCTAACCCATGTTACCCACAGGTTTGTCAGAAGTCTTTTGTTGATTTCTGCTTTCTTTCCGGTGGTCATGGAGTTGTCTTTTAGGACTTCCTGCTCCTTTTTTTGTAATTCCTTTTCGAGTTTTTGAAACCAATCAGAAGGTTCATTTGGATTTGCCATGATTATCGAGAGAGTATTATTTATTAATTATTTAAATTTGCAGTTTAAAAACATACCTCCACCTGCCCTTATAATATTTAACCTACCATTAATTGCAATTAAATTCATCATTATTTCCATGACCTGATAAATATATAATATTAAAGTAATCGGGATTTTCAAAACACTTAAATAAAAATAACATACAATTGGACCAATGATTAATTTATTGTCCTCCACATTTATCAATCCAATACTCCATATAAGATTTAGTTCCTGATACGAAAATTAAATTTAAATCAAGAATTAAGAGAAAAATCTTTAAATATAAGTATAGATTTTTGAGCTGTTCGTATTTTCGATGCATTATCCGTGGGATTCAATGCAATATGCTCGAGTGTTCGAGCAATGCATTAGTATTTTCTATATTTCTCAACATTCTAAGGACTAACGATTTTTTTATTTGTTCTAGACAACAAACGTCCCAGATATTTTGCATCGAAAATAAGAAAAAAAGAGAGTGAAACAATATGGAAGAGATTTTTGTCTATTTATATTTTTTTGTTGGGGCTATTTTTTTGAGCGACCTGAGAGACGAAGAGTCTGGTGGATACAGAATCGTGCCTGCTAGGATCGTTGACACAATGCGGATCTTGATGGATTTTCTATTGGAAAGGGAGACAAGGATAGCCATAAGGAACAAAGGTTACATGGAAATCTCAGTTAGCGGAAGTGACTTCCAGTACATTGAATACATCAAGGATAACTACGAAGTGAAGATATTAGAGGGCGGATACATGGCTTGGCATAAACCGAACCTCTTTTCAACGCTGCCACCTAGATTTCCGTTGAAATTAAAGGAATCGGTTGTTCTTGACTTTCTGAGATATTCAGTGCTAGGAGATACTCTAACTATTGAAACCATGCTGCACAAAAGCTCCATAAGAGACCTATTCTTGCTTGGTAAAAAGAGATTCCAGTTGTGCTTAGATGTTAATATATACACACCTTTTCTTTTGCGACGATACGGTACATTTGGCACATTGCAGGAACTAGTGTTGGAGAAAGGTTACAAGCTTGTTCTGACAACTGATGAGATACAGAGCCTTTTATGGGGTGATATAACTTGGACTTCTGGACAATTGATACAGGCAAAGAAATAGGTTTGGAAGGAAAAAGGATCCTATTGAGTGAGGAACAGTTGAAGAGGCATACCATCATACTTGGAAAAACCGGCACTGGAAAATCCTATCTCCTGACTCAATTAATAGATCTTCTCACAGGACTGAAGAGGTTGATAATTTTTGATCTTCATGGCGAATTGTGGAAATACAGAAATTCTAATTCTGACATAATAGCCTTAAGACCTTATATTGATGAAAAACAGGGTTATCTTAAATTCAACATGATGGGAGTCATGTCATACAGAAACGAATTCGAGAAACTAATGAACGAAGATCTTACAATACAGAGCCTCAAGGACATTTTTTCTAAGGAGGAAACATATTCGCAGGGAACATGGGGGCCAAGAATTGAACTAGTATTCACTGTTCTTCCAAAACTTCTATTCAGATACAAGGTGAATCCGACACTTGAAGACCTTCTCCAGATACTTCTAGACCCATACGAACGCAGGGATTTCCTTAGCCAGATAGAGAATGGTGATAAGATGAAATATTACAGCATATTCAATTCACAGGGGTATGACTTCATAAGTTCCACAGTGAATAAATTGATGCCAATACTGTCAAATGATCTGTCACGAGCAGCTTTTGCTTCTAAATTTGATTCCATAGATTTTTCCAAGCTTAAAAGGGACCTCTACATAGTCCTTTCTCCGGAGTTCTCCTCTTCTCTTGTCACAAAACAGTTTTCCATAATGCTGCTCTACAAAATCTGGAACAATCTGATAATGGGAAGACTCAAGAACACTGCAATAGTAATTGATGAATTCCAGATTCTGACTCCATACATTGCAGAGAGGTTTCTAACAGAGGGTAGAAAATTCGGACTGAATCTTATTGCTGCCACACAGACCACTTCATTGTTGAACCAGAGGATAAATGGCATAATTAGGACCAACGTTTCAAATGTGATTACTTTCAAGGGATCAAACGAAGAGTTGAATGAAGCGATTGGAGAATTAAAGAATCTCAATACAGAGCATGAGTTTCAGTGGATAGACACGTTAAATTCAATGTTCTTCAAAGGAAAACTAAGAGTCTTGAAACGGGAGGAAAGAGATTTTCAGCTTTCTGAGGAATATTATTCTTTTGATGATGTAAAAGAAATAAACGAAAATTCCTGGAAAGATCCATACATGGTACACATCCTCTCCACGATGAACCTTGTAAGGTTAGACGGCGACCATATAATTCCCACAGAGGAATTCATGAAAGCTATAGGAAGCAGGGGCGTAAAAGGAAGGGAAAGCATATATCATCGCTACCTTATAACGAGGGCATATCTGTTCTTCAAGTCAAAGGGATACAGAGTTTATGAAAACATAATGATTAATGGAGGAACTCCCGATCTCATTGTGATCATGGATGATAAGGAGATGCCTGTAGAATGTGAATACTCTGACCTGAAATATCGTAACAGAATCATTGAGAAGGCGAATAAATATGAGGATGTTATATTCGTGACTTTTCAGGGATATGAAGATAGGATTCCAGAAAATTCCAAACTACTCTTGATTCCCCCAATCGGAGATAACGGAGAAATAAAAACAATAAATTTTGAAATTTAGAAGGTTATTACCTGGAAACCGTTTTGTAAATAATGGGCCAATCTGGCACCATACGGTTCAAGCTGTACTCCCATCAGCTTTAGTTCCTCTTCAACGCCTGAATTCTTTGCCATCGCAACACAAGCGGAATCCACAGCCCCAGATTCTATTAATTTTTTTATTGTTTCTTTTCTCTGTCCTGTTGCCTTGGCCATGGTAACTTCACTGGGGCCCAGGAACAGAACTTTAAATTCATCAAACCTTTTATTCTCTACCATCCTGACTGCTGTATTGATTGCCACATCAAATTTCTGAGGTGCATCATCACCGCTTACGATCAGATACAAGACTTTAGTCATGTAAGTACATTTAGTTATTATAATTAACCTTTTTGTAGAATTAATTAAAAAATTTTTACCATCGTATTGTATATGGAGTTAATGCAAATTCATATAGATGGGAATGCAAACAATATAAGATTTTCATGCGCCCACTTCATACCGGGAGATTGGAAATGTGACAGAATACATGGTCATGACTACACCATTTCCGCATCTGTTTACGGAAATCTTGAGGGTAAATCATACTTCCTGGACTTTTCTGGTGCAAAGAGGTCGCTAAAGGAGATAGCAGATTATCTTGACCACATGGTTCTTGTTCCCAAGAAAAACTCAAGGATGAAGATTGAGGAAACTGGGAGTAATGTCAGGGTGCAGTTTAAGGGTAAGGAATATTCATTCCCATCATCTGAAGTCAGATTTCTTGATATTTCCGACACCACTGCTGAATGCCTTTCAATTTATGTGCTCGACGAATTCAGAAAAAAACTTAAGGAAGATGTAGAGGCCATTGAAATAGAGGTTCATGAGGGGCCTGGACAATATGCAAAATCTGAATGGCACAAGGGTCATTAGCCTGTTATCCGGGGGGCTTGACAGCTCCACAGTTCTTGCATGGGCCCTTCATGAAGGTTATGTTCCAATAGCTTTATCGTTCGATTATGGTCAGAGGCACTCCAGGGAACTGGAATCAGCTAAAAAAATAGCAGAATATTATGAGGTTGAACACAGAATAATGAAACTTGATATGAGAGCTATTGGTGGAAGCGCACTTACTGACGATATAGAAGTCCCTGATTTCGATATGGAAAATATAGGTAAAGAAATACCAGTGACTTATGTTCCAGCGAGAAACACCATTCTTCTATCCATTGCATTAGGGTTGGCTGAAACTACCGGGGCTAAAAAGATATTCATTGGCGCAAACGCCATAGATTACTCAGGATATCCTGACTGCAGGCCCGAGTATTTTGATGCGATTAACAGGGCATTCATGCTCGGAACTAAGGCAGGGGTAGAGGGAAATCCTATAGTTGTAGAAGCTCCTCTCCTAAAAATGACAAAAGCAGACATTGTGAGACTAGGATATTCTCTTAAGCTACCATTTGAGTACACATGGTCATGTTACAGGGGAGGAGATAAGGCTTGTGGAAGGTGTGACTCCTGTAAACTTCGACTTAAGGGATTCATGGAAGCGGGTCTTGAAGATCCATTGCCTTATGAAGAATATCCTGATTTTTACAGGGACTATCTGAATAAAAAGAGGAATAGAAAATAAATCTAGTCCAGAGTTTTCTGGTCCTTGTCCGATGTGAGTTCAAAAATCTTTAGATCAGGCAATGATGTGACAATACCCTGGAATCTGCCGAAGGCTCCGGCCATCCCTTGCAATGAACTGACCAGTAATTGTTCCCTCTCTTTCCATATTTTCTCCATGTATAGTTTTTCCTTTTCCATCTGATTCTTTATTTTCAGGAGAGAGTCCAGTACCCTTTCTATATTTTGTGAAAACTCCTTGCTGCTTATATAATCAAATAACTGGTCTTTTATATCATTCTTTGAATCATAGGTGCTTTTTAATGAATGAAGGTCAATTAACTGTTTCCTTAAAAGTATCGTTAGGGGAATAACATACTGGAACTCCATTATTATTATATTGGAATCGATGGTGAATTTGCTGGTATCCTTGGGCATTGCAGCTGTGACAAGCACTGCAATGTCCGCACCTGCATCCCTCTGATCTTCCTTCAGCTTATCAATCCACTTTCCATCGAACTTCTGTGTTTTTTTAGATTCCCAGATTATTTTACCGGCCTTTCTATTTCTGAATATTACTGTTTGAATCACGTCTGCCCCTTTTTTACCTCCTGGGACAGGTTCTATTATATCCTCAGGGAACTGTTCCCTTAATGTCTCCTCAAGGATTATTTCCTGAATTTCCCCTGTAATTTTTTGGGAATCAAATTGTGCCTTATTGTTCAGCTCTTCAATCTGTTCCTGCAATTTCTGGATTTTATACTGATATTCTCTTTCCCTCTGTTCTGCTTCCTTATTTTTCTTTTCCAGCTCTTCTTGCAGCCTCTTGTTATATTCACTTTCAAACTTTAGCCTAGTTTCGTTCAAATCCATTAATAATTTAGTGTTCTCATTCTGCATATTTTTAAGCTGTTCAAGAAGCTGGTTGTACCTTTTCTCGTACTGTTCCTTTGCTTCCGCAAGCATTTCGATTTGGTGTTTATTCTCATTTTCAATTGATCTTCTTATTTCCTCAGCAATATTCTTTCTCTCGTACGAAAGTCTTTCCTGAAGCCTCTTATTGAGTTCTTCATTCAACTTAAACTCTCTTTCAGCCAACTTGTTCTCCTTTTCCTCAAGTTCTTTCTTAATCTTTTCATATCCCTGAATTATCTTTGAGTACTTTTCCTCTGTTTCCTTCCTTATTTTTTCAGAAAGCTCCCCTATAACAACCTCAGTTATTGGAAATTTATGACCGCAATTTGGACAAACAATCATCTCTTCCATGTCTTTTTAACTGTAAGGGATATTAAAAGTTTGCCGGCCTTCTACCCCTTTATTGATAAAAGCAAATTTTTCTTTTATTTGGCAGTTCAGATTTTGAACTTTAATTCCCTTTTTTATTTCAGGCAATAATTCCATATTGTGATAATAGTTCAGGGCTTACAGGCTGTTTACTCTTCAAACAAAAAGAAAAACGTGCTTAACAACATAAACCTGAAGATAGATACAGAGAAGGTAGCAATTATAGGACCTAATGGGTCGGGGAAGACTACACTGCTAAGGGCTATTCTGGGACTCGTGAATATAAGATCAGGGGTGATATATGTCTTCGGGAGAAAGCTGGAGAATATTCACTCTCAAAATTTGATTTCCTCAAATCTTCCTGAAATTTATAGACTCCTGAGCCTGAAGATGGATGATCTCATAAGGCTTTACTCCGAATTGAAGGACTTCGATCCTGATTCTGCATTATCCTTTTTACGTGAATTTCAGATGGAGGATATTCTTAACAAAAAGTTATACGAACTCAGCACTGGCCAGATGAAGATGGCATGCAACATCTTGGCCCTGAGTTCTAACAGCAAGGCAATACTTCTGGATGAACCCTTCGAAAATGTCGATTATGCAAGGAAAATAAAGCTTCTTGAAATATTGAATAACTTGGATTCTGAGATTATATTGAATACCCATGAGCTTCAGATGTTATCCAAATTGAACTCGTGGACAACCTATTTCATGATAGATGGTAACCTTTCCGGTGGATTCATTTTCAACAGCTTGGACGAACTTTTCCTGGTAAAGGGAAAAGTGGATGATGCGATTTCATATATAGAAACTCCAATTGGAACCATTTCCCTGATGAGATCAAGGGGAGATGTTCCCTTAAGCAAGATAAGCAACATTGAAGCAATCTGGGAGATGATAAGATGATACTGAAGTACTTCGTGAAGTCATTGATCACTAACAAAAACCTATGGGGATGGGGGATTGCATTCATGGTATTCTGGCTTGCTCTTGGTGCTTTTGTATTCTATCAGAAGGGCTCCGGTTTTGTTGAGGCAAAATACTTTGCATCATCATTTTATGGTGTTGTGGCGTTATTCTCGATGGGAACGCTTGGCACAACCATAGGATTCTCAATTTACTACGCAAATTCCTCATTGCCCTATCTCTTCAGGTTTTCAAAACTCAAGCCTCATGAATACCTTTTCAACTTCGTAGTATCATCTTCAATAGTGTCCTTGTTTATGGCCATATCCCTCATGCTCTTTAACATTGCATTCTTCAGTATAAGCAGTGGGTATATTTTGAGGCCTTCATTTCCCATTTACATTATACTCATTTCAATCGCCTCTGGACTTATAATGTTTGAAATTTCATTGATACTTCTTGTGTTCGTTAACAATTTTGTCGGCCTGAAAAGTATATCATTTGTATCTTTCATACCAAATTACCTGGCTTATGCCTTTGGCTTCTCAATGCTATATATCAAGCTTCCTTCAGAATTAATATATTTCAGCCCGTTCTCAGAGATAGTAGACCTTTTCATATATTCATATAGCGGAAAATCACCATATCTTGTTATCAGCAATCCAGATTCCTCCACCGTGAATGTGACATTCCTTGCTGTAATGCTCTTAGCTTGGATCTTGGTTCTATTTATCCTCAGCTCAATAGCAATAAGGTTTATTAAACCAAGAAATATGGAAGAGGCTAGGCAGACATGAGCACCACTGAAGATATTTCAGGATATTTCAAAAGTATCGCAGAGAAATCTGTTAGATACCAAGTTTATATAATGAGGAGGTCATGGGGTGTATATTATGCAATTTGGGCAATTGCATTTATCATATTTTCCATGAGTCCACCCTTCATATTTGGAACATTTAGAGGACTCGCACTCATAATAATTTACGTAGCCTGCTATGGCCTCACATGGTACACTGCGGGATATTTTACATATAGGATATTTTCAAAGAACAAGAAAATTAACGAGCTTAAAAAAATAATTGGAATGAAGACTAACCTCAGTAAGCGATTACTCAGACCTTATCTCTTCGGAATCCTTATTTCATTTGTATTGATTCTTGTGGCAGGTATACTCAGTGGAATTTGGTGGGAATCCATACTGTTTCTGATACTGATGTATATAAGCTATCTTATTTTAAGAAATCTTTCAAACAGTTTTGAGAAGATACCCATGGAAGGTTATGTAGCACTGATATTCTTTATAGGCAGTACTGTTGCCAGTACATCACTGCCAATTATTCTGCGAGGAAGCTATTTAGGTTACTACCTTTCATCAGTTTCTTGGGTTCCGGCCATAGTTGCCTGGTTGTTCGCATCATTTTATGCACTTTACTCGGCTCCCTTGGAGATGGCCGGAATTGACTGATCAAAAAAGAGTGGGGGAGGAACAGAATGAAATCGAAAATATAAATACAATACTGGGTAAGCTGTCAGTCTGGCTAGATGAACCCGTCATGAAATCTTCCACCCGGCTTCTCATAATTATTGCGCTCTACCTCAATGATTATCTCACATTTACTGATCTGTTGCAGATAGTTCATACTGGGAAAGGAAGTTTGATGAATCACCTTGAAAAAATGCAGGAAAAACAGATAGTGAAAATAAAAAAGGTTTTCACTCCGGCAGGACCCAGGACAGTCATAGAACTTTCCGATTTAGGTAGAGAAATTTTTAGAGAATATTCAAAACTGATGATTAGGATACTTAGCAATGAATCGGTGAAATTCAGAAGTGAGTGATTGAGAGGATTTTAAATGCAATTATTGCGCCATAGAACAAAGCTCGAATTCATTTACATTTCCATCATGTCAACGGAATTTAGATAATTATAAAGCACAATATTTCTCAATATTTTCATAATTCCAATCATTATTCACCGACTAAAGGTGATTTTACGAATTGAAAAACCTTGGAATTATGATTAAACTATAAATCGTGAGAGGAACCACCAGAATACCTACCCCGAGTAGGACCGTGGTTATTTTCATAAATATGGCTAGAACCGAAAAAATTGCACCCATCACCGGCGTGGCACCTGCTGTGAACACCCTTATGAATGCCATCACTTTTCCAAAAATTTCTCTTGGAATTGATTTCATCAGCTTTGTCGTAATTGGAATGTTAATTATCGGAATTATGAACCCAACAATAAATCCGTCAAAAATGTCCAAAATGGGTGACCTGCTAATTGATATTCCTAGGACTAAGGGTGAAAACAATATTAGAAGAGAGGCAATAAGTGAGGGCTTATCCTCTTTCATCGGTTTCATGTTGGTAACTGGAGTACCCGCTATTGTTCCAAGGGGTAATGAAAAACTGAAAATGGTATAGTAAATTGGTGAGGTTTTTAACACCAGATTGAATATGCCAGAAGCATAAGTATCCATAGAAATAAGGAGACCGTTCAGGAAAAATGCAAGAACCAATATTCCTGCAATTCTCCTCAGAAAATTGCCTACCGATCTGAATTCGATGGCAATTCCTTGTCCTCTGCCTATTTGAATCTCCTCTCTTTCAATTTTAAGTAGCAAAATTGCAAAAATGGAGACCAAGAAGATGACTAAAGGGAATAATTCAGGATGAACTATTATGAAAATTCCACCAAGGGCAGTACCAACTAATTGAAAAATACTCGTGAAAGCTGTGTTCATGGAGTTTGCCTTCTTGAAAAGGGCTTCTGGTAAGTGTTTCTTTATTATAGCTGAGAATGAATCCCCCTTAAGGGTCTGACCCAGTACTGATATTGAAGCAGCAAGATAAATTAATAATAGATTATCCCCTAAAAACAGTACTGCGAAGCCTATAATAATGATGGCAGAGGAGGTTATATTAAGTATGGTATTATTGAATCTGTCAATCAGGTGACCCAGCGGAATTGAGAAACCAAGCTGTATAGCAGTATAAATCACTATTATTAATCCAGCGAGGAAGACTGAATGAGATTCACTAACAATCTTCCACATATAGAAAATGATAAAAGCTGTCAGGAGTGCTTGTGTGATAACTTTTGAAGCCAAGAACCTATAGAATAATCCATTTGCCTTTGAAATACTGTTATCAGACATTTTTAAATATTTATAATTTATTTTACTTAAATTATTTGTTAATATTTATTTAAAATATTATTGAATAATATATTTAATTCAAATCATTTCGATCATAATGCAATTAATATAGCCTTTAAACATATTTAAATAAAATGAAACGAAGCCACGCGAATAACTCTGCCATCATATGTTAACGCTTTCCCTGCTCCTTCCAACAACTTATATCAAATCTTTCTTTAATAGGTATGAATATTTTTCATCAATTAGTTACTCAATCCACTTTTTTCAGCCCTTCAAAAGAGCCGATATAATTTATTTCCTAGTATAATTTTTATATGTGCCTTATCATAGGAGCAAACTTATACCTCTAATTCAAAATCAAGGAAATGAATAGGGGTAATTAAATCTAAAACTTGCTCTCGAACTCCCAGTTTTTACGACAGTTGAACTTATTAATGACCTCAATTTCTTTGTGGCGATTAAACATAATCTTCAGTTTTTTTGCCGTAAATATGACGAAATCTGGATTGGTTATTCTCAATGTTGCCCATGATTTATTTGCCCGTGGGCAGTCCAATAATAAAAAGGTCTTTCCCTTTAATTTTACTATTATATACGCAAGGTTATTAAATATTCCATTAAGACATTCCTCTGTAGTTGTTGAGTGTAAAAAGAATTAATAATAGGTAAAAAAGACAGATGATTCATCATTGCACGCGTGGAAGACTAAAATTCCAAGGCATAGTGGAAACACTTTACGGACATCTTCTAATGATCATGAAGATTCATCCGATTTATTTGCAAAGGAAATCCCTTAAAATGCTGTCTTCAAATAATTGTATTTTTTAATTCGACCTCATAGGAATTCCCATGCATTTTCCTCATATTCAAAGAGGTATTTCACTATGAGCGGATGACCTTCTCTCCTTGCAATGCTATAAAGGACGGAATAATAATCACGCACATATGAAGTCGGAAGAAAAACAACCACTTCTAACATCCCATCGGTCAAACGAACAAACAGTCTGTTCCTTATTATGTGCTTCTCATCGGCCTCTTTCTTCACTTCCAGAAGAAATTTATTGTAAAGCTGAATTCCGTAAATTCCTTCATTGGGCGAAATAGATTCTATTCCCATAGATATGTTATCTCTCAGTGGTAGTCTTGTATATAGTATGCATGGAAATGACTCATTAGAGAGAACATTACTCCTTACCTCGAGAAGGAAATCATTGTGTTCTGGTAATGATTTTAAGAAATCAGGAACGCCATCTGCTGGAACTTGATAGGTAATTATAGAGAGATGATACTCTGAGTTTATGAGATCCATGATCCATTTCAGGCCAGGAGAAGGGCCAAGCCAGACAACCCTTGCATCCTCACTATTCACAACATACCGAGAAACTATTTCAGATACCTCAGCAAGCTTATTTGAATGAAACCTGAAGTAGAAGTTCATGTTTCCAGATTTCATATCTACTCTGTTTAGGACAATATATGGGAGGGATAGAAGCTCATTTATCACCTTCATGCTCTGTACGTTATTGATCCTTGATGTCACAACGTATGAGTCCTCTGTGGTCTCTGCTCCTAGATTCTTAAGTTTAACAGCTCCGGCTTGACTCAAATCTTTTTTATTAAAAAAAGCAGACAAGAACGTTTTACCTTCTTTGGAAAATGTAAAGACAGGTATTACAGTATCAGAGTTCCTTGAAATCAAAAACAAATCATTCTCTTGTCTTAGACTTAGCACTAGGCGCATATTCAACTTTTTGTCAACATCGATGATGTTCATGATATTATTATAAAATCAATGTGGTAATGGTTTAAAAATTTTTCTCCATATTATTATAAATATTTATAGATTGGATGATTCATGATCTGAGTCGTATACGATAGAAATTGGTAATATTTGTAATCTAATTATGATTCAGAAGTATTAGTAGGGGACTTGTTAAATATTAAATATAATTAATTAAGGCAATTAATCTGAATAAGGATCTAACTGCAACGAAAAAGATAAGAAAATATTGGGAGATAATGATTGCAGTGGCCATTCCAATAATACTTATAGTTTCCTTATTCGCAATAAACTCCTATTTGCTCCAGCCTTAGCATACTCTGCCCGTGAAGGCAGAGACAGAATTTGTTATAAGATATTCCCTCTGGGGCAGCGGCAGCGATCCATATATCATACATTTTTCGGTAAAACATAATGTTACACTGGTGGGTGCATGTCTCTCAAGCAAACCAGTTATAACATTTGTGGGTGTGGACTCACCTTTACAAACAACAATGTATTGGGGGAGAATATTACGTTGGCAAACTAATGGAGCCTTTGACTTGCAACTTTCCGCTGGATATTACTCCTTACTCCTAAGTATTATTCAATGTGGAGCTTATTTTCCAACTTAGGTCTCATATTTCTATACTCCCTGACGGGAGTGATTGTTATAATTTATATTTAGAAGCGGAAAAACTATTCAGTTTATTTTAGTTCCTCTCTATCCGTATTTTATTAATGAAATCCATAATATTATCTGTTATTGTAATGTTTATTCTTAGCCATCAGCCATTGTACATTGTACCTTGGAACCTTAATAAATCTATCCGGAATCATAATCTATTTTTTCAGATATCTGAATTCTAATGTAACAATAGGATGATTTTGGCTCATTATTCTTTTACGTGACATATTGGATTTTATTCCTGGTTATCTGTCAGTTTTCTTTGGAAATTAATATTTTTTACTTATGATTTCATATATCAAAAAAATCAGTCTAAATTCTGGAAACCTAGCATTCTATTTTAACGCCGGGGGGGAGATTTGAACTCCCGATCCCTTGCGGGAACAGGCTTTCTGTGGAATTACTCCAGGCCTGCGCCTTACCGGACTGGGCCACCCCGGCCTATTGCAACCCCATGACTTTTCCTATTATAAACCTTAGCAAATAACTGTTCTTACCAAAAATTGAAAATCAATATTATTTTAAAATTTCTTAGAAAAATTATGGGAGAATCATCAATTCTAAAGCTCAATAAATATTAATAAATGAGTTATTCTTATGATCAACATGGCAATTCCTGAAGGTACATTAGAAGTTCTTGATACATTTATTAAGGAATTCGTGGGAGAAAAAGATGTCGTCATAGGAATATCAGGTGGAATTGACTCAATGCTGGTTGCTCATCTTCTTTTAAGGAATCTGAATAAGAAAAAGGTTCATCCATTCTCTCTCCCATACGGGAAAGAGGATGCAGATGTCCAGAAAATTGAAGAATTTCTTGGTATCAAAATTGAAAGGATCCCAATTGATGATTTTGTGAGACCCTTTGAAAGATTGGTCAAGGATAGAAAGTCCCTTGGAAACGTAATGGCCAGGATTAGGATGATCATCCTATATTCAATGGCTAACCAGATGAACGGATTAGTCGCCGGCACATCTAACAAAAGTGAACTCCTTACAGGATATTTTACTAAGTTTGGAGATGGGGCATCAGATTTTCAGCCCATAGGCGATTTATATAAAACGCAGGTTTTTGAATTGGCAAATAAACTGGGATTTCCCGATTGGATACTTAAAAAGAAGCCTTCTGCAAATCTGTGGGAGGGTCAAACAGATGAGGGAGAATTGGGAATCTCTTATACGGAACTTGATAAAATCCTGGAATGCAGAGAATTTCTAAAGACTAAGGAGGAATGCCAGAGGAATACCGGATTTGATATGGATAAGATTTCAAGAGTATATAAAATGGTGGATGATTCAAAACATAAAAGAATAATTTTATATATACCAAAAATAAATTTCAGATCTGTTGGAACAGACTGGCTGGAATGATTATTGGAAAGGTGGATTCGGAGGTGGGCTTTGAGGCTGCGAAAAGGCCATCTGTTGTTCTTTTGTTATCAGCGCATCATATTTAATGTAGACCAGGAGTAACAGTATACCGGTTATGAGGAATGAGAATAATATTGCCACTATTGCCCATATCAATGTTGACGATTTGGCCTGAGTGTACTGTTTAGCCTCTACCATTGCCTTTATATTGTTTATTCTCGTGTAGATAACGAAAGAAAGTATACCCATTATGAGTATTGGAATGCCTACCAAGAAAAGTATCGTTACTAGACCAATGAGAATTTGCAAAATGGCTATAATTAATTCTAGAATTCCAGACCATTTGAGCAATGTCATTATTGACTGATATTCGGGTATTCCCATACCGCTGTAGCCATAGATGGGTTGGGACCCTGGAATATTTCCGGAAGCCATGAGTGTATAACGTCAACTGTTATTTAATCTTAATCTGAAATATTTTATAATAAAAATATCAATTTAAATCTCTGCAATTTGATCAGAATCAGACTAGCTTAAGATAACCCGTAACCTTATCTATGGTCTCATCTTCTTCTGGCCCAAATCCAACGCATGTCAAAGTATCTGGAGGAAGTTGGGTTAGTCCGGCATCCCTTATCTCGTAGTATGGTATGTTCAATTCTCTTGCCTTTGTTTCAAGTTCCCTAATCTCATTCTCATCCTTTGCCCATAAAACTACTTTTTTCTGACCCTCCTTCATCCATTTGTTTAATCTATTCCTTTCTGTGTTTAATACCAAAGTTACGGCTGCATGAGCTACTTGCACTGCTATCTTCCCTTTTCCCATGTCAAGATCCTTTCGCACCACGAAGGTTGCTTTCATTCAAATGAAAAATAGTTATGGATAATAAGCATTTACCATGAAATGAATTTCTATCAATCCGCTCTCATTTCACTGTTCACATTTACCATAATATTCTATATCCACTGGAGCCGGTTTGATAGGAAAATAAATGAAGGTACATTTGCTAGATTGCTTATTTATGGAGTATTATTGGGAATCATATACGGGGCGCTCATTGCCTATACATACATCACCGAATATGATTCAATATTTGTGATGGTTTTTTCTTCCTTCCTTTTATTTCCGGTGATACTTTCGGGGGCGATCCTAGCCATCACCTCAGGAAAATACCGCAACTCAGAAAATCTTCCTCTTCTTGCTACTGCCATCGGTGGAGGAATTGCCCTCTCTCAGATATTTTTCTATTCCATACTCCTGACCTCTTCAATCCTTGATCTGATTTTTTCAGTTGCAATTGCAGTTACAACCATATTTTTGAATATGGTTTCATCATTCCTCATTGGAACTGGAATCAAAAAGGGAAGGTTGCTTCTTTATTACAATTCTTCTATATTGATACAATTCCCACTTGCCATATCCATAATCTGGGACTATTTCTACGGTAAATTTTCACTATTCACCGCAATTCCTGTAGCTTTTGTATCGGCAATAATATATATTCTAATTATCAATTAATGATCAATGAAAGCTTCGACTGCAGCAATAGTTGTAATCATTTTACTTGTGATCGGTTATTTGGGGTATACCTATTACATGAATGGTACCATAAACTTCAATTTCTCCCTAAGCAATTATTATGTACCAAAGACAATGGAAATCAATCTAAGCCAGAACTATTCCTTTGTTGATTCTGAATCCGGTAATAATAGGTTTTACATGTTTCTGAATCTACCTGTCAATGATCAGTTTCAGACGGGAAGTACCTATATATCATATGATAAGAATGTGACTCCATTATTTTTCAACAAATATAATAGGAGTTACTATAAATTCGAAATAGGCAACGGTGTAAATTATATCAATGCCACATACAACTTTACCACATATGGTTTCAGCTGGCATTCCCTTTTAAATGTTAATTCAACTCTCAACATGATTCCCTTTGGATTAGTGAAAAAGTATGTTCATCCCGAGTATTTCAACTATACATCAGGATTCACTACTCAGTCCTATGAAGTAATTAATCCCAATTTTTTCAAAAACTTGACTGAAAACATCACCAAGAACTACACCACAGTGGTAGGCAAGCTGAGGGCCATATACGATTATATTGAAGAGAATTATAAGTACAACATAACCTATAATTTTGGAAATGTTCCTCTGACAGCACAGCAGGTCTACTACACTGGAGAGGGTGATTGTGAGGAGCTATCATATCTATTCGAAAGCATGGCTAGGAGCATTGGGATACCTGCATGGACCCAGTATGGAATACTTATAAATGAAAATGGAAATGTTGTCAGTATTGCTGAACATGCCTGGGTTGAAACCTACATACCCCTTAATTATACCTCTGGGGTTAATGTGACCATAGATACCACTGTAGAAGTTGGCAAACCTGCAAGCCAACTTATGAACCTGGGATTCCTTGTAAAATATCCCAATGAACTCATCTTATGGACAGATGATGGGAATTCTACCCACATGTCCAATTTCCACATCTTCCTTGAATACCCGTCATTTGGTGTTTCCATAGAGAACATACAGGAAAATAATTACCTTTCAAAATTCGTAAGCAGTGGACAAATAATAATAGGGGGAAATCAGATATTGGTGATAGCACATGGAAATAATACCATATATATCGGTGAACAGAAGAAAAATCCTTGAAAAATTTGATCCTGAAAACCTTAGCTCATCTAGGATTTGGATAATAGACCTTGACGCCAGGAGGGGGAGAGAAATGAACTTTAAGTTATATAACAAGCTCGATTTCCTCGATCTTTACCTGGATATTGCTGCAGTTCATCCGGATGATGTTTTTGATGCTCTAACCATGGGTGCAGTTGGCGTTACAGTCTCAAATAACATAAGCAGAGAAAAGGCAAGGAAGATAATTGAATCCACAGAAAATGCAATTTTCACCGTGACCACACTTGAAGAAGCTGATAAGCTAAGGCAGCTGGGTGCTACAAAATTCCTCTCTGATTCCCTCATTCCACCGATTTATCAGGAATTTTATAGCTTTAAACTAGAATGTGAAAATTGTTTTAAGCTAGTTTCCATTGAAGAGCTGAATGGAAGAAGAAACCAGGAAACTCCTTAGTTACATCAGGAAAACAACGGGAAAATATGAACTGAACGAAACAGAACTCATAAATCTGTTAAGCATTAGGAACAACTATCTTAAACCGGACGAGGTTAAGGAGTTCATAAGAATTGCTGTGAAGAAAGGATATGCAAAGCTTGATAATGGAAAATTTACCATAAGAGTTTCTGCTGATGAATTTGAACCAGACCTCAACTACTTTCCCAATATGGATAAAATAAGAATGGAAAATGAGGATGTTGATATATTTACTGAGGCCATGAGAAGAATTCTTGAAAAGACGCACATGTCAAAGAATCAGGTAGTCATAGAGATAAATAAAATGAAGGAGTCAAATCCATTCTTATATCCAGATGTGGCAATCCTTTACGTGGCTAAGAAAAATGGAATAAATATAGATGATCTTATGGAGAAGGCAAGAAGAAATATCATCAGTTGAAATTACTTCTTACCCTCTAATGGATCTTTATTCAAAAAAGATGCATATTTGGTTGCAAGATCATACTGTTCAAGATCCATGGCTATATCTGAGCCTGTACTGAAAATTTCTTCATAATTATTTACGAAATCTATCCTCTCCTTTTTCTTTTTGAGCTTTGACGCTTCTGACATTATTTTCTCTATGAAGCTGTCTATTATCTTTAAAGCTTCCTCTCCACCGACGTTTTCAGCTAGAAGGTAAGCGTAATTTATGGTTGCCTGCGCCTCCATTTCCAGGTTTCCATTCTGTGATGAAAGTTCTATTGCCTTCTTGAAAAGTTCACTGGCCTCCTTGTAATCTTCTAGTATTGTTGCCAATGATATCATGGAATAAATGAGGTTTTCCGTATCTCCAATCTTCTGGAAGATGTTTATTGCCTCTTTAGCATAATCTATAGCTTTCTTATCGTCCATCTGGCTCAGTATCTGGGAATATAGCAGGTATGATTCACCTATCCTTTGTTCATCATTCAACTCCTTTGATATATCAACGGCTCTCTCAGCATATTCCTTCGCTTTGTCAAGGTCTGGCATCTCCTGGTACAGATAACACTCTGAGAGAATTCTGTATGCATCTGCTCTGATATGCGGAGACCCTATGTTCGATATGTTCTCAAGCAGGTATTTCTGGCATTCCTGCAATTCACCAGAATCCTCAAGTTCCAATGCCTTATTCACGATTTCCTGATCCATTTGTTCTCACACTCATAGCATTTTTTAGGAAATTAATGTTTTCCCTGATATCACCATTAAATACGGATGATGCCGAAATAATAACATCAGGCTCATGAGAAGCCACCTGGACTATGTTTTCTCTGTTAATTCCTCCATCAACTCCTATCTGGAATTTTAAACCCTCATTTTTTCTGATATCCCTTAAAACATCTATCTTACTCAGAGCACTGTTTATCATTTTCTGGCCTGAAAAACCTGGTTCAACTGTCATAACTAATACGAAATCCACCTTATCAATGACAGACAGGATGCTTGATACTCCTGTACCTGGATTAATGGATATACCTGCCTTTGACCCATTGCTCCTGATCTCATCCAGAATTCTTGAGACCTGTACTGGTGCCTCCCAGTGAATTGTAGTTATGTCAGAGAATTTCGTATATTCCTTCACATACTTATCTGGATTAGATATCATAAGATGAGAATCAATCGGGGCGTTAAACCTACTTTTTATCTTCACGCCAAAAGGTATTCCAAATGTTAGATTTGGAACAAAATGGCCATCCATTACATCCAGATGGATCATATCCGCTCCTGAATTGAGTGCGGTCCCAATATCCCTTTCAAGGTTTAGGAGGTCAGAAGACAGAATGGATACAGATAGCTTCATTTGTTAAATATTACTGGGGAAGTATTAATTTTTATGTGGGCCTTCAACTTCAAAAATAATTTATATAATTTCAAGTTCCATAGGAGTGAAAAAATCCTTTGATGCCTTGGATGTTAGAATTATTAATGCTCTGAGGGAGGACGCCACACTTGGATACAACGAACTTGCAAAGAAAGTTAGGGCTCCGCCGACCACTGTGTACCAGAGAATAAAGAGGATGAAGGATAATGATACCATTAGGAAGATTGTTCCAATAATAAACCATGAATTTTTTAATTATAACCTGACAGTTTTCCTCCTAATCGGGGTGACTGACATTAAGGAAATTGAAAGGATTGGCAAAGAACTGGCGAAGCTTGATGAAGTTTTAGAATCCCATCACATATCAGGCACTTTCAATATTTTGGTGAAGGTTAAGGTCAGGGATAACGCAGATTACAGACAATTCATATCTGAAAAAATTGGAGCCATTAAAGGTATAAGGGTTGTTGAGGATTTCATAACGTTTAATACCTTCAAGGAAGAACCAACTGCGAGACTTAAAATATGATCCATGTGGAAGATCTCCATAAGAGATATGGAGATGTACATGCCCTTCGAGGAATTACCATTGATCTCGATTCAAAGGTTACTTCAATCATAGGGAGAAATGGAGCAGGCAAGACCACTTTCATTAGAATTTTATCAACTCAACTCAAACCAAGCAGTGGTACGGTGAAAATAAATGGGTTTGACCTTGAAAAGGATATAGAAAAGATAAGAAAAATAATACTAAGCATACCTCAGGAGTCCCAACCAGTAGGCATAATGACTCCCTTGGAACATTTGATCCTTTATCTCACAGCAAGAGGGTACTCAATGAGCGATGCCAGAATTGAAGGGAAAAAGGCGCTTGAAGAGCTAGAGATGGATGAATTCAGGGATAAGCCTTGTGATGAGCTTTCAGGTGGAATGAAAAGAAAGGTTTATGTCGCCATGGCACTGGCCTCCAGGGTAGATCTTGTTTTTCTTGATGAACCTACTACAGGTCTTGATCCCCTTTCCAGGATGGAAGTCTGGAATTCTGTTAGGAAACTTGATTCGAATATTATTCTGACAACTCATTATATGGAGGAAGCCTCTGAACTTTCATCAAATGTTGTTGTATTCAATGAGGGAAAAATTACCGGAAGTGGATCCATAGAAGAACTCCTATCGCCATTTAAGGGTAAAGTGAGAGTTGAGAAAATAGACGGCGAGGATTTTGATATAAAAATCGGTAGGCTATCCATAAAATATATTGGCAAAGAAAAGGTAGACGAATATCTTTCCAGGGGTTATGATATCAAGAATATCACTTTGGATGATCTATTCATTTCAAGGGGTGTCATACTTGAATCTTAAATTCATATTCTATTTCGCCTATACCTATGGACTGAAGTTCATAACAAGGGGACCATCATATCTCATCGCATCCTTGACTCTACCGTTATCCCTTCTTTTCCTGATATTCATTATATCAAAGGGGGCACTTCTTCCATACGCCATAATAGGCGGTGTTCTATCCATTGTTACATCAAATGCCATAAATGGAGCTGCAGATGCAGCATTTTTCAGGCTTCAGATAAGGTTTCAGGATTTGTTTGTAGCGTCCCCCCTTTCCAAGCAGGACTACATGATAGCCCTGACCGCATCTTATTTCGTTTTCTCACTTCCAGGAATATTTCTATACCTAGGACTGGGATTTTATTTCCACCTGCTAGATGCAATAAAGCTGCTGGTACTTGTCGCTGTCATTTTTCTAATAACAATTTCCTTCACAAATCTTGCCTTCATTATAGCTGGAACGCTCAAACACATAAGGAATGTTTGGGGGATAACGGCAATTCTTTCCATTATAGCTACAGTCATAACACCAACATTCTATCCCTATTTCATAATACCCAAATCATTGCTTTACTTTTTGATGATTTCCCCTATTGCTACAGCGTCTGTCTTCCTTCAGGGCTTTTTTGGGCTTGCTCCCGACCTAAATCTTTCATTATGGATACTTCTTGCAGAAACACTATTATTAGGATTACTGGGTAACTTTTTCATCAAATGGAGGGAGTAATCTGTTATTTTTGAAGTATAGAAAATAATTTATCCTGATTTGTAATAAGTTATTTAATGAAACTTAATTACGATAATATATTGAAAGAAATTAAAAAGGTAAGTAAGAAATATATCAAAAAGGACAGACCAGTCGGATTGGCCATATCCAATTTTGATAGTAGAGTAGGGGCATACTGGATTTCTGGCGGCAATTACATAGTTCTAAATGGAAATCTTCTGTCTGCCCTAGATGAACTTGGTGTACCAGACACTGAAAAAGAAAAGCTGGTTAAGATTATTCTATTGCATGAGTATATTCATTCGCTTGGATATGAGGATGAAATGGCAACTAGGATAATAACCCAAAACATAACTGCCCAAGAATATGGGAAGAACAGTCTGGAATATAGATTATCTAGTGAGGGTCCCTGGGAAGTTTATCCTGAAATATCCCAATACCGGGGAAAATTTGACAGTACCGTTAAGATAATAAATAACTTCGATACAGACAGTACAGATTACATAACTTAAGTTAGTAGCGATAAGTTTTTATTGAAATATTAATGAGTGTTAATGCCGGGCTTGGCCGGGGGGGTAGGCGTCTCCTAATACCCGAAATCGTCTATACGCGGGGGCGACAGCCGGTCCAGAGGGCAACTTTGCTTAGCTTCCATTCATGGATCCTATGAGGTTCTGTCCTTCCGGATCCGGGTACCGCATATCTCTCTTGGAGGAGGGGGATATGTGGATAATCACGGGAATCCGCCAGGACCGGAAGGGAGCAACGGTTACGTGGACCTTGGATGCTGGAAGGGGAACGGGGCCGAGGTGAAGTGAATCAAAGAAGCTAAGCTAAAGACCCTCGAAACCGGTGGCCCGGCGTTTCACTCTACATTATGTTTATTTATAACAATATCATGGAGTAACGTTGACCGAGGAAAAAATTATAAATGACTCAATTTTCGGATCCATAAGACTATCAAAGCTTGCTTCACGAATAATCGACACAAGAGAGTTCCAAAGATTGAACGGAGTTAAGCAGCTTGGCTTGACTTACCTGGTATTCCCTGGCGCAAATCATACTAGGTTTGAGCATTCCATGGGAACTTATTTCCTATCAGATCAGCTAGCAAGGAAACTTCACATGAATGACGAGCAGATAGAGGTGATTTCTCTCTCTGGACTGCTCCACGATATAGGTCATCCACCATTCTCTCATTCGGCGGAAGAGGCCATGATTAAGAAATATGGGATTGATCATTTAAATGCAACTTTGAAAATCATAGAAGGAGAATTTGGCGGTCAGATAAGTGAGATATTAAGTGATGATATAAAAGAGAGGATTGTCGGTATTCTAAGGGGAAAAGCTGGTGTAGAAAGCAAGATTATTTCAGGTCATGGGGATATGGATCAACTTGATTATCTTTCCAGGGATTCTAAATATACAGGTGTTGCACTGGGCGTAGTTGACATAACTAGAATAATTAATACAATGCTCATAAGGGATGATGAGCTATGCATTGATGAAAAGGGTCTCCCAGCCATGGAAGGACTCATGATAGCCAGGATGTTGATGTACAAGAGTGTCTACAGGCACAGAATAGCATTGATAGGATCGGCCTTAGTCAATAAGGCCCTTGAAAATATGGAGATAGATATTGACGAATTAATAGAGATGAATGATGCAGATTTTCTGTCCAGGATTAAGATTGAATCTCCGGATATTTATGAATCCATAAAGTACAGGAAGATACCCAAGGGCTTTATCCTTAGAATCGATCAAAAACAGTACTTAAAAATACTGGATGATCTGGGCGATCTAATTAAAGCATCAAGATTTTTCAGTTCACCCTATAAATCTCAGGGTCTGAAGGTTTCCACCAAGAAGGGGTTGGTTGAAATAAATAAGCTCTCCTCAATAATGTCTTTCCTAGAAAGCGAGCTTCATGATGAGGCCATAATATCATTCAGAAATGAGGACGAGAATGCCATCAGAAAATATCTGCAAGATTATAATATCGAACCCCTTTAGGTGATTTGAATGCTAAAACCCATAGGAGAAAGGTCTAGGGAAATAGTATCATCGGATACATTCAGCTTTCTCAAGGAGGAAGGTAAGGAAGTTTATGTCTGCTTCCTTCCAGAAATGACTGGTGAGGAGGAGAATTACCTAATAAAGAACAGGAACAACTTCCTCATAATGATATTCCCCATGGGAGATCAGAGCCTTTCCAAAGTCAAGGAGAGTCAGGAAATTCTAGATAGAATTTCCAGAAGGGATTCCTACTTGGTTCTCAGGGAAGACGTGATAAAAAATTATCCATTCTATAGCCTTAAGAAAATAATGGAGATAAGGAATCATCTGATCTACCTTTTCCATGAAGTATATATAAAAGACCAAGAAAATTTGAACGGAAAGATAATCAAGGGAATATCTTACGGCAAGATCAGATTCTCGCCTGACCTTGCACTTGATGATGCTCGAAGGCAGCCCTGGTATTCCCCTGGCAATGAGCTAATCTATTCATTTTCAAGCTTCAATTTCGGAAAGAAGATGGATATTGATCTGAATGAAATTTTTGTCCTGACTTATTGATTTTACCCTAGAAAAAATAGATTAATGTAATTTCTTTTATCCATCATGAATATAGAGAAACTTTTTGATCTTGTTGGGAACGTTGAGGGCATTCTTATATATAATGGTGGAGAAACCAATTCTGATCCTTCGTTCTTTTATTTCACCCAGTTAGCGAGGGGTCTTTTTGAGGGATCATATGTATTTCTCACAAGAAAGAAACTTACTGTTATCACAAGTAAATTGGAAGAACAAACTGCAAGGTCTGAAGACTTGGACGTAAAGGTATTCGAGAACAGGAATAACCTTCAGGATATATTGAAGGAACTCACGTCTGAATACACATTCCTTGGGATTAATTACGAGGGTCTTTCCCATAAGGACTTCATGAATCTGAAAGATATTCTACCGGATAAGGAATTTGTGGATGTTGGGGATTACATCAAGGATTTGAGACAGATAAAATCAGAAAGAGAAATCTCAAAAATACAGGAGGCTGCAAAGATTGTATCCGAAGTCGCAGATGCCATACCGAACATGCTAAAGGAAGGTATGACTGAGAATGAACTGGCCGCAGAAGTCAATTATATGATGATGAAACTTGGCGCTTCATCCCCTTCCTTTGATACTATCGCTGCCTTCGGACCTGATAGCGCAGAACCCCATTTCACTGGAGGAAACAGGAGACTGAAAAAGGGAGATGTGGTACTGGTAGATTTCGGCGCAAGGTTCCAAAGATACTGCTCAGACTTGACCAGAACATATTTCTATGGAAAGCCTCCGCAGGAGATGTTGGATATATACGATATAGTTCTAGAAGCGCAGAAGGAAGGAATCAGGGCAATAAAGGAAGGCATGAATGGTAAAGATGTGGATAAGGCCGCAAGGAAAGTAATAGATTCTACGAAATATAAGGGTAAATTCATCCATTCTCTGGGGCATGGAGTTGGGCTTAACGTTCATGATCATCCGGCTCTGGGGCCTAATTACGATTTCCTTCTAAAGGAGGATATGGTTGTTACGGTAGAGCCCGGTATTTACATTCCAGGCCTTGGCGGAGTCAGAATAGAAGATGATGTACTTGTAAAGAAAAACGGTGCCCAGTCCCTGACCACTGCAAAAAAAGAATTAACCATAATATGAACGAGGAAGACCTAATAAACTATCCCTTTTTAAGAACGTTGGCAAGGGAATATATCACCGAGATTTCCCTACCATTAGATGATTTTCTTTCAAATAATATCGAAAATGTGAAAAGGGCTTCGGAAATAATAAAAGGCATACTTGAAAACAGAGGTGCGAGTTCCATTGATTTCGAAAATGCACGTGACAGGGTTATTCTATATGCTTTGACAAAGATCCTATTGACGTATATGGGTGATTACTTCATATCAGCCAGATATGCCCTTTGGGAAAGAAATCATCTTTATAATTTGCTTGAAAAAGAGGATTTTGAGGTTATAAGAGCAATAGCAAGGGAACTGAAAATAGAGATTACACAAGAAAATGGAGAATTCAGTATACCAATCACCTCTTTTTTAAAATATTCCACTGTTTTCAACGATCCAGATCTAAACCTGTGCAATCAGATGCTGGATTCGGGAAAGGTTATTGTTAATTCAAGCATAATGAGAAAGATAGTTAGAGAAGCATTCTATTCCCAATTCTTAGATGATGTAACGAAACCTGTTGAATTCTCTAATACAGCAAGGGAAATTCTTGAACCTTATTCTAGGGAAATAATATCCATGGGTCTGGAGATTAAGAGGGAGATATCTGATCTGGGCCCGAGGAATGTGAAAGCATTCCCTCCATGTATGGTTAAAATAATGGATGATGTATCCAAGAATGCAAACTTATCCCATCCTGCGAGGTTTTACATGGTGACGTTCCTACATAAGATTGGGTATGATAATGAGGAAATAATCAAACTGTTTGGAAATATACCTGATTTTGCAGAAAAGATCACCAGGTATCAAGTGGAACATATAACAGGTACAAAGAGGGGAAGGGAATACCAGGTTCCTTCATGCCAAACCCTTGGCTCTCTGGGCCTATGTTACAAGGAAACTGATGAACTTTGTATGAGCGGCAGAATAAAACATCCCCTTCAATATTACAGAATCAAGAACTCAGATAGAAGATAAGACCACCTTGGTCCTGTAAATTGAATTTATTATACCTGCCACCCCTATAAACAACAATATCCAACTCAGGAGGTAAAATCCGAAAATCCTTGGCGTGAAAATTTGCAACAATATT
Source organism: uncultured Thermoplasmatales archaeon (assembly GCA_964468585.1). GTDB lineage: Archaea > Thermoplasmatota > Thermoplasmata > Thermoplasmatales > JAFMDN01. The sequence goes on along the minus strand of CAYXTM010000002.1, from coordinate 104,020 downwards.
CCAATCATGAAAATAACCAGCCTATCAGCCCTGCCAGGGAAACCTCCATAGAACCTACCCAGACCTATAGCCTGCGCCTGGGTCCCAACATAGCTTGTAAGGAAGGTTCCTGCTAGGGCAATCAGGCCGAATAAAAGATTGCCATATATTGATATGGAAATTCCTGCTATTATCAGGAAATCTGAATATCTATCTATTAAGTGATCAAGAAAATCCCCTAATTTTGATGTTTTTTCAGCCATTCTGGCTACTGCTCCGTCAAGAGCATCTGCAAATGAGGATAACAGGAGCAATATGAATGAGATAACCAGCATGGATTCATACATTGTGAACATAAAGAGCGCCGCAAAAACAAGTGACAATATGGTGATGGCATTTGGATTGACATTTTTCATCTTACTGGCTACTGGATCTATCAAGTGCGAAGCTAGTCCCCTTCCCTTATCTAGTACCAATTTAATATCTCCTCCGACAGGTCATATATCTCATGTTTCCCTTCTTTACCATCAATGATTGATATTATTTTATTGATTGTCTCTTCTGGATCATCGTTCATTATTTCAAAAGCATTTTCACCGTGTAACTCCTTGGCTTCATGGCCTATAATGTCCAGAGCCTCTGCCTCAATGTTATCCATTATCTTTTCCTTATTGTATCCCCTTTGTTTTAATCTCTCACCTATATCCCTAAGATGGGCTCTAAGTACTATAACCAAGTCGCAATCCATAAAATGGGAAAGGTGGCTTTCTACGATCCCATCAGCCTTTATAAATTTGAGGCAGCTTTCATCTATAATGTATTCCCCATTTTCCATCCCATCAACACAATTACTGGCTATGTCCAAAAATTCCAATTTTTTATAACCTCTTTTCTCAAGACCAGATGCTATTGTTGTCTTCCCAGTTCCAGGAGTACCGGTTATGCATATCATCATATTACTACCCCTAGCTTCAAAGGCCTTGCAAGATGCCTCCGTGCAATCACGGGTACCTCATAATATCCCTTTATTATTTCCCTATTTACTTTCCTTTCCACGGGTTTTCCCACGGTACCACATTTCCTGCATCTGTACATGGAATTTTTACCTGAACTTTCCATTTTCCTTCCACAGTTAGGACATACTGGGGATTCTACAATTATCTCCTCAGAGAGTGATATTAGATTTATCTTTTCTATGTTTATTTTACCTTCTTTGGTTGTTCCTCCATATATTTCCAGCCTATCCCCCTTTCTCAGAGATCTGATTATATTTCTGAATTCTTTTGTGGGTTCCATGGCCACAGCGTCTATTTGACCTGTTGCATCCCCAACCCTAACTGAAACTATTCCTCCCCTTATATTAATTGGGTTTTCAAGTACTGTAACTTCTATTTTTGAAGAAAGATATAATTTCACCTCACCTACTTTCCTCTTAACAATGTGATCATCGGTTCCCTGATTAGTATTATAAATTATGAATGATTCATATGGTTCGCTTTTTATATGATGGATTGAATTCATGAGATCTGAAATATCCGTTCCTCTAATTCCAAAAAGTATTGGAGTTTTTGTTGTGGGCCTTATGGCATTATATTTATTCTGAAAGTCAAAACTATCAAATGTGGATTTGAAGTTCCTCTCCACATATTCTGCACTTCCATCATCTACCCAATGATCTCCGCTCCATTTCTCTTTCGGAAGGTATGTGATCAGTTCATAGGTTGAAAACTTCTCTGGCCAGGAGATTGCAGATGCAGCACCGACAATACCGAAATCACCGTTATTTGTCCAGTATTCCATCCCCTTAACTATCTCCAGTATTTTCCTATAATCCACAAATTCCCTAACGGCACTCCAGTATAATGATTCATTCAATTTATCAACTGAAGAAATGAAGGCTGGATTGGTCTTTTCATCATGTGGTGAAAATTTCTCAATTATGGAAGGTATATCTATGTCCAGCTTATCCTCATCACCGCCCTCATAAGAATATACAATTTCGCCATCAATTGAACCTATTGGTTTTTTATTCCCTTTACCCCTTCCAAGCCTTAATGATATTGCAGCATTCCCCCTAGTTTTAAGTGGAATATTTGGATTCAATCTAACAAGCTTTGGAAAACCTATAAGGTCCAAGGAAGTGTTCCTCAATATTTCAATGGTGAGATAGGTCGTGCACATTTCCTTCGATGAATCTGTGTCATCGATTCCGATAATTGGCATCTACTTGCCGAACCTCCGCTCTCTTTCTTGATAGGAGCGTATTGCCCTCAATAAGTCCAGCTTGGTCATTTCCGGCCAATAAACATCCATGAAATATAGCTCGGAATATGCTGATTGCCATAGGAGGAAGTTGCTAATTCTTTCTTCCCCCGATGTCCTAATTATAAGATCAGGATCCTTGAGCTCGCCAGTATATAGATATTTTCTGAATAGATCGCTGGTTATGTCATTTTCATTGATTTTATTCTCCTTCACATCTCTGGCAATCTTTTTTATGGCATCGAGGATTTCTTCCCTTCCACCATAAGCTATGGCAACATTCAAAAAATAGGAATCATAGTTTTTTGTGTGTTCTTCAGCTTCCCTGGCAGCCCTCAGCACATTTTCTGGTAGAAGTTCGGTTTTACCAATCAACTTGACCCTAATCTTTCTCTCATTTACCCTCCTGTCTTTAATTAAGTCTCTAAAACTCTCTTCATACAATGACATTAAAAATTCCACTTCATTCTTGTCCCTCTGGAAATTCTCCGTGGAGAAGGCGTATACGGTAACTATCTTAATTCCTATATCGTAGCACCAGTTCAGGAATTCTTCCAACTTCTTTTTTCCCAGATAATGGCCATCATTTGTAGTCAGCCTCATCTCTCTGGCAAATCTCCTGTTTCCATCCATTATAACTCCAACATGTTCAGGGAGAGGACCCTTCTTAACAGCCTCAAGTAATCTATCCTCGTATCTCTCCCTTATTGCTTTTACTAATCCTTCTGTTATTCCAGGTTTGGCCATTATTTTCACTCACAGTTGTTTATATTGAAAGATTATTGAATTCACATTCTTAAAAGTATATAATATAGGGATTTGGAAGGGGAGTATCCGTGTACCTCTCTAACTATCTCAGTTTTTCCATTTTTTTCCAAGAATTTTGATAAATCATTCTTCTCCAAAAGAATAAAGAGATGAACTATTTTGCCTTTAAATCCATTTATTATATTTTCTGTTAGATGTATATCCTGAGAAGGATTGTTCATTATAATCTGATCCGCCAGGGCAAAGCATTCTGCCAGCTTATTTGAATCTGCTATGACTATATTCCCCTCAACTCTATTCAGTTTCAAATTGTATTTAAGGAGTTTAGCAGCCTCTGGATTTATATCAAAAGAATATGTCCTTATCCCTTTCTTCAGGAGAAGGATTGTAATTGGTCCTATTCCCGCGTACATGTCAATAACCCTGTTATGTGGGAAATTCATAACATTCTCTGCTGTGAATTCTCTGATTGTGGCTAGTCTTGGAGAAAAATAAGCCTTTGATAGGTCCACCCAAAGCCTTATGCCATTTTCCCTGTGGAAACTGGACGGTTCTCCCTCTCCGTAAATCAATTTCAGGTCTCTTATTCGTTCACTTCCCTTTACTCCCTGATCTAAATAAATAGCTCTGGGAGGCCTCCTTTCTATAATGCTGTCATATATATCCTTCCAGTTATCCCTCTCCTTAATGACCACAAAATCTCCAATTTTCTCAAAGCTTCCCACATGTTGAAGATTAGTTTGTTTAACTTCCTGAAAATCGCCAAATGTATCTCCTTGTACACTTGGTATCAGTACATAATCCCCCTCCCGCTTTACCCTGTACCCATGAATAATTGTCCTGTTCTTCTTCATTTTTTCAATTGTTTCTTGGGCTTTCGATTTGTGGACCTGGACACAGGGAAGGCGCATAAGGGAAAATGTATTAATGAGATTTAAATTAGAGGTCTTTGTGTTTTGTCCAAAATGCGGTTCAATGATGATGCCAAAAGACGGAAAATGGGTCTGTACCAATGCCAAATGCGGGTATGAAATGCCAATTAAAAAGGATGAAAAGAAAAAAATCGTTGAAAAGGGGAAGAAAAGGGAACTAATTGTTGTGAAGAAGGAAGAGATTAATCTCCCACTGGACAAGAATGCAGTTTGCCCATCTTGTGGAAACCAAGGGGCATACTGGGAAGCGGCCCAGACAAGGGCAGCAGATGAACCTGAGACAAAATTCTATATCTGTGCCAAATGTGGGCACAGATGGAGAGAGTACTGATCATCCGAAACCAATTATATCCTTTTTCTTCTGTATTGTTGGCATGGGGATAGGTGGAGGCAGTCTAAGGTCCTTAGCTATTATTATTGTCTCCACTGTGGAGGCAGCAAAAATTGAGCCCTGAATCTCTTGGGCAGCAGCATCAGCAATACTTTTATCCTTTCTCCATGCTGGTTCTAGATCAATCCCATTATATAGAAGGTCACCTTCCACACTAATATTACCCATTCCAGAAAATGTGGTTATGAACTTGAAGAATATCCTGAAATTTTCTCCTTCCCTCCTGATATCCAAAATACTCAAATTCTGGTCTATCCTTATTTCCTGTGGTTTAAAATCTATGGGAGAAACACGCTTTCCCTCCATGGAAGTAAACTCAATGTCCTTAATCATACCCTTACAACATAATTTTATATTTCCATTTTTCCAAAATCAGTAAATCAGGTTGAAATTTATGAAAAAAGAATGGGAGAAAATTTTATTTCAAATGTTTCATAACTTATTTGACTTTTCTGATTAGATATGATCCAAGAATTATTGACACAAGAGCTATTGTAACTGACACTGTCCAAAATACATGAGTCGCAAAACTTAAATTGAAATGGTTTAATATGACCTCAATATCTACATAATCAACCCCACCATCTATGATGGTATGCATGGTTATAGCTGTTACAAGCATTGAAATCTTTTTATTTGCCATTCTTCCAAACTTCAACATCATGGCAGTACCAGGATGAAAAAGGAGTGATACGAACAAATTCAGCAGTATTGTGGATAGGGGAACAATAGATAAAATAGCCGCAACTGATTTTTCCCTAGAAACTATTGAACTGGTTAATAGAGACTCAATGAGAAGAAATGATATGTCTACTATGGAAAATCCAATTCCAATCCAGAATGCATATTCCCTGGATTTGAAGTCCACGCCAATGTATTTGAAAACCTCCTGGGAAGTCCCAGCCACCAATCCAAGAAATATGGAATAAATTAGAGCGTAGTTTAATTCCAAATTTACGAAATTTGTCGATACGTTTTTAATACCATTTTTAGCAATCAGTATAATCAATGGCACTGATTGAATGATTGATTCAAGTATGAGTGCGATTAGCATTAGGGCAATACCAAGACCAATTGAGTAAAGTATTTCCTTTTTGCTTTGGTCCATAATTTCCTATATAATTACTAATTTCATACCTTTTCCGATTTTGGGATATTAACATTTTGAATATCTACAAGTCAAAGCTGTTAAATAGGATATATCTATTATCCTTTAATGATAAATCGATATCCAAAATCATTTAATCTATATATTAAGAATAATAAATATAAAAATGCGGTATACAGAACTCATTCAGAAGAGAGGATAGCACTTGAATTATAAAACTAACATTATAATATTTTCAATTGTCATAATTGTCACAACATTCGTGGCCAGAGGAAGTAACAACATGATATCAACGACAATTCCTCTACTTGCTAAATATGATTTAAATCTAACTCAAGGAGAAATAGGAATTCTGGCCGCTCTCAGTTCTTTTACCTCATTTCTTACAACCATAGTTTTGAATGCTAGAATGAATTCTGGCCAAAGGAGAAAGGCTTTCATAGTATCATCTCTGTTTTATGCTTTGACATTGCCTCTATATGCATTTTCCAATTTTATACTTCTATGGGTCTTGACATCATTGACTGGGGCTACCCTGGGTCTGATAATGCCCAATATAATAACATCTGCTTCCTTACTTGAGGACAGAAAGCTACGGGAAAGAATAATTGCGTTATATACTCTCACATTAAGCTTAAGCCTTATTGCTGGTCCAGCCATAGAATCATATATATTAAGGTACGTAAGCTTAAGGGATGTCTTCATTTACTTCACGCCCTTTGGCATAGTCCTATTCATACTTTCATTCTTTTTGCAATTCCCTGAAGAAAAGAAATCTAACTTAAAGGTAAGGGTATGGTCCAATGAAGGGTTCAGAGTAGCAATTTATAATATCTTAATATACAACATACCTTTTGCCATAATTACAACATTCCTAGGTATATATGAGAGGGATACCTATGGCATATCCCTTTCAGAAGTTTCTCTTGTATATTCTATTTTCTTTGCATCTTCCTTTTCAGCAAGACTTTATCTTTTTTTCAGACCTCCTGAAAGACTTGTACTGGAGATGATGTTGTCGGCTAGCTTAACTGGGATCGGTATATTTATGATATTCATATCGAATAATTTCCTGATTTTTCTAGTTGCAATGATATTGCTTGGAATACCACATGGTTCCACTTATCCTCTTTCCGTCATGACCTTGGGCAGGTTCTTTAAAGTCGAAGAGAGAAGCGTTGCGAATTCGCATTATTTCTCAGTAATGATGATTATCGGTATTCTGATTCCAATAATCTCTGGATATCTCATTTCAGCTTTAGGATTCAGATACATCTTCCTGATCTTGCTCTTGGTGGTAATGTTCTTCTTTATTCTACTCAGGCTATCGACCCGCTCAAAGAATTTCCAGGATATTTTAAGCAAGAGCATCAGTTAACTCTTTATTAGCCCTGAAATTTGAATCAATATTTTTCTAAATTTATTAACTTTCATCATTATATAATAAATAACATACCCCAAACTTGCCAATCCCACAACATAAAGAATCAGCCTGTTCATATAATCAAAAGACGGAGAGAATATGTAAATGCCTCTAAATCCAACAAATGCCAAAAAGAGGAATCTTATAAAAAATCCTATGAAGTTACTTAGGAAAAAGACACCTGCATTCATTCTCAATGTTCCTGCCGCCACTGAAATTATGTGCTTTACGAAGGGAATGAACGTTGCTATGAATATGGAAATAAAACCATGCTTCATTATCCATCCTTCCGCTTCATCAAGGTTTGAGGCTTTGACCCTAAATAATTCCATTAATTTTATTACGATCGTTCTTCCCGCAAACCGCCCACCTGCATAATCTATGCCCATTAAAAATAAATCTGCAAGTGAACTTACCATTACCACAAACCAGAAGTTGAAAAATCCCAAATAAGCCATGTAACCTAAAATAGGAACTATGAAATAGTCTGGTAACGGAGAGAAGGCTGTTATAATAAATACCCCCATATATCCAAAAAGTGCATAGTTTACCCCAACTATGTTGCTATATAGAACATATTTGGGCGGCGATATTAGGTGGACGTATCCATTGATTAACAAAAAGGTGACGAAAAATAATATGAATAGAGATGAGATAAATAAATAATATCCATATTTACTGAATATTCCATAATTTCTAGGATCAATTTTAAGTAATATTTCCCAAGTTTTCAATCTGTTTTTCTTCAAATATGCAATTATCTTGTTTCCCATTATTGGATGAGAATGATTAACCAATACTATAATTTGTCTAAAAAGAGTTAAATGTTACTATGAATTGATTCAAGAGAAACTCTAATCCCTCAAACATTCCATTCAGGTATTTATGTGAGGAATTGAACATCTTAACTTGTCTCGAAGCTTTAGGAAAAATATTTAAATAAGAAGACATTTTTAAATAATGGAAACCGGGGTAAGCTCGGTATTTGGTAACCTGTTGATGATCTCCATCACCATAATACTCGCTCTGGCTATTCTGATGATAGGTGTCTATTATTCAAATATCTTGAATCATGAAGAATTTATTGGAAAGATCGTTGTCAATAGTGGAAATCCAAGCGGCAATTATTTGAATGCGACTTTTATTTTTACATCCCCAAACAACTTGGTTCTTAATCCTTACAGTATGAACTCACATTTTGAATTTAATAATTCCATATATCCAATAGAATTTCTTGGAGCCAATGACGTTAATGGCTATTATTTCATTAGCAATCTCAGTGGGTTCAAAATCTTCTTCAATATAGTAAATCCTGATGGCACCATTGTTAGCAATAAAAACCTGACCATTGAAGATAATAGCGTTTTTCAGTTTTATTCCAATAAAAATGTAGATTTTGAAAATATTTTGATTTATATAACATTCAATGGCCTTACGGGTTCATGTATTTCATATCTATAAAATGATATATTTTCTAACATTTTATTGGTCTTCCTTACTCATTTCTCTTTAAATAAGTTCAGAAAATAAAGCTTATATGAAGTATATAGCCCCGGGCAGATTCGAACTGCCGTCGTCGGGTCCAAAGCCCGATATGCTTGACCACTACACCACGGGGCTATCAGGTGTATCTCGTATTGTTAATAAATTATTAAATTTACTCTAACACAGTTGTTATCCATTTCATATTTCCCAGTGGAATATTAATGGGAGCAATATCCTCGTGGCGTCACAAATACTATATTATGACTGAAATTCACCATATCATTGAAAATTAGTTGCCTTTTTGAGAGATGACAATATGTTCCTACATTAAAATACGTGACATCTACTAATTCAAGCTAATCAGTAATAGTAGATGGAATTGTTGTTAAATTTCTATGATACTTTTCACCAAAAGTCTAGGTTTGTTCGGTATTGCTTACCAGGAATAATAACGTCTTATCATCCTTGACTCTAAAAGCCCTTGATATTTGCATGCCATAATAGAGAGACAATAATTTACATTAGAAGAAATAGTCTGAAAATGAAGATAACGCATTGATAAACTATAAATCGTTCTAGGTCAACTCACGTTTTTAATCTGGCATCACAATAATTCCAATTACATCAATCACATAGAAAGTAAGCAAAATATTAGGTCCGTATTCAAAATATTAACTATTATACTACAATGAAATTCTTATGTCCTCCGTTTTAATAACATCTAATGTCCAATTAACGTGACCACAAGCTAAGTTCGCAACTCTAGCACATGTAATAGGGATAAGCATCTTTCACTTGAATACCTGATACCTTGCTATAACATTAGGGGCCATAATAGTAAAAATTGTCTTGCTAATTACAATTATTAGAATAAGAAGTAGAAATAAGGAGATTAAATAAAATTTAATTTGTAACTTTAACCTTTAATTTAAGATTTGTATGACAGGAATTCTTTTCCTAATAATTCTCTGGCAATTATTAACTTCATTATATTTATACCTCCTTCAGCCCCTATGTAGTATGACATAACTCCACCCTGTGCAGCACCGAGAGCTGTGTCCTTTGTGTAGGCTAGTGCCCCATGCCAAACCATAACTTTTGTTATGAGTTCATGGGCCATGGGAGGTGCTGTCATCTTCGCTAATGATACATACTTGTTCTGTTCAGATAATGGCACAGATTCATTTGAGAAATATACCTTGTCCATGAGCCATGCAGCTCTCTGTGTGAGAAGCTTAGATGATTCCAACTTGCCGTATTGCTCTGCCAATTCGAATTGCAGTCCTTCCTGCCTTCCCAGCGGCTGACCGAAGAGTTTTCTTGTCCTTAGATGCTCCATGCCCATTTCAAGTGCTTCAGTGGCTGCCCCGTTGCAGGCTGCAGCAACATATATTCTCGCTACATTGAAACCTTCCATGATTATATGAAATCCCTTACCAACTTCACCAACTCTGTATTTATCATCGATTTCTAGATCGTTAAATGAGAACCCACCTGTGGAGAGACCTTCTCTAGCTATGTTGTTGAAGATAGTGGTTGAAATATTTTCATTAATTTTTCCTTCAGTATTCTTCAACATTAATGCAAACGTAGTGAAAGCTTTGGAGCCAAGGGATTGATCACCCGTCCTTAGCAATGTTAAGAATCCTCCTCCACCAGGCAAATTAAGAGATTCCCTGACTCCGCTAATATATACCTTCTCACCATTTGCGATCCATCTTTTTCCTTCTTTTCTGGCGTTAGATCTTTCAGACATTACATCAGATCCACCCGAAGGCTCAGTACTTCCTATGCCAAAAAATGTTCTTCCCTTAACAACATTTGGGAGGATTTCTTCTTTGGCTTCTTTGGTACCGTATCTCTGCAACATGAATGGCCAGCCATTTAACAATAACACATAAACGGGTAAGGCCATGGAGACATCTCCACGAGCGAGCTCCTCAATGATTATGGACATTTGAGATATATTTCCACCCGGTCCACCATATTCCTGTGAAATGTTAAAACCGATAAATCCGGCATTCGCAGCGGCTTTAATTATTTCATCTGGAATATTATTGCCGTAAGCTATTTTATCCCTATTTGGTAAAACATATTTTTTAACGAATTCCCTGGCGGTTTGCCTAACCATTTCATCATCTTCTGTATAACTGAAATCCATATTATATCATGGAGATATTAGTTTCAAGTTAAATTTACTTTCTGAATTAATTGAGTGTGACAAAACTTATTTTTTCCGATTTTTAAATTTGAAATTTAAGGAAAGGCCCATAAAGGTTGAATGAATTATTTATCATCATACATAAAAAAAGGCAACGTGGTCTTGGTTGAACAGATTGAATTTGAGATTATTCTGAAAATAGAGAAAATATTTAATTACGCAAATATGTAGGGCTATCACTACAGCGGGGGTTGCCGAGCCAGGTTAAAGGTACGAGACTTAAGATCTCGCTCCGTAGGGATTCGGGGGTTCAAATCCCTCCCCCCGCACTCTGCATATTCTGTAATACTTTTTTCATCTATTTTTTCTGAAAACGCTTTTAGGTTAGTATTAAACCATTGACTTAAATTAATACCTAGCTCCTGGGCCCTGTATTTATGGTTCTAATCTATATATAGTAATAATTTTTCGTTTATATATAATTATATATAATATTATATAATACTAATATATAGTTTTTTATGATATATCTTATGTGTATAAGATTCCCACATAATAAGGGAAAAGCTAAGAAGAGCGGGTTTTAAGTTATACTGTCTATATAATATAAAGTAGTTACCCCTAACGCCAAAGATTAAACTTAAAATTAATATTTAATAATAACTAATGGAGAGTCATTGTTGCTGAGATTTAAGAGAGCGACATTTATTGTCACAACGATATAGCTATCAGTAAAGCCTGTTATAATGTGTCTAATTCTTGAATAGACCTAATGTTCTATCATGGTTAGTGATATTATCACACATCCATATTGCATTATCGCAGTTTATTATGAATGCTATAGTCGCCATAGGCAAAGAGTGGTTTAATCCCAGAAGTAGATTTCAAGTAATTTGGGCCATCAGTTTTGTATATGGGGTACTACGATTAATATGAGATTTGCTTCTCATTTTCTAGGGAAAATAAATTCACATTTACACGAAATTCGTAACGCTAAGTCAAATATTTGAATACCAAAAATATAGGACTACTAAATAAAAGAATTTCAGAATAGGATAAATGCGAGATTAAAAAAAGTTATTGAAGAAACTGTCAGAATCCTTTTTCTCAGATGCTATGGTGCTATAGTTAAGCTTTAGCTCTTATAGACTTCTGATACCAAATATAGTTACTTTCCCCGTTTCATAATTTCTAGAACTACCATTACTAATATAACTATAGCCGAACCAGAAAAAACAGGAATTGTAATCGAAAAAAAATATGTGGGAAATAATTTCCAGAATGTAATAAATGATAGAATGTAAATTATAATCCCAGCTATTGTGAAAGTATATTGAAAACGTTTATACTCAGTTTGATACTTATTACGCATATCATTCATTTCTTGTTTATACTTCTCGTTAATATCAGATATTTTTTTATCACAATCTTCTTTTATTTTCTCCCTATAAGAATATTGTCGTTCAACGGCCCTTAACATGTCATGTAAGTTTACATTTTGAGCCAATACATTTAGCATTAACATACAGTCTCTATTAGGCCATGCTAGTTGGTTCCTGTAAAAAAAGAGTCCCTTTTCATCCCAGTAATAGGTGTTAAATAATTTTATAAGTCCCTTTTGAATTGTCTCATCATCGAAAGACTTCTTGCCTTCTAGTAGTGCAGAAATCACATAAGGCTCCGAGAACCTTGCAGGAGATGTTTCATCACAAAGGTCAATGACATTTTCGATCCATACCTTTGATTCTAAGTAACGAGTGATAAAAGAAATTACCTGTTCATTATCAAGTAAGTTCTTAGGAAGACTATCAGTGGGTAATCTTTTGATAATATATAAAACAAATGCGGAATGCGCTACAGTGGCTTTATTAGGAGAATCGTTTGACTCCCCCCAAGCAACCTCATTTTGCATATCTGGAATTTCCTTATCCTTTAAATTAGAAAGACATTTAATACTCTCTTGGTATCCATTTTTTAGCCTCTCTTGTAAACTAGTGAGGTCTCTATGTATTAAACTGTTATCTTCAGTTTCCAAATAATCTAAGACCCTTCTTAGAGAAAATGCTCCTAGTGCGGTGGGATATGTATAGGCCCTCTCTTTTTGCTTATTACTTGGATTACATACGCAGGTCCATCCCCCTATCATAGTTTGGGAATCCAATAAACACTTAGCTAAGCCAGCAAGAGTTTTTTCGTACTCATTTTTTACCGAGATTTCAAATTCCTCCTTTTTCCGATGAGAAAGATCAGCAAATTCCATTAGAACATTACACAGTGTTAGAATTGCCCACTCCGTTGGTTCCGTAAAAGATAAATTAGATTTTGTACGATGAGGACCACCACCATCTTCATTTATATTATCTAAAAGCCATTTCAGCGCTTTTTTCATTTTAGGGTCTCTAAAATTCATAATATGAGTCTCTGAAAGGGCATATAAAAGTCCAGCAGTTGTCCAAAAATCTGGATTACTTGGAGTATTTCCTAGCCCCCCTGTATCCTTATTGTAAAGATGTTGCCATATACTTACATTTATTACCTTTAGTGCGTCTCCAAAAAATTTATTTCTAGTCAGGGAATTTTCTGTTTCCATCATTTAAAATATAATTCTTAAAATCATATATAAAATTTTGCTTTTCTAAATATTTGTTAATAGCAATCAAAAGTTCTTTCGTATCTCCAATTCTTGGGTCTTTCTTTTCTAAGTATTCCTTAAGATTTTGAATGACATTTCGCTGTAAATTGTGCAAATGGGAAATTTTCACAATTAGCTCCCGTTCGTTTGATGTTTGAAGCAAAGCCTCTAAAAATTGAAACGATAATTTACGAAGCGAAAGAACATATTTATCGTTCATTCCAAATCCGAGCTCATTGCGTACTCTGTTCCTTTCTAACAGATAAACTCTATCTATAAAATTTTTCCAAAACAGGCAGGCTCTTTTAAGGCGCTCGACATCTGAATTCTGGGAAATATATTCATATTGCATAGTATTCAAATCATATTCCTTCAATAATCCAGAATTTTTCATTTCATGGTAAATAAGAGAATCTTTTTGAATTCTCAAGTGGTTAAAAATCTGCCCAACATATCTCCAATAACCTGTTTTTTTTAACACGGTATAGTTATCTATCACTTCTTTCATCGTTGTAAATGGGTCAAATAAAATGAATCCCATTTCAAAAGAAATTCCCAATGACCGAAGCTCTGATATGGCATTTAGTGCTTCAGCCGAAGAGAAACCTTTTCTGTATCTTTTAAGTTGAGTATCAGAGAGTGATTCAACCCCTAGAAACACCATTTTCAGGCCCGCTCGCTTTAAATTAGCAAATACAGACCTTCTCATTTCTCTCAGTTCCGGGGTATCTTTGCTATTTATAACATTATCGGGCCTAACGGATAGCGAGAAATTAATCCCTTTAACAGTTAAGAGTTTTTCAGAAATTTCAAGCGCATGCACAATATCGTTTCCGACAAATTCTTCATCTGCAAAAGAGAAGTATTTGATACCCTTCTCTTTCATTTTTATGATACTTTTGACCACTTCGTCAGCAGGAAATTTTACCCACAATCTGGGGCCAGGAGGTCTTGTGCAGAAAGTGCACCGGTTGTAATGACATCCTCTGCTAGCTTCAACCCGAGCCAAATACTCATCAGTCTTTAAACTTGAAGTATCTGTATAAGTTTTAGGCCATTTTATTGGATTGGTAACAATAGTGTTGTCCCTTAAATAGACTAGGTTACTCACTTTGTCAAAGTTAGGGTGAACCTTGTTATTTCTAAGCTCTGTTAACATCTCTACTATTGCATCTTCACCCCAACCACGAATTATATACACCCAAGGAAATCTCTTAATAAAATATTCGTACTCATAAGACGGAAGCGCGTTACCCAATACTATCAATGGTCTGGTTTTAAGCGAGTCGAAAAATTCTAAAATTTTAAAAGAGATGTCAATAGTTCCTTGCGGTATTGATAAACCTATAAAATCGCTATATTGAGCCTCCTGTAAGAATAGCTCGATCCCCATGTCATCTTCCGTGACGCTATGTAACGAAACATTCACATCTGGGAACTGGGTCATAATTCTAGAAGCCAGAACTTGGATTGCGAAAGGCTCAGACCCAGGAGTTTGTATCTTTCCAAAAAGCTGTCCCAGAATCACTTTTAATCCACAATTGGATAGGTTTTTAACCTGAGATTCTGCCATTTACGTATCAATATATTACTTTAATTTAACTCTTTTTTTTTACAAGGAGCAACTCCATCTCTCGTGGCCTCTTTCTTGGAACTTTGGAGTTTATTATGATTTATTATCAATATTAATGTTAGAAGTCCTTTAGGGTGTCTCATATCCCTTCATGTTTGTATATATATTTTTTATTGAGTCCTACGTGTATTTAATACTATAGTGAAGTTTAGAATAGATACATTCAATGTCAAGAGTCTAGAGAATTAAAATTAATAAATATAAAAGAATAAAATAGTAATTGATCTATTTCTTTCTTCTTGTCAATGCTATCAACGCTGCCAGCAATGCAATAATTGATACAAGTATGGCAATTACGGATATAGTATTTTGAGATTGTGTACCTGACTTCTCGCTACTAAGTGAGCTTTCTAGGGAAGTTACCTTATTCTGCAATGATGAAACATTCATTTTCATGGTACTGTTCATGTACGTAAGCTCTGATTCAATGCTGCTGAGTTCTGATTCAATTGAGGAAATCTGAGAAGACGTTAATTGATTATTATTTGCTATTTCATTTTGTATAATATTTAATTGATTTTGAATACTTTCAATGATGGGATTCTGCAGATAGAATTGTATATAAGATGTATAGTTATTATTTGTCTCTACTCCGAATGCATTTATTCCGGTGAGATATATAGTGTAATTTCCTACCCAGTCAGATAAACCGTTTTCTAGGGTTAATGAACCCTGTGACGTTGGACTTGGCATTTGAATCGATCCTACCCATAAACCTGCTGAAGTGTCGTAATAGAGAGGTATCTGTTCTATCGCCGTAATGATATAATATGAACCAGATAGATCTGTAGGAAACAGGGATGCAGAAAACATTCCGAACTGCACTTCCGACCCGTTGTATGTGATATTTGCATATAGTATGATACTCTGTCCCTCGCTAATATTTGATGATGAGAGCCACATTTTAGTTGATAGCAAACCATTGGTCACCAGTATCTGTCCGTAGTATTCACCATATAAATTCATGCCATAGGTGTACGAAGAATATGATGCATTGATTAAAACTGTATACAGCCCTGCAGGGGTACCTATGGGAACGTTTAGTCCTGTCGGTGTGCCTGGAGTTGCAAATGAAGAACTTATCACCTTTCCTTGTGTATTAACCAAGGAAATCGTAACATTAGCACCCAATGCAGGATTAAAGTCGGCCAGATTATACCCAGGTACAACTATGGCATCAACGAATATCTGCTGTCCTGGTGCTACGGCTCCTGGCTCAACTTCTTCTGGGCCAAGTATCAATGTATTCTGTAGATTGAAACCGTTGAATAAGGGAAGGTAGAGATATGAATTGTTGGTTGTTATAAGCGATACACCAGCCGTACTCGAGCCGTAGAACATTGTTTCCAAGCTTCCATTCGTTACAGTTATGTTTTGTGCCGTAGCTGTCAGGAAGTAATTATTCCCAATTATGTTATAGTTATAATCATAAATGCTTAAGGTTGTATTGACAGGATTACCCATTATTGTAGTAATCTGACCTCCTAATGGAATTCCTAGGTTCAAGAAAAAGTCAGATTGCGGAGCTAATGATTCAACATATGTATAATAACCCATATAATTTTCTTGCAGAGCCATTGTAGAAGAATTGTTAAATGTGGCATAAGAATAAATGAAAGCATTTCCAGAAACATTACCCGGAACTTTATAAATTGCAAAATACATGAGAGATGAAGAATTGAATCTTCCTGGTAAAAACCTCTGCCCATTCAATGTTGATATTTCAAATGTTACCTTTGCATTTTTTACTGGTGTGCCATTATAGCTCACAATGCTTTCCAGGGTAACAGTTGTGCCAGGCATTAAATCATATACATTTGAGCCTGAGCCATTTACCACATTCAAGCTATTGTTTAAGGCATTTCCGGATGGTGGCATTATAGACTTAATGTAACTTCCAAAGCTCCCTGCATTCAATGCTCCCCAACCCGTCACAAGATTGTATCCATAATTTTCAGTCCAAGGAATATTGTACCCGGATGTAATTGGATAAAACATCTTGCTGTATAAAGTCCCATTTTCTCCAATTTCATACAAAAGCGGATTTACTAGGCCAAGACTTCCATTTATTTCAGAGTCTATTAGTGTAATCAGTCCGGCAAAGAGTGGACTTGCCTCACTGGTACCTCCCGATATTCCAGTAGTGTTTTGTCCGAAGACAAAAACCATACCTGGGAAAACATTTGCCTCTAGAGAAAGATCTGGGACCATTCTACCATTTGGATAGCTCGGATAGCTAGTCAATGTGCTCTGATACCATGGTCTGGGCTCTAAATCACTAATTCCCCCTGTACTCCCACCGTAATTTACGTTATTAGGAACGAAACCGTAATTGGACCATGCAGTCTGGTAGAATGATACTACATTTCCTAAATTATTGAATGTCAAGAAGGTTGTTGTACCCCCTATTGCCGTTACGAACGGGGAAGTGGAAGGATATCCAACTGTTCCCAGCGGTCCTGTACTATATCCTGATCCGCCTGCGTCCCCAGTGCTTGCACTAAAGGTAATTCCTAATAATGAACCGATTTCATAATAATAATCTGCTAGCTGTACATTTAAAAATTCTAACATGGCAGGGAATTCTGCCATATAAGATTCAGGAATAGAGAAACTCTGTGATAATGTGTTAACGTTATCCATCTGATCAATAAATGCTATTACTGGCGCTAAATTCAGATTAAGATTGGCGATATACAGGTTGATATTTGCCCCTGGTGCCATCGTATGGGATGATTCCACGTCAAGGCTGATTTCTCCATCCCACCCCGTCGCAATGCCCATGTTAGGATCGTAGGGACCTATAGGGGTGATAGTGAAATTTGTTGGATTTGGAATGTTATATATTGAGTCGTAGTAACTTAATTGATTTTTAATATAGGGATTTCCGCCAAAATCCAATATGCCTATTGTCTTCCCTGAACCTGTTACATTTGTATTCAACAGTCCAGTTATATTATAAACATCCTGCAAAGCTGTTGTAGGATATGGCTCTATTGAAAATGTCTCATTCAAAGTTGAAAATTTTTGCTTCATTTGTTTAACCATCTGAGGATTAATCAGCGTACTTGGATGCTGGAATAATATGCTTGAACCATTGGTTGCATATATACTCGCTCCATGAAATTCAATTGCATATGGTGCAGAGTAATACCATTGGGAGCCATTAGAAAAAATATCAACATTGGACCCAAATACTTGCTCAAACATAAAGGCGGTTCCGGATGCGACTATTATAGATGAAAAAGATTCTAATTGTATTCTGAAACCATAATTTTTAAGGATCGATACAGTTTCATTGA
Source organism: uncultured Thermoplasmatales archaeon (assembly GCA_964468585.1). Taxonomy (GTDB): domain Archaea; phylum Thermoplasmatota; class Thermoplasmata; order Thermoplasmatales; genus JAFMDN01. Next base: position 85,944 of record CAYXTM010000002.1, on the reverse strand, counting down.
ATTTATTTTGGTTTGTGAATAAGTACTGCGCGTATTTCTCACTCATGAAATGTCTGTAATATGGTGAGCTGGGATTCGATATCTTGCTAATAAGAGAACCTAGCAGACTAGTATTTTGAAGAGGCAAAACCACCGTGAAAGTAATTGGGAGATTGTCAGGTGCAGTGCCTTGATATCTGAAACCGGGTAAAGCAGACTGGCTATAATAGCCTGGATTTCTCAAGTCGTTCTGAGATACAGCAGACATGCCAGAAGAAATTATTATTGAGAGACTTATAAATATGGCTAAAAACAAGAAAATATTCTTTTTCATTGCAATCTATCTGCAAATGTTAACTTTTATTTAAATATTATTGTAATATTATGAAAAATTCATTCATCAGAAACGTTTTTGGTGCAATATTGCATCATTTGGAATTTAAATTGAATGCTACAATAAGAATTTCTTTAAGATGGGTTACCTGATTAGGTGAGCCTAATTACCAGTATTTCGGATTTCAATAACAATAGGTCGCGGAGGTATCATGAATGATTCTTGGGAACCTATACTTCTTGATATTATTCAGTCTCATAATGGGTTTTTCAATTTATCTTTCTTGGCCTTTCCTACTAATTAAAAATCTTAACGTAAAGATTTCCAAAGTTCTTGTGTCTCTGGCCATAGGAATTTTAGTATTCATTATTGCTGACATTTTTTCTGATGTCAGTTCTTTGATCTATCAGAGTTCCTCTATTATTGGTAATTTCTACATATCTGCCTATTTCGCCTTTTTTCTTGCTTTGATGTTTTTAATTCTTTATATGATAGAAAGCCAAAGATTTTTGAAGGGAGAAAGCGATGGTCAGTGGAATCTGAGATTACCATTAATCATATCCATAGGTATGGGTCTTCAGAATCTCACGGAGGGTATGATATTGGGGTCCTCATGGAAAATTGGACTGATCTCATTTTCTATCGTGATAATCATAGGGTTCATTCTCCAGAACTTTACTGAAGGGTTTCCCATAATTTCTCCATTCATCAACAGAGCTAAACCCTCCAATGGAATTATTGCTTTACTTTATTTTATCGGTGGATTTCCTACTATCTTTGGGGGGATATTTGGGTACTTCTATTACGGTAAAGTTGCTATAGCGTCTATCGATGGTGCTGCCATTGGAGCAATATTATTTATAATGATGCCAATGTTCCGTTCTCTAATGCAAAATAAGCCCGATGGGAGGGATATATACCTGATACAATTTGGCATATTATTAGGATTCCTACTTGGCTTGTTTGTTAATCTCTTATGAAATATGATATTCTGAATTACTGTCAATATAGTAAATTTTTTATGAGTCTCCCATATTAATTGAATAAATTATTTAGGTACGCTTAAAAATTAAAAATATATATTCACCTCTTTTTCAATATATATAGGGTAAGAAAATGATAGGAGGTTTTACAGGTAAGATATTGAGAGTTGATCTTACCAATGGAACCCTCAAGATTGAAGACACAAACATGGAGTGGGCAAGAGATTACATTGGTGGGCAGGGATTGGCCACTAGGTATTTTGTAGAGGAAGTTGATCCAAAGGTTGACCCTTTTTCACCAGAAAATGAACTTATTCTCGCGCCTGGACCTTTGACCGGAACAAATGCCCCCACTGCATCAAGATATATGGCTGTGACAAAAAGCCCTTTGACAGGCACCATAACAAGAAGTAATTCTGGTGGTTATTTTGGAGCCAGGGTGAAGCATTCAGGTTTTGATATGATTATTGTTAAGGGAAAGGCAAAGAAGCCAGTATACCTTTATGTGTCCAACGGAAGGGCCGAATTGCATGATGCTGAAAATCTATGGGGAAAAGATGTTTTCGAAACCACAGATATCTTGATGGAGGAATATGGGAAGAATATAAGTGTTGCCTGCATTGGACCAGCCGGAGAAAACCTTGTGAAATTTGCCGCCATAATCAATGATAAACATAGGGCAGCAGGGAGAAATGGTGTGGGTGCTGTCATGGGTTCGAAAGGGTTGAAAGCTGTGGTGGCCGGAACAGGGCCATTACCGAAGATTGGGAAGCCTGATGAGTACAGCATAGTATTGAAGGAGATGCTAAGAAAAATAAAAGAAAATCCAGTTACATCTCAGGGTTTAACCCAGTTTGGGACTGAGGTACTGGTGAACATAATTAATAGATCCGGCATTTTCTCTAATAAGAATTCCCTTGAGTCTGGTGACGATCCACTAGCTGAAGAAATAAGCGGCGAGAAATTAGCAGAAACTTATCTGCTACATAATCAACCATGTTTCGCTTGCCCTATAAGATGCGGTAGGGTAGTAAGATACAATGAAAGGGAAAGTGAAGGTCCTGAATATGAAAGTGCCTGGGCTTTAGGTGCTAATACTGGAATACATGATTTGTACGCAATAATTGCAGCCAATGACAACGCGGATAGACTGGGTTATGATACAATATCGGGAGGCTTAACCATCTCAGCTGCCATGGAACTATATGAGAAGGGGAAGATACCAGATAAAGTGGTTGGACCAACAAAGCCGAAGTTTGGAAATATTAGTGCACTCCTGGAAATGAGCAGTACTCTCGCCTACAGAAAAGGTTTTGGTGCTGAACTTGCAGAAGGTTCAAAGAGATTGGCTGAAAAATTTGGTGATCCATCGGCATCCATCAGTGTTAAGGGCCAGGAACTGGCAGCATACGATCCAAGAGGGGTATGGGGCATGGCTCTGGAGTATGCAACCAGCAACATAGGTGGTTCTCATATGAGAGCATATACCATATCCAACGAAATTCTGGGTGTTGAGCCCTTATCTGAACCTACCAAACTTGAAGGAAAAGCTGAACTTGTAAAATATGTCCAGGATTTCACCGAGGTCATGGATTGTTCCGGCCTTTGTCAGTTCCCCTCTTTTGCACTAAACTTCGATGACTATATGAAATTGATCAATGCCGTTACTGGCTTTAACTATACAAAAGAAGAATTAATGGAAGCGGGTGAGAGGAACTGGAATCTTGAAAGGCTGTTTAATTTGAAAGCTGGTATATCGCCTAAGGAGGATACTCTCCCTGAAAGGTTCCTTAAGGAGGGAATACCCAAAGGTCCAAACAAGGGAAAGGTTGTGCCCCTAGATGCGTTGTTGAAAGATTATTACAAAGTGAGAGGATGGTCGGAGGAAGGGGTCCCAACTGAAGAGACTCTGAAAAGACTTGAGCTTGAATTTTATAAATTATGAATTATCCCCCCGCAACGGGGGGAAATATATCCACTTCATCACCAGGATTAAGCTTGCTGTTAAGACCATTAAGGTACCTGATGTTCTTACCGTTTATCAGGATAAGAACATTGCCAATCAAGTCTCCATTTCTGTATAATGTTCTTGTGAACTTTTCTCCATATTCAGATTTGAGTTTATCCAGTAATAAATAGATCTGATCTGCAGAGATATGCTCTTCCTTCTTCCCGGTTACATCCCTCAGATTAGCGTAGTACCTGACCAGAATCAGGGGATGATTGTCCATGATATTAAAACTAAATTCGGCTAATAAACTTGCCCAACCCCTTTTAATAGAGTCTACTTACACTGATATTCTTGGATTAAGTATTCATAGTTTGGAACCTAAGTTCTCTAATTCCCTCCTATATTCTTCATTCATCACGATGTCAATGGGGAAAGAGGCGTTCACCACGTAATTCGGCATATCTACGGTTTCACTTATCTTAAGATCCAAAGCAACGCTTGCGAGCATGTATGCCTCGATCGGTTCCATATACTTAGAGAAGAAACTTACAAAGTTGAGGATGGCCTCTCTCATTGCAATATTAAGAGAATCCGAAATCCCCAAGAAATTCATTGATTTAGAATATGACCTACCGCCATCTGATATAACTAATGGACCATGATATTTAACATTCTTTAATAGATTTATCTTTAATCTTACTCTACCTCCAGTCTCGATGGCCGTGCCACATACTTCCCCGTTTCCCTGATTTATGTGCATATCCCCCAATGATAGGAGAGCCCCATCCACATTGACAGGAAGTACCAATTTTGAACCACTTCTTATTTCTTTAACATCCATATTCCCACCGTTATAGCGTGGGGGCACAACTGAGAAATTCCCACTTTCCTTTAATGCTGTGCCTATGGTCCCTATGAAATTCGCCTTCCCCACCTTTATTTTCAATTCACCGAATTCGGCATATGCAGAATCCTCTCTAATTTCCCAATTTTTCAAGGCCGGTACGGAAAATTCTGGAATATCGCTGAGTAGTCCAAAGCCTGGAACAACTGAGGTTATACCCGTGCCATTGTCCTTCACCTCTATTATATCTACTTCTAGAAAATCACCAGGATGGGCATCTCTGATATAAATGGGCCCTGTAAGTGGATTCACACGATTGAAATCGAGTTTATTTAGATCCGAAGCATTAGAGTTTTTGGTTATCTGTCCATCGAGACTATCCCTGACTTCAATTTCCAATATCTCTCCACTGCTTACCTCAATAGCTGGTTTTATTGAATTATCCCATCCATAATGTATATTCCTTACAATATGAAATCCTTCCATGGATATTTCATGCAATCATTGAATATTATTTTATCCAGAGTAGTCTACATGGTATAAAGGGAAGGTAAATTCTGGAACCGCTCTTCCACTATTTAGATCCAATGCCATTTGGCGTGGAGGGTAATATCAAAAGTGGATTGAGTTGCAAATAATGGAAAAATTGAGCTTGTTGAAAATAATTCATCAATAGATAACAATACCAAATCCACTTTCAACCTTCCTAGTTTGAATTGTAAAGAACTTGAAATGCTGGCACAGGAAAATCGATATTTTGGTGAAATGTTTCCAAAACAAATTCATTTATCCATTTATGAGGATGCCCTGAAGTTCAAAAAATTGAGTTTCTGGAGTGGTGAGAATGATTTTAAGAATTAATTGGACTGGTCCGGGAGAAGATTGATTCAAGGCTTGGTATAAAATTATACGGGATATATTAGGTCGCCGTAGAAGCTTATGTAGCTGCCTTCGTTCTTTTGGATAATAGTCGAGAGATTTGTACCCATAACTATGCCCTGATGATTTTTGTGAGTATTTGATATGATAATTATATTTATGCTATCATACGCATGGGTCCATTTTGAACTCTAACATTAGAACAAATCGTCCTATGTTGTAGCTGAATCTCCACTTATCCATTACTAATGCGACGTAACTATGGGCATAACCCTTCCTTGACGAAAAATACCGGGCTCTATTTGTTAAAAATGTGCATAATTCTCAATACTTTAAAATGCAGTAGATTGTTGGATAGAAGAAAAATTGTTTATTTGATAATATGTGATTTCCTTGAATGATTGTTTGCCCCAATTTATCGACAATTGATGAATAGCACCTTTATCCAGACATTGTTCCAATTTAAACACAACTGACTCCGAGGGAAAGGAACCACAAGACTTTTTTTACTATTGATTCCCTGGTTAAATGGATGGTTAATGAAAGATGGAGTTCATAGGGTGCTAGAAATCCTGTGAAGGTTGTCCTTACTAAATATTTTACCATATTCTACAAATATTCCGGCTAAATAAGTTGAGGTATGAGTATTTACGTACATACTATAATGCAATTCAATCAGTTCGAACAAGCACAATCCATAATTTCCGCAACTCTCATGAACAAGTAGGAAAAATTTGTATTTTATTATGATAATTTTAACAAGTGGCAGGGACTTCGAAACTCAAAAATATGATTTCATATGGAATTTAAATTTTTGAATTCTTCTTACCTTAGGGATGAGCTAGAAGGCTTTTAAATAAGTCTTCTTTCTTATTGATCTATTTAGCAAAAAGAATATATTGATTTTAAACCAAGCCTAATTCCAATAAAGCAAGATATGCAACCTATACCCTAAATAGCATAAAGAATATCTGCCTCTATTAATTTTTATTATATGGGTATACTTGAATTTCTTTCCCATAAGGGGATTATGGTCCTCACTAACAAATCAGAAATTACCCCTTATTTGAGAGATGCATCATATTTCCAAGGGGAATCCCCGCTGGGTGTTGCATTGCCAAGGGATGAAAATGAGATTTCAATCATTTTGTCAAAATGTTATGAAGAAGATATAAAGGTTGTGACCAGGGGTGGTGGAACTTCTCTAACAGGTTCTTCAGTTTCAATAAAGAATTCCATAGTTTTGAGCACTTCAAGGTTGAACAAAATCCTCGAATTCTCAGGTGGGGATAGATATGTTAAAGCGCAAGCAGGTTTGAGGATTGACGAATTGAACTCGTTTCTACATGGAAAGAAATTTCTATATCCTCCTGACCCAGCTAGTTCACTCGCCTCAACTGTTGGAGGTACTATATCAACCAATGCAGGAGGACTTAGAGGAACCTATTACGGATCTACTAAGGAGTGGGTGCTTGGTCTTGGGGTTGTCCTTCCAGATGGCAGTATTATAAGAACGGGCGGAAAGACGCTCAAGAGGAGCATAGGGTATGATTTGACTGCTTTGTTCGTAGGAAGTGAGGGAACCCTCGGAGTTATATTTGACGCTTACCTGAAGATAGTTCCGTTGATAGAGAACTTTGCCAGACTGCTTATATTCTTCAAAAATTCCGAAGATCTCGGAAACCTTATTTTTTATCTGAAGGATAGCGGAATAAATCCATTAAGCGCCGAATTTGCCGACAGGGTTTCAATGAATATTATGTCAAAATCCGTTGGTATTCCATTTCCTCCAGAAGCCAGTTTTATGCTGATGCTGGATATACCCATATTCAAAACGGAGGATCTGGACCAAGTTATGAATAAATTAAAATCATCCGAGCACCTCCAATACAAAATTCTAGGAGGAGAAGAAGTAGATGCGATATATAAAGCCAGAAAGGGACTTTATTCTGCATTACTTGCGGAAAGAAATAATCCTGGAGAATATATAATTATAGGAGATATTGTTGTACCTTCCTCTAAGGTACCATTAGCTTTGCATGATACAGAGAATCTAATTCAGGAAGTTGGCTTGAAAACTGTGCTCTTCGGACATATTGGCGACGGCAATATCCATGCGAATATATTTGCGAATATCAAATCAGAGGATTCAATGGAAAGGGCAAGAGAATTTCTAATTAAATTTGGCGAGATTGCCATAAAATACGAAGGGTCAGTTTCAGCAGAGCATGGCATTGGATATGAAAAGAAGGAACTTCTACTTCTTGAATTCCAGAGGAAAAACACCACAGCTTCTTTGAATTTGATGAGATCCATAAAGAAAATTATCGATCCGAAGAACATTATGAATCCGGGGAAGGTATTTGATATATGATTCCAGATTTCAGAGATTATGTAGAGAAGTGCATAAACTGTGGCTTCTGTGAGGCAGTCTGCCCTACACTTGAAGCCTCTGATTTTAATGCATTTTATGGTGCCAGGGGTAGAGTCAACCTTGCTAGGGGATATCTGAACAAAGAATTCCAAGAAACAGAACTAATGGATTCATTCAATTCGTGTCTTGAATGCAATGCCTGCTTAGCAGTTTGTCCTGCTGGTATCAGTGCTGGTGAAATTTCTCAATACCTAAAACTAAATTTCACAAAGAAAGACCCCATTGCCATGTTTATAACAGAAAATATTATGAAATATAGGGATCCACTAAATATTGGTAAGGATGCAATCGGATGGAGCCAAGGTCTTGAATTCAATAACGAATCTGGTGACCTGCTGTATACCGCAAGGATGTATCAGCTTATGCCTTTTAATTCAGCGGTTGAAAGACTTAGGAAACGAATTGGCAACGATCTCCTTGCAAGGATGTCTAAGCTCTTTAACAGGATTGGATTCAACGGAAAACTCTTATCCCCCTTCGTAGATGAGGCGGAAAAGAACTATTTCAATAATGCACTTAGAAACATCTATAAAGTTTTGAAGGAGAGCGGTATGACAATAAGATACCTTGGAGAGTATGAACCATATTCTGGCGCCATGCTCCTAGAATTAGGTATGAAAGATGAATTTATTGAATATGCGAAATGGCTTTCAGATTTCTTTGGTAAAATTGGGATAAAAAGAATAATAACGGTGGACCCCCATACCTATTCACTTCTAAAGTATCAGATCAAGGATTTCATTGATTTCCCATATGAAGTCGTTTTCTACCTGGATTTAGTGAATAGGAAGGTGAAGTTTGAAGGAACTATTACAGTCCATCAGGCCTGCCATTTGGAAAGATATGGGAAGAAATACAGGCGTTATAACGATATATTGAGTGATGTGAATATTATTTATCCTACCCATTATAATGAAAAAATGCTATGTTGCGGAGGACCTGATGAGGTACTATTTCCACATATGACTGAGAAAATTTCAGAAAAGAGATTCAATGAGTTGAAGGCAACAGGGAGCCATGTAATACTTACCATGTGTCCCATTTGCCTCTTGAATCTGAGGAAAGATGATTCTGTCATGGATATCTCAAGTTTCATAATCAATAACTCGTGACTACCTTTGTTAAGAAAGAGTCAATCGCCGCTTCCCTTGCCTCTGTTTCTTCTTTACCATATGCTATTATGGAAAACACCATTTTCCTTTCCAGAGAAACACCTGATAGGGCACTTATATATCCGATTGTACCGGTCTTTGCCCTTATTCCAAGGTCTTTCATTTCCAATAGACGTTTCTTCAACGTTCCTTCCCCCGGTCCCGGAAAATAATTTATGAAATCCCTGTCATTGGAAATGATGTGCAGGAGAAGTTCTGTGAGCGCTTGTGTGGTGAATAGGTTCTTCCTCGATAGACCTGACCCATCCCTAATCTCAAAATTGTCTGAATTCAATCCGATTCCCTGCAGGAACGCTTTGAGCGCCTCTGCAGAACCGTTCCAAGTTCTCTCACCCTTTGAAATGGATGCCGTATATCTCAGAAGTAACTCTGCAGAAAAATTACATGATACATGAAGTGTGTGCCTTATGACGTCATTTAAACTTCTCTCCAGGCTGAAGATAGTGAAATTGGAATCGTTAATTTTTGGCGGCGAATTTCTCTCCCCAATAATAACTTGTTTTATGAGTGATTCTTGAGGTTCGTCTCCCTTATGAGCACCTCCACGGCAGTTTTCGTCAACGGTGTAAGGTTCTACTGGTGAGGCGTAGCAGTACTTTAAATCACCGAGTTCCCAGTCAGGATGATACTTTTCTTCTGATAAAGTTGAGTTATCTACATAAACTGATTCAATCATTGAAATATAGGAAGATACAAGACTCAACAGATCCGATTCACTCACTAAAAATAGTGGATCCCCATAAATATTCAATTCACTGCCTTTCAACTTAAAAAATGTTACAAATTTTTTATTAGGTCCAAATTTTTTGTACGCATAATAGGTAGTAGCTATTTTCATATTTGATGCCGGTGGTAGTAAAATTTCTGAATTCTCTTCGGCAATTACCTTACTTGAAAAATCCCTTATGACGTATGAAAGCAGCATTCCTTTAAAGATCACGAATTGGTTTAAGTAGTTATATCAATTTCCTATGCGAGACAATGTGCAGGATGTTTATTTTGAAAGGTAATTATTCCAAAGATTTTGATATCATATTCCAAATATCTAAGAAAATTTCAGGATCAGACCCCCTACATTTAATTGATAGTGATATGCCATTAAATCATCTAGATGGATGGGGTTACGTAAATCTCTCAGATCACGATATAACTTACTTTAAAACAGACCGGCCGCTTAAGAACTCCGATCCCAAAATGGTGGAAAATGGTTGTCTCCTGTTTCATATGAGAAATGCAGCCAGAGGGGAACCCATGGGAATACAGAATTCCCATCCATTCCATATTTCTACGGAAGATGGTGATTTTTACCTTGCGCATAATGGTTGGTTTGACAAGGAGAAGATTGCTAATTTTATGGGATTAAAAAACTACAGGAATGAAAATGACTCACTGGTATTTCTCAGATTTTTGGTGAGCCTCAAGGGAGAAATAGAGGAAAAAATCCGTGATTCTATAAAATTATCCTTGGAAAATGATTTCATTAGGAGTACAGCAAACATCATGTTACTCTTCATTGATAAAACTGGAAGAGCAAGGTGCTTTGCATTAACTGAAGCATCCCGAGCCACGAATTATGGTAAGTATCATGAGTTATACATGATGGAAGCCGATTCATGGAATGGTGTATTTTCAAGCAGTTTTTTCGAATTTGAAGAAATCGGGAAATTGGGAAGAGTCACCAAACTTGAAAGGGGCAAATTATACGAAATTTAAGTTCATTTAATTGTTAATGAGCACCAGAATATTAAAAAGAGGAGAATGGAAACAGTTTACAAATCAATAAAATGATGGCTGGTCTTAGGTTTAAAATAATTTAAATTATTCAATTTTCGTTGTTAAAATATACTCAGGCTAGCCCCTAGAACACTTCTCATTTCACTACCTTAGATAATTTAGAGGGACTGTCAGGATTTATGCCCTTATAAATTGAATGATAGTAACTCAACAACTGTAGTGCCATTAATTTGCCAAGATATGAAGATATCCTGTCCCTGTAATCCACGAATATTTCATCTGCCGGATCATTTCCAATAATAATAGGATGCGCATCATAAATGGCCACTTTCCTCTCCACTTCCTCGTTCTTGCTCATAAAAATGACACTCCATGATGAATCCAAAATCTGTATTGGACCATGGAGGAATTCACGAACAGGATAATGATAAGTTATTGCTTCTGAGGTTTCCTGTAATTTTAGTGCACCTTCCATGGAAAGGGAATATTCAAGCCCAGTTCCCAACAGAATTATCTTATCTCCAATTTTCTCTGCATAGAATTTTATCATATCATTATTTATTATGTCCCTCAAAACATTGGAAATCTTCGAAAATTCATCCCTCTCAATAAGTGATAATGCTATCATGGCCTGTGCAAAATGACTTTTAGTAGCTGCCACAGACCTTTCTTCTCCAGCTCCCCCATTGAAATGTACATCGGTTATTTTTGCCAACGACGAGGCATCGAAATCCGTTATGGATATGGTACTGGACCCCAACTTTCTTAAGTGGTCTGCTGCCCTCAAAATATCAGAGCTTTCACCTGAGTGACTGAATAGTATTGATACAGTGTTTGAGAGATTTATTTTATTCAGATTTGAAACTTCAGAGGATTGGATTGTGTTTGCTAGAATACCTTTTTCCAGAAGTACATTACCAAGAAGTACTGAAGCATTGTAACTCGTGCCGCTACCTGCAATTATAACCCTTTTATTTTTTATAAGATTCCATAACTCCCTTCCAATATTTCTGTAATATTCTGATTTTTCAGCTAGCTTCAATTCCTCTTCGATTTCGTCAAGCATGTACAACAATTTTCACCTTCTAATGGTTTTATTGAGACCCCATGACAATTTGCATAATAATCTTTATTTAAATATGATCCCCTACTTACTTTACCCTGAAACAGAAAATAAAAAATGGATTGAAGTACGGACTTCATTGGTAATGTAACTCCAGTTTTTCCATATATTTGCTTCTTTTTAAATTAGCAACCCACAAGAGTGGGATCGCCAGCATTATTGCATAAGCTACTGGAATTTCTATGAACGAGTAGAGATAATCATATACAGTCAACGTGATGGTTATAAACATTAGGATGCTTGAGCCTATCAGAATGATCATTCCGATGTATTCCTTCTTTGACCTCAAACTTTTCAAATATGAAATGTTAGCTATGGTATGGGTAGTTAGATAGCTTAAGGAAACTAGTCCTGTGAAAAAAACGAAGCCAATGAACTCAGTCCCCTCATAGGCCATTATAAAAAGAATTCCCAGATTAAGCAGAAGCGCATAATACATGAATTTCTTCCCGTCTATTTTGGGCAATATACCATCCTGGGACATCTTATTTATGGAATTTCTCCAAGCGTTTAAGTATGCTAGGGAAAGGTTAGTTGCACTTGTGACAGCGATGGCAATTGTCATAACGTAAAAAATCACCCCAAACCTTTCATAAATCAAGTTCAGTATGAAAAACGGGTTTGTGGAATATGATATAATTTCACTTCCCAGAAACATTTCGATTGACATTGCAGTGAAAATCATCATCAAACCTGAAATTAAATAGGCAAGAATTATCCCAATATACATATTCCTCTTACTGTGAGTCAAATTCTCGGATATGAATAATGGTGATCCTAAACCAGCAAAAATTAGTAATGAGAATAATATTCCTGTCCAGAAGTTACCAGATAACACAGATCTTGGTCCAATGGCTGGTAACACTAAGTTCCCATTATACAACATGACCACGTCTAGGGCAAATAGGAATGCTATTTCCATAATTGAAAAATATTTCAAGAATCTGAGTGTTGATTCGACACCCCAATTAACTAGAATTATTTCAAGAACTGAAATTATAACTGTCAAAAATAATGCAATTGGAAGGTTACGGATAATATATAATAAGAATGAAAAGTTAAACAACGTGATTGACGGAAAAGATGAGTAGCCGTAGATAGCATAAATTATTGATGTGTAAAGTCCTGCACTTTTACCAGAATTTTTTCCAACTATTGTATAATATCCTCCGTTTGATTTAATCTCTTTTGAGGACCTGTACGGAAGATAGACGTTCAGTATAGTGATAAAGAAAGAAAGCAAGACAGCATAGAAAAGGTACCCCCCAACAATGCCTGCTATGACAGAGAATAAACCTATAACATTTAGCATTGGCCCAACAGCGCTCAGAGATTGAAATAGAGTTCTCGTCTTGTCCTGATTCATTTAATTAGTCTCACTGGCATGATAGACTCCTATAAAAGAATATTTTTGACAATAAGCCGTAAATGAAGAAATATACCCATTCCAAATTACCAAAAGAAATATTTGATCAACGAGAAAGAGAAAGGTCTCATTTATTATGTTTAAAATGTAAGCATATAGAAATTCGGTCAAGAAAGAATTAGTATATTCCTAGGCTTTCATACCCTATATATAAGGATGTATGGAAAATATAGGTAATTTATATCTTGCCGGGCATTCTGCAACTCTTTATATCCCATTACAAAATATTGGCATATAGACTTAGAGAGGTTCTTTTTGATATTATTCACAGGAGTTAAATGGGCTCTATAGGCCCACACTTCTATTGATACACCTTAAACTAAATGAGTATAGTCTTCTGAATTAGATTAGTTTTGATTTTTCTAAATAATTGATTAATCAAAATCTGCAAAGTAATAGCCATTAAGGAGATAATTGTCATTTACCCTCATAGCATATTCAACCGCACAGGGAATATTTCAATTGGCTAATAACGGTAGTTATTTTGCGGTCGTACATCAGGGAAATTCATATACATGAAAATAGAAATGTACCCTATATAGCTACATTCTTATTACTAGCTTATTGTATTCAATTAACCAGTTACATAAATATTCAATAAAAATGCTTTCTTAAAAAATTGGGGATGTGGGGCCGATCGGGTTCGAACCGACGACCACCTGGTTATGAGCCAGGCGCTCTACCAGGCTGAGCTACGGCCCCCGCACCGCTATATTAATATCCATTATTAATTTTTTGATTTTCCGTTTACTTTGTGGTTATAGGCTTCAAGCACGTAATCTATGAATTGCTCTTCTGGGTATGCACCTACGAATTGCACATCATCGTTAACCACTATGTGGGGCACAGATGAAACACCCCATTGGTCAGCCCATTCAGGGAATTCAATGGCTTCCACCATCTCACCGGTTATGTTTGGATTCGCCAATGCAAATTTATGAGCAACTCCTACGGCCCTAGGGCAGTAGGGGCATGTGGGTGTTACGAATACTCTTATTGTTATTGGTTCATCGACTTGCTTAAGCTTATCCGCCACTTCCCCGTCAATTTCTGGATCTCTTCTGGACATCCTCCTGATATCCTCTACTAGCGATGAGAACTCATAACCCATGGGTATTCCTATATACTTTATTCTTGGATTCGCGTTGGAATCATTCGTAGTAACCACGGTAACTGGGGCCTTCTCTATTCCCCATTTCTTGGATAACTCGTCTCCAACCTTGTGAACCTCAACCTTTATCAGGTCAGAGAGTTCTGCGAGTTCTTGAGCAATTTGAACTGTCTGTGAACAGTATTGACAGTCCTGATCTGAAGTAAACACGACCAGTTTAACTTCGTCCTTCAAATTTTTTGCAAACTCTTCTTGCAGGAATTTCCTATCCTTTTCCTTTAGTAATGGCATTTGGTCACCACAAGGTTATTAAAATATACTTAATAATACTATCGGTACTTTTGTAGCTATAACTTCAGGAGTCAAATGTTTATTTAAATAATGTTGTATTAATGAGCCGTGAAATATTTTATTTTCGACGTCGATGGAACCTTACTTGATTCGGATAGAACCATAGTAAGATGCATGGTAGATTCCGCCAAGAAATTAGGTTATAGCGTGAGCCAAGTAAGGGAAAATATAGGCATTAAGAAACTAGAAGATATACTTGAATTTAATGGTGTGCCGCCTTCAATTATTCCTGTTATTATAGATGAGTATAAAGTTTGCTATGAAACCACCTTCAAGCTCGATACTTTCCCGATCAATGGAAGTTACGAAGTTTTGAAAACTTTGAGCCAGAAGAATAAACTTGGAATTATTACATTCAAATACTGGAAGCTGACCAATTTGCTCATTGATGAATTCTTCAACGGCATTGAATTTCAATATAAATTCTGCGGAGACTATCCATTTCCTATTAAGGACAAAGCAGAAGCTCTCAATTTAATTTCTACTGAGGTAGGCGATCCAAGGAATGTTATTTACATTGGTGATAGGTTGAACGATATGATCGCTGCAAGAAAATCTGGAGTCATAGCAGTATGGGCCGCATACGGTCTTGGAAAAATGGATAAAAATATTCAATATGATTTCATGATTTCTGACATATCTGACCTATTGGATATTGATTTTTAATTCTCTGTCACTGAGAATCCAGCTGCCCTAATAATTTCTTTTATCCTATTGTAGCGGGTCTTGTCGGCCAGCTCTGTGACCTCAATCTCCGCTATTTTGTCCACAAATGATAACAGGATATATCCAACTGTCTTATCATTTTCAGTTATAGGATCATTCCTTGCGTATTTCGATATCAGCTCTTCCATTGTCCACTTGTCTTCCGGATCTATCTGTATCATTTCCTCCACTGCTTCCACTACCCTGTCCTCCAAAACACAGATATTGGATCTATCACGTGGGTTGAAGGATAGCATGAGCACATAGCACTTCATTTAGACCTTCCTCAGCTTAAGCAAGATATTACCGCTTTGATTCCCCATCTCCATCTGGAAATTATTTTTCTTCACTAAATCATTTAGCACATCGTCCTCGAGATTCCACTTGGCTTCTGGAACAACAATCAGTACAGTTTGCCCTTCCTTAAGTTCCCTCCCTGCAAGCCTAATTGCCCCCTTAATGTAAAGTGCAGGATCACCACAATTCATCTGGGAAAGGTCCTCTACCCTATCGTATTCACCGTAGTTAGTTTTCATAGCTAAGAATAAACAATAATAATAGAATTATTTTTTGCCATTTTTACTGCAAAAATTCGTTCACATCCCTAAGGAGTGAAGCCTTTTCTTCCTGGTTCAACCCCCTCAGAGGGAAAATTGGAGCAGTATCTTTCTTGTATACTGTATGGGAGAATAGTGCCATGTACGCCTGGGGGAATGGATATTTGAGTATTGAAAGCTTTAATTTTGATAATTTAACCTGTAATTCCTTCGCCTTTTCGATGTTACCATTCTTATATTCGTTGTATACAGAAGTGGAAAGATTGCTAAAATTTGAAGTACCGCAAATCCCGCCTTTAGCTCCAGCCAGAAGTGAGGGTAATAGTAGATCATCCTGACCTTGAATAACAGAGAAATCTTTATCCAATATGTAAATGTATTCGCTGAAACGTGAGAAGTTTCCGCTGCTATCCTTGATTCCTATGAGATGGCTATACTGGTTTCTCAGTTTCCTGATGGTTTCAGCCTCTATAGAATTATTAGTATTCTGTGGGATGTTGTATATAACAACAGGGATATCTATCTTTGAGAGTATGGAATCATAATACATGTACAATGATTCTTGATCCATCCTGTGATAATATGGAGTCACAACCGATATTGCGTCACTTCCTAATTCCTTTGCAAATGCTGCCATTGTAAGTGTTTCATCTAATGAATTTCTTCCTACCCCAGCAAGGAAGAACATTTTCTCTTTCTTTTTTTCCATGTAATACTCCAGTATCTTTACTTGAAATTCCACCGAGGTTATGGCAAATGCTCCAGTTGTACCCATTGGAAAAATTCCATTCACACCTATTTTATCAAGAAAATCCATGAGTGAGTCAACTGCATCATAATCTAAATTATCACCTGAAATTGGGGTCAAGGTAGGAGTAATTATTCCTTCAAGTTTTGCCATGCTTTAAAATCTGATTCAATTATTTATATTAAACGTCATTTCATTACGCTCATGGTACCCCAAAATTGTTCTTCATGAAGAGTATGCCTTCCCTATTATCCTTTCTTATGAAACTATTAAGGGTTTCTGTTTCCTCATAATCAAACACTATCCAAGTGTTGTTTGGAACTGTGAAGCCGAAAACATCAGGTTTTACAACAGATTGAGGCTTATATACAACAGTAGCCACTAATATCTTCTTCTTGACCTTGTCTCTGAGCTCTGCCAGCACGGCCTCAATTGTCTTGCCTGTATCAGCTATATCATCCACCAGGAGAATGTATCCTTCGCTCCCTCTCAATTCATACTCGAATTTCCCAATGTTTACGGATGGCATTGGTTCTCCCGTATCTGCATAATAGCTCGCCTTTATGGAGTATACCTGTTTAACAGCCAAAAAATCGCTCAGGAGGCGACCGATCACCATCCCTCCACGCTCTATATATATAATAGCGTCTGGTCTCCCATATTTCCGCAATATCTCCTTTGCCATTTTTCTGGCATATTCTTTTAGATCATGGAATTTCAAAGCCTGATAGCTTCTCCTCTGCTTTTCAAAATTGAAAAATTCTATCCATTCTTTGGCACTTAATAGAAGACTGTCGATGATACCTGTTTCCCTCAACTTCTTTGAAATGATGACAGTGTTTGGCGGAACCAGGGATGAGTCCTTCATCAGCTCGTCATTTTCAAACAAGTTCTCAGGTGGTCCATCAAATATCTTCTTCCCATCATTGAGAACTATAACCCTTCTAGTATATTCTGCGACAATACTCATGTCATGGGTAATGACTATTATAGTCACGCCTGCCTTGTTTAAGTCTGCAAGAAGTTCCATTATTTCCCTAGCCCTCTCGAAATCTTGCCCTAAGGTAGGTTCATCCACTATAATTATTTCTGGATTTTCAACCAGGACTAAGGCCAGTGCAAGCCTCCTGGACTCTCCCCTGCTCAACATGTTGATCTTGTCATTCTCCTTTCCAAGTAGGCTAACATTTTCCAGTGTCCTCTCAATCAGATTCTTCTCTTCCTCCGGAGGTAGGCCTAGCTCCCTAACCTTTTCCTTCAGCAGATCTACTACTGTTCTTACATCATTTTGATTGATCCCCAATTGAGATGAATAACCTATGAGACTTGGATTCTTTTTGATTCTTGATTTATATTTTAACCCACCTTTCACTTCAATGGTACCCTTCCAACCCTCAAGTTCCCCCACCAATATTCTAGAAAGTGTGGTCTTTCCAGATCCGTTGTGTCCTACCAATGCCAAAAATTCTCCCCTGTAGATATCAAGGTCCAGATTTTCCAGAGCATTGTTTTTGCCGTCATAGGAAAAAGTCAGGTCCCTTATGGATACAAGTAACTCTCCTGGCCTGCTCTCCTTTCTCTCAATTTTAAATCCCTTAATTTCCTTTAGATTGTCAAGAACTTCAGGCTCCATGGACAATATCTTCTGCATTTCAGGATGTGAAGTTATATCCTGATTCGTGTTCATCTCATGGCTTCTCCTATCAAATTTTATGCTACCATTTTCTATAAATATAATCCTGTCCACAGTTGATTTAAGGAATTCAACATCTAATGAGGATATAATCAGCGTTATGCCATTTTCTTTATGCAAATTCTTTATGAAATCAGAAATATTGATTCTGCCTACTGGATCAAGTCCTGAGGTAGGATCGTCTAATAAGATTATTCTTTTCCCTCTGCGAATCATATCCAAAATTATCAGGGATTTTACTTTCCAAAGTGGCACATTGAAAACATTTTCATTCAATACATCCTTGAAATACCCAAAACCAGACATATCAATGAATTTTTTAAAATCCTCAAGGCTGAAGTTTTCCGAATAATCTGACAGAAGACTCTCAACAGTCCTGGTTCTTTCGAGATTAGGCTCCTGATGGTTTAGTATATCAACCTCCTCGTAAATTCCATTGTTGATCATTAATGAACTGCCGTTTATTTCTATTAATTTCTCTCCGTCCACTTCAATGCTACCCTCAAAGTATTCCATTTCTTTACCCGCTGGGAGTTTTACCTCCTTTGGTATCTTTCCTTTAAGAATGAACAGTAAAGTTGATTTTCCTGAGCCATTTGGCCCAGTTATCCCTATGAACTCACCCTTATCAATATCCAAGGAAATACCTTTAAGGACATAATCCTCCTTTCTTGAGGTAACTGTTGGATATCTCCACTTCAGATTCTTGATTGAAATAGAAGGCATCTAGATCCTAATTGATTAAGGATAAATAAGGTTTTATTGGATTTTTATAGATAATGCTTATTATATAAGTAGGTATACCTTTAGCCTATGACTCAGGACCTTTCCATAAACAAAAACAGGATTATAAAATCCATTGCGGTAGCGGAGCTTTTCAGGGTTATGGGAAGGTCTGGAGTCTGGATCTTTCTCCCGGTCTATATGCTCCTAAGATTCAGCTCCCCTTTTATCTACATTACCTTGGGATTTGTAATCCCCGCTCTGGTGGATCCTATAATTAACCTTTTTGGAGGAAACATAATGGACGTCTATGGGAGAAGAAAGGTAGCACTAATAATTCCCATAATGAACTTTATGATCTTCCTTTTCCTGTTTATTGCAATATATTTTTCTCTTGGCATAATGTACCTGGAAATTCCATTTATTGCCATAGGTCCACTGGCGAGTCTTCAAGGAAATGCTGATAATGTTATAATTTCGGACGTAACTAAGGAAGCCGAGAGGGTTGATTCCTTCTCTTATATAAGAATAGCAGCAAATGTTGGTTTTGCCCTTGGCCCTACTATTGCTGGGTTGAGCGTCTCATTGAATTACTCACTTCTCCCAATAGTGCCAATGATTGCAGAGATCATAACTTTCATCATTTACTTCATAAACATTAGGGAAACTGTCAATATTGTTGGAAAATCCGTTGAGAAACCATTGTTCTCCTTTCCAAAGAATGACAAAAAATTCGTTGCTGCTTCACTTCTTATCTCCTTGTCCTACTTCTCATTGGGAGCTTGGTCTTACATGCTGGCACAGTTCCTGGCGAAGGGGTATGGTATGAGTACCTTTCTGATTGGGCTTATATTTGCAACTAATGGTGTTGTAGTTGCTGCATTTCAGATACCAACAAACAGAATTTTTAGAAATTTTAACGAGGCTGAACGTATATTCGCTGGCCTCCTTATCTATGCGGTCACTTTTTTCATTATTGGAGTCACAAGAAATTTCTACATTCTCATATTGGACATAGCTGTCCTTACAATAGGCGAGAATGTCATTTCCCCATCTACTCTCTCGCTGATTTCCAAGATATCTCCTCCGGAAAAAAGAGGAGAATATTTTGGTGGATTCTCTTTAGTAAATAGTATATTCAACCCAATTTCCCCCTTATTTTACGAAGCATTATTGTTTCGATTAATGTCTAGCCCCATACTCCTGTGGGGAATAGTTGGACTCTTACCTGGCCTGGTATCAATTATGGTTCTGTTCTACCTTAGGCGCATTTGATTTTTTGATAAATTCCTCGATCTTGGATCTGCCTGGGGGTAATACTGGATATATGGCCTCCTTTTCCACATTCAGGAAATCTGAGATCTTTTCCACTAGGTTTTCTTCTTCTCCTGGAACTATTGTTACGTAAGGTTCTGATAGAGCAGAAGGTGGCGCCGAGACCAGATAGTCTCTGTTCTGATATCTCTGCATACCGATGGCCAGTTTAAGTTCCAGATGTGTTATGTAATTCTTTTTACCCCTAATTATCCAAGCACCTCTCGGCACATATTCACCGGATTCTGGTGTTTTGCTCACCTGACTCTTTGTCACATAGAATACTGATCCATTCCCAAATCCAGCATTCCATGCTCTGCTCATGCACCATGCAAATTGAGCAGCCTCATTTATACTGATTTCAGTGATACCCTTATTATTTTTCAGCACGACCGACGGAGCACCATGAATATCTGCATGAAGGTAGATGTCTTTTTCATCAAGATACTTCTTTACAACCGAATCATTGGTTTCAGCATCCTTTCCAGCCAGAACTAGGTTTCCCTCTGAGGTTATAAACCACCTGTAATTCTGGAATATACGCTGCACGGCTTTTTTCTTTTCTTTTTTCTGTGGTGTTCTGAATGATTCTACATTAATCTTATCAAGTTTTTGATGTATTTTCTTTGAAGCATCAAAGTACGTATTTGCATTTTCTCCGGCAGACTTATCGAGATCCAATTCTACGTCTTTCCCATCAAGTTGTACTGATAATTTTTTATGCTCGAAATCAACTCCCTGTTTCAGCTTTCCGTTCCTTGCATCTTCCAAGAGTTTCTGGACGAGAGTGAAATTGTTCATTATTATGGTACCAAGTTCCCTGAGTTTCTTTTCTTCCTCCTTTAGTCTTTCTATATCCCTTTTTATGGCAATTATCTTGTCTTCTGATCCTTCTGACATCCTGTCATAGATCTCTTCCAGTGCCTCTTGAACAGGTTTCGGTATTACCCTTTCACTTATGCAGCCGGATTCTAGAACAAAATACTTCTCTCCATAATCGAAAATATTCATCTCCCTTGCCTTCTCAATAACGAGATTAGAATAGGCTTTTATTTGATCAAGGTATCTCAATAATTCAACGTTATTAGTTATTTTCAATCCCAGCCTGCAGATAGCTTCTTCTGCATATTTGGAAAGCCCTATCCTAGTGGCAAGGGTTCTAACTGGGTCCCCGGTTGACCTTGAAATTACCTCCTCCCAGTTGAATAGATTTGATGTGAAATCGATTATGTCAGGGGGAGTAAATTTTTCTCCAGATCCGCTTTTTCTCTTTATTTCCTTGATTTTAAAGATTATATTATCTCCTTCAGTCACAATTAGATTTCCACCACCCATTAACTCTATGGAAATTTTCCCATTTGTTCCCTGGATCAATATCCAGCGATCTGTTCCGGGGTCAGAAACATCCACTATTTTAAAATCTTCAAATAGGTCTACTGTTTTTCCATTCTCTATCCTGTTTTCCCTTGACAGAAACAATATGTCAGGTAGGAATAAATGGAGATAATAGGAGTCAATCCCACTTTTCCTGAATTTCAATGCCATACCTTCTTCGTTCATATAAGCTTTTGCAATATATCCACCTGAATACTGTTTGAGAAACTGAGAAATGGCCTTTATCTCTGCAAAACTTAAATTGAATTTCATATGAAATACACCATTGGGTCGTTGAATGGTAATAACGCCCTCAGATTATTAAATTTGAAGCCGCTCTCCCTTAGTATTCCATGCACCGTCTGAATCGCCAATTGAGGCGTGTTGTTCACCCTGGAAAGGTGTGCCAGGGCAACGATCTTATCATCATCAATTGTTCTAGACAATATCATCCCTGTCTTCCAATTACTTAGGTGTCCCCTTGGATGCCTTATTCTCCTTTTTAGATAATCTGGATATTTCCCATTCAGAAGGAGTTCCACGTCATGGTTGGCTTCAATGAAAACCAATTTTGATTCCCTGATTTCTTTTTCCAGTATTGAATCTGTCTCTCCTAGGTCAGTTATTACACCGAACTTTGAGTTACCGCTCTGAAGGAAATAAGCTACCGGATGCCTTGCATCGTGTGAAACCCTTACCGCTCTTACCTGAAATCCTGAAATTTCCAAATCATCTTTCTCATCCAAAAAATTGTCAATAGGTACTCCCATTTCCTGATATCCGCCATATCCTCCCCTTTCCTCAACATATATGTCTGAGGTTTCATATGTTCCATAGACTGGTTTTTTCGAATTTTTTCTGAATACGCCAACTCCCGAAGCATGGTCGGAATGGCCGTGCGTGACCAGAAGGGCATTGACCTTATCGATTGAGAGATTCTTTTCCTGGAGCAACCTGATCAATCTCGAATAGGATATACCATCATCTATTACTATGCAACCCATTTCATTGCAAACTACTGTTGCATTCCCTGTACTTCCTGAGGCTAGAGAGGTAACTAACACTTAATCAGTAGATTGAATTGATTATTAAATAGATTTTACCATTTTTAGCTAATATAAGAATTCATAGTGGAATAACTGGATCGAATTCTTTGTATTATATTGTTAATGGCTAAAATAATAAGTTAATACAAGAAGATAAATATATTTGAAAGGATCACTCATAACTCCTCTTATTTCTGGTTACGTTCACCTGTGCGCTTTTTTTGGTATGTTTTCAAACTGCTGTTGATTAAATAATTTAATCATTATTTAATAGAAATTAATAAATATCAAAAATATCTCATACTACGTGAACGATATTAAATTTGAACCAACAATTGGAAATTATATGATTATAAAGTTCCATATTAAAAATTATATCCCTCCCAAATTTCATAACATAATATATAACGATGGAAGGCAGGATCATTTTGGTGCAGGCCTACTTAAAATAGAGGAAGATTGGTATTTTTATATAGATAAGTTGAAAACACTCCCAGTATATGAACTTGAGGAAATCAGAAATATTTTTAACGAAAATTATGAAAAATTGGGAGGCGAAACTTATCTGGATGTACAAATGAAGACGTTGATAAGAAAATTGACTAAGGAAACCAACACATTCCTTAATTCTTTGATCAATGTAGACGGTGTAGTGGTAACATCAATAGCACTGATAGGAGATGAGGATACCCTTATTGCAATAAAATACCCTGATTCCAGCGCAAATGAAGTTACCAAACTATTCCTGGACTTTGTGAATTCTTCACAAATTAATATTGATTTGCTGGATTCTGGGAAAGAAGATGGGACTCCTCTATTCTTTAGATTTTACAATTCTATAAAGACGGATTATTCTTTATTGTTGTTCATTGAAACCGTTTGGAAATTGAAGGAAGAGGAGATGAAGAATGAAAATGGAGGTATTTTTCAGAACCGAATGGTTTTAAAACCAAAATTTTTTGGTCCTAAATACTCGCCTTTAATCAGTAAATTTTCTGCTAATGTCTTGGATAAAAATGTCAAAGGGAATGCTGAATTCAAAGTTCTATCGAATTATGATGGAGGATCTATTGCTGAATTTAATTTAGAATCGAAATGGTTCAATGACTTTTACAATAATGTTGTAAAACCTATAAATGGAAGCTTTTATTACTGGGCTTATTCTGACGGAGAATCACAGCTTCACAACTATTATATCATTCCAGTGAGAAATGGGGTGAATTTCATAAAGGGATTGAAAAAGCACTGGAATGAACCTCAGAGAGCAAGGCATCACAATGCCATAGTAAGAGTTCAAAACCTTCAGGAGATAGTTGAAAAATTCAATTTCAAAAAATAATGTAGCGCCATCTTATCTCTATATCCTTCTATTCAAGTTCTAGCTTTTCATAAAAATAAATCTGTTCTTCTATTCGTCTGACCCAAATTGAGTCTTTTACTTATTAACCCTTGGAATTTCATAAAACGTGCAGAATGTGATAATAAAAATCGATCATTTCCTTTATTGAGAGTGTAGTATTCATATTAATATATGGAAAGAATTCACAGATGATGCGATCTAAGGCGGAATGGGATAATCTCGAAGAAGTTATGATCCATAGGCCTTCAATCGAGATAGAGTATGCGATGCTGGCTCCAAAGCCTTTTCTCTTTGAACGGGTATTTAATTCGAAAAAAGCAGTTAAGGAACATGAAACATTAGAAGAAATATTGAAAGAAAACGGTGTTAAAGTATACCTTTTAGAGAATGAAATTATTAAGAAGGCTGATGAGTCAGCTGAATTCAGGAAAAAACTTGAAGAGAAGGTCCTTTCAATAGTGAATTTCTTTGGTACCAAGAACGAGGTTGCTAATGCCAAGAAGGAACTGGAAAAGAATATAAAAAAACTTGACAGTGAAACATTAATGGATTATTTGATACTCGAACCATCCATAAATCTGAAAAATGATATAGAAAATAATTCTGAATATCCAACTGTGTATTCAAACATACCCCTTGCCAACCTGTACTTTATGAGAGATCAGCAGGCCGTTGCTGACAACGGAGTAATAATAGGTAATATGCGAAGGCAACAGCGAAGCAAAGAAACTGAAATCACCGAATTTGCCATAAAAAATGTGTTTGATTATAAAGATACATATAAAATTCAAGGGGAAGGGTATTTCGAAGGTGGAGATTTCATACCTGCTGGAGATTTTGGACTCATAGGCATAGGTAACAGGACAAACATGCAAGGGGCTATGCAGGCATTGAAATCGGGTAAACTTGATTTTGATGAGGTAGTGATCGTCAATAATTCCGTATATGATTTTGTGCAGAACGATTATATGGTGAACATGCACCTAGATACCTATTTTAACATTCCGGGGGAGGGTATAGCTGTGACTTCAGAACTTCTTTCTAATAAATCAAAGGCGATGGTTTATACTAGAAAATCAAAGGGGGAATACGAGTATTCAAATGAAACCACACTGTACAGCTATCTGAAGGATAAGGGATTCAATATTATCAACCTGAGTCCCGCAGAGCAGCTATCCTACGCATCAAACTTTCTCACCCTGAGGAATTTAACGATCCTTGCAGTAAATACACCTGATGTCTTGAGAAGACTGATTAACGAAAATATATTTGACAAGAAAACACATGATATAGTTCTGGAGGAATATGAAAGGTCTAAGGAAAATATTTTCCCAAACAGGAAGGAAATAAAGGAATATGGGATAGATGTTATTCAGGCGGAACTATCTGAATTGACAGGAGGATATGGTGGAGCCCATTGCATGACTGCCACTTTAAATAGATCTTGATTATGACATTCAAATGACATATGTCAGACAAATTTAAATATTACCTAATGTTATATATTTAATGATATCAACAACAGAATTCCATTCGTTCAATCAGGATAATTGGATAACCTCAAAAATAATCTCGTTAAGCAAGAGATATTTGAGTGTAATGCCGATCCCTCTGGTTATGTTCATCACCATTCTATTCTATGCTTTTGAATTTCCTTGGAGCAATATGGAGCATCCCCTTCTGATTTTCCTCCTGTATTCATATACGGTAGCTGGAATGCTTGCACTCTCATTGCTTCTTTTTTTGTATTACCAAAATCAAACATTTGGAAGAGCAGAGAAGTTAACTGCCATAAATCTTGGTATTCTCATAATCCTTATATCCGCCACCACATTGCTAAGTAGATTATCCTTGAATTTCCCGCAGTTCGGATTTTTAAGCATTTCATATAGCTTAATAGCAATTCTTGAAGCAGCAAGCTTATTAATGAATTTCAGGTCTTATAATGAAGCCTGAATCATTCCTCCAGTTAATTTCACTCCATAAACAAGGGGTCAGAATTTCTAATAAACGTTCCATTTCTCAAATCTCTAACTGCTGCCTGAATTTGATCCCAGCTGTTCATCACTATGGGACCGTACCACGCTATTTCCTCTTTGGTTGGTCGCCCTGATATATACAGAAACCTGCTATTTTTTGCTCCTGATAATTCTATATGCGAGGACATTCTGTCTATCAATAGGGCCTCACCGTGCTTTATTACATGGCCCTTGAATGAAACAGTCCCCTCCATTGGGACTATCAATCCTGTGAAATTGTAATCTTTTTTCAGGATTATTTTATCAGTCTTGCTTGTTATGTCAATATACGATATCCCGAGGTTGTGAGAACCAGGCATTATCATACCATTCTGATCTATGTTCCCTTCAATCACCCTCGCCCTGAACATATCAGTTTCAACAGTTTCCAGCTTTCCGTAATTTATGCTCCTGTACACAGGCCTTGACATTTTTTCACTTGATGGGATGTTTATCCATAGTTGGAATCCCCAAAGATCTTTATCTGGGTACCTTGTCTTTGGCATCTCCTGATGGTATATTCCGCTTCCTGCCTTCATCCATTGGATCTCCCCAGATCTTATTGTTCCCTTGTTTCCAATAGAGTCTTCATGTTCCACTTCACCCTTGATTACATAAGTTAAAGTTTCTATTCCTCTGTGTGGATGCCAGGGAAATCCTGCCATATATTCTTCTGGATTGTTTGAACCAAAAAAATCCAGCAAAAGGAATGGATCCGTAAAGGAAAATGTGTCAGGGGATCCAAAAATTCTCTTTAATCTAACCCCAGCACCATCGTACGTGTCCATTCCCTGTAAGATTAAATTTCCTTCACTGCTCATACTTTCGACTGCTCGTTATAGAAGTGCCCTGCCTTGATTCTCTCCTTACTCTCAGTATAAACGTATACTTTCCCTTGCTCCTCGTCTCTTGTTATTCTGTGTGAACCATCACAGAATGGCTTGTTTTGAGAGAGTCCGCATCCACATATATGTATCTCGTATTCCATCAATTTCGAATTTGGATCTATCTTGTCAGCGCCTGGTACGTCTTTTATTTTAATTTTGTAAGGTCCCTGTCTTTCATGTATAACTAGTCTCATGGTATTGAATTTAAGTGTGATTAAAATAATTTTTGTTTATTTGTTTTAAATAAGTAACCTATAATTATCATCAAATTCAAGGTATGACTTCAGTGGAATCCTTTGTGGGATCATATCTCAGGTCATTCTTGTCAATTATTCCACTTTCTATAATTTTATCTATTTCAGGTATCCTTGAAAGCACGATTGAAAGATATTCCCTAGTAACTCCATCAACCTCATACCAGCCATCTTCCCCCCAATATCTTTCCTTGTTTGCATACAAACACCTGCCGCCGCAGTATTTCAGATATTCACAATTTTTGCATATACCTGGGATATCTTCGACTGATGTCAAAAATCCTTTATCTAGAGATCCCAATTCCGCCCATTGTTCGGTTACGGCAATAGGGCATGATAATATTCTGCCATCGGGTGTCACTGTAATACTATCATAACCTGCACCACATGCAACGCCCACCTTGCGCGGAAAATAATGAGAAGAGATTACCCCAAGGAAAGGTATTATTTTTACCACAACCCCTTTCTGGAGGTTTGAAACAAAGAAGTCCATCAACCTCCTTATTCCAGGTATATAATAATTTTCAGCCCACTCCTTAAAGTTCCATCTTTCTGTCCACACTACATTCAGCTGCCAGTGAATTTTATCAAATAAGTTCAGCTTAATCAAATCAAATACCTCTTCATCTATTATACTCTTTTCAGTCACAGTCATCCTAGCTATGGTCTCTAACCCCAATTCTTTTAGTCTTCTTGCCGATGCAGTTACCTTTCTGTATACGCCCCTACCCCTCATGGAATCAGTAGTTGATTCTCTGCCGTCTATGGACAGGAGGACTAAATCCATATTTCTCCAATATTCATCTGGTAGAAGAGGAATAAAGGTGCCGTTTGTTTGGATTCCGAATCTATTAGCCTTTATCTCATCCATAACCTCCATTATGAATTGGTGATTTAACAGTGGTTCTCCACCATAGAAAATTACTGTTGGGTCACTATCTTTCTCAATAACGTTTTTTAATTTTTCTAAATCATAATTGATCTTTCTGGGGACGAAACTTTCTGGAAAGGATCCGCCACAGTATTTACATGCAAGGTTGCATTTTCCCGTGGTCATTATGAGCCAGAGCATCCTGTGCCGAGAAAGGGTTGGTTTTTATTATTGATTTGTAGTGCGCTCAGTGAATTCATTTCTTCAGGGCATCATTTTAGGTCAGCAAATGAATTCATTGCATACCCCTGAATTTCTAGAATACTTCAAACTGAGGTGTAACCCCCATCAACTACTAACTCACTTCCTGTTACAAATGAAGATTTCCGGGAAAGAAGAAAAACTATTGCTTGTGCTATCTCATCTGGGTCTGCTATTCTCCCCATAGCATGCTTTCCTTCAAGATTTTGGATGTATTTCTCAGGATTACCGGAATTCATGGCGGCTTTTTGAATCAATGGTGTTCTGGCGTATCCGGGCAATACCGCATTAACCCTTATGTTCTTTGAGGCATATGTAACTGCATCGGCCTTCGTCATTCCCAGCAGAGCTGATTTTGATGCTGCATAAATTGCGCTATTCATTGCCCCCACAAGTCCTATTATTGAGGAAACATTCACTATTGAGCCATGCCCGCTCTCCATCATCTGCCTGATAGCATATTTTGTGCAATATAGGGCTCCAAAAACATTAATGCTGAAGGTTCTAATTATTTCAGAAGATTCAATGTCGGCTGTATCAGTCGGTTTTGGTGAAATACCCGCGTTATTAACCAATCCCGTTACTCTTCCTAGTTTGGATGAAACCAATTCAAATGCTTTTGATACCTCTTCCTCCTTTGATATATCAACTTTCACATATAGATCATGAGTAACCTTTGGTTCTTCGATATCGAAAATTGCAACCTTTGCCCCTTTCTCTTTACATAGTTTGACTGCACTTTCTCCTATGCCGCTTGAACCTCCAGTTACCACAACAATTTCCCCATCTAGGTCATGATCCATTGTTTATGATTGCCATCCTTATATTTTATGATTCTGACATTATTTATGAATTCTCATTGATCATTTTTTAATCTATTGAATGTTTTTCATTCTGTCGAGATTTCTAATTGGTACCCTCTTAAAATGCTCTTGAAATTTGTTCTTAATGAAACATTTTCTTGACATGAGACCTTTGAATTCCGTAATCCTTAAACAAGATATTGAGATGCAATTTGAAATACAATTAACTACCATGTATGTCCCTCATTGCTGCGAAGTGCTTGTTAGTCCACTAAAAAATATACGATAAATTTGAGAGAGGACCTTTTGATGCTATACCTAGCTTAAAACAAAAAGACCAATACCCATCTAAATACTCGTTAATATTAGAGGGCGAAATGACTTTAAGATGCTTATAAGATGTAGGATGGCTGAGCTTCTTAATGATCTCTTCTAGGATATTTCTTGCGGCCAGCAATACTCGAAAACTCTTACACAAATTCTCAATTATATCAGGAAGAGATTATGACTCCTTATTGCTGTAACCGATGGGAATAATTTTCAATAAAGAAACAGTATTTCAAACCATTCAAAGCATGTCTTGGCCCCTTATCAGTTTAAACAAGCACCTAAAAATTATGTACTATATAGTAGAAAGGTTGATGTTGGTAAACCATACCTTAACGTGCTTAGACTAAGTAGAAGCGGATTTATCACCCTAAATTCTAGATAAAAGATCACGTTTGAGATGGGAGTGGATACGTGACTTTAGAATATGTTTAAACAAAAATGTGTAGTTGGAATACCCTGTTTATTCAATAAAATTAGCTTCATGGGAATTTGAAATTCATTTTATGAACAAAGCCAATTTAAGGACCCGTTGTATTGAATTATGGATTATTTTGTTGTATATGCATTCTTATCTTTAACCATTTTTATACCACTTTCAGTAAATCGAATAAAGGGTTGAAAAGGTTTAAATTGGAAGTAATGCTTTGTTCCTCGTAATGGATAGAAACATAATAAAGAAGCTGTTCAATAGACAGGTAATTATCTCGATAGATATGGCCAGATTATTTCCAGAATTTATAAGCGTCATGGAAGGAAACATTATTTATGAAGATCATGAATCCAGAGAATATTTGACAGCTTTTTCAAGGAACGATCCGGATTCAGTAAATGTAATTATGAAGCTCCAGAAATACAATATAAAGACGGAAGAAGTTGGTCATCTTGTATGGGTTAAGATTCCAGAAGCTCATTACTATGAGAAAGGTCTTTTGGACTCCCTGAAGGGAACCAGGAGACTTGATGAAATTGAAGGGGTAGTAATGTATGCTCCTTCTCCAGTTGTTAATGGTAGAATATATCATCTGATCCACCTTGACGACAAAAATCTCGAGACAGTGACTGATAGATTATTAGACCTCTTCATAAGTTATAACGACCACATAGGCCCTGGAAGTTTTAGGATTGAGGAGATATCAAGTGATTTGATTACCGTGAATGAATTCATAAGGAAATATACATCGAAACCTAGGCTTGTGGAAATGGCATTGAAACTGAAAAATATTCCGGCAGTATTCGAAGGTATCATTTATTATCCTACCCTGGACATTAAAAATCTGGGGTTTCTTTTAAGTATGAACGGAGAAATTTATAGCATGAAGATGGGCACTTTAGACGAAATAATGGGCGGACAGGGATTTTCGGCTTTTTCTGTTTTCTCTGAGGGCAGAGATTCAATGTCCATAGTTGCACACATGGAAGCATCCTGCGACGGTTCCGAATGTGTTGCAAAGATGATCATGGAGGAGAAAGTTGTACCCGCAAGCTTCAATGCCATTTCTAGGTTGCTTAAAAAGGGAATGGAAATGAGTTTCCTCAGCTATGAAAGCGTATGATCCATATACTTCCCGATTTGATATATTAGCTAAGAAGTTCAAGGCAGAATTATATCACCCTTGAAAATACCGGAATATGAATAGCAAATCAATCTATGGTATGATACAAGGTAATCTCGGCCTCATATTTTTGCAATTCATTATTGGTAGCTATATTTCCATTTACATCAACTTGGCCCCTGGAATCAATTTTATGCAGTATCTATCGTCTTATCCATCTGTCGCTTTGCATGCGGTTCTTGGATTTTTGATATTTTTGATAAGCATAGTGGTTCTTGTGGGTACTAGAGGAACAAAAAAAGGTATGACAGCAGGATCAGCTATTGCATTCATAGGCATCCTCTTGGCTGTAACTAGCGGATTTGAGTACCTTAATTCCAATTTAAATCCAGGATACTCCTTCATGATGTCCGTGGGTTTTATAATATCCATAGCAGGTTATATGATGGCCATAATCGCGTATTTTAGGAATTAATTTCTTTTATTTTGAGGTAACTCTCTGCCTCCAGTAAATGAACGGTAGTGAAACTAGCACATAGAGAAGTATGAGAACTATATTTAGAATGGCAAAGTTATATCTCATTACATAATAGGCGAAGTACCCGATGCTGAGAATGTAATAGCCATACGAAAAAGATGTTATAACATTTTTTGCATTTATCACGCTATGCAAAAAATATGAAATTAGTGCAAAAATCACAGCTAAAATTCCATCATAAAAATATCCTCTTCCTGAGCTAGATGTGATAACCAAATAGTAGAATATTAAGGCGGTTATTATCACCACCAAAATCAACGACAATATGGGAACAAAATTTTTTGAATTCATGAAAATAAAACATAATAGAATATATTATATTATTTATCAGAATAATTTCATTGCATCCTTCATTTTTATAACTGGAAGCATTTTGGCCATATTTTTCAAGCTTCTTTCATGGGCATCTCTATCGCCGGATGATACAAGCTCTTCAATTACTACCGGAATGAAGCCCAATGTTATGGCATGGCGACTTGATGTTTCTACTCCGATCTCAGTGGCAATTCCTGTGAACAGAATATTTGAAATATTGGCATTGCGAAGCATGAGCTCAAAGTTTGTCCCTGTGAATATACTTGCAGTGTTCTTATTAAGAACTATATCGTTTTCTGTTGGATACACTTCCTTTATAATGTCCCCTGGTTGCCATCGTCCTGAGTAGCTCATCTTTCTAAGAGGAGATTCGAACTTTTCAGGCAATGGGGTTATCTTGGTATAAAATATAGGTATCCTTTTACTTCTGGCCCAAGCGATAAAAGAGCTCAGATTATTTACAAATTCTTCCCTGTTGAATATCCTTTCCACAAGTGCTTCCTGCACATCCCATACCACCAAGCACGTATTCTCTTGCTTGATGAATTGATTTATTCCCTGGAACATAAAATGTAATGATTGCTTTATTATTAAAATATTCGATAGACCCTTACCCATCCTCCACTGACGGAAAAGGTTGAAATCTGGAAAAGGTTTATAACACATTAAAAGCTAAAACCTTAATGAAAGGATATGAACCGATCAAAGACCATATCGCTCTCCTGAATAACAGGACAGGAGTATTGCTGAGCAGAAATGGGGCCATAGATTTTGCTTCTTTCCCAAATTTTCATTCGGAACCAGTTTTTTTCTCAATCCTCGATAAAGATATTGGTGGATACTTTAAGATTTTTCCTGAAAATATGAATTATAAATCCATTATATACTATGAAAATGAAACCTTGGTAGCTAGGATTGAATATAGAATTGATGATGAACTACTTGCAACAACAAAGTGGTTCATGCCCATGCATTCTGAACCATCCATCTATTTTTCTGAGGTTTATATAAACATTGAAAGCTTTAAGGATACTGTTTTCAGAATTGAATTCGCACCATTCAAAAAAGGGGATAGGGAATTTTCTAAAATCGACGATAAGGGTATAATGGGAAGAGACGGTAAAAGGATAATGACACTAGTTTTTCCCGGTAAATTCGAAGTTGAGAAAGATAAAGCTATTTCAGAAATTAGGATGAAATCCGGTCAGTCTAGGTGGATAATACTTTCGTATGACCTAGATTTCCCTTTTCCCACTGAATTCTTTGTCCCAGATAAGCGCCTTATGGATACCAGGAAGTATTGGAAGAGTTGGATTTTGAAATCTAATTATTCTGGAATTGAATTTGAGAACGTAAACCGTTCCCTTCTTGTGATCAAAGGGCTGTTTTTTGAACCCAGTGGCTTCATGTCAGCATCCCTCACTACTTCCCTCCCAGAATCTGTTGGGGGAGAGAGGAACTGGGATTACAGATACATGTGGATCAGGGATACCTCATTCGTGGTTGAGGCCCTTATAAAAGCCGGCTATTTCGACGAGGCGCTTAGGTATTATCTCAACGTGATAGATGTCATAGAAAGGGAAGGCAAAATATATTCAGTGTATACCCTAGATGGAAAAAAGGCTCATGATGAGATCATCATCCATGACCTGGAAGGTTATGAAGGCTCAAGGCCGGTCAGATATGGAAATTTGGCAGGAAATCAGCTCCAGATAGATCAATATGTATCGCTTATCCATGGATTAAAGGTAATTATGGATGGCGGAGGAGCTCCAAATACTCACGTTATTTCAAAGGTTTTCAAGGTAGGAGAACTTCTGGGCCAAATATGGGATAAGCCTGATTCATCCATATGGGAGATAAGGGGAAGAAGAAGACAGTACACTTATTCCAAAATTATGGCATGGCTTGGTTTTTCGGACCTAGAATACTTGTCCAAAAAACTTTCTTATCAGGATTTCTCTGATTATTTCAGCGAGAAGAAAAGTGAGGTTAGGGATTTTGTACTGAACAATTGCACGTGGAAAGGTGAATATCTTTCACATTTTTCAGGTTCTGATCTGGTTGATTCCTCACTTTTAATTGTCCCACTGGTCGGTTTCATGTCGGTAAATGACCCTATATATTCTGCCACCCTTGAACAGATAGAAAAGAGGTTGCTTGTTGAAAAGTATCTCTTCAAAAGATACGAGCTGGATGATGGATTAAAAGGTGAGGATAATGCATTCCTCATGATCTCATTTTGGTACCTCAGGAACCTTCTTAGGAAAGGAAAAATACATGAAACTGTTGAGGCGATCAACTATTTTAAAAGCCTGTTTAATAGTTCAATGCTTCTGCCAGAAGAGTTGGAATTCCATTCGCACAGGTATTTGGGGAACTATCCACAGGCTTTGAGCCACTATTCATGGGTACTTCTGCTTATGGAAGTTAACGAAGCTCTCAAGTATTAAGCAACATTTTTGAAACCCAGTTATTTATGTCCAATTCCTTCACTTTCTTCTTTAGAATTCTATTTATTTCAGCTATTGTTCTTTTATCTTCCAATATTTCCTTATAAATAACCTCTGCGAGTTCATCGGGATCAAATGGATTGACTATTGGGGTTTCATTTAAGTATTCTGAAATCCCGGCAAATTTTGAGATTATGGGGATTCCACTGTCGTTAAGAAGTACATATTCCTCAGCCACAAGATTTAGGCCATCCATAACGGGGGTCACTAAAAAAAGATCTGAATTGCGCATAAGGGAGATGAGGTCTGCCTGCGATATTCTCCTATAAATGTAGAGGATTGGAGACCAGCTAACAGTCCTAAAGGCTGAGTTAACGTTTCCCACCATTTGGTCAACCTTCTTCTTCAGGTCTGCATATTCCTGAATTGTTGTTCTTGAAGGGCTTATCACCATGACATAAACAATTTTTCCCAACAATTCATTGTGACTCTCAAGAAGTCTCCTGAACGCATTTATGCTCTGTACAATTCCCTTGGTCATATCTAGCCTTGAAATACTTCCGATTATTCTGATATTCTTCTGCTTTATTTCTGCCAATTCCCTATTGAATTTCGATTCTTCTAGCTTCCTGCTATCTGTACTATAAGCTTGGGTGTTTAGACCAATTGGCACTGAACGGAGTTGTGGTTTGCCTGTAGAAGCCTTAATATTTAGAATCTTCAGTGTTTCTTCAAAATTCTTCTTATAATTTTCGGTGTGGAATCCGATTACTTTTGCATCTATAATTCCGGAGACTATTTCTTTCAGATTTGGAATTCTTGAAATATATTCGTATTTTATCCAGGGTATATGCCAGAAAAATGATATGTTATTGAAGCCTTTCTCCCTAAGATATTTTGGTAATAATGTGAAATGGTAATCATTCACCAGTATTAGCTGTTCAGGCTGAGTATTGGATGATACTGCATTCGCCATTAACTTGTTTGCTTCAATATAGGAATTCCAATTCGATGATTCAAATGAATCTACTGTTGAAATATAATGAAATAGGGGCCAAATATATGAGTTGCAGAACTTCCCATAATATCTATCGTTCAGCTCTTTATTTATAGCGACTCTGTGAATTGTGAGGTTATTATGAGATTCAGTGGCTGAAATATTATCAAAGCAATACCAGTCAATCTCGAACTTGTTTTTCAAAGAGTATAGGCCTGCCACTAACCCACCGGTGCTCAGCTCAAATGAGGGAGCCCCGTGTGATGTTGGGCATCTGTACGAGATGACTGTCAGCTTTTTCATTGGCTTATTATTACCACATTGCTTAAATTCTTTGCAATCCCTCGTTAATTGATGCTCAGGTAAAATAGTAATATTTATATAGTTAAATGTAATTCACTAATCAACATACGGTTGATAACCGGAGGTGATATAATGGTATTCAGAAGATCAAGGAAAAAGGATGATGATGAATTCTGGGATGAATTTTATGACTTCCTGGAGAACGCTGACAGGGAGTATAGAAAATTCTTTGAAAGGTTCTTTGATACATTCGATGAAATAGAGAACCTTAAGGACCAGCCAGGAACGTACGTCTATGGTTTCACTTACAAGATCGGTCCAGATGGAAAACCAATATTCCAGGAATTTGGCAATCTGCCAAGGGATTCAAGCGAACTTCCTGCACCTGAGTACAGGGAGCCATTGACCGATATTCAGGACAGGGAACAGGAATATGATGTAACTGTAGAACTCCCCGGAGTAGATAAGGAAGAAATAGATCTGGAAGTACATAACGACTCCTGCGTGATTAAGGTAGATAAACCAGACAGGAAATATTACAAGGAGATATACTTCGATGAGGAAGTTGATCCAGATAGCGTTAAGGCAACCTATTCCAATGGCATCCTGGATATAGTCATCAAAAAGAAAGCTCCCAGGAAGAAAGAAGCCGGGAAGAAAGTAAAGATAGAATGACCGATATTCTCCCTGTACTGGAAAATGAATTGCGCAGGAGGATCCTGAGCATATTGTCGCTCAGGCCCTCGTATATTTTTGAGCTGGCAAGATTTTTGAATACGTCTCAGCAACTTATCACCAAACATATCAGGATGCTGGAGAAAGCTGGCCTAGTCTATAGAGTTGGGGAAGAAGAGTCTCCCTATGGACCTAGGAGGATACTATATGCTGCAAATTTGCCCATGCTGTCTTTAATCGATTTTATAGAGAGTTTCACTTCATTTGAGAGTAGAGAGAATTACATAGATAGCATAATTGGCATAGATAATGAGCTTAGAGAGATCCAAAAGGAAATCAAGTATCTTGAGGAAAGATTGAAGATACTTCTTGAAAAAAGGCAGCAACTTATCAAGAAACTCTCATCTGAGGATAAGATTGATTTAATTGATTTCATAGAAAGATACATAAAAAATATTGAATAAGCAGATCAGACTGCCTGTCATTCATCATCTTTCAGTTAAGGCTGAAGTCATCATCCTGCTTTTATGTCATACGAAATTAAGATAAATTATTTGCTATCAGCGTTTTGCTAGATCTGCTAAGAAATTCACTTGGTAGCCCAATATACTAGATTCAACAATTGTCATATTAATCATTGGAATTAGATTTATATTAAATATTCATGATTAATTATTGATCTGTGAGATCAATAACCATAGCAGCTGACAGGTCTAATTCAGGCAAAACCACAATTTCCCTCGGTCTGATGTGGCTTTTAAGAAAGTATGGAAAAGTGAGGGGATTCAAAATTGGACCTGATTTCATTGATCCTAAATTCCATGAGGTTGCCACCGGACTCCCCTCTGTGAACCTTGATTACTACCTTATGGGGGAGAAAATAAGGGATTATTTCCTAGAATATTCTAATGGGATTGATTATGGTATCGTGGAAGGTGTAATGGGTCTCTACGATGGAATGGGTGGAAAATATTCTACATTTGATACTTCCTCACATCTTGGAATTCCAATTATCGCTGTGATAGACTGTTCCTATAATAGTACTACTTCCAGCGCTATCTTGCATGGTCTAAGGAATTTCAAGAATGCAGACATAAGAGGTGTAATCTTCAACAATGTGGCATCTCCATCACATTACTATGATTGTTCAATCGGTCTCCCTCAGGGTGTTAAGAATTTGGGTTATGTAAAGCATAAGGAAGACATTTCTATTAAGAGCAGACATCTGGGACTCATTCTTCCTGATGAGGATACTCGTGAAAAGATCAGAATAGCTTCGGAGGCCATTGAGGAGAATGTAGATATTGAGTCTGTTATCTCCATAATGGAAGAATTTGAAGGAGTATCCGACTATACAGCAGCTTATAAAGTGGAGGAGAAACCCTTAGCGGCAGTAGCTTATGATGATGCATTTTCATTTTATTATAAATTGGGATTGGACTCAATCGCCAGGAAATACAATATCAAGTATTTCAGTCCCCTTAGGGATGAGACTGTAGAAAATGCTGAATTTATCTATGTTGGTGGTGGATACCCAGAACTGTTCGCCGAGACGCTTGAAAGGAATAGTAAGACCAAAGAATGGCTTAAAAAAAGTTCAGATAATGGGGAATTCATACTTGGAGAATGTGGTGGTCTTATGTACCTCTCCTCCTCTCTGGAGGTTGGGGAGAAAGACTATGATATGACAGGTATATTCGACGCCAGAATCACCATGAATTCATCCCTTACCATAGGCTACACCGAACTGAATGTTTTAAAAGAGAATCCGTACTTTGAAACAGGTATCAATGTTAGGGGTCATGAATTCCATAAATCAAAGGTTATTGAATACCACGAGAACACTTCGATGAATAATGTGAGAGGTAAGGGGCTGGGTGATGGAAAGGATGGGATAGTTTACAACAATACCATGGCTTCCTACTCTCATTTCATGTTAAATGGTAGTGAAAAATTCCTAAAAAATGTAAATATATGAAACTTATAATTTGCTATGTACACTAGAAAGGGCGATTCTGGAGAAACTGATACTGTTACCGGTGAGAGGGCAAAAAAATACAACCCCGTAATTGAATGGGAAGGTACACTTGATGAATTAAATTCTGTTTTAGGTCTCGCGAGATCCTACGTCAAATATCAGGACATAAAGGACGACCTTATAAAGGTCCAGCTAGATATTTTTCATATCGGGGAACATGTGCTTGCAAAGGGTCAGGCCAGAAAACTAAGGGAGGATGCAGTTGCCTGGTTAGAGCAGAGGACCAATTCATATTTTAAAGAGGTTGGACCCATAAGACTCTTTGTGCTGCCTGGTGGCTCAATGGAATCGGCATATCTTCATTTTTCCAGAACTGTAACTAGAAGGGCAGAGAGACTAACGGTACAACTAAATGATTCCATAGGTATTGATAAATCAATATTGCAATATATGAACAGACTGTCATCCCTTCTATTTTCCATGGCACTAGTTTGCAATAAGAGGGCCGGAATTGAGGAAATAATATTTCCGTGGCCTAACCCTGAAAAGAAACCTTAGTAGAAAATATATATTAAATTTTAATGGTTAATTATGCCCTTTGTTATAAGATCAGAAGATGTACCTACCCTGCCTCTAACTGATAAATCCACCATTAAATGGGGGATAACCCATCGCAACGGTGCCAAAAATTATTCTATGAGGTACATAGAAGTAGAAGCAGGAGGTAGTACGCCCGAACATTCACATTTTTATGAGCATGAAATTTTCATAATTAAAGGGAGTGGAACAACCATAATTGATGGCGTAACAGAGGTAGTTAAACCTGGTGACTTCATCTTCATACCTGGAGAAAAGAAACATACAATAAAAGCAAAAGAAAAAATGGAAATGATTTGTGTTGTACCTATTGAGGCTGCGAAGCTGCTCCTGGGGGATTAGCTTTATTGAATTTTTCATTTAATTTTGCCGGATTTGTAAAGTCAAAGTAGAAATCGAAAATTGGGTCCATATAGCCCTTTAATGTCATCCAGTAAATCCTTGCCATCATCATCTTCATGAAATGTTTCGTTCTGCTGGGAGGATATTCCACTACTGGATTATCATAGTCTGCGATAACGAAAGTGGCCTTTCCATAACCCATATCAAATGGACAGTTTATCCTGCCTGTGAATTTATCATATTTCCCCTGCATTATATTTGCAACTACCTTTGCCTCAAGATGCGCCGTAACTCCTGTCTTCGATACTGGGAGTGTATTCACGTCCCCCACTGCGAAGGCATTATCGTATCCGGTTATCCTCATTGTGTATTTGTCAGCCTTAATGAACCCATCCTCATCCTTCACATCTTGCCTGAACCTGATTTTTGTTCCCTTGCATGGAGGAATTATTATGGGTAAGTCATAAGATAGTTCATCACCTTCTATGGATTTTACCTTCTTATTTTCAACATCTATTGATTCCAGATCGAAGAATGGCAGTACCTCTATCCCTCTCACCTTCATCATTGGTTCTACTATCCTGTTCATTGGTTCCGCTGGGTATGGCCTTGGATAGGGTGTGAAGTATGTTATCTGAGTCTTTTCTCTTAAGTTGTGTTTCCTAAGATATTGCTCCAGAAGAAATACTCCTTCAAGTGGTGAAGGAGGACACTTACATACAGGGGAACTCAGCCCGAATGCTATCTTGCCACCTTTGAATTTTTTAATTGATTCATGGAGTTTCTTTGAATTTTCAAGATTGGAATGGAAATCTCCCACCTCTTGGTAGACTGAAGGCAAGCCAGGAATCCCTGTAGGATCTGGGCTTGTACCTGTTGCCACAACGAGATAGTCGTATTGGTGAACTACCTCGTAAGACCCATATACTTTCTGGTTGTCCAGATCTATTTCTTTTATAGTATCCTGAACGAATCTAATCCCTGGTTTTAGTAATTTGGAAATTGGCCTTCCAATCTTCCTTTTTGAACCTTCAAATGCCACATAGAGATACCAGGGTTGATAGTAGTGATTTACATTTCTGTCCACAACTGTTACATCGAATTCATTCAAATCTAGCGAATTAGCCAGTATAAGTCCTCCGGCTCCTCCACCAACTATAAGTACCTTTTCCATAGATCTCACAGGGTTATCTCTTGTTTATTCTTATTTTTATCACTATCTTATCAGGTTCTTCTTTCATCTCCACTATCTCATTACCTGTCCTCTTCGCCCATGCTTGGGCATCCGCCTTTACACCCTGATCTGTTGCCCAGAGAATGATGATATCTCCAACCTGCGAATTCCTGTATGCCTTAGAAAGGTCTGTAATTGGTCCGGGGCATGCAGACCCTCTGGAGTCCACTAACTTTTCCATCTGTTTCACCTCATATGAATAAGATCTGCCCTCCTTCAGCCTCCTGAAGGAATGTGGCTGCACCAACCATATCGTCCACAATTGGGTCCAGGTCGCTCTTCTTTATGTTCATCACGCCCGCTGCCATGGAACACGCGTAAATTTTTGCACCCATCTCTTTTGCTTCTTTTAGCATCTCGTACCATGATTTTACGTTCTCCCTCTTCATACCCTCTGCCATCATGGGCCCAAAGCTCTCAAACTCTTTTGGCATTATGAACTTCTTTTCTCCTTTGGTGAAGTGCATAAGCCCCCAAAATGTCACAAATATATTCACTTCCATTCCCATAGCGGCACCAGCCTGGGCAAGGACGCCCACTGAGGTCAACTTATCGGTGGTTCCGCTGAAACATATTATAGATAGCTTTGACATAATTCCACCTCAAATTAATATTGCATTTAAATTATTAAATATTCTCTTAAAAATTATTAGCTCAACTAACTTTCGCCTAAATTTCAGAGTTAGAAATTTCAATTAGAAATACCATGTTGTGTTTTTCATATTAAAAATTGTTTGAAAACTTAATCCATTCAATTTCTGAGTTCATTTTATTATTCTGTTTCAGATAATGGAAATTTCTAATTTTTATAATCTTTTAAATTATATTATATTTAATTATGAATTTTAAGTTATGCCATTGAAAATCATTTCTTAGCTGCGATTACATTCTCATAAGCTTCATCAATATAATTGATAATGTTTTGTTCTCCAATTCCTAACTTCTCTGCTTGCACAAGGAATCCTCCAGCACCTACACCCTCCTTTACTATTCCATGTTCGTAATCTCTTATTCCCTTGAATCTTGAAAACGAAAGGTCTGTATGCGTTTTCTCAAATCTCACTCCCAGTTCATTGGCAGTTTTTTTAAATGACGCGCTTGGATCTTCCGCCACATATTTGGTAGTGTATATCCTTACATCATCTTCCCTTGAGCTCATGGCGTATACTGCCAACATTTGCGTTCCTCCCGCAAGTATAACCTCACCTGAATAATTATTTATGAAACTTGAAATGAAGCTCAATACCGGATCTGAGACCTCCACTGATACTGTTCTCTTATCTAGGTTCTTCATTCCATATTTGTCTCTCAGTCTGGCAATAGCTCTCCCCACAATCTCCTTTTTTAACTGAACTGGATTTGAATCCGAAGAGGAAGATGTTATTGAGTCAAATCCCAGGGCATTCAAGACAGCCATAGCTGTGGTTGTGCCACCAGGTATACTTTCTCCTATCATTATGGGCTCTCCTTTACTGCCAATGTTATTTGCCAGTATCCTTGCCCTTTCTTCTATCTCATTCAGATCTATAACACCCGGCTCCAGAGTTATATTTCTCCCTTGATTTGGAGTGATTTGAATGAATGGTATTGATGGTTCTATTATTGTTCCAGACCTTATCACAATAACTGGAATTTTTAGTATCCTGTTAAGCGCCTTTGTAATCAATCCAGGAGTTGGATGACCCTCCGGAGTGACCGGGATTTCATTTATGGTTCTGGGGATATCGTAGTAGAGAAATTCTGCATCTGCCACAGGAGTGTATTTAATCAGATCAGCTGATGATCCAGCTACAGTTAACCCGGGAATTTCCGCTATTTTACTGTTTCCAATTACCAATAGAAATTTCATGTAAGTAAACTTGATATTATTAAAATTTATTTAACGTTTATGAAAGACCTGTTTTCCTTCTTCACCAGAATCCCAATAAATGGGGATCTGGAAAGAGCGTCAAAGCAGGTCTACCTATTAAATGTATTGGGTTTTGTCATATCACTGGTGCCCTTTACCATATACCAGGTGACTGTAAGGTTCCTCCCAAAGGAACTGAGTTCTCTCTTAACCCTGATTTCCATGTTCCTCATAATTGGGCTTATACATTTGGATGGTCTTAGCGACTTTGCTGATGGCATTGTTAAAAAAGGCGACAGGGACTCAAAGATTAAAGCATTAAAGGATGTAAATACTGGTATAGCTGGCACTTCATTCGTACTGTTTGACATTCTTGCAATATTCTTGGCCATCTATACCTTTCACGGTAGCTTTCTGAATTCACTTGCATTCTTCTCTGTTTCGGAAATTTCAGCAAAAACTTCTATGCTTTCTGGCCTTGCTTTCTTTAATGCCCCAGATAATGGCTTAGCTCATGTTTTCAAAATGAATTACAGGAATTGGTATTTACCAATTGCTATTATATCTATTGCTCCACTATTTTTACTGATCCACTGGCTTATCTTAGTTTCGCTGATTGGTATTGCCATAGGGCTGCTGGTTGGATATATTTCCATAAGAAATTTTGGATTTGTAAATGGTGATGCCATTGGAGCCATGAATGAAATTTCAAGAGCTGCGGTGATGTGGATATTATGCATTATATTATAATGGCAGGCGGAAGGAGTACTAGATTTGGATCTGAGAAGTTAATTTCCGACTTATGTGGAAAGAAAGTGATTGATTACGCCATTGAAACTATGAAAAAAATAACTGAAGAATTCTACGTATCTACTTCAAAGAATGCTCCCCTTACCAGGGAGTATATTAGAGAAATTGGTCTTAACCTGATTGAGACACCTGGAAATGGATATCCCCAAGACATTAAGTTCATGCAGGAATATTTTTCCGACGATTTATTGCTGCTCAATGGTGATTCTGTATTCATTAGGCCAACTCATATCAGATATTTCCTTTCTTTGTTTAAGGGAACCAGTCAAACTGCCATAACTTATTTTGAAGGTAGGAAGGTTTATGTGGGTCTTAATATAGCAGTGATAAATTCCCTTGAGGATCTGGAAATTTTGATGGACTTTGAGGACATTCATCTCAATATAAATACAAAGGATGATCTCATGGAGGCCAACCGTATATGCAGGAAGTTATTTGGATTGTAATAGTTATATCGTCACTAATTTTAGATTTCTTTTTAGAATATCCAAATCCAATTCATCCTACTGTCTGGATGGGAAAAATAATAGAATTTTTTGACAAACACAGAATTGCCAAGAGCAACTTGGGTCTTATATTTAATGGCATACTCCCATTGGCAGTGGATTTCATATTATTCTTCCTATTGATACTTTTTGTGAACAATCTCCCTCTTTATATTTTAGTACCAGTCTCTATATATCTTGCCAAATCCACATTCAGCATAGGGGGATTAGTTAGGGCTTTGAAAAAGTGCGAAACTGATGACATTGAAAATCTGAGAAATAATGTTTCAATGATAGTATCCAGAAATGTTAAGGGTCTTGATATGGCGCATCTTCGGTCTGCAGCTTTCGAATCTGGTGCTGAGAGCATAATAGATAGCGTGATTTCCCCCCTTTTTTACCTTTTTATATTCGGCCTTTATGGTGGTATATTCTACAGGATCATAAACACAGCTGATTCCATGTTGGGATATCGTAATGAAAGATACGAGTATATTGGAAAGGTTTCAGCAAAGCTGGATGATGTTCTAAATTTCGTACCCGCCAGAATATACTTTCTAATCCTTATCATTATAGGTAGAAGGAGAGTTATACAGGATATTAGGGATAACTCAATAAAACTCAATGGAAAATACAGCATAATTGGCACTTCATCACTATTCCAAGTTGGAGTGGAAAAGATCGGTTTCTACAGCTTTAAAAAATATCCATTTCCAGATTTGGATCACCTGAAAAAGCTGGAATCATATATTTACAAAGTTTCATATTCATTTGCCTTAATAATGATTTTACTTAGTGTTGCACTGAATTTA
Source organism: uncultured Thermoplasmatales archaeon (assembly GCA_964468585.1). Classification (GTDB taxonomy): domain Archaea; phylum Thermoplasmatota; class Thermoplasmata; order Thermoplasmatales; genus JAFMDN01. Next base: position 41,738 of record CAYXTM010000002.1, on the reverse strand, counting down.
CCCCTGATCAGTTGAATAGGCTTGGTTATAATATTTGAATATGTCCCTTTCCTCGACTATTCCCAAAAATCTGTCCATATCGTAAACCATTAGGAAATCGACTCCCATGGATTTCATTTGCACCAGTGCATCCTGTGCAGATCGTCTCACATCTATTATGTTGAGTGACCTTATTTCTAGATTAGCTGCAAATAAATTTTTATGATCTTTTTCTGGTACCCTTTGTATTTCTTCAAGGGTTATATAGCCATGCACATTTTCATTCTCAAAAACTATTGCCACCCTAGAGCCTTTCTCCTTTAATTTTTCAAATAATGCTGAAATTTTCTCATTAACATTTGTTTTTACATAATTCTGTGAAACTAGGGAGGATAATTTTATTTTCTGTAAAATTGAATTTGAATATTCACCCAAATGGGCTGGAGAATAAGCCCTGTTAAGAACTTGAGAACGGTATATACTATATTTCGGACTTACTACATAATACGATATAGCTACAGCTATCAGACCTGGAATGAGGGCCTCGGTGGAATTTGTCATCTCACTTATCATGAGAATTGAAGCAATCGGAATTCTACCGACACCTGCTATCATTGCCATCATTCCAATGACAACGGTAGCACCAAGAGATACTGGATAACCCGGAAATATGAATTTAATTAACATCCAAAGGAATGCTCCTGTGAATCCTCCGATGACTAATGATGGAGCAAAGACACCTCCACTACCACCTGATCCTATTGTCAAGGAAGTTGCAAAAATTTTTACCAGTATCAGAACAAATAACAAAATTAGAAGTGGAACAGTAATAAAATTAGAGGTAATGAGGCCAAGATTTCCATCAATCAGAAATTGAATATAGCCATATCCCATACCGATTATTTCCGGAAAGAATATGGCAAGAACTCCTACTATACTCATTCCTATGAAAGGTTTTAAAATTCTTGGAATGTTCAAAGTTCTGAATAGGTTCTTGGTTTTATAGAAAGTCCAAGAATATAATCTTCCTATAAATCCTACTAGAAATCCCAATATTATGAATATGATTATATTGTAAGGGTTGCTGAATTGGTACTGGAAGTTGCCAAATATGGGTTGAAATGATGTGAATATAGCAAAAATTACGTATCCTATTGGAGAAGCTATGAATGATGGTATTATAGTTTCAACTTCCATATCTCCACCACTGTACAAAATTTCCGCACTCAGCACTGCTCCACCAAAAGGAGACCTGAAAATTGATCCAATTCCTGCCCCAATTCCCACAGCCACTAAAGTTCTCCTGTCCTTGTTGGAAAGACCTAATACACTACCCAGAAATGAACCAAACCCCGCAGATATTTGTGCAGTCGGTCCTTCCCTTCCAGCAGATCCTCCCATCCCTATGGTTATCGCTGATGCAAACATCTTAACTATTGGAATCCTTTTCCTTATGAATCCATTCAAATTATGGTAAGCGAATATTGCCGCGTCGGTTCCGTGACCTTCCGCCTCTGGGGCCAATGTATACACAATTAATCCTGAAATAAGCCCACCCAGAGCTGTTGCCAACGGTATTAGAAGGAGATGGGGTGATCCCTTTTGAATCAGTTGAATTTCCCCCAATGGGTTAGGAGGATAAAGATTAGTAATGGGGATGAAAAGTTCTTTTTCCACCAAATATATAAGGTAATAAAAGGCAACAGCACCAAATCCCGCAACAATACCAATAAGAACTGAAAATGTGAACCATTTGCCTAGGTAGGATCTATTTAAAATATTAGATATTTTGAATTTGAAAATTGTAGTTCTTTTCATCTAATTGTCTAAAACAATATTTTTTAATTGTAGATAATGCTTATCCACTGTTAAAATGAGTTCTTTACGGGAGGACCTTCACATGGTGGATTATGTAAAAGAATATGAAGAAATTCTTGAATATGTTGAAAAATTAAAAAAAGATTATGAAATTTTAACTCGAATCCTTGAAAGATGCAAGGAGGGGGATAGAATTGGGTGATGAGGCCCATTATTCTATGAAGACAGCTTCCTTGCATTATAAGGCCTATGAAATGTTTGAGAGAAATAGGGCTATAGCAATGGAGATTTTGGGATGCAGGGCCCTTAAAAAATTGAGCTTGACCCAGGAAGAATTAAAATTAATAGATGAATATGTGTTCAAGAAATTAAAAAAGTGACCCATTCTATGAATTATAAACCTCTAATGGTTCTCGGAACATCGTCAGGCGCAGGAAAATCAATGATTACCCTGGCACTATTGAGGATATTTTCTGATATGGGCATAAAGGTATCACCTTTCAAGGTACAAAACATGTCCCTGAATGCTATCAGCATTCCTGGCGGAGAGATTTCTTATATTCAATACCTTCAGTCTAGGGCAGCTCGAGCCAAAACTGAAATTTGCATGAATCCTATACTTTTAAAACCTGAAGGAAATAGGACTCATATTGTTCTCAAGGGTAAATATTATGGAACAAAAGATGCCTCAGATTATTTCACAGATAAAAGCTCCGTGTTCTTTGATGAGGCATTGAGCTGTTTTAATAAACTCCAAGATGAATATGATCTTATAATCATTGAAGGTGCTGGGTCACCTGCTGAAATAAATCTCAAAAATGATATTGCAAATTTAAAATTCGCAGGAAAGGTGGGAGCCAAGAATTTGCTTGTGGCTGACATTGAAAGGGGAGGAGTTTTTGCCAGCATTGTAGGAACTTTCCAACTTGCAGACATGCATGACAATATTGGAGTAATAATCAATAAGTTTCTCGGGAATGAGGAAATTCTGAAACCCGGTTATAATTACTTGAGGGATAAGTATGCCATAAGAGTCCTGGGAACAGTTCCAAAAATAAATCACAATCTCCCGGAAGAGGATTCACTTTCTGAATGGCATAGAAGGGATGGCGATATCAATGTTGGTGTGATATGGATGCCCCATATGTCTAATCTCACTGATCTTGAAGCCTTGGAATTCCAAGATTCCCTTGGTTTTGACTTCATAAAAGAACCTAAGGGTCTTGAATGGGCTGATGTTGTTATAATTCCTGGGTCCAAGATAACCGTTGATGATCTCACGTACTTAAAAGGTAAAGGATTTCATGAAAAATTAAGGCAATTAAATGGAAAGAAGTGGATTATCGGATTATGTGGAGGTTTCCAGATGCTTGGAAAGAAGATTTACGATTACGTGGAAACAGGCATTGGGGAGATAGATGGTATAGGCCTTCTGGATTCTCAAACGGTCTTGGAGGGGGGAAAAGTTACAGTTAGTACTGAGGCAGTTATTGAACATCCATCGTTCAGATCATTAAAGATATTGGGATACGAGATTCATGTTGGAAAAACTGTTAGCAAAAATAATTTCTCCATGATAACTAAAGAAGATGGTAAAATGGTTAATAGATCTGATGGGGCTTATTCTGATAGGGTAATAGGAACTTACATTCATGGTCTATTTGATAATTACGAATTTACAAAAAGATTCTTTAATATGGTTGCAGATGAGAAAGGAGTTAAAGTTCATATCAAAGAATACTCCCTTGAAAATGAAATAGACAGATTTTCAGGAAAAGTGAGGGAGCACGTTGATGTTGATTACATTCTGAGCTCCCTTTCTTCGTAGATTATGTCTGCGAAGGCCGAAGCCTGTGTACGTGTGCTCAAATAAAGAACTTTCTTTTCATAACATGCCCTGCGCATGAGCTTACCATCTTCTTCTGACCTGAAATTGGAATTTAGTATATTTATAACAGCAGCAATATCTCCCTTTTCTAATACATCCAATATGTTTGGTGCGCCTTCCCTGATTTTTTTGATTTCTACCGAAGGTATACCATTTTTCTTAAGGTACTGATGTGTTCCACTGGTTGCATATATGACCTTACCAGAATCGTAGATCATTTTTACAATACCTAAGAAAGCTGGTCTCTTCTCCCTTGCAATTGTTATTACGATCCCCTCTTTATCTGGTCTGTATCCTGCTGCCATATATCCCTGACGCAATGCCTCCTTTAGGTTATCACCTATTCCAATCACTTCGCCAGTGCTTTTCATTTCTGGACCCAGCACAACGTCAGAATCTGTTATTTTATCGAATGGGAATATGGGGACTTTAACACCAACTTTTCCAGCGGTTACCATAGGCTTGTTCAATTTGGATTCCATAATCACTTGAGCTGAAAGCATGGCCATGTTTACCCCTGAAACCTTAGAAACAAATGGGAATGTCCTTGAGCTGCGGGGATTTATCTCAATTATGTAAACTATATCATTTTTTATGGCAAACTGAATATTTAATGGTCCTATAATTTCCAATTTCCTGCATATTAATCTGGTGTATTCTTTCATTGTTTCCTGAAGGTATCTTGGAATATTTACTGAAGGAAATATACTCGTGGAATCACCTGAATGTATTCCTGCTTCTTCAATGTGTTCGATAATACCGGGAATGAATACATCTTTCCCGTCTGATACTGCATCTATTTCTGCCTCTATGGAATCCTCCAGATACTTCTCCACCAGAAATTCTTTCACAAGATCTCCATGGAAATTAATGTACTCCTTGAAGTCCTCTTCATTCTTTATGACTGCCATATGTGCACCTGAGATTGTGTAGGAAGGCCTTATTATCACTGGATAACCTAGTTCATTTATTGTTGTCCATAAATTTTCAATGCTTGAAAACTTGAACTTGGGATAAGGTATGCCCATTTCGTTCATTAACTGTGCAAATTTATTTCTGTCTTCAAGGACATCAACAATTTCAACCTTGGTTCCAGGTATTCTTAAATCAGGAAAATCTTTCTTTATAAGATGAAGCATATTGATTGGCCTTTGACCTCCAAACCATGGTATCAGATAATCGGGTTTTAATGAGATTATTGCATTTTTCACATAGGAATATTCAACCGGATCAAATATGAGGACATCACTTTCATCAAAATCCGTAGATACCGTTTCTGGGTTATCATTAAGAACGGCCACTTTCATGCCCATCTTTCTTAAAATTTTTGATGCATTAACAGTGCTATAATCGAATTCGATTCCTTGACCTATCGTTATGGGCCCAGATCCTACAAGAAGCACGTCAACCTTGAGAGAGATACCATTATCCCTTGAATAATAATAAGGCGTTATGGCGTCAAATTCACCTGCGCAGGTATCCACTATGCCAAAGCCTGATACATCATCCTCATCTTCAAATGCATGAATCAATTCATCTACCATCAATTCCTGCCAGCCAGTTAATCTGGCGATCTCTTCAATGCTGTACCCCTTTTTATGTGCTTCATAGATATGGAGAACCCTCAATGGATTTGGCCGCCTTAATTTATCTTCAGAAAATGTTACTTTCCTGTTTATCAAGCCAGTGGACTTCAACGCTTTTCTGAAAGCCTGGCGGAGTGTTCTTCCAATCGCCATAACTTCTCCAGTGCTCTTCATCTGCGTCCCAAGGGTGAAATCTGCATCCGGGAATTTTTCTACTGGCCACATGGGAAATTTCACTACAACATAATCTATGGAAGGTTCCCTTGCAGCATTTGGTTCACCTGTCACACTATTCTCTATCTCATCAAGCGAATATCCTAGCGCAATTAGTGCTGCCACCCTGGCTATGGGATAACCGGTTGCCTTAGATGCAAGTGCGGAGGATCTGGATAGCCTTGGGTTGACCTCAATGACATAATAATCCTCCCCCTTTGGATCCAGTGCAAATTGAACGTTGCAACTTCCTACTATACCTATGGCCTCAGCTATTTTCAGGGCTGCGGCTCTTATTTTCTGATATAATTTGTCATTTAAGGTCAGGAATGGCGTTACAACTATACTATCTCCGGTATGTACACCCATGGGATCCACATTTTCCATGGTACACACCGCAATTTTGTTTCCCTTAGCGTCTCTTATTACTTCTACTTCAAGTTCCTTCCATCCAATAACTGACTTCTCTATTAAAACTGCACCAGCCTGAGACAAAGATATTCCTCTAGCAACTATTTTTCTTAGCTCATCAGAATCATAGGCGATTCCCCCACCAGTCCCTCCCAAAGTGAATGATGGCCTCACCACAATGGGAAAACCGATAGACTTTGAATAAACAATAGCTTCATTGATGGATTTACAGTAAAAAGATTCCAATACTGGCTCCCCTATCTCTTTCATTTTGTCCTTGAATAGTAACCTGTCTTCTGCAATCTTTATTGCCTTAGAATCAGTACCGAGGACTTTCAAGTTGTACTTATCTATTATACCTTTCTCGGTGAGTTCTGTAATTAGATTCAAAGCAGTCTGCCCACCAAATGTACCTATTATAGCATCTGGCTTCTCCTTCCTTATGACCTCCTCAATAGATTCTGAATTCATGGGAATCATGTAAGGTTTAAGGCCGGGCCTTGGATCTGTCTGTATTGTCGCGGGATTAGAGTTTATGACTATAACTTCAAATCCTTTCGAAAGAAGTACCTTTATGGCCTGGTTCCCGGAATAATCAAATTCCGCGGATTGACCTATTACTATGGGCCCAGAACCTATTATCATAATCTTCTTAATCTCATTTAGATTCATTCTTTTTCACCATCCCAAGAAATTCTTCAAAAACTTTCAATTCATCCCTTGGACCCGGGCCCCCTTCAGGGTGGAATTGAACTGTAATAAGGTTCCTGCCCTCAAGACCTTCTAGACTCGAATCATTCAATGAAATGAACCTTTCATTCAATCCATTCCCTTCCTCATATTTTACAGAGAAACCATGGTTATGAGTTGTGATTCCTATTCTTCCAGTCCTCAAGTCCTTAACTGGGTGGTTTATACTCCTGTGCCCAAATTTCATCTTATATGTTTCATATCCGGAATAAAGTGAAATCAACTGATGACCAAGACATATACCTAGAGTGGGAATATTACCAATTACCTTCATGAGTTCTGAACCGAAAGGTCTTAAATCGCCGTGGGCAGGGTCACCTGGCCCATTTGAAATTATCAATCCCTTGTAACTGGTGGCCATTTCACCTGTGAATAATTTATAAGGAATAACATCCACTTGAAAATCCGAAATACTCTCCAGAATGTTTCCCTTTATTCCAAGATCAACTATCAAAATTTCTCCTTTTTTAAGGCTTTTATCTTTCCATAATCCAGTATCCACAAGATTCTCTTTGTACGGGTCCATGAGGTCCATCAAACCTATAGCACCCAATTTGTTACCATTCTTTCTTATATGATCTACTATTTTTCTAGTATTTTCTATGATTATTCCAGGGGTGTTGTTTTTTCTCAGGAAATCATCCAGTTCCTTTTTTCTGTACTCTGGGATATGCGAAAAAACAGCTCCATTTACCATTATTCTATTTGATTCACCGGCTTCTTCTGTCCCGTAAGCGCCGATGTAGGGGAATGAGAATACCAAGATCTGTCCTCTGTAACTGGGATCAGTCAAAGATTTTATGTATCCAGATGGACTTGTTGTAAAAACCATTTCACCAAAAACGGGAACATCTGCCCCTATTATTTCTCCTTCCAATGTTCCCAAACCATCTATTGTGATTGTCCCCTTACTCAAACCTACCTTTACCCTATTTAGTTCTATGTAAATAATTTTTCTAAAGTTTTTTTTCACATATTGAAGTTTCGGATCAATAAGGGTAATCCATACTATGATATGATTTAAATTGAACCATGATGTTCTATTTAAAGGAACTTCTTTGATTATCACCATTCTTGATTTCTATTAAATTTTATTTTATCAAGATTAAAGAATTATTAAAGAATTAAACCGAATTTCATAGAAAAATTCGCAATTTCGTAACCTTTAAATAGATTTTTTCCCATCTTATGTGAATGGAAACTCTAATATTATTTGCCTTATTGATTGGACTTATAACTGGGTTATATTATGCCATGATGGCACTTGGTCTCAATCTTATCTTCGGAGTTATTAAAATTGTAAATTTAGCGCATGGCGATTTCATCATGCTTTCTGCGTACACAGCATTTTGGCTTTACTATCTTTACGGTTTTTCACCAATTACATCCCTAATTATCGTTATACCCTTGTTTTTCCTTGTGGGCATATTACTTTATTTTGTTATGGTGAAGGGTATAATTGAGAGAAAAAATGTGGAGATGGTTTCTATCGTTGCATTTTTTGGTTTATCCATTGTAATAGAGAATGCCGCTTCTCTTTTTTTCGGAAACTCGTATCGTTCTTTGCCTCTAAACTTCTTACCTATCACCTATTTTAAATTTCTAAATTATTCTATTTCCTCCATAATCTTGTTCATAGCATTAATCTCAATTATAGTGATTGTTTCCCTATTCATTTATCTAAATAGGACCAAACAAGGAATGTCAATAAGAGCCGTAATATCAGATGAAGAAACTGCTGAAGCCTACGGGCTTAATATCAGATTTTTATATGCGATTACAATAGGAATCGGTATTGCTATAACAGCCATTGCAGGCGTATTCTCCCCTTATCTATTTGGAGCTATTTATCCAAGCGAAGGAGGGCTCATAACTATTATTGCCTTCTCTATCATTATAATAGGTGCCCTAGGAAATCCTGCAGCAACAATTTTAGGTGGACTCATATATGGCATCATAATAAATGTAGTGGATGTTTTTGAGCCAGGTTGGAGTCAAGCTGTCACCTTTGTAATTTTAGTTCTTATAATTTTAGTAAGACCCAACGGAATTATAGGGGGGAAAATACGTGAAATTTGATCACAACATTAGAATTATGATCATAACTTATGCAATATTGTTTATACTTTTTTTAGTAGGGCCTTTCTTCTATTCTAACCAGGCGTTTTTTGAAAGTCTTGTTGTATTCATGGCTCTTTCACTTTCCTTCAATATGATATACGGATTTACTGGCTATCTACCATTTGGATACGCTGCTTTTTTTGCAATTGGTTCATATGGTTTTGGCATAGGGGTATTGAGGGGCTTAGGACCAATATTTTCAATATTGGTAGGAGGATTATTATCCGTTGGACTGGGTCTCCTTTTTTCCCCCATGCTTAAGTTAAGGGGTGCTTATTTTGCGATTGCCAATCTTGCAGCATTCGAAGGAGTCTATTACATAATTTCAAATCAATCCCTAACAGCCTATACCGGTGGACCCTATGGAATTTCTACGGCACATGTTTTTAATCCCACATTAACTTATTACATTTCTATCCTAATTTTATTTATAATCATTTTGACGACTTTTATGATTAAAAGATCTAACTTTGGTTTAGCTTTAAAAGCTATTAAGGATGATCCTACCGTGGCTTCATTATCAGGCATAAATGTAGTATTGTATAGAAGTACAGCTTGGTTATTAAGCGCCATGTTTGCTGGGATATCCGGTGCGTTATATGGTTGGTTCATAAGCTTCTTTTACCCATCATCGGTATTTTCAATAAATTACAGTCTATTTTCAATGGTATTCACTATTTTCGGTGGACCAGGTACTATTTTAGGACCCATTATTGGAACCGGTATTTTATATTCAATCTATGATATTGTAGGAATCCTCTATCCTGCCTATTTTGCCTTATTCTTTGGACTTTTGATTATAGTATTGATTATATTCCTTCCAGAAGGAATGAAATCACTATTAAAGAAATATTTGAAATGGGAGATGCTTTGAATGCTGGCCGTGGAAAATGTTCGGAAAAACTTCGGTAAGCTTGCGGCTCTAAGGGACGTTAATCTTAGGTTTGAAGATAAAAGTTTAATATCTATAATTGGCCCAAATGGTGCTGGAAAGACAACCTTAGTAAATGTTATAACGGGAGTATTAAGGGAAGACCAAGGTCTCATTAAGCTCGATGGGAGGTTAATAAATAAATTGCCACCCAATGCTAGAATTAAATTGGGGGTAGGAAGAACATTTCAAATCCCAAAGCCTTTCCCTAACTTGACAGTTAGGGAAAATATTGAGATTGGAAGTATTTTCGCTAAAAAAATAGAAAAAAAGGACATAGATGAAGAGATAGATAGAATTCTAAATCTTTTAGGACTTAAATCATTAGAGGATAAAACCGCGGGGCTTTTGAATACTGAGCAGAGAAAAATGGTTGATCTTGGTAGAGCGTTAGCCACAAAACCGAAATATCTATTCTTAGATGAGTTAGGAGCAGGATTGGCTGAAGGGGAAATATTGTCACTTTCAAAATTGATAAAAAAGATACAGAGCGAGGAAGGAATTACAATTATTTACATAGGACACGTCATGAGACTTGTTAAGGAACTTGATAGCCCGATAATTGTTTTCTCTGAGGGGTCTCCAATATTCCAGGGGTCGTTTGAAGAAGTAGTCTCAAATACGAAGGTAATTGAAATATATCTGGGTGATAAATATGCTAAAAGTCAGTGAACTTTCGTGTGGTTATAAAGACCTGGAGATAATACATGGAATTTCATTTAACTTGGAGCAGGGTCAGATAAAGGTTTTACTTTCCCTCAATGGAGGAGGGAAGACCACTCTTCTAAAGACCCTTTCAGGGCTGATCGAAGCTAAATCTGGAAAAGTCATTCTGAATAATGAAGATATAACTTATTTTCCCCCAAGAGAAAGGGTCAAAAGGGGAATGCTATATATTCCAGAATGGGGTATTTTCCCAAATTTAACAGTTAAGGAAAACATAATTGTGGCTTCAAATTCCTCCAGTAGTTCCTCAGGACTCGATATGAATTTCATTTTTGAAAAGTTTAAGGAACTCAAGGATAAAATGGACAATAAGGCTGCATCTTTATCTGGTGGTCAAAGAAAATTGCTTATGCTGGCCATGGCAGTATCCTCTGGTGCAAAACTCCTACTATTAGATGAACCATCCTCAGGACTTTCTCCAAGTTATGTAGACAGGCTGATTGACATTATAAAGGGTCTCAGGGATAATGGTATAACGTTCCTGATAGCAGAGCAAAATCCGAGCTTTTCAGAAATATCAGATGAGATCATGGTATTGGAACTTGGAAGAATTGTGGCTTCAGGTAAATATGAAGATTTGAAAAAAAATAATGAAATAAAAAGTAAATTCTTCAGCCTTTAGGATGAGGGGGCTGGATATATGGGGGATCCTGTGGCGAATGACGATGGATAAACTATCACTACCTTTAGACCCCCTGATCCATTGGGAACAACTTGACCAATGGGAGGTGACTCTCCAGTCTGCATTCCTGTGTTAGGATCAACCTGGAAAGGACCGTCTACTGTCGTAATTTTTCCAGATATTGTATTGATGGCATTTCTTACTGCTGTAGCGTTAAGTGAACCTGCCGTTGTTATTCCATCTTGAATTATTAGGCCTGCCGTATACCCTGCTATGCTTAGATATCCAAACGGTACATTTGGATATGTGGTATTCCATGTAGACTCCAGTTCAGATAGATTCATCCCGTAGGTAACATTATTATAAGCCATCTCAGGTGGGAATGAATATGTGAAAGTATATGTCATATTGGTTCCAACAGCAGACAACATCGTTGTGAACAATTGACCTGGGAAAATTGTAAATAAGTACGGGAAGTGAACGCCCATTGAATGTAGCTCGTTGAGGAATGGTATATCATTTGTTGGATACCCGTAAAATACAACAGCTTGCGGGTTATAAGATTGCAGTGTGGTTATAAGAGACGTAAAGTCGGTTTGACTAGTGGAGAAACCTTGGTAATATACTGGAGTAACTCCACCTGCCTCTAATCCGTTAACTAGTATCTGCGATAATGGTGTTGTAAAATCATTTTCAGCATAAGCTATTGCAACTTTTGAGATATTTAGACTAAGTATTTGGGCTGCGCCGTATTTGGCATAAGCTGGACTACCAGGGATTGAGGTCAGGACAATATATGGACTAGGCGTAGAAAAGAATGAAGCAGACGAGCCTGTCACATCAAATAGAAGAACGTGATGTTCCTCTGCTATAGAAACTGCAGGTGCTGTCAACACGGATCCAAAATCTGCTACCAAGAAATCCACATGATTTACGGTCACCAATTGATTATACAAAGTTGTGGCTGTACTAGGGTCACTTTGGTCATCATAGGCTATAACATTAACCTTCAACTTAGTTCCCAAGGACGAAACATAAATTCCTCCCTGCGAATTCACCTGACTTGCCCAAAGCAACAATCCATCATATTCAGGTATTGATGTAGAAGCAAAAGAACCAGTAGATGCATATAATGTTCCAATTGTAATCTCTGATGGCGCGCTACTGGTTGGTCTTGTTTCTCTATATGCAAAATAGCCACCGGCTGCTATCACTATGACCACAACGATTATTACTGCAACCCATAGGCCTTTAGATCTACCACCTTTATTAGGTGTAGTTTGTGATGGCCCTTGGTCTTGTGTCATTTAGAACACCAAAATATATATTAATAGTCTCGTATTTCAGGTTTTCTACTGACCATCTGATATGAAATTTTTTTGTAGGCGAGCATGAGACTTTTGTATTTTAAAAAATTATAAGAGGAATACTTTACTCCAGTTGGATTGAGGTACTTTGATTATTTTGGATGGTATTTCATTATAGATACCTGGTAAATGTATGTGAATTCTCATTTAATGATGTCTAATTTGTCTTCTTATCATAAATCTGTATGACTGTTCCGTTTGGATCTATCAAAAGTTATTATTTTAAATTGTAATATGGCCTTATGCCTTTCGAAAATGAGAATACATATTTGAAAATGGTAGAGAAGGGAATTGAAGAGCAGTTCCATTCCATGTATGAAAATGAGGTAAAGAAGATCGTAAGCTATTTTGACCGAGAATATCCGAACATAGTTGTAGATGATGTGTTTGAACATGAAAAATTAAAACATGTCAGTCCACTTGATGGAAAAACTATTGTTGGAACCTTCCAGATGTCAACACCAGAGACCTCAAATAAGGCCGTTGAAATTGCTAATTCACATTATAAGGATTGGTACTACTCAGGATACCTACACCGAGCGCAGGTATTTCTTAAAGCAGCTGAAATCTTATCTTCACGAAAATTCGAATTCGCAGCTTTAGTGACCTATGAGAACGGAAAGAATCGATACGAAGCAATGGGAGATGTTGATGAGGCAATCGATTTCATGAGATATTATGCTCTGCAACTTATAGAGAATGAAGGATTCGTAAAATTCACCGGAACAGCATATTACGGCGAGGAATCAAAGAGCGTAATGAAACCTTATGGAGTATTTCTGGTTGTAGCCCCGTTCAATTTCTTTTCCATAACTGTGGGCATGGTTTCTGGACCTTTAATAACCGGAAACAGCGTCATTCTCAAGCCATCCTCTGATATTCCATTGAGCTCCTACATGTTCGTGAGACTTTTGCATGAGGCGGGCGTTCCAAAAGAAAACCTAATTTACTTATCAGGAAGCGGAGGGAGAGTTGGAAGAACTCTATATACCAATGACCTTGTGCAGGGAGTTGTATTTACAGGAAGCCGAGATGTTGGAATGAAGATATTCAGGGAATCACAAGAAAAGAGACCTAAGGTCATGGTAACAGAAATGGGTGGAAAGGATACCATCATAGTAACTGCAAAGGCAAATATGGATAAGGCCGTAGAGGGAGTTGCCAGGGCTGCATTCGGTTATTCTGGGCAGAAATGTTCTGCTGCAAGTCTTGGATTGATTGAGGAAAGCATTTACGATGAGTTTAAAAGAAAACTTGTCGAATTCTCCAAAAAACTGACTGTGGATGATCCAAGGATTAAGTCCACATTCACTGGACCTGTAATAAACCGCGAAGCCTATGAGAAATTCCAGAGGATAATGGCAGGTGTCCCCAAGGAGAAGATACTTTTGGGAGGAAAAATCATTCCGAAGGATGGATATTATGTTGAGAACACTATCCTGGATAATGTCAATGATCCACAGATCGAGAGGGTTGAGCTATTCTTACCGATATTAGCATTGAAACCCGTCAAGAATCTTAAAGAAGCAGTTGAAATAGTTAATTCAATGGATTATGGATTGACAGGTGGAATATTCACGGAGGACAGAAATGAGATAGAATACTATTTCAATAATATAGAAGTTGGTGTTATTTACGCAAATAGACGCAGAGGCGGATCCACGGGAGCCATGGTTGGTTCTCAACCCTTCGTCGGATGGAAGATGAGTGGAACCACAGGAAAAGGTACAGGGTCCTTCTACTATCTACCACAGTTCCTGAGGGAACAGGCCCAGACTATTGTGAGGAATTGATCTTCAATTTCTCATTTAATTTTTTTATAAAATCATACTCCCTTCCTGGGGGTATCAAAGCTCCCGCTGCATTTCTGTGACCTCCCCCGGACCCCCCTATTTCCACTGCAGCATCCTTCATAAGGTATGAGAGATCTACTGTGTCTGAAAGCCTACTCTTTATCCTTCCTGAAACTTTCTTATAATTCCCCATATCTGCCATCACAATTACAATGGCATTGTCCGGAAGATTATGGTGGGTGATTATCCTTGTAGCGATTGTTCCCGTAATATTATTTTCCAGGGTATTTGAAAAATCGTATAGATATATATTGTCCAGAACATAAGGCGATATCTTTTCGAGTTCTTTCGAGGCCTTCCTCAAGACATCTGCATGATCATTATATAGTTCGAATGCCTTTTTCAGGGTATCTCCTCTTTTGAAAAGACAGAGCTCTATACCTATTTCAGGATGATTCCTCCGTGATGCTGCGTTAATTATTGAGGTAAAGTCCCTGGCATCCCTTAGCAATGAGTGTTCCTCTTCAAATTTTAACTCGTACACCTCACCTACTAGATAATCTGGATCGATATTATTCCTCAATGCTATTTCTTTGAGCTGCTCCATGATCCTGTCCTTTTTATTCTGTTCAAGGTCAAGCCACCTGATTTTATTCCCTTCTTCCTTATCTATTCCAGCTTTGCCCAGAATCTCATAGACCGTTTTAGGGTTGTCATATAGCTCCATTATCTTAGGTTCATTTCCAAATCTTAGCATGTAAGCGATGGCTTTCGAACTTCTACCAAAAAAACGAATATCATTCTTAATTTCAATGAGACCATTCTGTTGAGCAAGGAGCATGACCTCTCTATCAGAGTCTATTAATTTTCTATATTTTTTATCGTGTAAATCCCCAAGCGAACCTATTACTGAAAGGTATGACACCGCAAGGACTTCGGGTACAACATTCATTGCAAATAGAAAGGTAGTTGTTGCCCCGGACTGCGAGACCCCTCCATCGATACCTTCAAGATGAGGATTGAACTGGAAAATCTCGTTGCCATTCTCTTGATATATTGTATCAAGAACAGAGGGCGTGTGATGGTCAGTTACTATTCCTTTGATGTTTCTCATTTGATCAAGTTTTGAAGAACCAAGATCGTTAAACCAGTAGATCACACTTTCATCTCCAACAAGATCCTCTGGCATTAACTGATTCTTAATTATAACCTCATGTGGAATACCCATTCTTTCCAGTGTGAACTTAGCTATTGAGGCAGAGGCAATCCCGTCAGAATCATGATGGGAGATAATTCTTACTTTCTTTGCGTTGTCAAGTAGGTCAATTGCCTCTGAAATCATAAATACTCACCTATGGGGAATGAGATTGAATTCTCAATCTCCAAGAAATTCCTCCAATCTTCCTTGCATTGACATTCTAATCTTTCTATGTATTCATAATTCCAAGTTTCGCTATATTTCCTTATTGCTTCAGAAAAAATATAATCACAGTTGTGCCCATTATGGGCTCCTCTCTTCTTTCCCGATCCAGTTATTAGGGAAACTACAGGCACTTTATCATTTTTGGTCCTCAGCAAAACTTCAACAACACTCCATAGATATGGCGGTCTGAATCTGCCTTGTTTGTATAGAAATTCTACATAGGTCCCCTTTTGAACATTTAGCGGGTTAAGAGAAATTATATCACTGTAAGGCATAACGTCAAAAATAGTCTGGATGGAGTCTTTAATAGCTTCAGCTTCAGTCAAAAAAGGTGGCTTTAGCAAAACATAGGTTCTTACAGATAAGCCGTTGTTTTTCAATAACATTGCTGCATTTTTGAAATCTTCATGGGTGTAATTTTTGTTAACTGAATATTTCAGGACATTCTGGTTTGAAGATTCTAGCCCGATGGCAACCTGCAATCTGTCACCATACGGCTTAATATAATCCATAGATTTCTTAACGTATTCAGGCCTTGTCTCAATGATAATATTTTCATATCCCCTAGCTAGTTTCTCAAGTATCCTTTTTTGGACATCCCTTCTTATCTCTATGTCATCCAAAAAAGATCCTGATGTGAAAATTTTTATGACATCCCCTTTTGGAAATTTTGATAGGAAATCATCAACCTGAGCCTCTATATCTTCACCTTTTATATTTGGGTTAGTATCCTCCCAGAAACCGCACATGGAACAACCTGAATGATAGCTCCAGGAACAACCTCTCGTTCTCAATATCAAAACCCTTTCTTCTCTGGTTTTTCCCTTCAGGAACTCCCTTTCCGTGTAAGTGGTTACATAATCTGTCCTGTCGGACCTGTCTATACTCTCCCGTATTTTTCTTATGTCTAGGGAAAATCCCCCCTCGATTATATTCATTGCGACAATATTCCGGGAAAGGATATTAATTTATTGAGTAATGAAAATCAGTATATATATCCCCATATTTAATTTCAACAAATTAATAAATTAATAAATGATAGCTTGATAAATGAACAGGATGATACTCTCAATTGGAAAATATGGTTTATTGAACCCATATTTTGAACACCTTATGTGGATGGCCAGAAAAAGTGATGGAGGACCATATGATAATGCAATCGGCTATGGGATTTATTTTGAAAATCAATTGAAGGTGATCAAGAAGATATCGGATATTGATGCATTAAGTAATTCAAAGGACTATAACGGCACCACTTTCATTGGGTTTTGCACAAATGGGAAAGATTTTGATGAAAAGATCAATATTAACAATATTCAACCTTACACATCTGATATGATCAGTTTTGTCACCGATACGAAGATTGAAGAAATGAAGGGAAATGCATCCAGTTACGTGTTTAAAATGGTGCTTAAGGGCTTTGCAAATGCCATTGTGAACTTGAGGCAGATGGATTTTGATTCCCTAAATTTCTTAATGACTGATGGAAAATATGCTGCAGCTTATCGTGAGGTCAGGCGTGACTGGGGCAAGCATTCTCTTTTCTATAAAATGGATGATGAGAGATTCACCATCTCATCTGTTGAAATGCATGGTAAATGGTATGAACTGGAGGATAGAACTCTCCTAATATATAGAGATAACAGGTTGAAGGAGTATCCTGTTAAGGAAGAGATACCACATATTCTCTGACGATGGGGACCTGTTGAGAAAGCCTTTCCATCAATGCAGAGAGTACTGCCTCTTTCACCAGATCCCTTCGAAGTTTAATTCCTCTGCTGAAATAAAATACAGCACCTCCCTTTGAACCAACACTATCGATTCCTATAGATTTTGAAACGGTTTCGGTAAGATTTATGCCTCCCTTGAGGGAATCCACTAATAAATTAGTAAGTGGCAACCCTGAGGATATGCCGACGGATGTTCCACCATATCTATCTTTTATATAAGCCAGGTGCACATCAAAATATTTTTTGAAAATTTCCATGACACCTGCTTCTATGGAAATACAGAAATCCTCATCTTTAAAATTATTACATCTGCTTTTTCCCATTTCAATGATTTCTTCTCCGAATGGTTGCTCAATTTCAGTAACTGCACCTTCCTCCATAAATTGAAAATTTCCATGGAATTGAGATATAGCAGACTTAACTCCCAATATCTTTTCAGGGTTTTTGGATGCAATCCTGACCTTAATTGGTTTAAGTCTTTGCCCTTTTTCATTTATTTCCCCCTTTATTATTCTTTCAGATTTTATGGGCATAAAGTCTTCAGCAATCACCTGACCTACGTTATACAAGGTAAGTGGGGCGATCCCTCTGGATTTTCGAATCATGTTTATTTCCATTGAGAACTGTAGGGTCTCATTACTAACAATCATTCCATCAAATTCTGGTGAGAGAGTTGACCCGTATGGATTTTCAAGGGGGGATATGAAAGCCTTGCCATTCTTAGATTCAATATAATTTTCAACATTTCTTTTTCTCTCCTCATAGGGCGGAACGCTATAATTTTTTTGAAATTTATAATTATCAGATGTTATACCAATATATAGATCCCCTAATTTTAATCCATGATCTATCATCTTCTTGTGTCCCTCATGAAGGACTGAAAATGTTCCACCTAACAATATTTTCATTGAATGGATAAATAATGGAAATTTAAAAAGTTCTTGCTTGATATCCTAAATATTTACAATATGTTTAAATTATTTAACTCAATTTAAAAATTATGAAAATAGCAGTCGTGACAGATGAAAATGGTAACTTCGTTCCCTTAGACCTTGGAGAGAGGATAGCAGTCATAAATACTGAGGAGAAGAAAATATATGAGTACAAGAATCCAGGGTATAACAAGCCAAATGGAGGAAAGGAAATAGCTATGGCATCTATTCTTAGGCTTCAGCCAGATGCATTCGTAGCAGTACCCGGCGCCATGTGTCCGGGATCATATAGAATGTCCATAAATAGGGTAAAATACATATTGACAGAGTCAAGTAATTTAACGGAATTATTGCAGACCTTGGATGAGCATATAGCACAGAACATTGTAGAAGAGCTGCCAATGGAAGTATACAAAGAGGAGTATTGACTTTTCGATTTGAACTGAATAAAAATATCAGGAGCATCAATTAATTCGGCTTCCATATTTTTCAATTTTATTATGAATTACTTATATATGTGGAATCATCCTTAAATTATGAATGTTAAATATCTCAAATGGAACCAACTTTATAGGGGGTAAAGTACCACCTGTGGATGAAGCATCATCTGATGTCAAGGATGGTGGAATCTTCGGTTCGTTGAAAACTTAACATGATGTCTCTATATTTCCGACAGCGACCTAGACGTAACTATTACAGCACTTAGGACTTATAACTTCAAATCTCGAAGTAATAGGTCTTTTGTGGGCAACAATCCTTATCTCCCTAACTGTAGTTTTAACCAATCGGGAAGATTAATTTTACTTTATTATTTCTAATCAAAAGTGCCGCGGGCCGGGATCGAACCGGCGGCCTCAAGATCTTCAGTCTTGCGCTCTCCCAGCTGAGCTACCGCGGCGATTATAATGCGAGATAGTTATCAGTTAAATATATTTTCTCATATTCCAACCTTTATACAATGAAATTTTATGAACGAAATATGGAGGATGCTTTGCAGAATAATAAGTTATAAATTCCATGGATAATTTTTTCAATTTTAGAATCTGTATGGATATATGGATAAATATTAGAGAAAATAGAGCATTACTCCTTATGAGGACACCACTTTATGATGAACATGTAAAATTGAATGCAAAATTTGTGGATTTTCATGGATGGGAGATGCCTATCCAATATACCAGCATTGTTGAAGAGCACAAACAGGTGAGGAGTTCAGCAGGGCTCTTCGATGTTTCCCATATGGGGAAGGTTCTGATAAGGGGGAAAGATGCATCAAAATTTATGAGTTATATGCTTCCATCAGATATTGTAAATGCGCCAATTGGGAAGGCAATCTATTCAGCATATCTGAATGAAAATGGAATGATGATAGATGATACAATAGCCTACAAGGTTGCAGATGATGAAGTATTTGTTATACCAAATGCCGCAACAACTGGTCTTATTTTTGATTGGTTGAATAGAAACTCGAAAGGATTTAATGTGGATATTATAAATTATTCCTCTGAACTCTCAATACTGGCCCTACAGGGTCCAATGGCGAGTAAGGTGATGGAATCCATTTATCCTAAGGCGAATTCATTGGATCACTTTACATTCACTAAGGCAAGTGATAAGTTCGGGAATAAGAAACTGGAAAACGTAACTTTTGTTGCAAGAACCGGTTACACTGGGGAAGATGGTTTTGAGATAATTCTTCCTAATGAGAGATCCATTGAATTCTGGAAGAAAATATTGTCAGATTACAGAGTTAAACCTATAGGTCTGGGAGCTAGGGACACCCTTAGAATGGAAAAAGGTTTCCTCCTGTCGGGTCAAGATTTCAATCTAGATAGGACGCCAATTGAGGCAGGCGTCTCATGGATTATAAATTGGGATCATGACTTTATTGGAAAAGATAAACTCTGGGAAATAAAGGACAGCTTGGAGGAGAGATTCAGAGGTCTAATCTCATTGGATAAATCAATCCCAAGATCCGGATCTAAGATTTACCTTAATGGAAAAGAAATAGGTAAACTAACTTCTGGTGGTTTTTCACCTTCCCTGTCTAAGGGTATAGGCTTGGGATATGTATCAAAGGACGTTAAAATAGATACAGAAGTGGAATTTGAAATAAGAGGGAATAAAGCAAAGGGAATTATTAAAAAACCAAGATTGGTTTGATTTTTTATAATTTATTTATAAACATTTGATGTATTCTCGGATCACCGTAAATCTCAGGATGGAAGGTGAGCCCCAAATTTTTTCCCTCTCTCACCATAACAGGTTTATTATTAAATGATGAGAGAATCTCACCACTCATTACTTCCTCAATCACAGGGGCCCTTATAAAGACGCCTCTGAATTTGCCTATTCCCTTAATTTCTAAATCGGCCTCAAAACTTTCTCTTTGTCTTCCATAGGCATTTCTTGATACTTTTACGTCAAAAAGAGGTATATATGTACTGCCACCAATAACTTGTTTAGAAGTTACTATAAGTCCAGCACATGTGCCCATGACAGGCAACTTCTTCTCAAGGATGTATCTATCGATTCCCCTTAATTTCAAATAAGGCCCTATCATGGTGCTTTCTCCTCCAGGGATAATAACTCCTGAAACATCATGTAGGTCATCCAATCTCCTGACTTTAACTGGTTTTTCTCCTGAAGCTACAATCATCTCCATATGCTCACTGACATCACCCTGTATGTCAAGAACTCCAATGTTCATGTGGGAGTATTAAAAACTAAGACTATTATTTTACGAATTGATATTGATATTTCAAAAAATGAACTAAATACCTTGACTACCATAGAGTTAAAATTAATGTAATTCATAAAGTACCAATGCGAACATATATCTCCGAAATAAGTAAAAACATAGGGAAGGAAGTCACCATATATGGCTGGCTTCAAAATTCAAGATTAGTAGGATCATTGCTTTTTATAGATATGAGAGATGTCTCAGGTATTTGTCAGGTTGTGTTTTTCAAAAAGAATAATCAGGAACTATTTGAGAAATTAAAGAAAGTAAATAGGGAGAGTGTTTTAAAAGTTAAAGGGAATGTAGTGGAGAGTCAATCAAAATATGGAGTAGAAGTACAAGCGTCCGATGTAGAGATTTTGAATGAATCCTTAGCCCCATTGCCCTTGGGAATCGTGGATCCAGTGGAGGCAGATATTGAAACAAGATTGGAAAACAGGTTTCTGGATTTAAGGAAACAGGAAAAGTTAGCAATCTTCAAAATTCAGACTACAATCTCCAACTCCATAAGAAACTTTTTCCTTCAAAATGGGTTTATTGAGATCCATACACCAAAAATTGTAGCCGCTGCTACTGAAGGAGGTACAGAACTGTTCCCAGTCAAATATTTTGAGAGGGATGCATACCTATCTCAATCCCCCCAGTTATATAAAGAAATAATGATGTCAGCAGGATTTGATAAGGTATTTGAAATTGCTCCTGCATTCAGAGCTGAGGAGCATAATACCACAAGGCATCTGAATGAATTCACTTCTATAGATATTGAGGTAAGCTTTCAAGATGATGAGGGGGTTATGAAAATACTTGAGGATACAATCAAGGTGGCTGCAGATGCAGTCAGAGACAAAAATTCTAGAGAGCTATCCATAATAGGGAAGGAACCATTGAACACAAGCTATTCCTTCAAAAGGATATCTTATTCAGATTATGTCAAGATGGCAAGGGAAAAAGGGTTCAATATTGCTGAGGGAGAGGATCTCAGTACTCCAATATTGAAGGCAGTTGGGTCAGAGTTGAAGGAATTCTATTTTATAACAAGATGGCCAAGAGATCTGAAACCCTTTTATGTTCAACCTTATGATGAAGTGTATTCCAGAGGATTTGATTTACAATATGGAGAACTTGAAATAACCAGCGGAGCTCAAAGGGTCCATAACCCTGATGTATTGATATCAAATCTGAGAAAGAAAGGTTTAAATGAAAACTCCTTTTCATTCTACATCAAAGCATTCCAGTATGGTATGCCCCCTCATGCCGGGTGGGCAATAGGACTTGAAAGATTAACTATGGTGCTCCTGGACCTAAATAACATTAGAGAAGCCACATTATTCCCGAGGGATAGGACTAGGCTTACGCCCTGAGGTTCCAGTAGAAAAGGAGGGGTCCCCCTGTTAAAAAATTATTTGAATCAGGATTTCGTTGTTGTAAGAGAAAAAATTTCTAGGAAATGGGAACCTACTAAAATTTCCATAAAATATGGGAAAAGGCCTGTTCTCCTCGAAAATCTAGAGGGTAATAGGGCTATCATTAATCTATGGGCTGACAGAGACAGAATATATAAAGAACTCGGTGTTGATAGGAAGAAATTTCTAGAACTCTACAGTAAAGCAGTAGATACTCCTTCTGAACTCATAGAGGGAGAGAAAAAGTTCAGTATTAAGGGGCACATTGAAGATGTACCGGTAAACTGGTATTATGAAAAGGACGCAGGATACTATATCACTTCGGGAATATATGTAGCGGAATACCAGGGGAAGAGAAATATCTCTATTCACAGGACTTTAGTCAGAAATGATGGCACAGGTCTAGTGAGACTTGTACCCAGAGACCTGTTCAGAATGTACAATGAATCAGTATCCCATGGAGAAGAATTGAAGGTTTCCATAGTTATCGGATCACCCCTTGAGTTTCTACTGGCGTCAGCAACCTCTGTGGAGTATGGTCTTGATGAATCAAGAATAGCAGCATCCTTATACAAGGAATTCAAGGGGAAAGAGATGAAGTTTGCCAAATCAAGGTATGGCATTCTTGTCCCTAGTGAATCTGATATAGTGATAAATGCAAAGCTAACGTCAAAAAAAGAAAGAGAAGGCCCATTCAAAGATGTTACTGGTACTTATGATATACAGGAAAATCAACCGCAGATCATATTTGAGGATGTAGAATTCTCTCCAGACTGGATCTATCACTCACTTGTCCCTGCAACTTATGAACACTTCAACCTCATGGGATTGCCACGAGAACCAACAATATTCAAGAAAATCAGAGAAAGAAATGTTGATGTATTGGATGTAAGGCTTACTGAAGGTGGGGCTTCATGGCTTCACGGCATAGTGAAGATAAAGAAGAAATCGGAAGATGATTTTAAGAATGCTGTAAATGGTGCCTTTGAAGGGCACAAATCAATGAAGAGAGTCATTGTTGTGGACGATGATATTGATATCTACGATGACAGGGATGTAGAATGGGCTGAGGCAACAAGGTTCCAAGCGGATAGAGGAATAATAATAAGGAGGGAAAGAGGTTCTTCTCTTGACCCAAGTATATCCCCAGACGGCACAACATCTAAAATGGGTATAGATGCCACAAAGCCACTAAATGCAGGTCCCAAATTTAATAAAGATTAATAATTTCTTTTTACCATGAAATTTGCCATCTTTTCTAGTTCCTTCTTCCTAGTCTCATCCTTCGCAATCCTTGGAATATTTCTGACAGCCTGATCTAGGTATTCATACATTAATTTGACTGTTCTATCATAAGCTCCACATTTTTTTATTATGTTTCTGACCTTTTCCAATTCAGATTTGGTAACGCCTTTCTTGCCATGGGCAGCTTCGATAATTTTCCTATCTTCATTTTCTGCCATTTCAAGTGCAAAAAGTATCAGGTGAGTGATCTTCCCTTCCTCCAAGTCGCTCGTAACTGGCTTACCAAGGACATTTTCATCACCAAATAGACCAAGAATATCATCCTGTATCTGGAAGGCTTTTCCCAGTGGTATTCCAAAGGAATCAATTTCACCAATTCTTGGGAAATTTGATAATGCAGCTCCCATTTTCAACGGTCCATTGATGGTGTAATGTGCAGTTTTTAATTCATGAACAAGATCAACATCCTCAATTTTCTTTGATTCATTGTAGGGGAGCGTAATATCAAGGGCCTGACCTATCCCAGTAAACTTCAATATCTCCGTCATAAAGTAGACAGAATTATTTAGGTATTCACTTGGAAATTTTGAATCAAGAAGTATCTCATAGGCTAGAGAATTGGCAACATCACCAGCAACAATGGCCAAATCGTGAGATATTTTCTGTCCAAATGTGAACATCCTATGGTAGGTTGGGCCACCACGCCTCTCCTCACTTTCATCTATTATATCATCATGGATAAGTAGGTATGATTGTATCAATTCTAAAGAGGATGAAGCCTTTATGATTTCATCATTTATTTCGTCAGCATTAAGCCAGTAACCGAGAATCATAAATAAGGGCCTTAATCTTTTTCCACCTCTCATGGTAAATATTCTCAAATTATCAAGCAATTGATATTCTATTCCTCTTTTATTTTCCAATATTTTTTGAAAATAGGTTTCGAGATATTTATCCACTTTATCTTTATAAGAAAATATGTCCATACATCCAAAATATGACTATCCACTAAAATTTTATCATAATTTAATCAGACTGCAATCATGATCGGAACTACCTAATTAAAATATTTATTCCGCAATTTAATATCGTTTGGGTTTATGAATAAAATTAAAGTAATCAATGATATAGGCGATTTGGTTACAATTTTTACAATTTCTAACACTGATCAAAAGAAAAAGATGCTAAACCTTCTGAATGAGAAATGGGTCATGGAAGAGGAAATAAAAAACGAATTCGGTGATGAAGGAGTGAAATTTCTGAAGTATCTTGAAAAAATTAAGTTTATTGAGTCCCAGTGGACAAATACTCCTAAAGGGCCAAAGAAAATCTATCACAATTATTATGACTCCATACAAATAGATGTGATACTTCCAACTTCTGAGACCGGGGAAGTTCTATTTGTAGCTGCCATGAAAGACGAGGAAATAGACGCCTATGAGGCAAAGGTAGAGGAGTTATTGAATTCTGGAATTCAGTATATCGGAGAAATTCAGAATAGGATGGGGGTAAGTCCTACATTCCTTAGAGGAATAATCAAAAGGAGTAAAAATCTTGTAATAAAAGGTATGAAAGTGGAAAGATTGCAATGATTAGGGTCCTTAGGATAGGGCATAGACCGGAGCGGGATAAGAGGATAACTACGCATGTTGCCCTAGTATCCAGAACATTCGGCGCAGATGAGATAATAGTAGACAATCAAGATGAAAAATTGAGGAACACAATTATGAAAGTCACTGAAAAATTCGGGGGGCCTTTTTCTATAACCTTTGGGGACTGGAAAAAAATTATAAAAAATCATGAAGGAAAGATCGTTCATCTAACCATGTACGGTCTTCCTTATGAGTCAAAAATGAGTGAAATAAGGAAAATTTTGAAAAATGGGGAGGATCTCTTAATAGTCGTAGGGTCAGAAAAGGTCCCAAGAGAAGTATACGAAGTGGCAGATTATAACATTGCAGTTAGAAACCAGCCGCATTCTGAAGTCTCAGCACTGGCAATATTCCTAAATGAGCTCTTACCAGAAAAGAAATTCTATGGCGAATTAAGGATAATACCACAAGAACGAGGAAAAAAGGTACTGAGAATACCTTCGAGGGAGGAATGTATCAACCTTCTTAAAAAATATGGTGCAGATGATAAACTTATGAAGCACTCGCTCAAATGCGCTGAGATAGCTTTGAAAATGGCTGAAAAATGTGATGTGGACAGGAGATTGCTTGAGGCAGGGGCAATTCTGCACGATATAGGGAAAACGGTCATAAAAGGCATCAGGCACGGTGTTGAAGGATATTATATCCTAAAGAATGAAGGATACGACGAGGTCTTAGCCAGGTTTTGCAGAACACATGTTGGTGCTGGACTGACCAAAAAAGAGGCAAAGAAGTTAGGGCTTCCAGACATGGACTATATACCCAAAACCCTCGAAGAAAAAATAGTATGTCACGCCGATACTTTGCTAGCCGGAGACAGAATAACAACTCTAAAAGAGGTAGAGGATTATTATAGAGCACAAAACCTAAATCATGAAATACCCAGACTTGAGAGGTTACATAAATATCTCGAAAAAAAATGTCAGATGGATTTTAACTCATTACTCACTCTTAATAGGTAAATAGGAAAAAGAAATATCTTCTCATGAAGATAGTCCCATTATCAAATTCGGAAGGGCTTGCCAGTAAGGTCTCTAAACTGTTGAATATTCCTACTCAGAGGATAACGAGAAAGAGGTTCGCAGATGGGGAACTATATGTAAAACTTGAGGAGAATATAGATGATGCCATTATTATCGGTAATACGTACCCTGATTCGTCAATAGTTGAACTCATTCTGACAGAAGATGCCATTAACAATGCTGGAGGAAATCGAAAAATACTAGTAGTACCGTATTATGGATATGCCCGTCAAGATATCATGTTCCAGCCCTACGAGGCCATAAGTGCAAGAGCCCTGGCCAATATCTACAAATCATTATTTGAGAAGATTTTCGTAGTGAATATTCATTCCCCTGAAGGACTGGCACATCTAGGTGATAAGGGTAAGGAATTACGATCGGAAGAAGAAATCGGTAAGAAGATCATGGAAGATGATAACAACATCGTAATTTCACCAGATGATGGGTTCATTGAAGAAGCCAGGATAATAGGGAAAGTGGCTGGTATTCCTTCAGCTGCTCTTAACAAGAAAAGGATCAGTGATATCAAGGTAAATATAGAGATTCCTGAAGACCTTGATGTTAACGGAAAAAAGGTAGCCCTAGTGGATGATCTAATATCAACCGGCGGAACGATTCTGGAAGCCTCTAAGCTGCTTAAGTCTAAGGGTGCATCAAGAGTTAATGTGTACTGCATTCATGGATTATTCATTTCTGGGACATCAAAATATTCAGGATTTGTTGATAAGATCGTAACAACCGATACCATTGAGGGACCATTTAGCAATATCACGGTATCCAATATTATTGCAAATGAATTAAAAAATTATATTGAAAAATAAATTTAATTCTATATTTTAGGCTAGGACATCGGCCAATCTCTTTATTCCCTCTACTATTTCCTGGTCGCTACTATATGTGAAGTTCAATCTCATGCTTTCATGGTTATCTCCATCTGGGTAAAAAGCAGAACCAACTACGTAAGCAACCTTCTTCTCCATGGCCTTCTGGAACAGGGCGTCCGTATTGGCCCCTTTCTTGGTAACCCACAGGAACATACCACCTTCCGGTCTTGTCCATTCAACTCCCTTAGGGAAATATTTATCCATTGATTCAAGCATAAGATCTCTCTTTTTCTTATATAATTCTATTATTTTCGGGAGTTGCCTATCCAGATATCCCTTCGTGAGATATGCTTCTGCTATATACTGAGATAGAGTACTGGAAGCTAGATCCACTGCCTGTTTTGAAAGGTTAAGTTTTTCAATAACCTCCCTAGGAGCAGCAACATATCCAAGTCTAAATCCTGGGGCTAAAATCTTTGAGAATGTTCCCAGGTAAATCACTAGACCCTCTTTATCCATGGATTTAATTGAAGGAACCTTCTTGCCAGAATATCTTAAGGCTCCATATGGGTCATCTTCAACTATAGGTATCGAGTACTTGCTGGCTATCTCCAAAAGATGCTTCCTTCTATCAAGGCTCATGGTGATGCCGCTTGGGTTCTGGAAATTTGGTATCACATAAATCAATTTGGCATCACGGTTAGACTTAATTTTCTCCTCTAAAAGATTTGTATCTATTCCATCGCTATCCATCCTTATCCCTATCATTTTAATGAAGGAGGCTTTAAATGCAGATATAGTACCCGTATAGGTCGGTGCCTCTGAGAAAACAATGTCCCCAGGGTTAGCAAAAATTTTTCCAATCATATATAGAGCTTCCTGAGAACCTGTTGTTTGTATCAACTCTTCTTTGCTAACGTTTATTCCTTCGCGCTCTTTTAGCATTTTTGCTATGGCCACATTGAGGCTAGTCAGTCCCTCAGTGGAACCATATTGAAGCATTTTTTTACCATGAGTTTCAATTAATTCATTAAAGATTTCCTTTATTTCAGTAATGGGAAAAGATTCTGGATTTGGAAGCCCTCCACCAAATGAGATAATATCTGGGGTTTCTGTAACCTTGAGCAACTTCCTTATGGCTGATGGTTGCATAGACATGGCGATATTAGAAAATTTGAACAACTGCTGTTGACTCGCGGTCATATCTCAGAATGATATTTTAATGTAAAAACGTTTTGTACTTTTTACCTTCATTTTAGCTCCTTACAAACTGGTTTATGATTTCATCAATCCTGTTAGAAGGGGAATCTCCATTCAGAATTTCCTGAATTATATATGGTATCTCAGAGACTTGTTTAATATTAAGGCCCAGGGATGTGACTTCATTCAATCCTACCCTTCCTATCCTATCAATGAGTATTCTATTTGCCTCCAATTTTTTTGATATCTGCACATTATCAGGGTAATCAAATTGAAGCATGCACGTCTTAGTATATATGGGGGGATTCACAATCCTCAGACCTGCACTTATTCCATTTTTTATGAATTCCTGAGTATTGGATAGGCATCTCTCTGCATAATTTGTTCGGGCAGCAAATTCAATGGATACACCGAGAGAGGCGATTCTGCCAATATGGAAGTTATCATAATATTTCCATATGACATCCCTCATGACAATCTCTCCATATTCGGATTTTCCAAAAATTATTCCTCCTTGCGGTCCTGGAAAATTTTTATGTGTGCTTCCATAGATCACATCAATGAGGTCTGATCTAGGTTGAAATTTATCGGTTGAGAACAGAGAAAGGAGATGAGAAGCATCATAAAGTATCATGGCATCGGGGAATATTTCCTTCAATCTAGAAAGATCATATGGTTCAAAAATTACGGATGCTCCAAGTACAAGTGCTTTGAAATCTTTATCATATTTTTCCAATTTTTCATA
Source organism: uncultured Thermoplasmatales archaeon (assembly GCA_964468585.1). GTDB lineage: Archaea > Thermoplasmatota > Thermoplasmata > Thermoplasmatales > JAFMDN01. The sequence goes on along the minus strand of CAYXTM010000002.1, from coordinate 12,614 downwards.
GTCAATATTCCAACCCTTGAAGGGGAATTTTGTACCTCTAATTCCGAGGAGCTGTTGTAAATATTGTTCCTGATAGCCGTCATATCCGCCATTTTCAAGCCCAACATAAAGGAATTTATCACCTCTTTTGAGAATATTGCCCAGTACTTGCATAGCGGCTAGGTGACCCGATATTGGTCTGATGTCAGCAAATTCGGCCCTGAAATAACTGATTGCCGACCTGGTAACCTCTTCCATAAGTGTTTCAGATATTGACGCCCCAGCGTAAGCATTATCAATTTTCATTCCCCTAAACTGATCTAATTTTAAACTGTACCTTGTTTGAAAGTCAGAAGATAGTGCGTCTCTAGCCTTTTTGCATATGTAATTCTCTGAAGGTTGCAACGGGATTACATTCCTGATGAACTTTTCCCTTTCTTCTATTATCTCATCAATTTTCATGTGAATAATGATAGCAAATCTATAATTACGTTTATCCTTGCTTTTATCAAGAAACTATTTCCCAACTATGGCTTCATAGACAACATGATTAATTGAGGGGGAATAGCTCTTGATAATCCTCTTAGATCTGGTTTTCAAATTGAATTGGGAAAGTTGAGAATTCATATCATCCCCTCTCCTTTCAAGAAGATGTATCAACAGTAACCCTCTATTCTTGGAGATTGAAATGGCCTTTTCTATATACTGCATGCTCTCAAAATGTCCCATAACCACAAGGTCTGCTATATCTTCCATTGGAAAATCATTGCAATTCATGAGATAAGGCCTAAGGTTTAATGTGCGGTTTACGTATCTATTCAATGTCAAATAATAATAGGATTCTGGGTTAATTTCAATAGAATGGACTATCTTAGAATTTTTTGCCAGTGGAATGCTGTAGTACCCAATACCTGCAAACATATCTACAACGACTTTTTCTGGACTAGAATATTCCATAACTTTGGATCTTTCGTTTTTATTCCCTTTGGAAAACATAATAGTGGAAGGGTCAAGATAATAAATAATGCCATTTTCCTTATGAATCTCGATAATCCTTTCTCCAGCCAACAAATTAACATTCATAACCCTCATGGATCCCTTTATCTCCACCAATTCATAAACCGCGTTCAATTTGAAGATCCTCTTAAAGGCCATACCTACTGCCCTTTTATCGTAATGGAAATCCTCATTAAACCTCAAAATAATGGATTTCCCTATCATTTCATAACTCCTTGGAATTTCGGAATATGGTATACCAGTAAGATTTTCAATTAATTCAAATGGATCTGTTCTCTTCATAAGTTACCTCTCCGAGCACAAATCTAGAAACCATTCCCATGATAATGAAGATAAACATGAGAACAGCGATTCCGATTAATCCAAATTTTTCAATTGAAAAAGCCGTTAGAAATGGGGATATAAGGCCTCCAAGATTTCCCCAGAAATTCATCCAGCCGCCAGCCAGTGATGAATTCTCACTACCATTAATCCTTGTGGAAAGTCTCCAAAACCCTATAAGAATGGGATTCAAAATCGAAAGAGTCACTGTTACCATTAAGAGGAATATCATCAGAGAGGAGGAGGACAACATCAAAAAAACTCCAATGATTAAGAGCGAATAAGATATCATGGAAATCAGGAGATCTTTGTTAAATTTCCCCATTATCCTTCCGAAGAATAGTGCAGCAAAACCCATGATTATCCATGGGATATAGGAAACAGTTCCTCCATAACTACTTCCTATCCTTATCTTTTCAATCACGGGATACCAAGATAATAGGATGTAGAAGAAGGCATCATAGGAAAGAAAGGAAATTCCAAGTATCCAATATCTACCATCTCTGATAAGTTTATAGAATTTACCAGAGGGGAGGGAAGTATCTGACTTCTTTTTAACTGTAAGAAGATATATCCCGGATATGAACCCGATCGCTGTAAGTATAGCCGCACTGGTTCTGGGGACACTTAAAAAACTTAGAGGTATTGAGGATATTAAAAAGATGAAAGCTGGTGAGATATCTCCAAAAAATGTCGTAACACTTGTGGCAGAAGGGTAATCGCTATCTTTATAATTGTCTCTCAACAGCTGCATCATGGAAGGGTAAATAGGTCCTTGAGTTAAACCCATTAAAAATCCTGATAGCAAAGCAATCTCAAAGCTATGTGTAAGGAACATAATCATCAGGAAAATGGACCAGGAGAATAATCCCAGGGCCATTATTTTTGATGAACCATACTTTGCCGCCAATATTCCTCCTGGTATCTGGGTTGCGGTATAGCCGAGATAAAACACTGTAAAAATATAAGAGAAAGTCACCAGGGAATGTATGGAGTATGAATTCATCAAGTAGGCATAAAAATATGAAATCTCGTACCTGTCCCCAAGCGCCAGCAATGACGCAATACCTGAGAATATCAAAACTGCTTTTATATTCATTCGAAACCTAATTCATTTAATTTTTCAGGGAGGTAATGTTCTGTAACGAAGTTAAGACCATATTTGGCTAAAGCCTGTTGTTCTGCCTTTTTACCGATTTTGAGCATTGTCTCGATCTCAGCCTTCCAGAATGGCGTATTAAACCTAGGATCATCCAGTTCTGCCCGCAGTGCCTCAATATCTCTGTCATTCAACTTATCTGTGGGAAGATCATATCTCAAAATGTCTGAGGCTGTGATTCCTATAAAAGTGGAATTTGGAGTGGCCAGTATTTCAGAAAGATGTGCTGTCTTTATGGCCCCGTATGCAATGGAGGCATATATTCTAAAACTCCATGGATCTCCATCAGTAAATACCACTATGGGAATCCCCAATTCCTTGTTTATCCTATTCAAAAGTCTTTTGGTAGACCTCGCAGGCTGTCCCTTTATATGAACAAGGAGGCATCTCATATCCTCATCAAAGCCATTCTCAACTAACCTGTCAAACATACCTCCTGTCTCTATGGCAAGGACAAAATCAACATCATGGGAAATGAATTTTAGTTTTTCCGGTTCCACATTAGTAGGTATAGTATAACCAGCATCTCCTACATCGTCTCTGCAGTTTATCCTCTTCCACTCTCCTTTCCTGTTCAGCTCTTCTATTGTTATATTACCTATGAGAGACGCTCCATTCTCTTCTGGCCTGAGATGCATCTCTTCCCTCAATAGTCCCGTCATCACTTCCAGATCTTCCGTCATCAAATCAGATTCATCCTGATTCTCGAATTTTCCAAGTCCCCACCCTTCCGAAATATAATACATTTCCCTGAGGGTAGAGGTTTTTCTATCATTTTCCATCTCATTCACAAAATCTATGATATATAACATTTTCAGAATTGACAGAGCAGAACTTGTCTTCGAAGCATATCTCCTAATGGTCTCGTTTCCATACTTCCAGACGCCAGACAGATTATCAAAAACAATATTATCCTTATTTCTGCTTTTTAGCTCAACTTTTGGTATCTTCCCATTTCTCATTTCATCATAAATCTCCTTAACAATAGATTCTAATTTCTCATTCATTTTTAAACGCCTCCGGTAAGGGGTAAGCCCCTAGAAGAATTCCATCTGGTAGGTCAGCATATATCTCAGATGTGTTTAGCAAATCTTTTCCAACCTTTAAAACTACTTTATCAAAAGGTCTAAGGTCTTTTATGGAAAATTCCTCGTTTCTTATTCCCATAATATAAACTTTGAAATTAAGCACATTCTCAGTATAGTTCTCGATTTGAAGGGTCTCATCAATCTGCCTAAATGCTACTACTCCCATGACCTTGGATATGACTGGCCTAATATCAGGCTCAGGCATATTCAAAATTTTGGAAGTTTTCTGAGAAATGGCTGGTAATATTTTCTCTATAAGTGAAAATTTTTCTTCAACTTTATTTTTTCTTTCCTCTTTGCCCCTCATGGCTTTTATCTGTCTGCCTATTGATTTGAGAGCCTGATCCAATGCATCCATTATTTCTGGTATTTGAGCAATGGCTTCCTTCGCTTCATTGGTAAATGGAATTTTCGTACTTGCAACATGTACCAATATTACTACGGGGCCTATGGGAAGTTGATCCTTGACAGGTTGAGAGAGACCATATTGAGACCAATTTACATTAGTTATGGCCTTTGTGATGGCACAATTACCCTGTTGGTATAGTAGAGGAACACGGTTTGCGAATCTCAATACCCTTACTGGCTCCTCTTTCGGTAGGTTTCCACCATAAGCAGCCACAGCTTCTATAATAAATGGATGCCCTGAGTGCACATATACCCCTTTGGTTACAGGTAAGGAGAAATATGAAGGATGGAAGTTTTCTAAAGCCACAGAGATACTTTTATACAGAGGTCCTTCTCCAATTGGTGACAAACAATCCTTCCTGGGTTCCATGAATTTAAAACTTCTAATGGTGTCGAATAGTATTTCAAAATCGCGTTCATTCAATTGGTCAACTCTCTTTCCTTCTATTCCTGCTTTAGAAACTATCTGTTTCGCTGTTTCGAGCGAAACCCTAGAAAAATTTTCAGAAAGAACCTGTGCTATGGGCTTGGATGGATCTTCCTTGAGTATTGAAATAAGCTCACCGAGTTCTACCCCCAGGGGATGGGGTTTTATTTCTATGGGTATGATGGGCAACTCCTCAACAGCCCTGTTGATCTCAAATTCATTGTCAGGGAGCCTGACAATAAAGTGAGCCTGAGGATTTGCAATTGCAGTTTGCCTTATATATTCCTCTATCCCCTGCTTATTATTCACATATCTTCCTTTAAGAATCAGCTTAATCCAAAGGCCGCTATTTACGTCCCAGATAAAAGGTTCTTCTGATAGAATATTTGGTTCGTTGTGTTTCACATCTATTTCCAGTTTAATCTTAAAAGCTGTAATATCGTCCTTTGTCTTTGTTATGATCTCAGCAGGATTTCCTGTAGTTCTCTGTGCATATAATATGGCAGCAGTTATTCCAAGCCCCTGCTGGCCTCTTGTTTGGCGCACAACATGAAACCTAGAACCATAGAGCATCTTTCCCAGAGAATTGCCTACATCTCTCCTGGGGATTCCAGGTCCATTATCCTTGACCTGAACCTCAAATTTATCCTTCTCCAATTGCTTAACCATGACCTCAATATCTGGCAGAATTCCCGCATCAGTGCAGGCATCAAGGGAATTGTCCACAGCTTCCTTAACCGTCATGAATAATGACTTTTGAGGGGAGTCAAACCCAAGCATCTGTTTATTCTTATCAAAAAATTCAGCGATGCTTATTGCTTTACCCTTACTTTCATATGTTTTCATAATTCTACTGAAATGGGATTGAGTCCATATTTATTTACATTTTCAGCTATTTTCAAGTATACAAATCTCAAAACCTCTGGTGAATAGATGAGTAGGGTATTCAGTCCTCTAATTGCAGCTTCGTAAGCACCATCAACAGGCGCAAAATCACAAAACTCTTTCCCTAGCTTATCAGCGAATAGTTTAGCTACAGTACCAAAAATGAATATTTTCTCTACCCTTTTACTAGAGATAAATTTTAAAACCTTTGATAGGCTATCTTTCGATCTATAAAATTGAAGATCTGCCTCTAGCATGAAGATCTTTCCATAATCTATTTTAACTATGCCTTCCAGTTTTTCTACCCTTATGGCCTCCCCTTTTTTGGCAGAATCCAATGAAATTCCAGTTGAGCCTTCTATTTTCTTCTTTGTGGCAAAAAGATCCCCATTATCCATGAAGAGGTATACTCTATCCCCTGACCTTATATCTTCATTGGCAATTGCTTCACAAGATAAGAGTATGCCGGATTCCGAATAAGCCTTTGAAACAAAATAACTCATTGATGAAAGGAATTTCTGTATGTATTCCATTCCGGATTGAGTAACCTTCAAAGTAGAGTCAATTAAGCCCTCTTTCTGTAATTCTTTTACATAAAAGGAAACTGCCTGAGTTGTGATCCCCACGCTTTTTCCTATTTCAACTAATTTAGAATTTCCCTTGCCTAATTCCAATAGAATCAAAGATTTTGAAAAATTACCTTTTTCTCTCCAAAAATCAGTTATCCTATCATCTTTCATGTGAATCTTCTTGTTACTAAACCCAAGTCAGACGTTCTATTTCTCTATCTTTTTTCGTAGCCTTCTTGAACTGCTTATAATGTTCCTTGCACAAGTGCACTTTAGAAGTTTTTGTGGAGAAGGAAAATACTTTTTCGGCTTCTTTTTTACTCACAGTTTTAAACTTTTCTTTTCCACATCCAGGGACATCACAAGTTTCTTCCATGAATATCTATGAATTCTCACTAAATATATTTTCCTTATTTTCTCCAATAGTAATCTATGGAATAAAATTTTAATATATGATTCAAATTTCGTCTTGGGAGGAGGCATATGAAAATATTAGTGATAGCTCTAATCCTGGTTTCAGCCATTGGGGGATCGAGTCATATTCATACTATATTGCCCTACTCGATATATCCACCAAGTACATCTGGAAATAATTCCACAATCTCACAAATCATTCAAAGGGCATATGAAATAGTAGCTGGAATAAGCGCACTACTTATAGCTATACTATGGGTTCCAATAGCCATTGGATATTTCTCTAGGGATTTGGATAGGAAAGCAGATGCAAAAGAGAGGACAAAGGATGCTCTGATTGGCACGATTATATTCGTAATGGCAATAACAGGGGTACTCTATGGGGTCATTCACTACATAATTGTAGGATAACATGGACCTTGTCAGCATAATATCTCAAGCCATAGCTGACGCCATTGGGTTATTGCTTTCTGGTCTAGTTCTACAAGGGATCGGTCTCGCCATTATACTCTATGACTCATTTATATCCAACAATTTACTCACGCCAACTGAAGCATTTCCGTACCTCAGTCTCAAAAGCCTTGGTGGTGGGGAGGGTGCAATTTATAGCTTCATCATGTTCAATATCTATGATCCGCTCCTAACTCTGCTTTTATCTGCTATAGGTATTCTGTACTTGCTGAACTCCTCATTAGAGCTAAGATACAACCTCAGAAATACATGGCTTAAAGTCCTTCTGATACTCATATTATCAAACCTAGCTTTCTTCATTTCACAGGATATTATCCTGATCGGAAGTTCCATTTACTCTATTATATATAACTATGGCGGGGTATATCATAACTTTCATGAAGGAGCAAATTTCCTATCGAAAATAACCATCGGTCCGAATTTAAGCACTACGGTGAGTGTATTGGTTATAATTTTAGTTCTCTTTATGGTATTATTTTTAATGATTACACTTTCCATAAGATTAGCAATAATCTATACTTTTCCTCTTCTAATTCCCCTATTTACCCTTTTCCTGATACTACCTCAGACTAGGGATCTTGGAGTTAGAATATGGTGGCTTTTTATTGACGCTGTATTCTCACCTATTCTTATGGGTATCCCTCTGATTCTTGCAACTTACAGCAACAATAGCAGCCTGATATTAGGATTTCTAGCACTCTCAGATAGCATACCATTTATTCTAATGAAGGAACCTTCATTTATTGGAAACCTGGGATTAATTTTTGGAATGTCAGCTGAGGCAACTGCCAACAGGACGATTCCAATGATCAGAAGCATAGCAATGGATGCAAAAGGAGCGGCCACATTCATTTCTTCGAACACCAGAATAAGTGAAAGAATAATCAAGAAAGGAGGTAACAATTCAGGAAGGGAGGTAAGAAATTATTCCTCAAGGTATACCAAGCCTCCCACAAATGATTTATTCTTCAGGAGATCACCATGATAGACCTTTTAAAATTCAGTAAAAATGAATTAGGTTTTTTTATTTTCTATGGGAAATCATTCGTAAGATTCATGGTTTTTATTTCAATTGCATCATTTTCAATTTTTGTGCTTGGAATTTGGTCCTTATTCGCCATAGCGGTTTCTTCCATAATTTTAATCAAATGGGAAGATGATTATCTAGATGAAATTATAATTAAATCAATAATGAAAAAGGATTCTCGAACAATAGAAATTCTAAAATCTAAAGCCGTTTACGAGATTTTTTCGTATACATATGGAGTGGACGAGAAGACAAATCAGGACATTTTAGCACAGTGGAATTTCATACTCGCTAACCTTTCATCACATGTTACAATAATGGTCTACAAACAAAAATTCTCTCCAGATCCGTTCCTAAAAAATAATCAAATCTATAATGGTTTATTTCAAAATGTGAGGGCAGTGATAGAACATTATTTTCTATGGGTAGATGAAAGCGATGCCCCACAGCTCGAATCATTAATGGAAAGAATATCCCTTTCCTTTGTGAGGTTGAATGACGAGGAGGTAAAAATCCTTGAAAGAAGATAGAAATTCAGTACAGCGTAAAAATTATTCAATAAGGTCTGGCAAAATTTTGGGTTCAATAAGAATACTGGACATACCTTATTCAGTGAACGATGATTTTAGAGAAAATATTTTGAAAGATGAGGCTGGATACGCACTCTATATTCACCTAGCTCCAATTGGAAGTGATTTAGCATGGTCAATAATCTCAAGAGAGATATCTAAGGTGATTCCAGAGGTAGAAACTTCTGGAAATATCATTAGCAGGGAATTGGAAAAGAGAAAGATAGAACGAGAGAATCTGGAATTGTTAAAAAATAAGATTACATCAGGCGAAGCTAAATTATATTCTTTCAACTCAGTGATAGAATTCCAGGAAACACCCCATAGAATACGGGAAACAAAGAATAGTATAAAAAAAGATTTGAGGCGAATAAATGTGAAGGGCGAATCCAAGATATACAACGACCTTAGGTATATTTCTGAAATTGAAAAAGAAAGGAGTTTCTATATTGAATCATCATCACTTTCTGAAATATTGCCAATTAACAGAGGGTATCTCTTAGAGAGGAATGGAATTTATATAGGGTTAGATGCTAAGACCAACTCACCCGTTTTCCTTGATAGATACAGACTCCCATCTTCTCACCAAATGGTTTCTGGAATGACCGGATTCGGTAAGTCTTATTTCGTTAAAGCCATGCTTTTCAGAGAGAAAGTTGTAAATAATCCAGAAATTGTGATAATAGACCCAATGGGTGAATATGGGAAGATTTCACAGAATATGAACTTGAAGGAAATAGATATAGCGAATGGAGGTCTGAATATTTTCTCGCCATTATACTTCATGAATGCAAAGGAGAATACAGAAAGGATAATTTCACTTCTTTCTCTTCTATTCAATTTAACAGAAAATGATAGAGGAGTATTGGATGCAGAATTCACTAAATTTTACGAACACAGTCACTCATTGAAGGATTTGATGGATGGAATTCAAGCAAAGAATAAGGAAACCTTCAATAAAATATCCCCAATATTTGAGGGTAGTTTGAAGACATTTTCCACAGAGGGTGACATCAATTTCAATGGAAGTGGAAGAATAAACCTAGGTAAAATTCCAAAGCCTCTTCTTCCATTCTATATGCTATTATCGCTTGAATTGGCCATGAGACAAAAATCAGGGGAAAGGAAAATTTTGGTCTTGGATGAAGTGCATTATCTCCTTGACGATCGGACTGTTATCACATTGGAGCGATATATACGTCATGCTAGGCACGACAACATCTCTATCATAATGATTTCCCAATCTGCAAACGATTTCTTCAAATCAAAATACACCGTATCAATTCTAGAAAACTGTTCAATTCATATATTGCTGAGACATCAAAATGTTACAGAACAGATGGGTGAATTTTATCATCTGGATGAAAATTTAAAATTTTTCCTAAAATATTCAGCCGGGTTCAATGGTGAAGACACACTTTCATATTTTCAGATTCCGGGATTTAGGGGTATTGTGAAGATCAATAGTACCAAGGATGAGTATGACCAGATCGAATGACTACCTGGAGATTATCAGATTGCCGGGAATTTTAAATAATGAATCTAAGTTAATGACTGAACTTTTGTCCATTGGAGGATTTAGGTATATTCTGATGAAGAGGAAAAACAGGTATCCAAGGTTATTTGTGGAGGTAAAGTCTCTGAAAGTACTGGAACAGTTGAATCCTGTCATCGGAGAGAGATTAAGAATAGATTTCAAGGGAAAAAAATTCAAGATCGCCGGGAAATCAATAAATTTCCAGTTAGGGGATACTGACTTTTTTAGGGAACTAGTTTCGTTCCTTTCAACTTTAGATCATTCCATGATATTAGTAGAATTGGAAAGATATCATGTTAGAAATAACCATACAGAAGGAGAAATCATAAAAATGGGTGCAAGATTAAAAATAATCTATACAGATAAAAAGGTAGAGAATTTCCTAAAAGCACATTTTAGCTTGCATGGATTGAAACATAGCTTATCTCCATTTTCCAATTATCCTACTCTAAATCAGGTTCAAATTCTATCATTTGTTCCAAAGAATTTTATTAATTTCTCATACGGACAATTGAAATTAGGGGAAAATAATAAGTCCGGTTGCATCAAAGTGGACACTGATGACCATCCTCACATTCTGATTACTGGTACAACAGGATCAGGTAAATCAACTATGGTTTCTAACATTATTAGGGAATCCCTAACTGATGAGAATTGGAAAATTATTTTAATTGATCCACACGGAGAAACAGCATACGGGTTGGCTAAAGTGCAAAACGAATATGGAGAGATATCTCCCACAGATGGGAAAGGTATTAACATAATTTCCAACATTCAGGGAGCAGGTATTTACAAATTAGCAGAGGAAATAATACTAGTTTTAAAATCAATTAGAGAAGCACAATATTCGGATCAATATTTTGGACCGCGAATGGAAGATATAATAATGAAGGGAATTGTGGAAATATCAAAAATTGAGGGAAGTACACTATATGAATTATACAGGTTGTTAAAGGATAGGAAGAGAATGGAGGAACTGGCTTATGAGAAGAGTGAATTCCTCAATGAACTGATTTCTCTTACTGATGAGGAACTCGCAAGCTCCATCAGAGCCATAGGCAGGTTAGTTATAGACCCACAGATTAGGCATTTGATATGTTCAAGAGAAATTAAGTCTGTCCTCGATCATATTCAGAATAAGTTATTAATTCTGAATCTTGACAGATCTAAATTGGGGTATGAAAATTCAAAAATATTGTCAAATCTGTTCCTTGTCAGATTATGGCAAGAAATACAGTCCCAAGTTAACAGGAGTAAGTATTTATTGGTACTGGAAGAGGCACAGGATTATGTCTCGGATGTCCTATTTGATATACTGTCTGCGGGTAGAAAGTATGGGCTTAATGTTATTATGGTTACCACTAGCCTTTTATCAATAGATGAAAGGATTAGAGGAAAAATGTTATCTAATTTGGGAAACTTAGTGATACTAAGGCAATCGCCATCTGACCTGAACATTTTGTCAAATATTTTTAATCTTCATGTCAACCAATTTCCACAAGGTAAGCTAGAATTTCTTTACATTGTTGATGGGTTTAAAATCAATGGGAAGATAAGATTGAATTCACTTCTTAGTGAGCACACATTGGCAGATCAAGATTTAGAGGATATAGAACTTTTAGACATAAGGGAAAATGTACAACATATGATAATGCGCCTGAAGGCAAGAGGCGATATTTTGTTCATAATGCCAGAATTCTACTTATACCTTAAATTTGACAAGTCCCTTATTCTGAAAATGGCAAGGCAGATTATAGAAAATGATGAAAACATAGTAATGATTAAGAGAATTGATGTTAATTATCTCGGTATCAATGGGCGGTACCAGTGCTATAAAGTCACCACTCCTAAAGACAATAAGGTCACATTAGACCCCCTTTTTGAGAGATTTAACGCATATCTATTAACAAGATTGAGAGATAGTTCTGGAATAACAGATGAAATTAATAAGGCATGAATACATATATATTCAATGCCTCCCGAGATGAATGTTGCCGTACTGGAAAACATATTAAGACTGGAACTTAGATCAAAAGAGCTAACTGAGGTCGGGGAGGATTTTTACAAAGATGTCAGGAGATATATATCGGACCTCAGAGATAGGATGGAATCAGAGACCATGAAGAAAAATTATAGGGGAATCTCAAAGATAAGCAATGAGTTAGAAAAAGCAGAAGGGGACTTTAGAAAGATAGTGGAAATAAGAGCCTCAAAGATACTGAGGGCCAGAGCGGAAAATTTTAAGTCCTCGATAGAAGGGAGGATGACACCTGAAGAAAGGATGTTTTATGATACCATCTCCCAGTTATTCAGACAGCATATAGATTCTTTGATAACAGGCAGTATTGTGATTCCAGAGGGCCCCCAAAACCAGAGAGTTGAGACTACAAAATCTGAGAAAAATATTGAATCAATTGAACCAGTAGAAAATTTAAGGATAGTTTACGTTAATAAGGATACGCCAACTTTAGTTATAGAAGGCAGGAGCTTCAAGCTAAGAAAAGAAGACATCCTAACAATGCCTGAAAGATACGCAAAAATATTAGAGGCACAGGGCTTAGCCAAGATTATAAAATGAATTAGATATTAACATTCATTAATTTTATGTGTCCAGATATCTAGAATTTTACAGGGGATTTTACTTTTAAGTTTTGGTAAGAAATCTATATATATTGCTTGGAGCTATACTTGTTTTGCTCATTGTGCACCCAGTGATATGATAATGTCATTGGGGAAGGACTGA
>CAYXTM010000001.1:0-257599 GCA_964468585.1 uncultured Thermoplasmatales archaeon | reverse complement strand
TCAAACACCCTGCCCCATAAAATATAAATATTTAAATTTCACGTAAAAATGCCCAATAAGCTGATAGAATGAATATTTTGGGTTTGGAAATAAGAAGGACTGGAAAAGAAAAATTGCCTGAAACTTTGGAATATATCAATAGCATCATTGAAGATGAGAATCCAGATATACTTGTTCTGCCTGAAAAATGGTATACTCCTAAAGTTACTATGGATGAGGCAATCTCAATTCTATCAAAAATTAATTCAGGCAATTTGAAGATCTCTGTACCGGGTTCCTTTTCTGTAACTGAAAGGGAGCGACTCTACAATAGGGCATTTATCTTAAATAGGGGAAGGGTTATAGGATTCCAGGACAAGTTGGTTCCTTATGGGCCAGAAAAGGGCAAATATTACCCTGGAAGTTCAATAAATATTTTCGAAATAGATGGAATTAAATTTGCTGTGCCTATCTGTTACGATATAGATTTCCCCTTTTTCGTTAAGGTTTCTGTGAAGCAAGGGGCTGATTTGATCGTTAATCCTTCCCTAATAAGGAAAGAGTTCAGGAAGGAATGGTATCTGTACGTGGAGGCCAGGAGCCTTGAAAATAGGGTAGCAGTAATATCAGTAAATTCTAGTTCAGAGCCATTTGCTGGGGGCTCTATATTTTCTCACCCATACGAATATATGGGTGGTGCGAAATTACACATTTATGAGGCTTCTAAGGAAAGGGTTAAGGGGGAATTTATTCCAGATAAATTCAGGCATCTAAAAGAGAAAAGAATAACTGAAGATCCTGGTATCTACTCAGCTGGTTCATTTTCCATTTCAACATTCTCATAATTCATTGTATTTCTTATTACTCCCCTTAGATTTCTCCACTGGATACTTTAAATCATTCTTTTTCATTTTATCTAAAAAGCTTGATGAAAGGTCGAAATTATAAAGGTCTGCAAATCTTAGTACGAAATACAGGACATCTGAAAGTTCCTCCGCTATTTTCTCTCTAAATTTAATGTCATTCATCAAATCCGTAATTTCTTCAAGACTCTTGAACCTGAAGAGTTCAAGAAGTTCCGATCCTTCGGTAACAACTCCAATAGCGAGATCCTTTGGGTTATGAAATTTGTCCCAGTCACGTTTACTGCTGAATTCTCTTGTTATATATTTCAGCTCATCCATGGTCATATGCTCATCTGTTGGAATTCTCATTAACTCACCTTAACCCTTGAAGTATGCCACCACTCCTGGCGAAAATAAATAAATCAGCATTATTATTCCAATTATTGTTCCTATGGGGAACACAAACAGATCAAATATAGAAAAGATAATTGTTATTATTCTCGCAAAGTTGCTGCCAGATAAAAAGCCAATGCCAATCAACAGTTGTATTAAGCCAATAATTAAGATTATGGTCGATCCAAGACCTATGAAAATAAAATAGTGATTAAACCTTAATGGTAAAAAGAAGAGTGGAAAACTCATTAAAATTATGATTAACCCTGCAACCACTTCCAATGATCCAATTATTGCCACACCAAAAGGCATACTTCTTCCTGCCAATCTATCACCGCAATAGTAATTGATGACCATATTTAATATATTGGCTTAAAAATGTAAATTGAAAATGATTGTTTTTATATCTTACAGGTATTTATATTAATTATACCAATGAATAATTCAAAATCAAAGAATAGAACTTTAGCGCCCCAATATCTTGAGATTATAGTCCTGAAACTTCCTTCTCTTTACCTTTAAGAAATTGCTTCTTGGAAATTCGCGATTTAGGGCTTCAGAAATGGCTTGGCGTATAAGATCAGATTCGATCTCTATTATGCCATTGTAATATCCAACCTCTTTAATTTTGAATTTATTTCCACTCTTGGTAATTATAAGATATCTATCATTCTTCTTATTTTCAACTCTTATCTCGTCCTCATGGTTGAGATCAGTCAGTAATTCCAGAATATAATCCCGGCTTGATTTCTTCGGAACCGTTCCCATGTTAGAACAAAATGACATAATCCTATTTTAAATAAAGCCATGATTTTAAAAAATTCAAAAAATTTAGTCTTTTAAGATAAAAATTCACCAATTGTAGACATAATTCTGGAAATATTTAAATAGATTCAAATCAATCAATTTTGATGTTTGATGTCAGCAAGTAATTCGACTGGGTCTAATTTGTCACTCAAGAAAGAACTCAGCATGTTTGACATGGTTATAATAGGAGTAGTGGGAGCAGTGGGCACTGGTATTCTATTCAGCGTCGAGCAGATGACGGCCTATGCAGGACCTGGGAGTTGGCTAAGCTGGTTAATCGGTGGCATTTTCTATCTGTTCATTGGCTTAACCTACTCTGAACTGGTTGTAACATATCCTGAAGCTGGAGGTCCATCCAGATTTGTGCTATATACTCACGGCTGGTTTACAAATATGATAAATTCATTGGCTGATCTTATTTGGTATATATTCATACCGCCAATTGAAGCTTTTGCGGTTGTTGATGGTGTATCAGTATTTTATCCATCCTTGACCACAAGCACTGGGGCCCCTACTCTTGAAGGCGGAATACTTGCAATGGTGTTGATGCTCCTATTCATACCCTTCAACTACTTCGGTGTAAAGGCATTCGGAAAATCAACTGTGGGTTTTGGAATTGTGAAGCTGGTTCTCTATATTGCTGTGGCAATAGGATTGTTTGCAATATTCCATAATCCATCGAACTTGTTCAAATATGGAGGATTCCTGCCTTTTGGATTTGCGGGAGTATTCATAGCGATTCCATTCGCCATGTTTGCATTCGGTGGAATTAGGGTTCTTCCCGATTATGCTGAAGAAAGCAAGCAATATAAGAAACTGCCACTGGCAATAATCATTGTGGTCATAGGCCAATTATTGATATACCTCCTCTATGACTTTGTCTTTGTTACAGGTATTAACTGGTCTAAGCTTGGCCTTACAGCAGGCAACTGGGCCTCTGTTAGCACAATTCCCGGCAACCCATTCATTTACCTTGCTCATAATTACAACTCATCATTGCTGCTAATATTGACTTTGATAATAGGTATAATTGGACCATTCATAGTGGGATACATTTATTTAGGCGGGGGATCGAGGATATTGTTTGCTCAGGGAAGAACACAAATCATGCCAAATTTCATGAAGGACATAAGCAAGAAGTTTGCCATTCCATATTGGGCATTATTGATAATGGCAATAGTAGGCGCTTTCCTAGCATTCATAGCTGCTCCTATCCCAACAATATACTCATTGATTGAAGATGCTGTGGTGGCAGGATACCTAGGATTTTCTGTGAATCCTGTTGCCATGGTGGTATCAAGGAAACAAGGTGTGACTAAATTCAAAATT
Organism: uncultured Thermoplasmatales archaeon; assembly: GCA_964468585.1. Lineage (GTDB taxonomy): Archaea > Thermoplasmatota > Thermoplasmata > Thermoplasmatales > JAFMDN01. The sequence continues at coordinate 254,246 of CAYXTM010000001.1, read as the reverse complement.
CCCGGTGGTTCAATAATAGCACCTCTGGCCTTCATGTCCGCAGCCCTAATTGTATTCTGGAGTGGCTGGATAACTGTATATTATGCAGTCATTTTATTGACAGCTGCAGTAATTATCTTCGGTATAATTATCCCATTGGTAAGAGGCACTTCAAAGAGAGACCTGAAGCATTTCAAAAATTCCATCTGGTACATTTTATATATAGTGTTCCTTTTCCTCATGACATACATTGGTAGCGACGGCGCATTGAACATTATCAACTTCTATTATGCCACTGCGATTGTGGTTCTCGTCTCACTGATAGTCTTCTATCCATGGGGTGTGCTGTCAGGATTAAAGCAGAAACTCGAAGAAAAGGAGTACCAGACGTTTGTGTTTGAAAAGGAGGAACCCATTGTTCTTCCCTAAAGGGTTGATATATTTTGATTATTTTTGATGATTTTTCTTTATCCTCTTTTATAAGATTTTCTGAAATATACACATATTTTGTAAAAGTAATCGCAGAACTTGAAAACGGGAAAACGATGGTGGAAAAAAGGAGAAGAATTATTACAAAAGACGGGACGTTTGATTTCATGGGAGCTGTAAGCGAAACATACGGAATGGCAGTAAACAAATCATACTTTAACGGTAAGAACCTAGAATTTTCCGTATCTTTATTTGATATGAACGAATCAAAACTTTCAATGATATTCATTGGAAAGGAATTTACTAGAATAAGGACAGCTTCAATTACATATTCATTCTTACGGTACCTTAATCTTAGACCGGAGAACGCTCTCATCCTCGGATATGGATTTCAAGCTTATGGTCAATCAATGGCTCTTGCGGAACTGGGAATTAAAAATATCAATGTGTGGGGGAGGGATAAGGAGAAAGGAAAAATGTTCTCTAAGATGCTGCGTGAAAGATTGAATGTCGAATCTAGTTTCATAGAGGGGAATAATCTTGATGGATATGATGTAATTGTTACTTCCACCAGTGCCAAGATCCCAATCCTCAAAGAGGGGGATTTTAAAAATTCAGTAATAATCGCAATAGGAAGCTATACGAATTCCATGGCAGAGATTGATAATAATATTATATGCGGATCCAAGAGCCTTTTGGTTGATTCAAAAGAACAATCAATGGATGAAAGTGGAGAGATTTTTAACGCAATAAATAGCGGCTGTATAAAATTTGGAGATATCCAGGAGATATCGGAATTATTTAGTAAGGGAGTCATGAGGTCCAGAGGAGAATATGGTCCCATTATACTGAAATCCATGGGGATGGCAGCCGAGGATTTGGCCGCAGCCATTGCAATTTATTACAAATATAATCAAAGAATGTAGTTATTTTCAAATATGGTGATATTATAATACACAGTGGGAATAAGAATCAAAAGGTTTATAAAAATACCCATGAGAGATGGTGTTTCTTTAGTTGGTGACATATTTTATCCACCATCAGGATCAAAATTTCCAGCACTAGTATTCAGAACCCCCTACGATAGAGATACAAAGAGCTACAGGGATAATGCAAAGTTCTTTGCAAGCAATGGTTTTGCTGTAGTAAATGTTGATGTTAGAGGACGCGGAGACTCAGAAGGAGATTTTGTTACATATGTTAATGAAGGACTAGACGGTTACGACCTGATTAAATGGGTTCACGATCAGGATTGGTGCAACGGTAATATTGGGACTTACGGAGGCTCCTATTCAGCAAGGATACAATGGCTTTCTGCAGTGTTATCTCCGCCAGGTTTGAGGGCCATGGTATCAGTGGTTGTGCCCTCGGACCCATTTGTTGAATCACCCACAGGCATTGAGGAACCAATGCATCTGTCTTGGAGATATCTCGTTTCCGGAAGGACTAATAAGGATAATAAGGAACCTGATTGGAATAAGATATACTGGAAACTTCCAATTGCTTCTATGCCGGAAGAACTAGGGTTTGAAATCCCAGATTATTTGGAAGGATTGAAACATCAGATTTATGATGATTACTGGAGGAAAATATCGTACCAGGATAAATTCAACAAAGTGAACATACCTGTTCTTCATATTTCTGGCTGGTATGACGACGAACAAATTGGAACTTTCATCAATTTCAAGGGGATGTCAGATAATTCGGCCACAAATTTTTCAAGGGAAAATCAGAGTTTGTTAGTTGGTCCATGGGGTCACAATGTAAACAAATCCACAAAACTTGGTGAAATAGATTTTGGCCCAACTGCGCTGGTAAATTTATTGGAAATTGAACTTAGGTGGTTTAGGAAGTTCTTGATGAATGAGGATATTACATTTCCCAGGGTAAGAGTTTTCATGATGGGAGACAATCAATGGTTTGAATGCAAGGAATGGCCACCAGAGAATTCAGAACCCATCCACCTATATCTTTCATCGATTAAAGGAGCGAACAGCAGATTTGGCGATGGTAAACTAGGAAACTTTGCGAATGGAAGAGACTTCGACCAATATCTATACGATCCAGAAAATCCAGTGCCATTCATTACAGAGCCAACTGCTGAACAAATTGGTGGACCTGATGACTATTCACCAATAGAGAGAAGAGATGATGTACTAGTTTTCACCTCTCCAGCTTTGGAAAAGGATCTGAAGATTTTAGGCCCAGTAAGTGCGAGATTATTCATTTGGAGCTCGGGAAAGGATACTGATTTTGTAGCCATGCTTACAGATGTATGGCCATCAGGCTTTTCTCAAAGACTTTGTGATGGAATAGTAAGGGCAAGGTACCGATATGGTATGGATAAAATTGTACCTCTTGAAGGTAAAGTGGAAGAAATAACCATTAATATGTGGAACACAGGACATGTATTCAAGGCCGGTCATAGGATTAGATTAGACATAACATCTAGCTTCTTTCCTAAATATTCCAGAAATTTGAACAATGGAGAAGACCTTGCTTATTCATCCAATATAATAAAAGTAGAGAATAGAATCTATCATAACGAAAAAGAAAAATCAGAATTGATTTTATATAAAATCAATTAAATTTTATTTAAAAAATCCCTTTTTCTTCACAAAGAAATCATTGACCTCAAATGCCTCTATTTGCCATGTTGGGCCCATGGACCCTGCAACTTGCATAAGATGATCTAGAGAATCAACCTCCCAGAAGCAAACGGCGTGATTCTTTCCCTTGGCAACATCGATTGATTGCAGATCTAAACCACTGGGAAGTTTTTTAGATTCAGCCATTTCCTTTATCTTTTTTGCAAAATCCATCACCTTTGGTGCCTGGTCATCTGTCCAAGTATGGACAACTGCTACCTTAACCATGTGTAAATCAAATTAATTTAAATATTTAAGTATTACTATTAAATAAAATTAAATTTAACTTTAATAATCAAAGATATAATTCAACATCCAGTAGGCCAGAGACACAATATTATCAATGATTACGAAATCCTTAGATTAATTTTAAACAACTGAACGAATCTCAAAAATTGTTGATAATATGAGGAAATTTTCCAATTTGTTATCTAAATTTTATTTTTATATTGAAGATGTTTGCTTAAAAATAAATAAAATATAAATATAAGTAAAATTATCACATTGCATATGAAATATTACATAATATTTGTAGTTGCAATTCTAAGTCTTTCGGTACTTCTGGTTTCAGCAAATGGGCAGATTAATGGCAGTGGCCATATCATGCCCGCTTCAGTCACGGGACAGCCAACAGGAAATTTTCAAGTTTTGACACCTCTGAAAAGCACTCAAAAATTAGATGTTCTTATAACTCTAAAAATGAGGAATGAAAATCAATTGAATAATTTTCTTTCAGAAATCCAGGATCCATCTTCTCCACTATGTCATAAATATCTTACGGCTGCTCAATTTGATGCATTATATTCCCCTTCTGAATTGGAATATTATGAAATTGTTAACTACTTTTTAGGCAAAGGTTTCAAGGTAATATCCTATCAAGATAGATTATCAATAGAATTGATAGGTACGGTATCCCAATTTGAGTCAGTATTCAATACTCAGATAAGCTATGTCAAGGAAAGCGGTAGAATATTTTATGCACCCGTTAAACCAGTCATATATTCTGGTCCCTATTGGAATGATATCCTTAATATAGTAGGACTTAACAATGAGTTTAAGGCTAATCTGGCACCTCTATTCACCACATCCAGTAATGGCCAACTTTTGTATGGGTCTGATCTCCAGGTGCCTTATCAATTGAATAAGCTATATTCAAAAGGATATCCAACTGATAAAACTGTGGTTACTATATTGTGGTCAGGAAATGACTCATCAGGAAATCCTGTTGCACCATTTGTTCCCTCTGATATATCAACTTATTTTAATCAGACACTCCCCTCTAATGAACCTAAGCCTGTAGTTTACGGCTACCCGATTGATGGTGCACCTGCTCCTGGTACATCCGCGGAAAATGACCAGACGCAAGCAAATTTCGAGAGTACTCTTGACCTAGAGATGGTGGGCAGTCTTGCTCCGGGAATAACAGAAGTTGAAATATATGGTCCAGGTCCATATGAAAATTATTTGGATGCTGCATTTGCCGCCGCTCTAAATAACGGATCATCTTTTGCTCCGCTGAATAATCTTGTGGCTATAAGCAACTCTTGGGGAGGTCAGGACACGAATGACTCAACATGGATGCAATATGAAGAAGAGGCAGCAGCAAGGGGGATAACAGTTCTGGCATCATCTGGGGATGATGGAAACACGAACTCAACAGCACCATCTTTCCCTGCTACAATGGCTTACAATAACTTTGGTACATTGGCCGTAGGTGGAGCAGAAATGACGCTATCAGGAACAGCGTCACAGAATGGAACAGGTACAACAGGTATACAGTCAGAGGCAGTCTGGTATAATTCTCCCAATGCTGGCGATGGTTCTCAGGGTGGCGTGAGCTCTATTTTTGCTGAACCATCTTGGCAATTAAATAGCCCCATGGCCAACAACGCCATAACATCCAATTCAAGCGTAACGGGTGTAAGCTCTGGCAGGGGTACACCGGATGTAGCAGCTGATGGAGCAAACATGAGTATATACATTTCATATCAGGGGAGCTCATCCTATCAGGAATTGTGGGGAACGTCAATAGCATCACCATTGATGGCAGGAACAATTGCTGTGATGGATTACTATCTTGGAAGCAACGAGGGCTTCATGAATCCAGAAGTATATAAGTTGGCACAAGCAGAAGCTAATGGAAGTTATCAAAATGAAAAACCATTCTACTTCATATATAACGGAAGCAATGGTGCTTTTCATGCGGAGAATGGATACAGCTTAGCAGTTGGTTGGGGATCCATAAATGCCTATAACTTCGTCGAAATACAGAGTGCTGGTACTCCAACTTCTGGCAGCAGTGTAAAGTATAATGTAACTTTCAGTGAAACCGGTCTGCCCACTAACACTAATTGGTCAGTGACATTTAATGGTACTGCCAAATCATCAAGTTCTAATACTATTTCTTTCAGTGTACCAAACGGTTCTTATTCATTCACTATTGGAACAGTTACAGGTTATACGGCTACTCCTTCATCCGGAACAGTAAATGTAAACGGAGCTAATGTTAATCAGGCAATTTCTTTCACAGCTATCTCAACTGTAAAGAAAACTTATACTGTTACATTCAATGAAATAGGTCTTCCTTCAGGTACCAGCTGGTCTGTTACATTTAATGGCTCAAGTCAGAGTTCAAACACTTCTTCTATTGCTTTCACAAACATACCCAATGGAAGTTATAGCTTTACTGTTTCACAAGTCCAAGGATATACTTCTTCTCCCTCATCTGGAACAGTCAATGTGGCAGGAGCAAACATAAGTGAATCCATAAACTTTTCACCAGCATCCACGAACGAAATACTCAGCCAGGTGAATTCCACAAGTATCAGCACATATACCTTGCCTGAGGCAGAAGAATTTACTGTACAATCCAACGGAAATGCTAACTATGTCGTGCTATATCTTTCTGGTTCCGGAACTGTAGATTTCAGCATAGGTACAACATTGTGGGGTTCAAACATCTTATCCAACACAACAGTCAATGTTGTTTCAAATCAGCTATGGTATAATATTAGCATCCCACTGACGGCATTTAGCAATGGGACAGATTATTATTTAAATGTATACCAAGCTTCAGGCAGCGTTCAATGGGGTTACACGACATCTCCATCAACAAACTCAATAGGATATTTGCAGGATTACTGGTATTCTGGAGGGACATTATCAAATGATAATTCCTATCCCGACATATATACGATCGGTTACTACGGTACAACTTCAACAGCGACCACATATTCAGTCACCTTTACTGAATCAGGATTGCCATCCAGTACCACATGGTCCGTTACATTCAATGGAAAGACTGAATCTTCCACATCTTCTATAGTCTTTTCTGGGATTACGGATGGCACATATCCATATTCAATAGGTCCGATAACTGGATACACATCAACCCCATCCAGCGGTAATGTCACCATAAATGGAGCAAATCAGCAAATCCAAATAAGTTTTTCATCAACATCCTCTGGAACTTCATTATCTTACGTTATATCATATGTGAATTCAACTTCCATTAGCACATACTCCTTACCTGAGGCAGAGGAATTTTCCACAGGAAGCACAAACCTCCAGATAAATTACGTAGTACTCTATCTCTCTGGCTCTGGGTCCATAGTGTTCAGCATCGGTACAACGTTATGGGGCTCCAACGTATTATCAAATGTTACAGTTAACGTAGTATCTGGAAAAGTATGGTATAATGTGTCCATACCTACAGTCACTCTAGGTTCAAACAGTGATTATTTCTTAAATGTATACCAGGTCTCAGGTAGCGTCTCCTGGGGGTATACATCATCCCCATCCTCCGGATCAAAGAATTATGTACAGGATTACTGGTACTCCGGCGGTACATTATACAACGATAATTCCTATCCAGATATCTATGCGATTGGTTACTCTTCTTTAGCGGTTCTCACCTCTTCTACTACAAATCTATCCCATCTTACTGGTTGGGAAATGGTTATTCCATTCGAAGCAAAAATAATCGCTGTTTCATGTGATATAATTCACTAATTTTTTTTTGATTTTCTTATTTATAATATCAGTAGTCAATTCTTTATGGTTCTGAACGAGAATATGAGATAAAACTCACTCGGGCTAAAAATTTAATAAATTGTCAATACCTGCCTAGATAATTTAATTTTTTAATTTGCCCAGTATCAGTTAAGATGTTAGAACTCTAATTATTGAAATTAAAATGCTTCCCATCACAATCATGAGGTGCTAATTGAATTTAAGATGAATTCACTTAACCGCATATCTAATTTATAATAAATGATAAAAGAATGGGCTGGTCAATTTATTGGTTCAAAAATCCTATTGGTAGATTACGAAGTAAGGGTATCCATTCAAACTATCGAGAAATATGTGTTAATCTATCGATTAATAATTTTGAATATTATTTGTAAGATCTAAAATCATAGGAAAATTATAACTATCAGGAAAATGGCTTTGTATATTGATAGCTAATATATAGTTCATTAAATTATATTATATCTAAATAAAAATATAGTCCTAGGGTGCGTCTTGAAATCTCTGAGTCCAAGGATCTGAGATGGGCTTGCCCGGATTTGAACCGGGGTCTTCGACTCCCGAAGCCGAAAGGATGGACCAGTCTACCCCACAAGCCCTGAGTCCCATATAAAGCAAGAATTTAAAAACATTTAGTTGATAGGCTAATCGTGGAGGAAATAGAAGAACTCAAGATCACAATAGCCGGTGAAATCGCCATCTCAGGAGAGCCGGGAAAGACCATGAAAAAATGGAGAGAAGAATTTAATATAACGCAAAGGGAAGTAGCACATGCCATGAGAATCTCCACATCAATCATATCTGATTACGAGCATGAAAGGAGAAAATCTCCTGGATCACAATTCATCAAGAAATTTGTTGATGCTTTAATAGAAATAGATAGACAGAGGGGTGGCCAGTTTGCCATGAGATTCAAGATATCGAAGGATACTGATATTATCTTGGATATATCGGATTTTTTTTATGATATTTCTTTGAAAGATTTTATCTCAAAAATAGACGGAGTAATTGTTTCAAACTGGAAAAAAGAGAGATACATCAGGGGATATACTGTTTTGGATTCAATAAAGGCCATAGTGAAATTGAATTCCTATGACTATTTTAAGGTGTACGGGTGGACCACAGAAAGAGCCTTGTTTTTCACAAATGTAGAATATGGCAGATCTCCCATGATAGCTGTGAGAGTTCATCCATTGAAACCAGCAGCGGTAGTATACATTCAACCTAAGAGAGTTGACGAACTAGCCATAAAGCTTGCCGATATTGAAATGATACCGTTGATAAGGACTGATTTAAGCCTTGCACAGTTAAAAGAAAGATTAAAAACATTCAATCAATAATATTTTTAATATACCATTCAGGATCAAATTCAAAGATATCTCCATAATTTTGTCCTGAACCGACAAACAAAATAGGTTTCTTTAATTCATATATTAATGAAAGTATGCAACCACCCTTTGTATCTGCATCTATCTTAGTAACAACAAATGCATCTATACCCACAGCTTCATCAAACATTTTACCCTGATTCAAGGCATCATTTCCACTTAAGGCGTCCAATGTCAAAATTGTGAAATCAGGTTTTGCAACTCTCTTTATTTTTTTCATTTCTTCCAGTAGATTTTTGTTTGTTTGCATTCTTCCCGCTGTATCAATCAAGACTACAGACTTTGGAAATTTCGACGCATGTGTTATGGCATCATAAGCCACTGCAGCTGGATCACTGCCAGCCTGGTGTTTGATAACCTTAACACCAAGCTTTTCTCCATGAAGAGCAATCTGCTCTATTGCGCCGGCCCTAAATGTATCAGATGCCGCTATGGTCACATAGAAACCACTATTTTTAAACTCATATGCCAGCTTTGCTGCAGTTGTGGTTTTTCCTGTTCCATTCATTCCCACCAACAGTATAACATAGGGGGATTTCTTTTCCGCAAGTTTAAAAATATCTGGTCTATCTATTTTAATCATGCTGCTTATGGTTGATTTTACAGCTTCAGTTAGTACCTTTTCCCTGTTCTCACCAAGCTTCAATCTTTTTCCTCTTAGCTTTTCATCGAGGAGTTCTACCAATTTATCAGAAGTTGGGAGCGAGACGTCAGCTTCCAGTAAAGATACCTTCAAATCATCCAAATAAGTATCAAGGTCTCCGATCGGTTTTCCAAACCCGGTAGTCAATCCTTCTATTTGTCCTTCGGGTGTTGTATCATTATTTTTCTTTTTAAGTCCAAGCTTCTCTTTTAATTTTTCAAACATGGAAATGCATCACTTTTTTGTTCTCCTTTCAAGTGATAATTCCAGCTGTGAATACCTTGATTTAATTTCCTCCTCTGCCTTGGCTATTCTCTGCAGGGAACTCTGAATATCCTTCAATTTATCTTCAAGTATTTTCTTAGCTTCCGAAGTATCGGTCTTCTTCATAATACCTGAACCTATATCCACATAAAAATTACCTTTGTTTTTAATCTCTCCCTCTACGTAGAGGCCTCTGCCTATGGGAATTAAATTCTTTTCAGTGATTTTATCTATGTCCCTTATAAATGAAAGTGAGGTCAAAAGATCCTGATAGGCAAGGTTCAAGGCCTCTTCCTGAGCTTCCAGTTCTTCCAACTGCTGTTTCAGCAGTTCCATGTTGTACAATATTTCATTCACTCTTTCATCCTGTGTCATTTATTCACCCCAAATTTTTCTTTAGACAATTTCAATGATTCAATGCCTGGCATTCTTTCACCCGCCAAGTAACTTATTAGTGCTCCGCCACCAGTGGACAGATGATCTATGAATTCGGCCAAACCAAATTTCTCCATGGCTGCATTGGTATGGCCCCCACCGCCAACCTTATAACCTTTTGATCTTGCAACGGAATTAAAAATTTCCCTAGTTCCTGTAGAAAAATCTTCAAGTTCAAATACTCCCATAGGGCCATTTAACACTATACCCTTTGCTTGTTTAATTATTGCTGAATAATTGGCAATTGTGTTGATACCTATATCCAATGCAGGTATATCCTTCCTGAAATCCTCTAGACTGAAATAAACTGGTTTGCCATTATCACTTCCAACAAAATCAATAGGATACTTGATTCTATCAGAGAACCTTGACATCAATGAATCAACTTTCTTCATTATATTATCCAATTCTGGCACTTCTTTCTTAAGAGTGGCCATGTTCTTGTCCCCTAGGTCAACTCCAGCTGAAAGTAAGAAAAGATGGCCAACCAATCCACCTGTCAAGACCATGTTAACCTTATTTTCAGTCAATAATCTATCAATTATTCTTATGGAGTCATCAGCTTTGGCTCCTCCAAATATGCCTATTCGTGGTTCTTCCTTTATGGAAAAGAATTTCTCTACCCCCATGACCTCCTTTTCCATAAGTCGCCCTGCTAGGTTTGGAAGAGTAAGAGCAAAACCTGTTACTGTAACATTAGGTCTGTGTGCAGTGGCGAATGCATCATTTATGAAATAATCTGAAACCTTGGTTAGCTCTTTTACAATATGGGTTGTGGACATTACCTCAGGAGTTTCATCTGAAAGGACAACTTCCTCAGAATAAAATCTAGTATTATCCATCATTAAAATTTCTCCAACATTTGATTTTTCTATTTCCTTAATAGCAGGTTCTTCAAATAACCCTGGTATAAATTTCACCTTTTTTCTCAACAGAGCTGACAGCAGTTCAGCGTGAGCTCTTAAATCAGTAAAATCCTTCTTTCCTGGACGACTTTGATGGGATAAAATAATAACTTTTGATTTATACAATTCTTGAATAGTCGGAATATGAGCTTTGAACCTGGTATCATCCAGGATAGCGTTATTTTTGGGATCCACGGGTGAGTTGAAATCTACTCTAAGAAGTACAGTCCTACCTGTCAAATCAAAATCATCCATTGTGAAGAAAGGAGAGTCCATCATCAATACCTTATGAGCTACTTTTATTAAAATTCTATTTCATGCCTCTGAGGCTCCCCTTTATATATCACATCGAGGATAGGATCAGAATAGAATTCATACCCAATTTTATTGGGATGATCGTTCAAAATTATGAAACTAGCATCTTTTCCATTTTCAATAGACCCAAGATATGAATTTTTATTTAACGAATAAGCGGAATTCACGGTAGACATATTAATTAATTCTTCCAGAGTGAAAGGTGTTATTTGCCTCGATACTGATATGACAAAAGGCATGGAAACCACGTAGGAATTTGGAGAAATATCACTCCCTAGTGAAGCAAATTTTCCGTATTTTCTCAGGTAGCTGTAGAATTGAGTTCTTTTATTCAAAAAGAGATACGTAATTGGAAGAACTGTAACCATGTGTTTAAGGGATGCAGTTTCTTCTTCAGTAGTTTCTATCATATGGTCTAAAGAAACGATATTGTCATACTTTGAAATTAATTGGAGAGCCCCAAGGTTTGATATCTCATTTAGATGAATCCTGGATTTTATACCCAACCTCTTGGCCTCTTCCAACACCGATATTAAAAAGGTAGGGCTGAAGGCACCAGAGTCACAGAAAACGTCAACATATTCATACATCCCCTTGAATTTAGACATCATCTGAACGAAGGTAATCAAGAAGTCCTCTTCTTTTTGATTGCGTTCAGGAACATGCGCCAATAATGTAATTGACAGATCGAATTTTTCTTTCTTAAGTCTATGGGCAACTCTAATCATCTTTTCTTCGTTATCGATGCTCAATCCATACCCTGTCTTAACTTCCATTGCCACAGTCCCGTTCTTAAGCATTTTTTCCATTCTTTCCTTCGTTTCTTGGTATAACCTCTCTTCACTGCAATTTCGTGTACTGTTTACAGTACTGTATATACCTCCTCCTCGCTTAAGAACTTCATCATAACCCAGTGTTTTCCTAAGATCAATTTCATCAATTCTATCACCGCAAAATATGGCGTGAGTATGAGAATCAACAAAGCCGGGTATAACCCATTTCCCTTTTAAATCTAAGCCATCTTCTGAACCAGATTTGAAAATCCTTTTTATCTTCCCTCTCTCAATTTCAATACTGGCATCCCTAAAAATATTAATATTGGGATTTCCACCAACCGCTACTGGTTGGTCAGATCCCGGAGTTAAAATATTCAAATTTTTTAAAATCATTTCTTGTTCAACACAAGATCCTGGTAAGCTGAATTGGCTGCTCTGGCACCATCACCGGCCGCTACCACGATCTGTGCAAATGTGCCTGTACAATCACCTGCTGCATAAACACCAGGAACATTGGTTCTCCCGTTTATATCAGCAATAATGTAATCTTTCTGGTCAAGTTTCACTCCCAATTCTTTAGCTAATGAGGTCTGTGGAAGGAGACCTACGTATATAAATACTCCATCAAAGTCTTCCTGTGAAACCTGTCCAGTGGCTCTGTCCTTGTATTTCAATCCTTTTACGGATTTACCATCTCCAATTATCTCCATAACCTGGACGTTCATGTTATATGATATTTTCATCTCCTGTATCTGTTTAACATAGGCATCTTCGCACATGAATCTGGGCATGAACTCGAATATTTTAACTTCCTTTGCAAGTCCTTTTAGATAGATGGCTGCAATTGCTCCAGAATTTCCTCCACCAATGACTGCAACCTTCTTGTTTTTGAATAAATATCCATCGCAGGTTACACAGTATGATAATCCCTTTCCGTAATATTCGTGCTCACCTGGAATGTTTAGATGTTTATGTTGAGTCCCGGTGGTAAACATGACAGCTCTTGAAGTGAATTCACCTTTCTCAGTTTCAAAGTGAAATTTATCGCCATTCTTAGTTATCTTATTCACTTTGCAAAATTCAATTATGGGCGCATACTGTTTCGCGTGTTCAACGAAGTTGTTAGCCAATTCAGTTCCCGGAATTGCAGGGATACCTAGCCAATTCTCCACTAGAGGCGCCTCTGCCGTTAATCCGCCTGCCTTATTGGCATCCAATACAGCAGTTGAGAGACCTGACCTAACGGCGTAGATGGCTGCCGACAAACCGGCAGCACCTGCGCCTATAATTATTAGATCATAATCTCTCTTTTCAATATCTTCTCCGCCTTCTCCCATTATTAGTTGCATTTCGATTACCTTACATCATGGGTGGCATTCCGCCTTCTCCGCCAGGCATTCCTCCCTGGCCCTCTTTCTTCTCTTCTGGCTTTGATTTTTTGGCAGCAATGACATCGTCTATCCTCAGAAGCATCGTTGCAACTTCAGTTGCGCTCTCAAGTGCGTGCTTCTTTACCCTGGTTGGTTCTATAACATTCTTCTTTATGACATCTCCAACTACACCCTCAAGTGCATCTACACCAATGTTAACCTTACCTTTTTCATGCTCGGCCCTTATCTGAAGAAGTGTATCTATGGCATCCATTCCTGCGTTCTCAGCCAATGTCCTAGGGATCACTTCAACCGCAGCAGCAAATGCTTCAATTGCCAGCTGTTCCCTTCCTCCTACCGAAGGGGCAAACTTTCTCAATTCTTTAGATATTTCAGCTTCTATGGCTCCTCCTCCAGGGACAACTGCTCCATCCTCCAATGTAACACCGACCACTTTCAGGGCATCATGAAGCGCCCTTTCCACTTCATCTATGGTGTGTTGCGTTCCTCCTCTTATGAGGATTGAAACAGATTTTGGATATTTGCATCCAGTTATGAATGTCATCCTGTCGTCGCCAATTTTCTTTTCCTCGACTACCTCAGCGAAGCCCAGATCATTAGCAGTAAGGTCATCAAGGTTTGTAATGATCTTGGCTCCAGTGGCTCTTGCTATTTTCTCCATGTCAGATTTCTTAACTCTTCTTACACCATATATTCCCTCTTTAGCAAGGAAGTGCTGGGCAAGATCGTCAATACCCTTCTGTGAAAGGACTACATTTGCACCGGCCGATTTGATCTTCTGGACCATGCCCCTAAGAGTTTCCTCTTCTTGATCTAGGAAAGCCTGGATCTTAGATGGATCCGTGATCTGAACTTTAGCATCTATCTCCGTCTTCTTAATTTCAAGCCCAGAATCTAGAAGTGCAATTTTTGCATTTTTAACAATAACTGGCATTCTGGGGTGAACTTTTTCTTTATCGATAACAACCCCTTCTATTAATTGAGTATCTGTTATCCCACCGCCAAATTTCTTTTGTACCAGAATGTTGTCAACATCAACCACTGTTTTTCCATCCCTCTTTTCTGCTATTGCCTTCACTGCACGAACTGCAATGTCGGCCAGATAATCTGCTACACCGCCCACATTCTTCCCTGTCATTGCGGTCTTAGCTATATTCTTGAGTTCGTCGTCAGAAACATCTTTCTTTGCAACTTTCTCAATTACTTCCATTGCTTTAGTGCTGGCCAATTTGTAACCGTTGGAAATCACAGTGGGATGGACATTCTGATCCAGAAGAACCTCAGCCTGTTTTAAGAGTTCTCCTGCCAGAACAACTGCACTGGTTGTACCGTCTCCTACTTCCTGATCCTGGCTTTTCGCAATCTCCACAATCATTTTAGCAGCAGGATGATCTACATCCATCTGCTTCATGATGGTAGCGCCATCATTGGAAATGGTGATATCTCCTAATGAATCGACCAACATCTTGTCCATTCCCTTTGGACCAAGAGTGGTCTTGACAGTATCTGCAATGGCTTTAGCCGCTTCGATATTATTTCTTTGAGCATCCTTTCCAGTTTCCCTACTTGTACCTTCCTTAAGAACTAATATGGGGATCTGACCTGACAACATTTATTTTCACCCTGAAACGTAAATTCGTTCTTCTATATAAAATTATCACAAATGTGCTCTCGAAATACAATGCAAAATATTTTTTTTAGAACGGCATGGGGAGTTATGAGATCATACCCTTGCAAGAAAGAAATAACACCTGAGATTATAAAAGAGTCAGCAAAAAGAATAATGGGAAATTATGAAGAATCAGGAGATTTCATAATCATAAGATTTCCTCCCATAGAAGAGATAAAGATTAGAATCAAGGGCAAGAAAGAGATAGAAGTTGAGACGAGGAATGGTACTGGGGGAGATATCAACGTGGCCATAAAAAAGTATAACGAATTTATAGAAGACGTCACAGGTTACTCAGCGAAGGAGAGGAAAAAGCTATTGATGAAGGGATAAGAATGCTTTTCGAAGTTAGGTCTGCGGTTGTATTGGGCGCGTCGAGGGAAGAAGGTAAGGTTGGAAACATTGTATTAAAAAATATGAAAAAGTCATTCAAGGGTAACATATACATAGTTCACCCCAAGGCAGATGAAATTCTGGGTATCAAATGTCACAGGGAACTCAGGGATCTACCAGAGATCCCCGATATGGGAATAATAGCCTTACCGCCTGAAAAGACTGTGGCATCCATAGAGGAACTTGGTAGGATTGGGACCAAACTGGCTATAGCAATAAGCGGTGGTTTCGGGGAAAAAGGGGAAAAGGGTAAGGAGTTGGAAGATAAAATAAGAAAAATATCTTCTGAAACTGGGATTAGGGTTATCGGTCCCAATTCGGTCGGTGTAATCTTCCCAAGAATCGGCCTTAATACGGCCCTGACAGAACCTAGTAAAACTTCATTCCCAGAAAATGGTAAGATATCATTCATTTCGCAGTCAGGAGCGCTTGGGCTATTAAGTATGGACGAATTTGTTTCACAGGGAGTGGGTTTTTCATCTTTTATCAGCCTGGGTAACAGTGCAGACCTGAAGGAAGTTGAAGTGATGAAGATAATATCTGAAGATAGTGAGACTAAATCCTTCTCACTATACTTAGAGAATATTTCGGATACAAAGGAATTCTTAAAGGAAGCAAAGAAAATATCAAGAGAAAAGGGAGTTGTGATCTTAAAAGGAGGCCTGAGCGAATCGGGATCAAGGGCAACTGAGCTGCACACAGGCTCCCTGTTCAAACCCGGTCCTGCCCTTTCAGGGATTTTCAAACAGCATGGCCTCGTCATGGCCAGAACAGAAACTGAATTGATAGATGCATCGATTGCACTATCATTTTCAAAACCGATTTATGGAAAGAACATTGCCATAGTAACTTCCGCTGGAGGGGTTGGCGTCATAGCCTCAGATTTAGTCGAGGGTGCTGGATTCAATGTTCCCAAAATTGATGATAAGGATGCCAGAAGACTGCAGGAACTTTTCTCACCTCTTGGCT
This sequence comes from uncultured Thermoplasmatales archaeon, assembly GCA_964468585.1. Lineage (GTDB taxonomy): Archaea > Thermoplasmatota > Thermoplasmata > Thermoplasmatales > JAFMDN01. The sequence continues at coordinate 238,013 of CAYXTM010000001.1, read as the reverse complement.
CTCCTTACAATCCAATAGATATGACTGCAGAGGCCAGCGATTCCCAGTATATTTCGGTTATGGATTATCTTGATAAAATTCCATATATAGATGCTGTGTTGGTTTTTACTCTCTACCAAACTTATAATGTTACACCAAATTTAATAGATTCAATTGCAGAAAGGATCAAAGGCTACAAAAAGCCATACATATTCGGTCTTATAGGTGGAGATTACTCAAACAGGATGCTATCGCAGATGCTTAAGAAGGATATCCCTGCATTTCCCTCCATAAGCAGAGCAGTCTGGGCTTTGACAGTACTGCATGAGAGGGGGACATATTTGAGGAGGTTTAAGAAATGATAATTCCGGAATTTCAGGTGAAAGAGATCCTTAAAAAGTATGGTCTGAGTTTCCCTTACGGGGTTATTTTAAAGGATCCATCCGAGTACAACGGAAAATTCCCAGTGGTTCTTAAAATCAGTTCAAAGAATATTACTCACAAGACAGAGGCAGGTGCGGTTGTTCTCGACATTAAAACGCAATCTGAACTGGCACAGAAATTCAAAGATTTGAAGGATAAATTTCCAGGAGAGGAAATATACGCAGAGGAAATGCACTCAAGGGGAATTGAGATAATTGTGGGATTAATAAACGATAAAAATTTTGGAAAAATGATTATGCTTGGATTAGGAGGATTTTACGCTGAACTAATAAGGGACGTGACATTCAAAAAGGTCCCAATTGAAATTCAGGATGCAGAAGATATGATTTCTGAGTTGAGATATTCCAAGATTTTTGAAGGATACAGAAACCTGAAAACTAAGAAGGAAGTGGTGATTGATCTGCTTCTTAAAATTTCTAGGATGGCAGAGGATATGGAATTCCAACAGGTTGATTTCAACCCAATTTTCCTCTACGAAGATTCCTATATAATTATAGATAGCAAAATGGTTGTGTAGTAATGACAAAAATTATTAGGAAATTGTGATTCAATTAAACATGTATACAAAAGATGATATAATAAAAATAGCGGATAGCGAGGGTATAAAGTACTTCTATTTTCAATTCACAGATATTAGGGGAACTGTAAAATCAGTGATGATACCCAGAAACAGGCTTGAAAGAGTCTTGGATGAGGGGGTTCTATTTGATGGATCATCAATTCTTGGATATGCAACCATAGAAGAAAGCGATATGAGGGCATTTCCTGATTATTCCACTTTTGAAATATTACCTTGGACTGCAGATGGAGGCAAAGCTGGGAGATTTGTCTGTTCTGTCATGACACCCGAGGGAAAACCATTCGATGGCGATCCAAGATATGTACTCCAGAAACAATTGGAAAAGGTTCATAAAAGGGGTATGGAATTTTTCGTTGGTCCAGAATTCGAATTCTTCCTCCTTGAGCTTAAGGATGGGAAATATGTGCCCCATGACTCAGCAGGTTACTTTGACTTTGGACCCCTCGACAAGGGTGAACTTGTAAAGAAGGACATTCTGCTATACCTCAATCAATTGAATTACGATCCTGAGGCGGCACACCATGAAGTTGCTCCAGGGCAGCATGAAATAGACCTGAGATATTCACATGCCCTCAACATGGCGGATAGGATAATCACACTGAAGACTGCCATAAAGACAGTTGCAGGTAGGCATGGATTGTATGCAACATTTATGCCAAAGCCCATTTATGGCGTAAACGGAACTGGAATGCATGTTCATCAGAGCCTTATGTCCATGGATGGAACAACAAACTTCTTCTGGGATGAAAAAGATGAGAACGGCCTCTCAGATCTAGCATATCACTATCTAGGTGGAATACTTAAGCATGCGGTTGAGATGTCCCCTATAATTGCCTCTTGGGTAAACTCATATAAGAGACTGATACCGGGATATGAGGCACCGGTGTACATATCATGGGCTAACAGAAATAGATCCGCACTAGTGAGGGTTCCTGCCGGCACAAATCTTAGGAAAAGATTCGAATTCAGGGCACCTGACTCTGCAGGCAACCCATACCTTCAATTTGCTTCTCTGCTGGCAGCAGGGCTTGACGGTATCGATAAAAAGATTGAACCGCCTGACCCAGTGGAACAGGACATATTCCACCTTTCCCCAGCGGAGAGAGAGAAACTAGGAATAGATTCCCTACCTGAAAGCCTAGGCGAGGCCCTTCATCATTTAAGGAAGAGTACTTTCATGAAGGAAACTCTTGGGGAACACGTATATTCCAACTTCCTCTACATAAAACAGAAGGAATGGGATTCATTCAGATCCTGGGTAACTGATTGGGAAATCAACAACCTTCTACCTATCCTTTAAATCATCAGCAGCAGGGAATCGATATTAATTTATATTTTTATTAACTTCCCCATGGGGGCTCGTGGTCTAGAGGTTATGACGTCGCCCTTACAAGGCGGAGGCCGCCGGTTCAAATCCGGCCGGGCCCATTTTTAACTGGTGTGTTGCATTGGTAGTTTTTACCTCAAGATACGAGTATTTTTATATATTGTTCCTCAATAGATATATACAAAAATCAATTTTAACTGTCTCAAATTGAACCAAATCCAAATAATTCCAAATTATCTTTGACTGTAGATGAAAAAGTATAATTATCAATTTATCATTTTTAAAAAAGAATTTGAAAATGCGTCTCTATGAAGGAGATATCCAAAAATTCAAAGATGATGTTATAAATTCCAAAATTCAAAATTACTTAATCAATGCGTTCCTTCAGAAATTAAATAGGAATCCTACAGAAGCAGAGAAACGTTCATGGAATAACTCAATGAATTTTTTGAGGAATCTTGTGGATTCAGATGAATTTGATAAGAATATGATAATACTAGAATATAACCTTCCATACTCATCTTCTAGGATAGATGCTCTACTTTTTGGTGTAGATCTATTCAATGAATTGACAACAGACCTTATTGAGCTTAAACAGTGGAGTAATGATGGAGTTAAAGATTCAGACATCGAGGATGCAGTTCAGGTCTTATATTCCCAGGGTTGGAAAACTCACGCGCATCCTTCCTTACAGGCAAAAAATTACTATGAATACTTGAGCGATTATATTGAGGCGATATATTCCCATAAGTTAAATCTGCATGGAGAAGTTTATTGCCATAATTATTCAAGGTTTGACAAAAATAACGTATTGTACTTTAATAAGTTTGAAAGGCTTTTAACAGAAATTCCTATTTATTCCAAGGAAGATGTAAAAAATTTTAGGGAGCTGCTGTTAAAAAGGTTGGCCTATGCAAGCGGAGAAGAGCCTTATAGGATTTTCATAAATAGCCCCATAAAGCCCTCTAAAATGTTATTGAAATATGTTAAGGATCTTATTTTAAATAGACGGATTTTCAACCTCATCGATGATCAATTAGTCCCTTATCAACATATCAATACTTTAGCAAAAAAGCAATCAGAGAGTGAAGAAAAACATGTTATAATCATTAAGGGTGGTCCTGGCACAGGGAAAACAGCTATAGCATTAGAATGCATGGCTTCTTTATTAGATATGGGTAAGACAGTTTATTATGCAACTGGATCCAAGGCCATGACAGAAACTCTAAGGGGCATACTCAAAAATTATAGGGGCCGAGGACACTTTGCTTACTTTTATGAATTCAATGATTACAAGGAGAACGAGGTTGATGTTATTATTGCGGATGAAGCTCACCGTCTCCGGATGAATTCACAGGGCAGAAACATTAAATTCAGCAAAAGAAGTGATAAAGTGCAGCCATATGGAATAATTAAAGCTGCTAAGCTTTCCGTTTTTCTATTAGATGAAGATCAGGTGGTCAGACCGAACGAAGTAGGTACTGTAGATTTGATAAAAGATACTGCCAAAGAACTTGGTATAAAGGAAGAAAATATATTTGAATATCAGCTAGAGACGCAATTTCGATGCAATGGCTCTGATTCTTATTTATTATGGCTAGATTATATGCTTCAGATCCGTGATCATGGTAAATACTTTCTTACCAATGAGGATGGTATGAGTTTTAAGATAGTTGACTCAATTTGGAAATTGAAGGAAATTATTGATCAGAAGAATATAGAAAAACCAAACACTGCTAGAATAGTAGCCCCGTTTCTCTGGCCATGGAGTGACCCCAAAGAAGATGGCAGTCTTGTAAACGATGTAAGGATAGGAGACTTTAGTATGCCATGGGAAAATAAGAAAAAATTTTGGGAATGGGCTACCAATGAAGTGGGTATGAATCAGGTGGGTACAGTATATACCTCACAAGGGTTTGAATTTGAATATATTGGGGTAATATTCGGGAATGACCTTGTATATGATGCGAATACAGGAAAATTGAAAGCATTTCCAGAAAGGTTGCACGATCCTTCATTGAAGAAGAAGAATCTTGATGTCACAAAATACATAAAGAATGTTTATAGGGTTCTATTATCAAGGGCTCATTACGGTGTTTTCGTATATTTTATGGACAACGGTACCAGAAAATATTTTGAAGATCACCTCGGCCACATTAGAATTTGATCCTTCTGAAATTAAAAATATAAAATAATATAAAATATTAAGAAAATTAGAATAGCTGTTCTTTAAAATCCAAGAATAAAAATTCAATGGTTGAATATAATTAAAAATTCCTCTTATGATATAACTACTCCTATATATGGAGTAAATACCTTGGCTTCCATGTTAAGACAGCTGTTTAGATTAAATTCTAGGATTATGTTGGTTGTGGAACTCGAATTCACGTTGAAGGGATGATTTAAGAATCCCCAATGGGATGCCATCTTGAAAGTATAATTGGTTCCTAAGATGTTAACCGTAACCGATTGTATCATTATCCTGATCATGGTATATTTCCCTACAGGAAGACTTAAATTAGCAAAGAAGGCAGGTGAGTTCACGGTAACGTTGAGTATGTTAACTGTAACTGGAGAAATAGAGTAATTTAGCCATCCAGAGGAATTGCTATGAAATTCTACATCTGAGAATGTTATATAAACTCCAGCGATTCCTCCTATCATTGGAGCGTCTGCAGCGGATAACCTCACATTACCCTTATTATATGCAAAATAATAATATGATAGAGCTCCTGCTGCTACCAGGATAATAACAACCGCTAATAATATTGCTGTTTTCCCTTTCATCATCATAGATTTGATTAATAGATAAATAAATTTATGATACAATTTTCGAAGAAGCCAATTTTCCATTTTAGAACTAAAATATCCTTTCTTTAAAATTCTGTTGACGCCTATGGATAAATAATTGACTAGACTAAGGTATTACATCTACGGTTTCTAATAAGGACGAACTTTGATTCGCATTAAGTTTCATTTATAAGAATAAATCTTACAATCTTATCCTTGAAAAAATATATTCTAATATTTTTTAAATTCATTTATGCGATTTATAAAACACTAAAAGCCACCGGAGGGATTCGGACCCCCGACCTGCTGATTACGAATCAGCCGCTCTTCCTGCTGAGCTACGGTGGCATGTTGTCTATTACAGGCTTGACGAATATGATTATTAAATATTTTAGATTTAGGAATTGGAAACTATGGCTCCAAGTCCAAACACATTAAGTATTGTGGAACTTATACCTTAAGCATAAAATATGTTTTTTGTGGAATGTTTAAAAAAGATTATAGAGAATTCAAAGATAAGTTCCTTCTATTAGCACTATTAAACAACGATGGAATACAATCTCTTAAAGAATAACCAGACAACATTGCTCATTATTACAAAGAGTCCCAGTATCAAGAAGGTATACGATACCGAAGTAAGCTGTATAATTGCCCCGCCAATCATTCCAGATGCAAAAGTAGCACCTACTCCGAATGTACTAAATGCACCATAAACCCTAGCCATGAATTCCTGACTTACCAGTTTTAGTGTGGCTGCATTGTATATAACATTGGCAATTCCGATTGTGATACCTATTATTATGGATAATGCCAATATAATGTAAATATTGGTAATTGTAGAAATAAGCGTAATTAAAATTCCAGATGTTAAAAATATGAGAATAGAAATAAAACCAATTTTTCCCTTCACTCTTCCACCAATACCAGAACCTATGACTATTCCAGAAATAAAACCGGTGAACACATAGCTTGCGTAATATGATGGAAGATGAAGCCTTATCTGGACCATTGAAATAAATACAATCCCCAGCATCCCGAAAACTAGATTTATAATCAACGCAATAACCATCAATTCAATTAGAGCAGTTTCTTTTCTAAGATATCTGATTCCATCCTTTATGGATTCGGTAGCACTTTTGAACTCAGGCTTATAACTAACAGAAATCGGAATCACAGGTACAACGGAAACGAGAAATACCAATGCAATTATTTCAAATGAGATTGTGAAGCCCAGCGAAAGTAAAATTCCGGACAGCAAATAACCGATACCCTCCCCTAGATATGTTACAATGGAAAGTAATGATGAGCCGGACTGATATTGATCTGAATTTAAAATCTCCTTTTGCCAAGCAGACCTAATAGAATTAAGAATGTCAGAAGTCAATCCAAGTATGAATGATGTGCTATATATGGACAGCAGCACCAGAACTTCGGAATGAACCATGAACCCATAAAGTATAGAGGAAATAAATCCAGCCCTGAGAAGACCAACCGCAATGGCAATTCTTTTCTTTTTCGCAGTTTTATCTATAATTGCGCCAAGGAAAAAACTAAGAAATAGCGGCAGGGAAAGCATTCCATCTCCAAGTCCCGCCAAAAATGCATTTTTGGTTTCAAATAATAATACCCAGATTATTATGAGATTAAAGGCCGAAATTCCAAATCTGGATATTCCTGAGCTAATTAACAGATATTTAAACCTAGGATCATAACCTTCTGTTTCGATCGCTTCTTTTTCTTCCATTTTTAATAATTGAAGTAACGAGAGAATAATAAGGTTCCTACAAGGTGAAATTTAGACCTGAATCTTTTAATTGGGTAAAGGCATGGTTACTTGGACTCTGTATTTAGATCCATACTTTCATTAAAATATTCGGGTTTAACCCATGTTTGTCCTACTGAATTTTCAAGGTTTTGAAAATAGTCATAAGTGAAATTTATATAGAAGAATAAAATACGGAAAAAGAGGTGTAAAGATCAATGATGCCGGGACAACCCATATTTATTTTAAAGGAAGGCTCTAAGAGGGAATCAGGCAAGAACGCAATGCAAAATAACATTAACGCAGCAAAGGCAATTGCCGATGCTGTGAAGACCACATTAGGTCCAAGGGGAATGGATAAGATGCTCGTGGATTCCCTGGGAGATATTGTGATCACAAATGATGGTGTAACCATACTCAAGGAAATGGATATTGAGCATCCAGCAGCCAAAATGATGGTTGAAGTATCCAAAACTCAGGATCAAGAAGTTGGGGATGGAACCACCACAGCAGCTGTCTTAGCTGGCGAACTATTGAGGAAGGCTGAGGACCTCCTAAATCAAAATGTCCACCCAACAGTCATTGCTACTGGTTACAGGATGGCAGCCGAGAGGGCAAAGCAGGTTCTTGAGGAGATGGCCATACCTGTAAAAGACAATGACGAGGCACTTCTATTGAAAATAGCCAATACAGCCTTGAACTCTAAGAGTGCATCAACTTCAAAGCAGAAGCTTGGTGAGATCGCAGTTAAGGCAGTGATGCAGGTTAAACAGATGAGAGATGGAAAGCCATATGTGGACTTTGACGACATTCAACTAGTTAAAAAGCAAGGTGGTTCAATAGATGATACCCAACTTATTCATGGAATTATAGTGGACAAGGAAAGGGTCCATCCAGGAATGCCAGTTGTTGTAAATAACGCTAAGATTGCATTGTTGAACTTTGCTTTAGAAATCAAAAAGCCAGAATTTGATACATCCATTAGGATAGAGGACCCCGAATCAATCACGAAATTCAAGAAACAAGAGGAAAGCATACTGAAGGACATGGTTCAGAAGATCAAATCGGTTGGAGCTAATGTAGTGCTTACACAGAAAGGAATCGACGACCTTGCAATGCACTTCCTTGCCAAAGAAGGAATTTATGCGGCAAGAAGGGTAAAGAAATCAGATATAGAGAAGCTTGCTAAGGCAATTGGCGGGAATATAATCACAAATATAGATGATCTCTCAGCTTCTGACCTTGGGTATGCAGAAAAAGTTGAGGAAATCAAGATTGGTGAAGATCACCTGACATTTGTAACAGGATGCAAGAACCCGAAAGCAGTATCTGTGCTGATAAGGGGAGGAACAGAGCACGTGGTTGATGAAATAGAGAGAAGCTTGGTGGATTCCTTACATGTGGTAGCATCTGCCATAGAGGACGGAAAGATCGTATCTGGTGGTGGGTCTGCCGCAACTGAAATCTCACTCAAGCTAAGAGAGTACAGCGCTAAAGTTGGTGGAAGGGAGCAGTTAGCCATAGAGAAATTTGCAGAAGCTCTGGAAATTATACCCAGAACATTGGCTGAAAATGCTGGACTTGATGCCATAGGGATCCTGATCAGCCTTAAGAAGGAGCATTCCGAAGGCAAAAAGAATTATGGCGTCGATGTAATAAAAGGCAAACCAGCAGATATGTTCGAACTTGGTGTAGTTGAGCCAATTAGGGTTGGAAAGCAGGCCATTAACAGTGCAACTGATGCCGCAGTAATGATTCTGAGGATTGACGATGTAATAGCCACAAAATCCTCAGGTGGATCGACTCCACCAAAGAGCCCAGGCGGAGAAAGCAGTTCAAGTTCTGAGGATTAATTTTTTTAAAATTTATTCAATAAATATTTTAATAAATTAACCATAAGGTAAAATATGGATTCAATTTATAACCCTTCTCAAACAGATCTGATTGTGGTAAGTACACCATATGTGCCCGGTTATAAGATAACGAAAATTATAGGATTTACCTGGGGACTTATTGTCAGGTCAAGAGGACTGGGGGGCAATATCATGGCTTCCTTGAGGACCTTAGCAGGAGGGGAAATTGTGGAGTATACCAAAATGCTTGATCAGTCACGAAGGGAAGCACTTGACAGACTCAAGGCCCATGCCAAGTCCTTGGGGGCTAACGCAGTTATAGAGGTCAGATTTGACTCCTCTGAGATAGGGGAGGTTATGTCAGAAATTTTGGCCTATGGAACTGCTGTTTGGATAGAAAAGGATGATTCGGAACCCCAACCAGTCAGATTGAAATAATCAATTATATAATTTTAAATGCCATCTTACGTCCCTCATAAGGTTATTTTTTTCGGCGAACATGCAGTGGTATATGGATATCCATCCATTTCTGCTACCGTTGACCTATTTTCAAAAGTGTATGTCCTCCCTAACAAATTTCATTATAGTCAGACTCCATTCGTCCAGAACGCACTGAAGTTTATTCACCATGAGGAGTCATATGTTAAAGTCGAGAGCAATGTTCCGTCAGGTTCTGGCCTCGGGACATCCTCAATGGTTATAGTAGGGATCCTGATGTATGAAAAGCATCTCAGGGGAGAAGAACTTGCTAAAAATGCCTTCGAAATAGAGTACTTAGTCCAAGGAATTGGAAGTCCCATAGATACATCAACAATCATTGCAGGTGGGTTCGTAATGACCAACGGAAATTATGGTATCCCACTCTGGCAGATCTCAAAAGGTGAAAGAACCTGGAAATTCTCAAATATATCAGGGAAGAACCTTGACCTGTTCATAGTATACATTGGACCAAAGGGAAGCACAAAGGAGCAGGTTGAAAAGGTTAAAAAGTTCATGGGTAGAGGGAGGTTTGCCAGAGAAATCATGGAAAATATTGGCATGATAACCAGAGAGGGAGCTAGTGCCATAATAAGGAATGATGTAGTGAAGATAGGTGAACTGATGAAAGAGAACCACAAGGAGCTGAAGGTTTTTGGTTTATCAACTCCTTTGATGGATAAGGTGATAGAAGTAGGAAATAAATTCGGGTACGGGTCAAAATTAACTGGAGCTGGAGGAGGAGGATCCGTTATAATATTGCCGGAGAAAAGGGACCAATTAAAGGAAAAATTAAAGGAATTAAATGTTCAATTTTACGAAACCAATACTACCAGCGTTGGTGCATTTTTCAGAGAATAGAAGCTGATACTATCTTGTCTTCCCCTTCCACATTCATCAGCCTGACACCCTGGGCATATCTCCCCTGAATCGGAATGGCCTCTGCCTTGATTCTGATAGTTTTGCCATTTTTAGTTATTAGGATGATCTCATCACTATCTTCTACGGAAAAAGCAGCGATGGGTTTACCTGTTTTTTCAGTTATTTTTATGGCTCGCATACCTTTCGTACCCCTATGTCTCATGGTGAATTCGTCAGTGCTCACCCTTTTGCCCATGCCCTTTTCTGTCACTATCAGTAATGTGGGTTTTTCTACATAATCTACAGCCACAAGGGAATTTCCATTGGTCAACCTTATTCCCCTAACTCCCATGGCATTCCTGCTCAATGGCCTGAATTCGTCTTCATTTACCAGTACAAGATTCCCGTCAGAGGAAAGTAATGCAATCTTACCATCCCCTTTCGTTAGCACAACATTTCTGAGGTTATCATCTTTGATTTTAGTTGCTATGATACCATTTGATCTTATGTTCCTGAATTCAGATGTTTCAGTCTTTTTAACCTTACCCTTCTCTGTGAAGAATATTATATACTTGAACTCCTCAATGGATCTCTCGTTCATCATGAAGACTACTTTATCCTTTAGCCCCTCAACCACATTCTCGATGAGTTTTCCCCTGCTTCGTCTTTCCCCCTTTGGAATTTGGTATGCTTTTATTCTGTATACTTTACCCTTATCAGAAAACATGTATATGTAATCGTGACTGTCTGCGGTTATAATCTGTCTTATCTGCGATTCCTGATTTCCAACAAAAACACCCTTGCCTCCTCTCTTCTGAGAAACAAAGGACTCAACATCTATTCTATTAATCCTATTATCTTCCATGAGGATAATGGTATTCTCTTCATGAGGTATAAGCTCCTCCTCTGTTGTCTCCACATAAGAATCTGTTATTTCTGTCCGCCTGGAGTCACCGTATTTATCTTTCAGTTCCAGCAATTCCTCCTTAATTATCTGCCATCTCTCCTGCTCATTGGAGAGTACATTTTCGTATCTCTTCACCTTATCAAGTAGGTCTTTCATTTCATTTTGCAGTTCATCCATCTGCATATGTGTTAACCTCTGCAATCTTGTGTCAAGTATGGCATTTGCCTGCTCATCATCCAATTGGAACTGAGCCTTAAGCCCATCTCTTGCTTCCTTGACATCAACAGACTGCCTTATTATTTTGATAGTTATGTCTATAGCATCAAGCGCCTTCATGAGGCCTTCCAGGATATGGATCCTTGCTTTTGCCTTCTTGAGGAAAAATTCTGTCCTCCTTCTTACTACCAGTTCCCTGTGTTTCAAAAATTCATGTAAAATTTCAGCCAATCCCATAATCCTCGGGGTTTGGTCAACCAAAACTAGGTTGATTATACCGAATGAAACCTCCATGGGAGTGTTTTCATAAATCTGTTTCAAAGTTACTTCAGCATTTGCATTGGATTCCAGCTTTACAACTATCCTAATACCTTCCTTATTGCTTTCATCCTTTATACTCTGAATTCCATGAATCACCCCATTTTTTGATAGTTCAGCTATCTTGCTCAGAAGTTCTGCCTTATTTACCTCATAGGGTATTTCAGTGAAAATAATCTCGTTCTTCTTTATTTCCCCCTTTCCTCTAAGTATGATCTTACCCTTTCCTGTCCTATATGCATCCAGAATACCCGATTTACCCATTATTATTCCGCCTGTGGGAAAGTCCGGACCCTTTATGAAATTCATAAGTTCTTCAACTCTGGCATTTTTGTTATCTATCATGTATACAAGGGCATCCACCACCTCAGAAAGATTATGAGGTGGAATGTTAGTGGCCATTCCCACTGCGATGCCAGATGTTCCGTTAATGATCAGATTTGGCAGCTTTCCAGGTAAATATACTGGTTCTTTCAGAGTACCATCGAAAGTAGGGACAAAATCAACAGTTTCGTATTCTATGTCATCTAGCAATTCATTGCTTATCTTTTCAAGTCTTGCTTCAGTATACCTCATGGCAGCAGGTGGATCTCCGTCCATACTGCCGAAGTTGCCCTGCCCTTCAATCAACGGATACCTCATGGAAAATGGTTGAGCCATCCTAGCGAGTGAAGCATAAATCGCTGCATCTCCGTGAGGATGATACTTACCCATTACCTCTCCAACAATTCTTGCGGATTTCCTGTAAGGTTTGTCAAAGGTCAAACCCATTTCATACATTGAAAACAATATTCTTCTCTGGACTGGTTTAAGGCCATCTCTGATATCAGGTATGGCCCTGGAAAGAATAACGCTCATGGCGTAATCCAGATAAGAATTTTTCATCTCAGTTTCTATAGCTCTATTCTCCAGCATATTTCATCACACATCGATGTTCTGTGCCTCTTTGGCATGATTAATTATGAATTCCTTCCTTGGCTCCACATCTTCTCCCATTAGCAGCCTGAATAGGTAATCGGCCTGCTCCGCATCTTCAATTGTAACTCGGAGCAACCTTCTGGTCTCCGGATTCATGGCAGTATCCCAGAGCTGCTGGGGATTCATTTCACCTAGCCCCTTGAATCTCTGGACCAGTGGATTGTTTAGTTTAGAGACTAATTCGTCCTTTTCTTGGTCAGAATAAACATACCTTATATCGGTACCTTTCTGCACTCTGTAGAGGGGCACCTGTGCTATGTATATGTGGCCGTGTATTATCAAATCCTTAAGATATCTGTAGAATAATGTAAGAAGTAGAGTTCTAATGTGACTGCCATCTACATCGGCATCGGTCATTATGATTATCTTATGGTATCTAAGCTTCTTTGGATCATAAGGCTCATTTGGCGACATATTTATTGCCGCAAAAAGATTCTTGATTTCCTTATTTCTAATGAGTTTATCCCATCTGGCCTTCTCCACATTCAAAATCTTTCCTCTCAGTGGGAGGATAGCCTGGAATGTCCTGTCCCTTCCTTGCTTGGAAGAACCTGCTGCAGAATCACCCTCCACAATGTACAGTTCCGTTTTCTCTGGATCTTCTAGGGTGCAGTCTGCTAGTTTGCCAGGAAGTGATCCAGAAAAACCTGCCTTGGACCTTACTAACTCTCTGGCGTTTCTTGCAGCTTCCCTTGCCAGGGCTGCCTGGTATGCTTTTCTTGCAATGGATTCCGCGACCTTAGGATGGTCTTCAAAATACTTGTTTAAGAAATCTGAAGCGGTACTGAACACAATTCCCTTCACTGCGCTATTTCCCAGTTTCTCTTTTGTCTGCCCCTCAAATTGAGGTTCCATCAATTTAACATGAATCACCGCGGTTAAACCTTCCCTTACATCATCTCCAGTGAAGAAATCATCGGAATCAATTATTCCCAATTCCTTAGCAGCATCATTCATGGCCTTTGTTAAAGCCATCTTAAACCCGGTAACATGGGTACCCCCTTCCCTAGTATTTATATTATTAGCAAAAGAACTCAGGTCCTCTTCAATTCCTTCGTTGTACTGTAGTGCAAATTCTATCTGTACATCCTCTTTTACTGCGTAGCAATAAATAACATCATCATGAAGAGTGACCTTTCCCTTATTCCTATCCCTTACCATCTCCTTTATGCCGCCCTCATGGTAGAATGTTGTTTGATTGCCATTCCAGTTAAAAGTTATGGTTAGCCCACTATTAAGATATGAAAGTTCTTCCAATCTTCTTGTCAATATATCCTTAGACAATTCTGTGGTTTCCATTATCTCCTTGTCCGGAATGAATCTCTGGTAGGTCCCTGTAGGAGAATTGAATCTGAATTCGCATCTTATATCTCCATTCCAAATGATATTTCCATCAACTATTTTACCAACCACAGTCACATCTGTGACCTTTTCCCCCTTGGAATATTTTTGATAATAAACAGAACCCTCCCTTTTAACGAAGACTTCGAAAGATTCTGAGAGGGCATTTACCACATGAACTCCAACACCATGTAGACCGCCAGAGACCTTATAGGCTTTCTTTTCAAATTTTGCCCCTGAATGCAATTCGGTTAAAACTATTTCCAGGGCTGGTCTGTTATATTTTGGGTGTATATCGACTGGAATACCCCTACCGTCATCTTCAACTGCTATTTTATCACCGTTAATCTCAACATAGATATTTTTGCAGTAACCGGCCATGGATTCATCTATGCTGTTATCTATAACTTCATAGACCAGTTGATGAAGACCTCGAGAATCGGTACTTCCTATATACATTGCTGGTCTCTTTCTAACTGCCTTGAGACCTTCAAGGACTACAATATCCTTTGCTGTGTAATCTTCCATTCTTTACCCAATCCACATGGATTATGAATACTTATATTTTATTTAATAATCTAATTATATAATATTCTGACAGACAAGAATTTTCCGAGATAATAATTTATAATTTCATATATTTTATTAAAATTTCATTTCTAATTCTTTTTTCCCCTTTTATGTTTAAATGATATTTTATATTTTTAACTTCAAGGATTTCGAAACAAGGGAATTGGAGCTCATCATCCTGGAAGTAATGTGTTATGATGCCGTTGCCCCTCAGGAATGTATTTCTTTCAATTAGCTTACCTTTTCCAAACCTGAAATCTTCAATGGAAAAAACTTTCAATATCATCTTTCCTTTTTCCCTTAAAACCCTATGCGCCTCACGTATTGCCATGGGCCTTTCATTCTCTAGTAGATGATCGAGGGAGTGCATGAATAAAATTGTATTGAAGGTAGAGTCTTTGAAAGGGAGATGCAACATGTCGCCACAAACCGCCATATTATTCTTTTTCCTGTAAAGTAGGAGGGCGTTCATGGAGAAGTCCAGTCCTATAACACCTCGGAAGTCCCTGATATCCTTCCCATTACCGCATCCATTGTCCAGCGCAGGGGAAATTATATCCCCATCAATTTTATCCACTGATTCGCCTCTCCATAACTGCCCTCTTTTTTTGTATTCCCTATTCCAGGATCTCTTCTGATCAGGGATTTCCATTCATTTTCTATAAATACATCCAATATATAATCCTCTATGGAAGACTACTCATTGATTGAAGAGCTTATTCAGAAGGATCCATTCATAAATTATCTCGGACTTAAGGTAAAGGTATTAGGGGAAGGTAAGGCGGAAGCTACAGTAGATTTAAAAAATGAACTTATGAGAACCGGGGACATAATGAATGGTGGTGCTATAGCCAGCATCATAGATACAGCTGGTGGTACAGCCGTATTGACATTAAGTAAGTCAAATCAAGTTACAGTGAATCTAAATATTAATTACTTGAAAGCCATTGGTAATGGTCCAGTAAGGGCGGTGGCAGAGGTAACTAGGCCGGGAAACAGGGTTTATTATGTTGATATAAAGGTTTATGATGGGAACAATGAACTCTGCGCCCATGCGACAGGAGTATGGTATGCTTTCAAATAATAATTCAATTTATACCCAATTTAGTAAATAATATACTTTTGATTTTCTTCAGAAATTTCAAAATTGATTTATATTCCGAACACATGTTCGGTTATGGTAGAAAGTATCGGCATAGAGCACATTGATTCGAATTTGAAAAAAGGAAAACCTAGCTCATTATTTTTTCTCTGGTTTGCTGCAAATTTAACAATTGCAGATTTTGCCTTGGGTTTTATACCGATTTCATTAGGCATGAATGTTATTTCTGCCATCACCGCCATAATTGTTGGAAATATTCTAGGGTCATTCGTAGTCGGACTATCTGCTGCCATGGGGCCAAAAACCGGCTATCCACAGATGATGAGCACCACTAATGCCATGGGAAAAAATGGTATGAGAATTTTTGGTATATTGAATCTTTCAAATACCATGGGATGGTTTATTGTAAACAACATTATCGCTGTTTCAGCTCTGTATTTCATTTTTCACATTTCATATTGGATATTGATTGGACTATATGTTCTGATATTGCTAGTCATTGCGTATGTTGGTCATGATCTGATACACAAGGCAGAAAGGATACTATCCATATTGCTGGGCATCCTTTTCCTAGGCATTTTCATCATATCCATCGGTTATAAAGGTCTAATACCCATTTCAGGAAGTTTAACATTTGATACTTCATTTTTTGGAATGCTGGCATTCACCTACAGTTATCTCATGAGCTGGGGGCCATATGCCTCTGATTATTCAAGATACCTGCCGGAAAGTATCAAAACCAAATCCATATTCCGGTATACATTCCTAGGATCATTCTTGTCTACGACTTTCGTTGAAGCGGTTGCTTTGATGATATCATATAAGATTGCATCCACAAATCCAATCGGCGCTCTCCAATCAATGACAGGGAAGTTCGTATTGTTATCCATGTTTCTAATAATATCGGGAGGTGTATCTGCCAATGTGTTAAATCTATATTCCGCGTCCTTGTCAGGTTTAGTAAGTGGAATCAAATTAAAGAGAACACAGTTCATAATAATCTTGGGAATTGCAGGTTTCGTATTAAGTTCAATTTTCTATAATGGATTTTACAGTTTCTTCGAATCATTCCTCTACATACTTGATTACTGGATTTCACCATGGATTGCTATACTTTTTGTAGACTTCTTTATATTGGGAAAAAAACAATTGAACTTTGAATCTAGGTTTTTGTGGAGAGGGATAATTTCTTACATAATAGGACTAGGTATCTCGGTTCCATTCATGAATATATCCTTTGGTAATTTTTCCTATACATTTCCAATATCCAGCCGATTGGGCGGAATTGATATAAGTTATTTCATAAGTTTCATAGCTTCTGGAATTATCTATTATCTGTCAAGCACGATGGGGAAAAAATATAATACATTATCCTTAAATAAAGATGTTGATTAATGGCTTAATAAGAAAGGTGATTTAATTACGAAAACGGATGATGATGTGGATCAAATTAGCGAGCTGGATGAATTACTTCGCCAGCTGAGAGAGTTGGAGGAAGAAAAGAGATACACTCAGATGGAGAACAAGAGACTGCAGGAAGAGATCGAAAAGCTAAGAAAGGAATTGAATAGGATGAAATTGCCTCCACTCTTAATAGGAACCATTGAGGATATTGTAGATGAGAGAAGAGTCGTCATAAGAAGTTCCACAGGTCCGAGCTTTCTTGTATATGCTTCTGAACATATACCGAGAGATAAGCTGGCAGTGGGAACAAGGGTGGCCCTAAACAAAGCGACTTTGAGTGTAATATCAATTATTCCCGAGGCTTATGATCCTACTGTTGTTGCTTCAGAAATATCGGTAAAGCCTAATGTAACCTATGAGGAAATAGGAGGACTCTCTGAACAGATAAAAGAAATCAGGGAGATGATAGAACTACCTCTTCTCAATCCAGATATATTCAGGAAGGTAGGTGTAGAACCGCCAACGGGTGTACTTCTCGTAGGTCCACCTGGCACGGGGAAGACATTGCTAGCAAAAGCTGTAGCTCACAGCACAAATGCAACATTCATCAGGATAGTGGCTTCAGAATTGGTAAGGAAGTATATCGGAGAGGGAGCCAGATTAGTTAGAGAGCTATTCGATCTGGCTAGAAAGAGAGCACCATCTATTATATTCATCGATGAGTTAGATGCCATAGGGGCAAGAAGGATAGATTCTTCAACTTCCGGTGACAGGGAGGTACAGAGGACTCTAATGCAGCTACTTGCAGAGATCGATGGTTTTGAGCCTCTAGGTAACATAAAGATAATTGCAGCAACCAACAGGCCTGATACCTTGGATGAGGCACTTGTGAGGCCAGGGAGATTTGACAGAATAATAGAGATACCTCTCCCTGATGTGAATGGAAGGGAGGAGATATTGAAGATTCATACAAAGAAAATGAATGTTAAAGATGCAGACTTGAGGGAAATTGCATCTTTAACCGAAGGATTCGCTGGAGCAGATATAAAGGCAGTAACGGTTGAGGCAGGCATGTTTGCCATTAGGGAAGGAAGGGACTTTGTAACACAAATAGATTTCATTAAAGCAGTGGAGAAGATCAGAGTTCAGAGGAACAGCAATAAACCTGCAGACCTGGGAATGTACGTGTGATGAGGCCCACAAATATTCCTAATTTATTTACAGACGGGAGAAATCTTTTCACCAGAACAAAGTTGTATGAAAGCATATATGGTGAAAGAATAATCAAAGAAGGAGAAAATTTGTTCAGGGAATTTTCACCTCTGAGGAGTAAACTAGCATCATCAATGCATCTGGGATTCAAACCAGAAATAAAAAA
Source organism: uncultured Thermoplasmatales archaeon (assembly GCA_964468585.1). Classification (GTDB taxonomy): domain Archaea; phylum Thermoplasmatota; class Thermoplasmata; order Thermoplasmatales; genus JAFMDN01. Next base: position 219,726 of record CAYXTM010000001.1, on the reverse strand, counting down.
GGATGATCATATCCTTTATTTGGGTGCCTCCACGGGCACAACTGTAACCCATGTGTCGGATATTGCTGAGGATGGCAAGATTTATGCGGTTGAATTTTCCCCAATTTCTATGATAAAGCTAATGGACCTGAGCACTAAAAGGGATAATCTTATTGCATTGCTTCTGGATGCCAGCAAGCCCGAGACATACTCTCCCTTCATTGATAGAGTAGATTTAATTTACCAAGATATTGCACAGCCAAATCAAATAAACATATTCCTTGAAAATATGGACTATTATGGCGCTAAGAGAGGAATCCTAATGTTCAAGACTTATTCCATCAGGTCTGAAATGGAGGTAAAAAAGGAACTAAAGAAATTGAGTACTAAATACAGGGAAATGAATTATAAGAATATTGAAAGATTTCATAAAGGGCATTATGCAGTTTTCGTGAAATCTTAAGCCACCCATACTGTCTTCATGTTGGTAAATTCTCTTGAACCATACTTGGAAAGTTCTCTCCCGATACCACTCTTTTTTACACCTCCAAAGGGGACTCTTGGATCAGAAAAGACTATGCTATTTATAAATACCATACCGGCCTGAATGTATGGTACCATAACTTCAGCCTCATCCTCTGAACCCCAAATTGATGTTCCCAAGCCAAAAGGAGTTTCATTGGCAATTTTTATGGCCTCCTGATTGTTCTTAAATTTTTTCAATATTGCAACTGGACCAAATATTTCATCTTGATAATTCACATCAGTTATAACTATTGTTGGAGGAATTATATTCCCCTGTTCATTCCCCAACATGATTACCTGAGAATTTGGCTTTAGTTCACTGATTTGCTTCCTTATGGTTTCTGACTGTTCCTTTGATGATAACGGCCCCAAATATGTTTTTTCGTCTAGCGGGTTGCCAACAGGAACATTCATCATTTCTTCCTTCATTCTTTCAGAAAACTCTTCGAAAATATCCTGATGAACTAGTATTCTCTTGGAGGCTATACAGCTCTGACCGTTATTTTGAAGTCTTCCCAAGACAGCGTTTTTGGCAGCTTTCTCAATGTCTGCACTTTTTAGCACGATGAATGGATCTGAACCTCCAAGTTCCATGACAACTTTCTTAAGATTTCTGCCTGCCTCCTCCGCAATTTTTGCCCCCGTAGGAGTAGAACCTGTAAATGCTACTCCATCCACATATTTTATAAGAGATGATGCAGTCTTCCCATCCACTATGAGACTTCTGAATACCGGAGCATCTATCAATTCTTGAATTTTAAGGGACGTGCCAGTTACCGCACTGGCATGTTTCAGGGCTACAGCATTACCAGCCAACAACGCAGGGAAGGCTGCTCTAGCAACCTGCCATAATGGGAAATTCCATGGCTCTATGGCCATAACGACGCCCAGCGGATCGAACCTGATGTAACTTTTTCTAGCCTCTGTTTTTATGAACTCCGGATCAAAGATATTGTGTGCATTTTCAATCAGGTAGTCAATGAGCCTTATGCTCTTTTTAATCTCTGCTATTGACTGGCTAATGGGTTTACCCATCTCTCTAGTCATGAGTTTTGCCAGATTTTCTGTTTCCCTTTCAAAATTCTTCTTTATAACATCCTTGAAGAATTTAACCCTTTCATCAAGATCCTTTCCCCATTCAGTTTGGTGATCATACAATTTTTTTATTTTTTCCAGGGCTTCCTGCTCACTGTCAATTTTATAATTGCCCACTACCTCCCCGCTAAAAGGATCGATGGTTTGAATGGTCATCGAGAAACCGCCTCCACTGATTTCTCGAATATATCAAGACCTTTCTCAATCAAATCGTTTTCTATTGTGAGTGGCGCCATAAACCTCATTACATTTCCATAATGCCCACATGTATGCATGAGTAGCCCATTGGTAAACAATAGATCTCTGAGTTTCTGAGCAGCCTCAGTGTTTGGTTCACCAGACCTGTCTTTTACAAGTTCTATGCCTATCATGAATCCTTTTCCCCTTACGTCGCCAATTATGGGAAATTTTTCCATCATATCATTGAAGCGGGAGAGCAGATACCTTCCCTCTTTCTGAACCTTTGGAAGTACAGATGAGTTCTTCAGGTACTCAAGTATCGCAGTGCCTGCAGCAAGACCAAGGGGATTCCCCCTATAGGTCCCGAGATGAAACGCAACAGGCAGGTTATCATAATCAGATCTATATACCACACTTGAAATTGGAATTCCTCCTCCAATGCTCTTGGAAACACACATGATGTCCGGAGTTACTCCGTATAATTCAGAGGCCCATATCTTTCCAGTCCTTCCAACACCAGTCTGGACTTCATCCACTATGAGTGGAATATCATATTTTTCAGATAGTTCCCTGAGCATGGGCAAGAAATCATCAGGGGGCACAATATAGCCACCTTCCCCCTGTATCGGCTCAACCAGTATTCCAGCGGGTTTCGAAATACCTGAGTACGGATCCTTGATCATGTATTCAAGGTATTCAATTACTATCTTTGATATATCGTCCCCCTTGAATGGGAATCTATATGGATAAGGATAGGGTGCGAAAAATACTTCATGTGGATTAAATGAGGCGTATTCTCTATAATGTGGGTTTGCTGTTGCGTGAACTATCCCCCCAGCAATGCCATGATATGATCCTGAAAAAGCGATTATTGTTCTCCTTTTAGTTATATATCTCGCTAGGCTTATGGCGGCTTCACAAGCATCAGCTCCTGTTACTGTGAATAATACCTTTGAATGATCTTTTAAATTTCCTGGCAAAGTAGAGTTCAATGTTTTCAGAAATGATATTCTGGCCTCGGTAGGAACCTCAGTAATATGCGTAATCTTATCAACCTGTTTCTTAATGGCATCGATAACAACTGGGTTGGAATGACCCAAGTTCATAACACTTACGCCTGCAAACCAATCAATGAATACATTGCCATCCATATCAACAACAGTTGAACCTTTGGCATAATCTATGGCGGTTTTGAAAAACCTCGTATAGGATCTAGTGGAACTCTCCATTTTATCTTGCATATTCAGAATTTCTAGAGACCTTGGACCAGGTGGTCTTACTTTTATATTGGGTGCATTAACAAGGCTCAGTCTTTCCTCAAGCATAAGTAATAAACCCAAATTCATATATTAATAAATCTTAATCTTTAATAGGAGGCAATGCAGAGAAAAAAATTTACTTAAAATCACTTTTTAGGTAAAAATTTACTTTTCAATCATCTTCTACCAGTAGCCTCATGCTTTCAGGTATATCCTCCTTGAGCATCTTCAACACGATTGTGGTCTCACTCCTCTCTATTCCTTCGGTCTTGCTCAATTCATTAACTATATTTTCAAGTTCTTCCTTTGTCTTTGCCCTTATGAGTGCCACAAAGTCATTGGTGCCGATAACGAAATAAACAGCCCAGACACCTTTTATTTTTGATATTCTCTTTCCAACTTCTTCTGCATATTCAGGGCCATATCTAGCTTTTATAAGACTGACTGCAGTTAGGTAGCTCTCTATGAATTTCTGATCCAGAACGAGTAATTCTCCATTGATTAGACCATGTGTTTTCATTCTTTTTAATCTATTGTGAACTGTTGATTTGGATAATCCTACTTTCTTTGATATTATACCAAGATTTGTATTTTTAGTGTCAAAGACGGCCCTCAATATCTTTTTGTCAACACCATTTAAGATATTAGTTGAATTTTTCCTTTGAGCCATGATTATGTATAAAATTCATATTAATAAATTATTACATTTTGGGATTTTTTTCATCTCGATACAGTAAACAATCATTCTAAAAAATTAAATCAGATGTTATTATAAGCGTTTGATAGAATTGAAGTCAAGACAGGCATTAATTGAGATTATTTCAGTTTTTCTTATTATTGTAGTACTACTTGGAGCATCATATGCCTATACAGGGAACTGGCCGCCGGCAGTTATAATTGAATCAAAGTCAATGCAGCATGGTAATGGCTTCACATTGGGTGTTATAAACACCGGTGATATAGTAGGGGTTAAGAAGGTAGGTAATTATTCAAACGTTATAACATATGTTCAAGCGAGGACTCAGGGAATGAGTTTAAATTATGGAGATTACGGAGATGTGGTTGTATACAAGAACTACTTCTTAAATGAGTTAGTGATCCACAGAGCCATCCTGTATGTTGAGGGATGGCATGGAGCCACCCCAATAATCGAAGGCTTCCAAAATCAGTCTTGGCTTCATATATCTGGTTCAAACATTATTATAAATGATGTAGGGTATGCCCACAGAACATTACTAATTGAACTTTCTGCTTATGTTGGTCAAACTGGATTTGTAACTATGGGAGATTACAATCTTGCCAATTCGCCATTCAATCAGAGCGGGGCATACTTGGCAGCTGATCAAAACGTTGGTATAGACAACTCTCTGGTAAATATATCACAGATTGTGGGCATAGCAGTTGGATATATACCCATAGTTGGTGTGATGAAATTGTGGCTTACAGGGGAAACACAGTATATACCCATGGAAAGCAACGTAATCATGGCAATAATATTATTGGCAATTGTGGTTTACGCTTTTCTCCCATCTAAGGCATCACCAAAAAATGAGGATAAAAAAATTAAGAAAAGTTAGAATTAAAATCACTCAGTTATTGCTTTCATTTTTTTCAGTTCTTCTGCCCTCTTTTTTCTGGAAATTATATGAACCCTTATGTTAGGATCAATTAATTCAGCTAGGCCTTCACCAGTTAGGGAGAATCCTAGTACTATAAGGAATATGAAAAATGCTGGAATGAGACCTTCGTATGGGTATGTGTAGAAAGTGGTTGTCAAGATTGAGGACATCAAGCCCAGTTCAGGCGTATTTATGGGGATTCCGATTCCTAGGAACCCGAGAGTTGAAAGTGTGAGCATCGCTGTGCCAACATCCATGGTGGCATATATGAGTAGGGGGGTGACTATGTTTGGGAGTACCCCCTTGAATAGGATTCTTCTGAATGGGGTGTTAAGCACCCTGGATATGGTGATGAAGTCTTGGGAAACAACCTGAAGTGTATTCCCTCTGACCAACCTGACATATGGGGGCCACCAGACAAAAATTACGGATATTGCTGCATTTATTAAGCTTGGACCCAGTGTGGCGGCGATTGCCATAGACATTATGATAGGCGGAAATGCCAAAAATAGGTCTGTCAGTCTCATTATGATCTCTTCCAAGGGACCTCTGAAATATCCGGCCATTATTCCGAGTAGAAGACCAACAAATGAAGACACAATAACTATGAGGAGGGATACACCAAGGTCTATTGGTAGAGCAGCGATAACTCTAGAGAATATATCTCTCCCGAGTTCATCAGTTCCAAACCAATGGGAGGATGAAGGAGGTAGATTCGCCGAGAGCAGGTTTATCTGATTAGGATTATATGGAACAATTTTGTTTCCGAGTATCTCGTATAGAATCGCAATAATCACGAATATCATTATTATTACAAATCCGGATCCGGAAAGCCAGTTGGAAAATATAATCTTGAAAAATTTATTGATTCCAGATTTAATATTCAATAATAGTCGCCTCCCATGTTCTCATTTTGAAGCCCCCTGCAATACTATCCTCGGATCAAGGAAAGCATAAAGGATGTCCGCTATTAGATTGGCGACAATTACCAAAATGGTAAAAATGACCACTATGTATATTAATGCAGGGTAATCATCAGATGTAATTGCCATATATGCAAATTTTCCTATTCCAGGCCATGAAAATATCTCCTCCACAACCACAGTTCCAGTAACAAGCCATCCAAACATAACTGCAATCACAGTGTTGGATTCAATAAGCCCATTTCTCAGTATATGGCTCCTGTTAATTTTTCTCTCGTCCAGGCCTTTAGCTTTTGCATTCTTAACGTAGGGCATCCATTTTACATTGAGAATCCCAGACCTGCTTATTCTTGTCACAATACCGAAATTCAGGAATGCCAGCGTAAGTGCAGGCAAAATTAGATGATATACTCCATTTATGAAATCCTGGAAATTACCTGTTAGTAGAGAATCTATCACAAAAATACCTGTGATCCTGGGGGGAGGTATCAATCCAGGTGTATACATCCCTCCTGAGGGGAATATTTGAATATATGATGTGAAAATCAGAACGGCCAGAATGGACGCTAAAAAGGTAGGAGTAGCCCATGCAGAGGTATATAGAACCCTTATTAAATCATCCAATTTGGAATTAAAATGTATAGCGGATAAATACCCAAGACCTATGCCAAATATTATTATGAACAACAGTGCTGTAAGAACAAGTTCAATTGTATTTGGAAAATAGAAGAAAATTTCTGAGGCTATAGGCTGATGGGTTACAGGATCTATACCAAAATTACCTGTAAACAGCCCTTGGAAAAAGGTGAGAAGCTGTACATATAATGGCTTGTTCAAATCATACTCTTTGACAATGTATGCTATGGTGGACGGTTTTGCCTTAGGACCTGCCCATAATACAGCAGGATTTTTTGAAAGAACATGTGAGATCAAAAATAGAATTATTATGGTTCCAATAATTACAAAAAAAGAAAAAAGAACTCGTTTTATAATAAAAATTACGAGATCCTTTCTACCGATCATGTACCTACCTCAGGTGTAATGCACCGTATTGTAGAACATGAAATAGCCCGCTCCGCTACCAGCAGGATTAGGAATAATACCAGTGACATCACTTGCAGTTACAGATAGGATATACGGGGTATATAGCCAATCGATTGCATATTGATAATACATGGTGTGGGTTATGAATGAGAAATTCTGGATAATAGCTGTTTGATTGAAAGTAGAGCTGGCATTAACGGATGCGTTGAAAACACTGTTGTTGAAATAAGCCGAAGTACCTATGTAATATCCATCAGCTATTGCGTCCACGTAATCAATTGAAGCAGTGAAATCCTCTGTATAGAAGTTTATACCCATGGGGTATTGGGTGGTTTCATTTCCAGGTGCAAACACAACAGATTCATAAGATGGGAAAGTCAGTGAGGTCAGTGTTATATTAATCCCTATGGCGGCAAGATTCTGTTGAATTATCTGGGCAGCTTCTGTTTCAGATGTGGAATCTGATGTGTATAGGAAATTGACGTTGGGGAACGGATTGTTCTTATTTACAACGGTACCATTCGGAAATACTGCTCTATATCCTGCCTGAGCTAGGTACTTTGCTGCTAATGCTGGATTGTAGCTATATGGTGATAAATTTCCGACGGATTGGTTATAATCTGGGAAGCCAGGCGGTATGGGTCCAACCCACTGTACTGCGTATCCATCAAAGACCGACTTTATGATTCCAGTGTAATTTATTGCATAGGTTATGGCTTCTCTCACAGAAGTGTTATTGAAGGCAGGGAAGGCAACAGGATCCATATAAAGGAAATATGCTCCCTGAGAACTTCCGAATATAATTGGTAGCAGGGAAGTATTGACATTTGGAATTGATTTTAGGGTGTTATAATCCTGTACTGGCGCCTCTATTATTTGGGCAGCTCCACTCTTCAAATCTGCAATTCTTGATGCCAGCGACTTATATTCAATTGTTATGGTATTCAATATTGCAGGTTGAATCGCATAGTTGAGTTCACTTGCTGGTAAATTATCAGCCCAATAGTTAGGATTCTTTACTAAAGTTATGCTCTGCCCCTGTATAACCTGACCAAGCTCATAGAATCCTGTACCAACTGCGTTTGAATCCATCCAAGAATTTGTTGACCCCGCAACCACGCCACCGTGCTCCTCCACGACTTTAGGATCGACGGCTGCTGCCAATGGTGTGGTGAGTGTCATTAGAAACGCATTATATGGAACATTTCCATTGTAACCATATCCAAGGTGGAATACTACCTCATATGGGTTAATAACCTGCACAGACTGATTTGGATATTCCATATAATAAAGGTCCGTAGCGTTCGGAGATGTATAATTTATGGAATTGAGGATGTTCGCTGTTATATTGAAATTGATGCCATTTCCTGCTGCTAGGTTCTGGCCCAATATGAACTCAGGGGACTGATCCATTATAATTGATCTATATATGGAGAACCAGACATCATAGGCATTAAATGGATCACCATTGCTAAAGGTTACATTATGTCTCAGGTAGAATGTATAATTCATTCCATTTGAAGACACAGACCAATTTTGTGCCAATACTCCTACGAAGGTTGTAACACTAGTCCCATTTGGTGCCACTAAACCCTGATAAATTTGGTTCATTATTTCCCAGCCTGGAGTTGAAAACGTTACTGCAGGATCCAAACTGTCTGGGAATTCACCCTCTTCTACTACCAATGATGTCTTTGTGGTTGTGGTCGAAGTTTTGTGTTGAGTTAGATCATATGCTGCAAAACCAGCAACTATTAATACCACAATTATTATCACTACGACAGCAACTCTAGAGCCACCTTTCTTTACTTCGCCTTGGGTCATTGTGCATCAATAGTATACCTTAATCATGAATTAAAATTTTTTGATTTACTCGTTTTAATAAATTTTTTATGAATTTAAATGATAATAGGTGGAAAAAATCCAGAATTAAATTAAAAAATTGAAATTACCTATACCACTTGCTTATCACGACTTTTCTATCAGTGAAGAAATCAACGTGCTCAAATCCCCCCTGAGGATGTATTTCTCCAAAGAAAGAATCTTTCATTCCCGCAAATGGATAAAAAGCGATTGGAGCAGCTACACCAATGTTTACCCCAATATTACCTGCCTCAACTCTCTTAACATATTCCCTGGCATAGTATCCAGATCTTGTGTATATGGAGGAGGCATTGCCGTACTTGCTCGAATTTATTTTCTCTATTGCTTCATCAAAGCTATCTACAGTCATTATGGAAGCCACGGGTCCGAAAATCTCCTCTTGTCCTATTTTCATTTCCAATGAGACATCATCAAAGACAGATGGTCCCAGGAAGAACCCATTGGGATACCTATCCACCTTTAATTCCCTTCCGTCCAGAAGAAGTTTCGCTCCTTGGTCAATTCCTGTCTGTATGTAGCCTTCAACTCTTTCCTTATGTTCTTTCCTTATTAATGGTCCCATATCTACGTTCTTTTCGAGGCCGTAGCCTACCCTTAGTTTTCTTGCCTCCTGGACGAACAGATCCCTAACTGCATCATGGTTTTCTTTGAAAGTTACCAAAACGGAGCCGGCCAGGCATCTCTCGCCAGCATTGCCAAAAAACGATCCAATTATATTGTTGATGTTTGACTTTAAATCAGCGTCTGGCATAACTAGGACGAAATTCTTTGCCGAGGCTCCCGCCTGTACCCTCTTTTTTAAAGATTTAGCCTTAGAATAAATGTACTTCGCAACTGGTGTGCTCCCCACAAAAGAAACTCCAACAACCTTATCATTTTCAAGTATGTAATCCACTGTATCCTTCCCTCCATTTACCAGTTGAATTACATTTTCTGGAAATCCTGCCCTCCTGAAAAGATCCATAATGAACTCCATGGTCATGGGTGTTCTTTCGGAAGGCTTTATAACTACGGTGTTACCCAATGCAACGGCATATGGGACGAACCAAAATGGAATCATTGCGGGGAAATTGAATGGGGAAATGATAGAGAATACCCCGAGAGGGACCTTAATCAGTTCCTCATCAATATCTCTAGATATATTTTTATTGGAAACCCCCATTGAGCTGTATGTTGCAGCAGCAGCACTTTCTACATTTTGTATGGCCCTAACAAGATCACCTTTGGCTTCTTCAAAAGTTTTGCCATGTTCCTTAGTGGTAATTTCGGCAATTTCATCCATATGATCATACATTAACGTCTGCAGTTTGAACAGCAATTTTATCCTCTCAGGTGTAGGAGTTTCACTCCAGGTTCTAAATGCAGAATGCGCAAGGTCTATGGCTTCATTTACCTCTTCCCTAGTGGATTCAGAAACCTTGGCGATCACTTCACCGAATGCCGGGTTATAAACGTCATACTTTCCATCCTCCTGGGGTTCCACATATTTATTGCCAATGTAGTTCCTGATTTTTCTCACCATTATGCCACCTCCCTGTCTGATACTTTCAACGATTCATCAATTACATCCAGCCCTCTCTCTAACTCTTCTCTGCTGATTATCAATGGCGGGGCTATTATAAAATGCGTCACCCATGTATTTAAATAAACACCATTTTCCATTGCCGCCTTGGCGACCCTATCAGTCATCAACGGAGTCCCACTTACTTTATCGATATAAGTGTTAAAGGGAGTCTTCTTTTCTCTATCTTTAACAAGTTCAATGGCACCAAATAAACCAATACTCCTGACATCTCCAACGCTCTTATGTGATCCCATTAACTCATGAAGTCTCTTTTCGAGGATTTTACCCAAATCTTTGGAATTCTTTATAAGGTTTCTGTCTTTGTATTCCCTGATGGCAGCATAGGCAGCGGCTAAGGGGACTGGATGAGCTTCATAGGTGTGTCCATGTGCAAAATAATTTTCTTCAAAATAATCTGAAATCGGTTTGTTAACAGCGGTTAGGGATAAAGGAAGATGTGCCCCTGTTATCCCCTTGGCGGTGGTCAAAATATCAGGCTTAACTTTCCAGTTATCAACAGCAAACCATTCGCCAGTTCTCCCCCATCCTGTCATGACCTCATCTGCTATAAGAAAGACATCGTTCTCCTGTGTTATCTCCCTTATCCTCTGAAGATAACCGTCGGGGGGAACTATGACACCATTGGTGCCGGTAACTGGCTCCAGTATGACGCCTCCAACATTTCCCTCATTCTTTATCATATATTCCATGTAATTAGCGCAGGCAAGGTTGCACTCTGGATATTTTAAACCCAGGGGGCATCTATAGCAATATGGCGGAGGGGCATGTAAAACATTGTTTGATGAATATTCTGTATCCACCATTATTCTCCTGAAGTCCCCGGTTAGGGTAACGCTTCCCATGGTGGAACCATGGTATGAATTGTAATTGGAAATAATTTTTACCTTCCTATCTTTTTTATGATATAGACGGACCATTTTTATGGCAGCTTCATTTGCTTCTGTCCCAGACGAACCAAAGAAATATTTTACCAAAGAGTTTGGCAACACGGACTTTAATTCAAGGGATACCTTAGCCCTTATTTCAGTGGCATAACCAGGCTGAATATATTCTAACTTTGACATCTGCTCATTCACAGCTTCAATTATCTTTCTATTGGAATGGCCCAGATTTGAACACATTAATTGCGAAGAAAAATCTAGGTATTTTTTACCGTGAGAATCCTCGAAATAAGAATCATAGGCTCTTGTGACTAAAAGAGGCTTCCATCCTGACTGTCTTCTCCATGTTCCAAAGGTGAGTTTTGAGGTTATCTCAGCGTAGTCTTGATTTTCTTCCTCCATCATGTTATAAAAATTGAATATAAGTATATTAATTCTTCCAAATGTTGGAAAATAATAAACATATAATTTGAAAATTGGGATTTTGTTAAACTTAAAAAGAAAATTTTAGAATTAATTTTCTCTATTATACTCCTTTATTGAATCTTCTAGGGCCATTACAAAGTTATCAACATCCTCCTCAGTATGTGCAACAGATGGCGGAATTCTTTCAGCACTATCCGGGTGATAATAAAATCCTCTTTGTAGCATCTTGCCCTGAATGGCCTTGAATTTTGCCCAATCGATGTTTATGCTATCCCTATAATTGGAAATTTTTCTCAGGTTGGTAAAGACAAATGATAATACCCCAGTTTCGTAATTCACGTATATGTTTTCATTTAACGTCTCTGCGACTTCTTCTATCCCTCTTCCAAGCCTCCTAGTTATTCTGGCCAGATGCGCGTACGGTTGGAAATCGTTTGCTTCTAGTAATCTCAAATTCTCATATGCTGCAACTAATGAAATTGGGTTGGCATAATAAGTACCTCCGTATCCAACACCGTTCCCAATAAGCTCCATATATTCCTTTTTCCCCGCTATGGCTGATATGGGATAGCCGTTTCCCAGTGCCTTTGCCCAAGTTGATAGATCAGGAGTAACTCCATACAATTTCTGGGCTCCGCCCTCACTGACCCTAAATCCAGTAATAACTTCATCAAATATCAGGAGTATGTTGTACTCATCTGCCAACTCCCTAACTCCTTTTAGGAAATCATCCTCTGGTGTGATAACCGTGGAATTTGCCATAATGGGTTCCATTATTATGGCCGCTATTTCATTTCCTCTTATTTTAAGTATTCTGCTTAATGAATCTAAATCATTCCAAGAGGCAACAACCACAGTATCCATTACTGATGATGGGATTCCCGCAGAATAAGGAAGCGACTTGGGGAACCATCTGAGTCCAGCAACAGGCGGTGGGGCCTCCACAGAAACCGCAGCATAATCATGAAGGCCATGGTAGTGACCTTCAAACTTAAGTATCATATCTTTTCCTGTTGCAGCTCTTGCTATCCTAAGTGCATTGAAAGTGGCATCACTTCCACTCAGGGCAAAAATTACCATATCCTGGGTTTTAACGAATTTCTTGAATTCTCTTGCAAGTTTATATTCGTATTCATTAGGCGCTCCAAATAGGCTTCCGTTTTTAAGGAATCTTCTTACAGCACCATTTATTTTATCGTTAGCATGTCCATTTATTATTGGCCCGAATGCCATTAGGAAATCTGTATACTGGTTGCCATCTATATCCCATATTTTTGTACCCTTCCCACCTTTGATGTATATGGGGTATGGGTCCCATGAGCTGGTCCTCATGAGGGAACTTGCCCCTGTTGGAATTAGTTTTTTTGTTTTTTTAAATAAATTCATAGACCTCTTGGTCGTATAATTTACATTTTTCTGTGGTATATTTAAAGTATTTCCGGAATCATTATTAGATTCCTCCATAATATCACATCCATATATACGTGTAGATTATCCAAAAAGGGTATATTATCTTTTCCTTAATTTATACCATTTTATTGGAAATAATTCCAACTTATATGTCACAATTAAAATATTTTTCACTGAAATGCCGCAAATCTTATATTAAATGATTATAATATAGTGTTATGAGGGTTGCAGTCTTAGGAGGAACTGGACTTACAGGCAGATGCGCTGTATATGACCTCATGAATAATGAAACATTGGAAGAAATAAGGGTTTTAGATATAAATAAAAATATAGAATTCAACTCCCCAAAAGTGAAATTCATGCAAGTAGATGCAAGGGACACTAATGCACTTGTCAAAGCATTGAAGGGGATTGATGTATTGATCAATGCTGTACAATATTATTATAATGTGGACATAATGAAGGCCGCCCTGGAGGCGAAGGTGAATTATATCGACCTAGGAGGTCTATATTACATTACTCAGGAGCAGTTGAAACTTGATCAGGAATTTAAAAATCAAAATATACTTGCAATTATAGGCATGGGTGCGCAGCCTGGCATATCGAATATCATGGCTAGTTATGGTGCCTCTAGGTTAGACAAGATAGATTCCATAAAGATAAGAGACGCTTGGGTTGATAAAACAAATTATCCCAAGCTATTCTTCACCTGGTCTCCAATGACTCTATTCGATGAATTCACATTGGATGCAGTCCATTATGACGGGGACTATGTTAAATCGCCACCATTCTCTAACAGTGAAGAATTTGACTTCGGATGGGAAGTAGGGAAGGTCAAAGTTTATAGGACGGTTCATTCCGAACTTGCAACCATTCCTATAAGCTTTGCAGAAAAGGGAGTCAGATACGTTGAATGGATGGAAGGAAGTCCAGATATTGATAAACTAAAGTTCTTGAGCGATATAGGATTTGGAAAAAAGGACAAAATTAAATTCAAGGACGCGGAAATATCCCCGAGGGAATTCCTTTTTGAATTCTTAAAGTCACAAGGTATGCTTTATCCGCCACCGGATATTCAGATTAAAGATTATGAGGTCACAGTGGTTGAATTAAATGGTGTGGATTCAGGTAAGAGGAAGAATGTTAAAGTATATGCATATTTCAAATATGATGAAAACTGGAAGGTTTCTGCCTCACAAAAAGAAGTTGGCGTTCCTGCGAGCATTGTAGCGCAAATGATATTGAATGGTACAGTAAAAGGGAAAGGCGTTAAGCCTCCAGAACAGCTTGTCCCGACAAAACAATTCTTCCAGGAGTTAGCCAAACGTGACATTAAGATATCTACTGAGGAGGTTTATGATATCAATTGATGGCATATGATTAATCTACCAGAAAATATTAATGGCGAAAATAAGTTGAATGCATCAATACTAGAAGTCAAGAATCTGAGTGTATCAATTGAAACTGTCGATAAGAAATTCATGATTTTACGTGACGTTAATTTGACTCTAAATAAAGGTGAAGTTACGGCAATAGTTGGAGAAAGTGGGTCTGGTAAATCAACACTTGCCCAGGCTATTATCGGAGTTTTAGATTCCCCACCGACGTTTATTGAATCCGGCGAAATATATTTTGATGGTAAGAAAATCTACCCATCAAGGGAAAAGGTGAATTTTAGAGGTACCGGTATTAACATGGTGTTCCAAGAGCCAATGGTTTCCCTTAACCCGGTCTATACCATAAGAAGACAATTGGAGGAATCCCTAGAAGTAGAAGAGGGGAAAAGGAACAAGAAGGAGGTACATGAAGAACTTGCATCTATCCTCTCAGAACTCATGATCAGAGATGTGGACAGGGTATTAAACAGCTATCCGCATCAGCTAAGCGGAGGTATGAGGCAGAGAGTAGCTATAGCCATGGCGATGATACAGCATCCCAAACTCTTGATACTTGATGAACCAACAACTGGCCTTGATCTTATTGTACAGAGAAAGATAATCCAACTATTACTTAAATTAAGAAAAGAGTATGGAACAACATTGATGATAATTACGCATGATTTGGCAGTAGCTGCGAACATGGCAGAAAAGATGTATGTAATGTATGCTGGAAAGATTGTTGAATGGGGAACGAGAGATCAATTAATAAATTCTCCTCTACATCCCTATTCAAAGATGTTACGTGATTCAGTTCCAACTGGATACAGTGATGCTGGACCTTTAAAGGTGACAGAGGGTAATCCACCAGATCTGGCTAACCTCCCATTAGGTTGTCCTTTCAATCCAAGATGTCCAGCGGTCATGAAGATATGTAGGGAAAAGGAACCGGGTTTTATTGAGGTTGATAGCAGGGGGGTGTTGTGCTGGTTATATGACAAAAATATTAGAAGTCAATAACCTGAAAGTAAGGTTCCAGGTTAACACAGGCCTATTTGTTAGAGCTGCGGAGAAATATAAAACAGTCATTGATGGTGTTTCATTTTCCATAGATCAGGGCGAAACTTTTGGTATTGTGGGTGAAACAGGTTCCGGGAAATCAACTATAGCTAAAACCTTAGTAGGCATAAATATCCCCTGGGACGGAGAAATTATTTTTTTGGGCAAAAGGTTAGATCTAACCAAAAAACCAGATCTAATATTCTTAAGAAAAAATATTGGGATAGTTTTTCAGGATCCGGTGGGCTCACTTAACCCCAAATTGAGGGTATACGACATAATATATGAAGGTCTTAATCTTGAAGAAAAAATGACCAAACCCGAAAAGCACGAAAGGATTTATGAAGTGGCCAAGCAGGTAGGTTTAAATGAAAATAAATTAAATTCATATCCCGGAGAGTTAAGTGGAGGAGAAAAGCAACGCGTTAGTTTGGCAAGAGCTATCATTTCACCAAAAAAACTTCTGATCCTAGATGAACCAACAAGTTCGCTGGATGTATCGATACAGGCGCAGATATTAAATCTACTTCAGAAAATTAAGAAGGAGTTGAATCTAACTTACATATTTATAACACATGATTTTAATGTGATAAAATATATGTGCGATAGGCTTGGAGTTTTATATTATGGTAGAATGCTTGAGATCAGCCCAGTAAAACAGGCCTACGAGAACCCTTTACATCCCTATACCCAGGACTTAATGAGTGCTAACATTTCTGTGGAAAATACGTCCGGATTCGAGTCTCAATATGATATAGGTGAACCATCAAGGGAGGGGTGCATTTATAAGAATTCATGCAAATACAGAATGGAAATATGTGAGAAGGATCCTCCAGTCTTTCAAAGGGAATATAGATATGTCAAGTGTTGGCTTCTTAATGAGGCTGAGCAGAAGTTAAGGAGCTAATTTTTCATAATTTGCATTTAAACGATAAATTTTTTTCATAAAATGAACTGAAGGGAAATTTTTTCTTTATTATCATCATCATGCCCAGTCACAGTTATTCTTATAAATATCTGTGGAGTATGCAATTATGTCTGTAGAATTAAAAACCTGGGGTCACTTTATAAATAATGAATGGGTAAAATCAGATAAAGGTGAAACGGAACCTGTTATAAATCCAGCCAATGGAAAGCCCATTGCTTATATCCAGAAGGGTACTATTGATGATACAAGAAAAGCCATAGATGCTGCAAGAGAAGCATTCGATAAGGGAGAATGGCCAAGGCTATCACCTGGCACAAGAGCAGAGTATATTTTCAGATTGGCCAAAGCGTTGGAAGAAAGAATGCAGGAATTCGCAGAGGCTGAAACAGAGAATACAGGAAAGCCAATTAAGCAGGTCTTTGACTACGATATTGCCTATACCGTTGATAACTTCAAATTTTATGCCGGTGCAGCCAGAGTAATTGAAGGAATTTCAGCGGGTGAATATATACCAGAAGGTACAAGCATCCTGAGAAGAGAACCTGTAGGTGTAGTTGGTGCAATAACCCCGTGGAATTATCCAATCATGATGGCGGGTTGGCGCGCAATATCTGCCCTAGCGGCAGGAAATACCGTAGTAATAAAGCCAGCTTCTTACACTCCTATAACTACATTGATGTTGGCTGATCTTATCAAAAATTTGGGTTTCCCGAAAGGAGTTTTTAATGTAGTCACAGGTCCAGGTAGATTGGTAGGGGAAGAACTAGCAAGGAATGAAAAGGTTGACATGATAGCATTTACAGGTTCCAATGAGGTAGGTAGAAGGATAAGCGAAGTTTCATCATCATCCGTGAAGAGACTATCTCTAGAATTAGGGGGAAAGGCTCCATTCATAGTTTTTGATGATGCAGATATTGATGCGGCCACCGAAGGAGCTGTTGTTGGTAGCCTTATAAACAATGGTCAAGATTGTTCAGCCGCAACAAGAATTTACGTGCATGATAGTATATTTGAAAGATTTAAAAAATTATTAGTGGAGAAATTGAACAAGGTGGTTGTGGGAGACCCGAAAAATCCGAGAACTGATATAGGTCCCATGATCTCTAAGGAACAACTGGGAAAAGTGAAGGAGTATATCGAAATTGGTAAAAAGGAGGGTCAGGTGATTCTTGATGGTTCATCATTTAGCATAGGTGATGGATTTTTCATCAGACCCACATTGATAGAGACTGAAAATAACAAGGCAAAAGTTGTTCAGGAAGAGATATTTGGCCCAGTACCGGTAATTCTAAAATTCCATTCATATGAAGAAGTAATTGAGAAGGCAAACGATGTCATTTATGGCCTTGGTTCTTCAGTCTGGACAAAAGATGTAAAAAAGGCAATGAACGTTGCCAAAGATTTGAGGTTCGGAACGGTATGGATAAATGATCACGCACCAATACCGTCAGAGTTGCCATGGTCACCAATGAGAAAATCAGGTTACGGGGCTTCAACATCCAAGTATGCCCTAGAAGAGTTTACAACCTTAAAGCATGTTTATGTGGATCTGACTGGAAAAGTAAGGAAAAGCTGGTATTATCAAATATATGGTCAAAAAGATTAATCGAATTTTTCTTTTTTATTATAAAGTGTTTTAGGATATTTAGTTCGTTATTCCTGTTTGCCTATTTCTAGGGAAGAAAAGTCCATCTCCTTGTAAATTTCTAAAATGGTGCGGGTATCGGATCTTTCTATTTCAGGAATTGATGAAAGTCTATCAAGAATTCTAGTATATTCATCTTTGTTTTTCGTCAATGTGTAGATAATGAAGTCCACATCTCCAAGCAGAAAGTAAATTGAAACAACACCGGGTATTTCCTTTAGTTTCTGCGCTATTGTTTCCTTGTAGCTAGGTCCATATTTACCCCTTATAAGGGTTAAGGTTTGAAACCCATAACCCAATTTTCCGTAATCAATTTCCGCCCTAATTTTCTTAATATATCCTTCCTTCTCCAGGTTGCGTATTCTCTTACTTACAGCAGATGGGGAAAAAAGGCCTACTTTCATTCCAATCTCCTTCAATGAGAGTGTGGCATCTTCTTGCAGTATCTTTAAAATACGAGCATCAAACGTATCCATAAAAATACATGATTTTTCAGAGAATAAATTTTATCATCATCCATCTCATAAATAATATAATATCCCTGTCTCACTGTCAAGACACACTTTTTTACCTTTTTCCGGATATTTTGAGAAATTGAAGGTTGTCGCTACCGATATGTTCTTGGACCTGAGAGATTCAATAAGCTTGAATGGTGCAATATCCTTGAACAAAACGACCTTAGCATTCCGGATTTCATTATGCTCATCATAAACAACGATATCTTTCCCGAATTCACCACAGAATGTCTCACCAGAATAGTTTCCTCTCCCCAAAAATTCCCCAATAATGTGAATTTTAACATCATTGGTTCCCCCAAAAATAAAATAATCCTCTCCAGAGACAATGACATATTTCGTACCATTTGGAGAACCAAGTTCCCTTGAAATATCGTTTATATAGTCCCCTATTGTTCCATTTTCCTTAAATTGGACTAAAATAGGAGTAATGTTGTGGTACAGATGCATCCATCTATATATGTCAGGATCAAATGTAATTCCATAAATTCTATTCTTTATTCTAAGTGAAGAAAGTATCTTTATGGTAGAGCCGTTTTTTGTGAATGCCAGGACATCTATGCCTAGGCTATCACTCATTATTTTTGCTGATTTTGCCACGGAGAATGAAATGGGATTAGAAAAGGTATTTTCCACATCAAATGTTATCTGAGAAAATTTTTCAGAATATTCTATGGTCGTTGATAGATATCTCAAAGCATCCACTGGATGATTCCCTATGGCAGTTTCATCGGTGAGTAGGAAGGCATCTACCCCATCATAAATTGCATTGGTTATATCCGATATTTCGGCCCGGGTTGGTTCACCATTTGAAACCATAGATTCCAGAATCTGTGTAGCCAGAATTACCTGTTTACCTGACCTTTTGACATCTCTGGTTATAGTCTTTTGAAGTACTGCTACTTCATTCAGCGGGAGTTCAACACCAAGATCTCCGCGTGCTATCATAACAAAGTCACTATATTTAGAGATTGAGTACGAATTTTTTAC
Organism: uncultured Thermoplasmatales archaeon; assembly: GCA_964468585.1. Lineage (GTDB taxonomy): Archaea > Thermoplasmatota > Thermoplasmata > Thermoplasmatales > JAFMDN01. The sequence goes on along the minus strand of CAYXTM010000001.1, from coordinate 200,403 downwards.
CCCCGAAGACGTCTCAATTTTTGAAATTATCAACTGTCTTCCTTTTAATTCATAGATAAGGTCACGAAGTTTCTTTACATCCTCCTCATCTTGAGTGAATGAAAGTGCGAAGAAATCTACATTATTCCTAATTCCTTCCTCTACAAAGCTTATGTCGCGGTCCGTGAGAGATCCAAGTTTTAATTTGACACCAGGAATATTGACTCTTGAATGAGACCTAACTTTTCCTCCCTCTATTGCACTCACCAAGACCTTATTTATTCCAGTTTTCTCAACGTATAATTTAATCTTCCCATCACTCAAGTATATTAATACACCTGGTTCTAAATAGTCAAGAACGGTGTTGTTATTTAATGATACATCACAGCCATCCCCCAACCAATATTCTTTTCCAGTTTCAAATTGGAAATAGCCATCCTTAAATTCATTGGTCCTCAGCTCTGGTCCCTTAAGATCAATCATTACAGAAAATTTGTTTCTATTACCAAAGATTCTATTTAATAAATCAATATATTTTCCCATATCACCTGGATTCATGTGTGCGGTGTTGAACCTAAAATTTTTTATACCAATATCCCGGATCTCCGTTAATCTTCCTTCGTCCATTATGGAAGGACCGAAGGTGGCTATGATTTTAGCTTTCATACTCTGGGAAAGTTAATTATTGGTTTATTTTTTTGGTTTCACTTTAATGTTTTAAAAATATAAGTACCGAAAACAAATTTCCCCACACGAACAGCACGGAGTTAAATCTGACCGCAGTTAAATGTCCACTTTGCAATTTTCTGCACAATTACAAGGTTACGGTATATTATGACAATACTCCTCCCGAGGACGGTAAGCCTTACTATAATCACACTGTTGCTAAGGAAATGGTAAATGGGAAATATGTGGATGTTCCAGTATATGAAATTGAGGCCAGATGCCCCTATAGAGGCATACCCTTCAGGATTCTGGTGGATCCGAAGCTGCCTCTAAACACATATCCTGTGGAATTTATTGTTGAGGCTGTTTTTCCATAGTTTCTTCTAAGGAAAAATCCCTGATCCCGATTATTTTTGCTCCATATATCATTTTGAAATATTTTTCCCATTCTTTATCCATATAGGCAGCAACCGCCTCTTTTACAACTACGATGCTATACCCTCTATAGAAAGCGTCAGCAGCAGTGTGTCTAACGCATATATCTGCATCAAGACCCACAAGGAAGACGGTATCAATTCCTAACCCTCTAAGAATTGATTCAAGTTGCGTGTTGTAGAAGCCGCTATAATGGTGTTTCTCAACTATTATTTCATCAGGCCCAGGATTTAGTTCTGAAATAATTCTTGATGAATCATCACCGCTCATGGAATGTTTTCCCCAAACCCTCAGTTCAAAGTCATATGGATAATGGGCATCCTTAACGAAAATCACCGGTTTCTTAGCACTTCTAAATTCATTTAAAATCATTTTAATTGGATCAACAGTGCTTTTGGCTTCAGGAGTGCTAAGCCTTCCATGCACAAATTCATTGGTCATATCTATTATTAACAGGGCTGGCTTCATAGTTGATGAGTGAAATTAAATTGAAAAATTTTCTGAACACAAGTTCACTAAACTAGAAAAATGGAAGGTTGAAATATTGCTACAAGTCTACTTTCGATTTCCTTGATGATGAATATGAAGCCACCGGGTTCCACGTCAATCTCTGGTAACTCAAGATGTGTCAATATGATATCAATTATTGGTTTGTGAGTAACAATTATAACATCCTTCCCTTGGGAAATTATTCCATCCATAAATATATCAACAATATTGTAAGGCGAGGACTCATCCAGTTCATTGTCAATTGATAATATTGGTCCCAGTTCTTCAATAATGTGTGATGTTTCAATACATCTCAATGCGGGACTGCTATGGATGACAAAATTTGAGTCTATAACTTTTCTTATGAATTTAGTAGAAGAGGCAATTATATTTTTACCTTCTTCAGTGAGATTTTTTTGACCTGAAAATTTATCATAAGGACCATGCCTGACTATCAATATTCGCATGTATTTTAATGGTTCAATCTTAAATAAATAAATGGGATAAATGATATATTATCGAATTCGATATAGTGGTATGAACGCCAACGATAATCCATTTTATCTCAGGAGGAGAGGGACACTAAAAAATATTGTGCTGCTCTCCCTAATGGAAAATAAAAAGAAAGGTATACATATAATAGAAGAGATTGAAAAGAGGTCCATGGGTTTCTGGAGACCAAGTCCAGGCACCATATATCCGTATCTTAAAGAGCTTCAATCTGAAGGATTAATTTCTCGAGATACCGAAGGGTACTATTCACTTACTGAGAAGGGAACTGAATTTGTCAAATCGAGATTTGGAGAGAGCTACTTTGGCCAAATCAGCACTGGAGAGAGATGTATGGATGAGATGGAGGGGTGTATAGAACTCCTTGGGGAAATACAGATCAATTCCAAGGAACAGTACAATAGACTATTGGAAATAAAGGAAAAACTGGATGTTTTAATTTCAAGGGTGAGTAATAATGTTGGCAGTAGAAACAAATAAACTAACAAAAATTTATCAAAATGGTGTTAAGGCAGTAGACGGGATAGACCTCAATATAAATGAGGGAGAAATATATGGTTTGTTAGGTCCAAATGGCGCGGGAAAAACAACTACTATCAAAATGTTAACAACAGCATTGAAACCAACATCAGGAACAGCTAAGGTGGCAGGTTTCGACATAATAAGGGAATCGATGCAGGTAAGGAAAAATGTCGGTATAGTACCTCAGGACCTCACAGCAGATGAAGACCTAACAGGTCTGGAAAACCTACTTATGGTTTCAAGATTTTATGACGTACCTTATGGTCGTGCAAGGGAAAATATAGATAGATTAGTGAAACTTGTGGATCTGACAGATGCAATAAATAAACTGGTGGGTCAATATTCTGGTGGAATGAGGAGGAGATTGGAACTAATAATGGGACTGGTTCATAACCCGAAGGTATTATTCCTTGATGAACCCACCCTTGGGTTGGACGTCCAAACAAGAGCACTAATGTGGGAATATATAAGAAATATTCAAGAAATTCAAAAGATAACAATCATACTTACTTCCCATTATCTGGAGGAGGTGGATTCCCTTTCGAATCGGCTGTCAATAATAAACAAAGGAAAGATTGTGGTGACTGGAACTCCTGAAGAGTTGAAAAATAGCATCGGAGGGGATGTAGTAATAATGACATTCAATGATGGAAAAAAAGCGCACCAAGCTGCGGAATATTTAAAGAATTTCAACGCATCCAGAATAACAGAACTTACGATCAAAATAAAGAGTTCTGATTTTTCCAAAGACTCATCTTCCATTTTGAGTCTTTTGAAGCAATCTGGTCTGGAACCAACTAGGATACAGGTTGAAAAACCGTCCTTGGATACTGTGTTCTTGGAATATGTAGGCAGAAGTTTACCTGAGGAAGAGGCGGATGACAACTCTAGAAGGATGATGTTCATGATGAGGAGGCTGAGAAGATGAGTGGCCTGATTCCATTAACATCAAGAGAAATTAAAAAATGGTACAGAAATCCAGTATTCTTTATAGTTGGGTTGTTGCAACCGCTGTTCTGGATAGCACTTTTCGGAAGTGCATTTGATATCACTAAAGCTGCTCCCCAATATTCAAGTTTCATAATTCAGGGTGCTCCAGATTATATAACGTTCATAGTTGGAGGGGTGGCGACCACTACAGCGCTCTTCACAGGAATGTTCGCTGGAATGAATATAATCTGGGACAGGAGACTGGGTCCCCTGAGCAGGTTCCTGGCATCTCCAATTAGGAGAAGTTCAATTATATTTTCAAAGGTTCTTGGAGCAACAGTGAGAATATTGGTTCAGGTCCTTATACTTTTCATAGCGGCCCTTCTCATACCTAATGGCCTGATTCTACCAAAGGGGTTCAATTTACTTGATGCATTAATAATAGCTGTGACGGTTTTGCTCATTGGAGTATTGTTCACATCACTCTTTTCCGCAATTGCAATTAGAATCACAAGGCAGGAAACTATCATGGGTATTGTCAATCTAATAAACCTTCCACTGATGTTTGCCAGTTATGCGCTCTTCCCCAAGAATTTGATGGCATCCTGGATAGGAAATATTGCTCAATATAATCCGGTTTCCTGGTCTGCAATTATCATCAGAACAATAGTGATTCATGGAAGCTTGACAGCATCAGAATGGAATTCAGTTTTTACAAATTTGGCCTATCTCATCATCGCTACACTGATTCTCATAATAATTACTACAGTACTGGCCGAGAAGGAGATAAGGAATTAATTAGAAAATTACAATTCTCTACTTTTTTTACAAAATTAGAATCTTATTTATCAAGATATGTTTATTTCAAATTGGTGTAGAATAGATTATCCTTGAGGTCCAACTCACCTTAATAATGTTTAAGGGAATAGAAATAATTAATATTGGAAAAATAGAGTTAAAAATATTTTAAAATAAATAATAAATAATTTAGGCTGTTGTTGCATTTTTCTTAGTGAACGGCAGGGCAATCAGCGAAATGACAAGGGCTATGACCAGATTTACAGCTAAGGCTAGCAAACCTATGAACAATGGGAAGTTGAAAGGTGGTAATGTTATAAGGGTTGTGGTCCATGGTTTGAATTTGTTTGCTACCTCCATTAGATAAAGTCCGTATCCTATACCTACAATCAATCCTGCTGATAAGCCATATTTATTCAATTTGTTTGTTATCAGTCCCAAGAATACTGATGGAAGGGTCTGTAGAATTATTATGCCACCGAAAAGTTGAAGCTGAACTGAGTAAGAGAGCGGGAACAGGAAAACAAATCCTAGGGCTATGAAAAGGAAAATCAGGGTTCCAACTTTTGCTGAAAGTGATTCTCCTCTCTGTGACATCTTCGGATATATCTCTTTGATTATGTTTCTTGTTAGAAGATTGCTTTGGGATATGGCCATTATGGATGCAGGTACTAGTCCACCAATGAATATTCCAAGGAATGCCACTCCGGTGAGCCATGAGGGTAATGTATATAGAATTAAGGCGGGGACAACATATGTACCCCTAGATGCTGCAGGTATAGTGAGAAGGAATTTGTGCGTAGCTATGCTTCCATATGCCAGAATACCAAATAATGCAAGTAATGCCAGGCCAACTCCATATAATGGTAGCAAGGATTGACTTACTCTCAAGGCTTTAGGATCCTTTGCACTAAGGGTTCCCGTTACTGCATGGGGATAAAGATACAGTGCAAACGCACTCATCAGGAATAGGCTCCAATATGCATTTACTTGGAGCGGTAGAAGGTGATAGTACTTAACGGGCAAACTTTGGAAAGATTTTGTGAATCCTACATTGACAACTGCCACAACTATAACGATAGCAACTGTGAGCAGTATTAGGGCATCCTTGAAAATGGCAGTTAATGTTGCACCTCTCAAACCGCTAAAGTAAGTGAATATTGCGAGTATTATAAATGAAAGCACCAACGCCACATCAGTTAGAAGCTTTATGTTAGCTATACCATATAGCATCACGAACAGCACCGAAAGCATGCCTACTATTTGCAATGCAATATAAGGTAATTCTGCAATAATTCCAACTATGGCAATTAATACAGCCAACAATGTGCTGTTGAAATGCTTTTTTACAAAGTCTGCGGCAGTGACATGTCCTTCCTTTTTTGAAATTTTCCAAAGTTTAGGCATTGCCCACATGGCGATACCAAAGGTTACTGCCACATAAGGAACAGCGTAGAAATATATTGCCCCGATACTAAATACAGATGAAGGGATCGCTATGAATGTATAGGCGGTATACAGATCCGCACCTACGAGGAACCACACCACAAATGCTCCAAATCTTCGGCCGCCAAGTGCCCATTCATCGAGCTTAGTCATGTCTCCTTTTCTCCAGAATCTGCCGTAGAATCCCAGCAACAAGAACACAGCGAACAAAATAAAGAATGCAGCTATGCCATCATACGCAAGCATTTAATCACCTCCGTACCTATTGTAAAGAATTGCCGCAGTTACAAACATTATTGCCGCAAGGAAGAGCCAGAGAATTTGGTACCAATAGAAAAATGGTAGCCCGCCGAATTCAGGGTTGGTCTTGTTGTATGAGGGTATGTCCAGTAGGAACAAAAATGGTATTACGGTCAAAATCGCTGAAATAATTTTAACCCCCATATGGTTAGAAGTCTTTAGTTCAGAATTAACAGACATCAAATTACAATCTTATACTGTATATATATTTTATTAGAAATTAGTAGATTATTTTTAAGAAAAAAGTAATTAAATAGAAATATTTGTTAAAACAGTAATGAATGATATAACATATTTCATCATAGTCGGATATCTACTAGGATTATCACTGGCAGCTCCACCTGGCCCAGTAAATGCCACTATAGCCAATGAATCAATGAAATCTAAGCTTCATGGCACTTCTGTGGGGGCAGGGGCCATGACTGCAGATTTCATATTTTTTCTAATAGTGTTTCAGTTAAAAAAATATTTAGACCCAACTGTGTTGAAAGTTTTATATTTCGTGGGAGGAATATACCTATTATATCTCTCTTTTGGCATCATAAGGTCCAAAATGCCATCAAAAAATGTAACAGGTAATTACTTCATCGGATTAAGCATGGGATTAACAAATCCTTTTCAAATAACATGGTGGGTTACGGTAGGCATTTTCATGGTAAATCAATTCACCATATTCTCTGCAATAGGATTCTTTCTAGGGATAGTGACATGGATAATTTTATTCCCAATGGGAATTAACAGATTTTTAACTAACAGATATGAAGAATTAGTAAAGATTCTATCATTCATTACTGTGTTTGCTTTTTCCATAATTATATTATATTATGGAATAACTGGGTTCCTAAGGTGATCTAATGACAATAAATGGCAGTAAAGAATAAATTAAAAATGAAAATATCTCAAAAATGAAAAGAAGAACGAGAGCACTGGTGTTCATATTTGGGTTTCTGGTATTTTCATTTTCATCAGTACTACTCCTTTCCAATTATCCAAAGATTGATTATTTAATTTTCATAGCGGGTGTGGTCTCACTTTTTCTAGCCGAGCTTTCATTAAAATCAAGGATGAACCTGGAAAGGGTAATAGGTACAATAATTCTAATAATATTGGGTATAGCCCTCTTGTACATATCAGCCAATGCATTTGAAAAATTAATAATGGCTAATTATTACAACGAGATACTTGGAATTATGTATTTTGCAGGCTGGGCCATGATGTTCTATTCAGGAAAGATCTTAAAATTAAGCAAAATTTTATGAGGATAATTAAGGGTATTATAAATAAAAATAAAATTAATAAATTTACTTATATTTGACTTTCTGAGAAGCGCTGAAGTGGAGTTTGTTCTTGGCAGGAACCTTTATTGGCTGCTTGGTTCTAGGATTTTTTGCAGTTCTGGCTTTGGTCATCTTTCTGGAAAAAATACCAAAACCAGCTATCCTTACCTTCTCTCCCTTGTCCACATGGGCTACTACTCTTTGGAAAGCCTTCCTTATGACCTCTTCCGCACTCTTTACAGAAACGTTTGCATCTTTTGCAACTTCCCTTGCCAGGTCGTTAATTCCAACCATATTGATAATATATTATTTTAATATATATAGTTATCGCTATTTTTGAGAATCAATATTGTAAAGGATTTTTTAATTTAATTCAAAATAGCTTATGAAAAATCGAGAATAAAATTATGAATTACTTCAATTTATCTAATTCTGGAACAAAAAATTCTTCATCAGCCTGAATTTTCTTATGTGTTTCCATTATGCAGATGCCATAGATTATGTTTAAGCCAAGTTTGAGTGCAAGTTCAACGGCATCTCTGCTTTCTGCCCCTAGTTGTAACCAGACAGCTTTTGGTTGCAGGGAAACAGACTCTCTAATAACTTCCTTGGCTGCGTCTGGATTTCTAAATACATCTACTATATCGATTTTGATATCTTTGGGAATACTTTTAAGATCGGGGTAGGCTTTTCTACCATAAATTTCATTCACAGTAGGATTTACAGGAATAACATCATATCCGCGATCTATCAAATACTTTCCCACCTTGTTACTGTCCCTTTCAGGATTAGGGGACATTCCTACAACGGCAATAGTTTTGGTCACGTTCAATAGGTTCTCAATATCCTTTGGGTTAGAGATTATCATAGTATTATATTTTGAATTCCAATAAATCCTTATCTGTAATCTCTGAAGCGAAAACTAATCTATTGTTAAATTCCTTTATAAAAGATTCTAGGTCCAGATAAAGGTTGGACGTGAATGTTAGAATCTTATCTCTTCCATTTATCTGCAATAGAACTGGGCCATAAGGACCCCTTAAACCTATTACGCCTTTTTTCATCTGGAAAATAATGTTATATATTCCTAAATTTTTCCTGAACTTATAGAAAAGATGTTCATTTTGATGCCCAACATCTGCTATATCCATCCAAAATACTTTTGAAAATTTATTATCAGTGAAAACAAAAATGTGAAGTATATCTTCCAACATTCCATACGATACTATTGGACAATTGTCATCTTCAATTTTTTCACCTCTCCACTTGGAGATGGCTATTCTTCTTTCTTCAAACCAATCCCACTTTCCTGTTCTTGCATGAAAACTTCTCTCATGAAATGCTTTTCCTTCCATTAAGGGATTCTTTATTTGTATGATATCTCTGATAATATCCTCCTTAATGGTTCCAGGACCTGTATATTCTATCTCTATTTGGGTTCCATCACAGAATGCTGAAATAGAATCCAACCCCTTGTAGTCCTTTCCCTTGTGGAAAACTATTTTTCCAATTTTACCCGATTGAATCGAGGAATATGTTTCAACGAAACTTGACATCATGGATTTTGGGAATCCTTGATAGAACCAATCCATGAAAAATTCCTTAAATCTATATGTACCACCTTCATAATCACATTTAAACCAGAGAGTAGACCATTTTTCTCCTTCTCCCCTGAATGATATATTATAAGGTTTACATACAGATGGAATAAAAAAATCGAAATTTGCTTTTTGAATATAATCTTCAATTTCCATACTTCTCTTGAAGATGATATATCATATCTTTAACTGTTTCCTTAAAATCATACTTAGGTTTGAATCCCCATTCTTTTGTAGCTGCCGAATAATCTAATGATTCTGGCCAGCTATCCGCTATTTTCTGCCTATAGTCAGGAGCATATGTTACAACGAAATCTGGATAATATTTGTTAATTTCAGAAGCCAATATCTTTGGAGAAAAAGAGAACGCAGCTAGATTGAAATCCGTGTGATGCTGCAGGCTTTCAATTGGTGCCTCTGAAAGCTTTAAAATAGAGTCAAGAGCATCTGGCATGTACATCATGGGTAGGGTGGAATCCTCTCTTAGGAAACAACTGTAATTTTCTCTCTTAACTGCACTGATAATCATTTCAATGGCATAATCTGTGGTTCCACCTCCAGGAGGAGTCTTATAACTCAGGAGTCCAGGAAATCTGACTCCTCTAACGTCCAGATTAAACCTATCAAAATAATAATTTCCGAGCTGCTCTGCAAATACTTTTGTAATTCCATAAATTGTTGTGGGTCGTGTTATGGTTTCTATGGGAACGTTTGTTCTTGGAGTAGTTGGCCCAAAAACGCCGATTGTGCTAGGTATGAATACTAGAGAAACCTTATTCAGTCTTGCAGATTCTAAAATATTGTGAAGACCGTTTACGTTAACATTGTAGGCCAAGTCGGGATACCTTTCTCCTGTTGCAGAAAGAATGGCCGCTAAATGGTATATTGTGTCTATCTTATACTTCTCAATTATGTTCTTTACTGCATTAAAATCTGTTACATCCAATTTCTTATATCTTGGATCGTTGTAATCTTTAATATCAGATATTATTATCCTGTCTTTGCCAAATATATCTGACAAATAATTATCCAATTCACTTCCTATTTGACCTAGAGCACCGGTAATCAAAATTTTTTCAAAGGTCATATATGTAAATAGAAACTGTTTAAAATATTAAGCGGAAGTATTCCAGAGGCAATAAGATAAAATGGTCATTTAATAGTTCTTATTAACTGCTACAGGATACACTATTATGGGGAAGATGGACTGGGTTAAGGATGAATTAAATCAATTGAAAGAAACAGGAAGATATGTGCCAATAAGAGTTCTGCAGAGTCCACAAGGGGCTTGGGTGAAAATTGATGGCCGAAAGATGCTGAATCTATGCAGCAATAATTATCTGGGACTGGCAAACCATCCGGAAGTAAGGAGTGCAATGAAGGCAGCGGTGGATGAATATGGAGTTGGTGCAGGCGCAGTAAGGTCAATTGCCGGAACTATGGAAATTCACATTAAGCTAGAGGAAAAAATTGCGAATTTCAAGCATATGGAGGATTCAATAGTATACCAGGGCGGATTGCTGGCAAACCTCGGCACTATTCCAGCCCTTGTAGGAAAGGAGGATCTGATATTTAGCGAAGAGCTTAATCATGCTTCTATCATAGACGGTGTGAGACTTAGTGGAGCAAATCGCATAGTCTATTCTCACCTAGATACAAATGACCTTGAGAACAAACTAAAAAATGAAAGGAACAAGGGAAAAAAGGCCTTAATTGTGACGGATGGAGTTTTCAGTATGGATGGAGATATCGCTCCCCTTGACAAAATAGCTGAATTAGGGGAAAGTTACAATTCTATGGTCTATGTTGATGATGCACATGGTGAGGGTGTACTAGGGAAGAATGGAAGAGGGATAGTAGATCATTTCAATCTTGTTAATAGGGTGGATATAGAAATGGGCACATTTTCAAAGGCCATTGGAGTGATGGGCGGGTTTGTTGCAGGCACTCATGAACTTATAGACTACCTCAAGCAGAAAGCAAGGCCATTCTTATTCTCTTCTGCCCTGAACCCTCCGGAGGCTGCTGCAATACTTAAGAGTATTGAAATCATGGAAAGGGATGATTCATTACTCCGGAAGCTCTGGGATAACTCAAAAGTATTGAAGGATGGTTTAAATTCACTAGGATTTAACACAGGGAAAAGTAAAACACCAATAACCCCAGTAATACTTGGGGATGAGAAGTTGACAATCGAGTTCAGCAAAGCACTTTATGAAGAGAATGTTTTCGCTTCACCTATTGTATACCCAACCGTTCCTAAAGGCACTGCCAGGATAAGACTCATGCCTTCTGCGGTGCACAGTAAGGAGGATCTTAAATTTGCTTTGGATAAATTTGAATCCATAGGTAAAAAATTGAAACTTATTTAGGACAGGTGAATAGGACATGTATTTTGTGGAAGCTGTACCTAATTTTAGTGAAGGAAGAGACAGGGAGAAGATTGATAAGATTGTCTCAGCCATGAAAAAGTATCCAATTGAAATTCTGGATATAGAGATGAATAGTGACCATAACAGGAGCGTTATTACACTTGTGGGAGAAGGAGAATCTGTAAAACTTGCACTCTTCGAAGGTATAAAGGAGGCCTCATTATTGATCGATCTTGATAATCATAAGGGAGAACATCCCAGGTTTGGTGCGGCTGATGTTGTACCTTTTGTTCCTTTGATGGAAACGCCTATGGAATACTGCATCGATTTGGCAAGGGAGCTGGGGAGAGAGGTAGGGGAAAAATTAGGAATACCCGTTTTCCTATACGGTGAGGCGGCCAGGTTTCCCTATAGAAGAAACCTTGCAGATATCAGAAATGAGAACGTTCAATACGAGCAGTTGAAAGACCTCATCAAAAAGGATGAGAAATATAAACCTGATTTCGGGCCAATGGAAATAGGTAAGTCTGGCGCCTCCATTATTGGAGCGAGGGAATTCTTAATAGCATTCAATGTAGACTTCAATTCAAGGAATGTTAAGGCAGTTAAGGACATAGCCAAAAGAGTCAGGGAAAAGACTGGTGGCCTGAAGAATGTGAGAGCTCTCGGTTTTGACCTTAAAGAGACATCTGAAGTTCAGGTATCCATGAACTTAGTAAACTTCAAGGAAACACCAATACCTCAGGTTTACGAATTTGTGAAAAGAGAAGGACAGGCGAGAGGTATGCAGGTTTCCAGAAGCGAATTAATAGGGATGATTCCAATAGACGCATTGAATGAAATTTACAGATTCTACCTTCAAAACTACGAATTCAAAACAGACCAGATTATTGAAAAGAGACTGGTAGAAATACTATTTAAGATGACAACATCGGCATATCTTGAGGAATTATCTAGCAGTAAACCTGCTCCAGGGGGCGGATCGGCGAGCGCTATGGTGGGAGCCATGGGTGCGGCCCTAATATCCATGGTTGCCTCTTTGACAATTGGGAAAAAGAATTATGAAAATGTGAAGGAAGAAATGGAGAGAATAGCATCAGAATCAAAGAAAATTATGAACAAGCTATATTTGCAAAGCATCAGGGACGTACAGGCGTTCAACAGCCTTTCAGAGGCTCTGGCCCTTCCAAAGGATAATGAAGAACAGAAAAAGGTCAGAGCTGAGAAAGTTCAATCAAATCTTAAAAATGCCACTCTGGTCCCCATGGAAACTGCAGAACTTGCATTTTCATTAATGGATTATGGAATTGAGGTCATGAACAAGGGCAACAAAAATGCAGTTTCTGATGCATACTGTTCCCTGTTATTCTTGAAAAGTTGCGTGGACGGATCCCTTCTAAATGTTAACATAAATCTAAAATTGATCAAGGATGAGGATTTCAAAAGAGAAATGATGGAAAAGGCGAAATTATTAAGGGAAAAAAGCAATAATGTGATGGAAGGAATCTACAGCAAAATGTTTGAAGACCTATGAGGTGATTTTGATGAAAAATATTATGGATATAGCAAATGAGATTGGAATTAGAGAGGATGAGTTAGAACTTTATGGAAAATATATGGCCAAGGTGAACCCAAGGGTTCTCAAGAGGCTGGAAAATAAGCCGAATGGAAAGCTAATATTGGTAACCGCAATGAATCCAACTTCTGCCGGCGAAGGAAAAACTACAACCACAATTGCCCTTTCGCAGGGACTAAAATTTCTAGGTAAAAAGGTCATGATCACATTGAGAGAACCGTCCTTGGGTCCAAATTTTGGCGTAAAGGGAGGAGGCACAGGTGGAGGAAAATGTCAGGTGCTGCCTTCAGATGAGATAAATTTAAACTTTACTGGAGACTTCCATGCCATATCTGCAGCTCACAATCTCCTATCAGCGCTTATAAACAACCACATTTATCATGGGAATGAACTCAATCTGGATGTTAAAGAATTAAGATGGAAGAGAACAATAGATATGAACGATAGATCATTGAGAAGCATAATAGTAGGCCTTGGTAACCAAGGTGGTGCACTGGCCGAGGACTCATTCCTTATAACTCCTGCCTCAGAAATAATGGCCATAATGGGATTTGCTGAGAATTATTCGCAACTTAAGGAAATGCTTGGTAATATAATCATAGGCTATGATAAGAATGGAAAACAAATCAGAGCCAAGGACTTGAAGGCTGAAGGTGCCATGGCAGCCCTTTTAAAAAATGTCATAAAGCCAAATCTGGTGCAGACTACTGAGGGTGTGCCTGCCTTTGTACATATCGGTCCATTTGGAAATATTGCCCACGGTCACAATAGTATAATAGCAGATAAGATCGCGTTGAAATTAGCGGATTATGTGGTAACGGAAGCGGGATTCGGATCAGATTTAGGTGCTCAGAAGTTTATAGACATAGTTCTTAGAAGGGCAGGATACAATATTGATCTCGCTGTAATTGTAATTACCGTAAAAGCAATAAAACACCATGGCGGAATGAAGAAAGAGGATAAATTTGAATATTTGGTTAAAGGAATGGAAAATATATATTATCATATAGAAAACATGAAAAGATATGGGGTTCCTGTAGTTGTTTCACTGAATAGATTTAAGGATGATAAAGATGAAGAAATAGAATACATTAGAAATCAGCTCTCTAGCAGAGGGGTTGAGCTGGCCATAAATGAAGGGTACATGAAAGGTGGAGAGGGTGCAGTTGACCTTGCAAATAAGGTGTTGGCGGTCCTTGAAAAGAACTCAAGTAAAAAGATAAACTTCACATATTCCCAAAGTGATAAAATCAAAGACAAAATAGAAAAAATAGCTAAGAATGTTTATGGGGCAACAGCTGTCGAATATTCAAAGAAGGCACTTTCGGTCCTAAAAGAAATAGATGAGAACAACCTCAACGATTTTGATGTATGTATGGCCAAAACGCAATATTCCATTTCGGATGACCCCAACAAACTCGGATGGCCGAAGAATTTCACCATAAAGATTCAGGATATAATGCTATCTGGGGGTGTCAAATTCGCTGTGCCTCTAACCGGAGAAATCATGACAATGCCAGGATTACCTAAGCATCCAATTTCTGAAGAAGTAGATATTGACGATGAGGGAAACATACATGGATTACTCTGAAATATTAAGTCCAAATAATATTGAGCACGTATACCAGGAAGTCAGAGAGGTCATAAAGAAGACTCCACTGGAGAAAAGCAGATCTATCTCCAATATTGTGGGCGGAGAAGTTTTATTGAAACTTGAAAATCTACAAAGGGGCGGCTCCTTCAAACTGAGGGGCGCCTACAATTTTTTGAGCAACATAAAGAAAGATGTCATAGCCGCTAGTGCTGGGAATCATAGTCAGGGGGTAGCACTGGCTGCCAGCATACTTGGACTTCATGCCACCATAATAATGCCGGAATTTGCTCCTCCCATAAAGGTCGAGGCCACAAAAAATTATGGTGCTGATGTTATCCTCTATGGAAAAACATTTGATGAAGCTACTGACTTTGCCAAAGATATGGCAAGACACCATGGAATGGTATTTGCACACGCATTTGACAATCCATTCGTTATGGCCGGACAAGGAACAATCGGTGTCGAAATTTTAGACGAAGCAATGGATTCAGATTATGTTCTAATACCAGTTGGGGGAGGAGGCCTGATTTCAGGGATTTCTGCATATTTAAAGCAAAAGGGATACAGGGGAAAGATAATTGGTGTAGAATCAGATAAGGCCGCTTCAATGAAAATGAGTTTCGAAAAGGGGTATCCGGTTAAGCTTGAATCGGTCTCCACCATAGCAGACGGAATCGCCATAAAATCACCTTCAGAAGCCACGTACAATATAGCCAGGAAGTATGTTGACGATATTGTGACAGTCACAGACAATGAAATCGCAGAGGCCATGTTCATACTGCTTGAAAGGGGGAAAATAGTTGCAGAACCCGCTGGAGCAGCATCAGTGGCTGCATTGACAAGCGGAAAGGTTGATGGCAAAGGTAAGAAGACAATTGCACTCATATCTGGCGGAAACGTAGATATGACCCTCCTTACGCAAATAATAGAATACAACTTGCTTAAAACAGGAAGGGAATTTACAATAAAATTCATACTCGACAACAGACCTGGGGAACTAAAGAAGGCTATTGAAACTATTGCAAGCCTCAAGTTGAGCGTCGAGGAGTTAAATACTGAATTATTTTCCTCAGAAGTTCCAGTTGGAAGGCAGATGGTCTATATGCGCCTCAAGATATACGGCAATGAAGAACTTTCAAAACTACTCGAGAATTTCAGGAAATATGGATTCGATGTTTTAGAAGTCAGGGGACTCAATAATATTCCCCAGATGTAACAAGGAGAATCATTATCATCTCCTTTGACCCATCTGGGGATATGGGGTAAATTCTGGCCTCCTTTTCATGGATGGGCGACTCACCCTATCTCAGGGAGGGGCCCAATAACCCCTATAGTTCCCCGTCGTCCAATGCTATCATTTTATCTAGCATTATTCCAGAGGGAACAGATAAGTTAATAAAACCTAACTTAAATCTTTTGGTATCTAGCAGTTATGGTTGTTTTTAAGCCTCCACGAATATTGAATGTACCCCTTACAATGCAGAATTTTGGCTGTGCATATTTAACTATATCATCCAAAATCTTATTCACCGCATTTTCTTGGAAGATTCCGAGGTTTCTGTATTTATATAGATAAAGTTTGAAACTTTTCAATTCTATCAATTTTTTATCTGGCATATAGTGAATCTCAATATCAGCGTAATCAGGAAGACCTGTTTTCGGGCAAATAGAAGTAAATTCATCAGTTTCAATCTTGATCAATGTAGTATTATCTGAGTAAGCGAAATCCACAACATCTATGGGGCCCAAATCCACATCCCTTATATTGTCCTGTAAATGTTCATATCCACCCATTTTATGGTTAATAACTTCTGCTA
Organism: uncultured Thermoplasmatales archaeon; assembly: GCA_964468585.1. Classification (GTDB taxonomy): domain Archaea; phylum Thermoplasmatota; class Thermoplasmata; order Thermoplasmatales; genus JAFMDN01. The sequence goes on along the minus strand of CAYXTM010000001.1, from coordinate 184,094 downwards.
TTTAATATAGAACAGTTATCATTTTAAAATTCGGAAAAGTATATTTCCATTTTTTGAATAGGAGGGCAATGAATTATAGAATAATATCCAGGCTTCTAGCAATAGCTATAGTCCTTGGTATTTTGTTTGTCTCTTTAAACTTAATAATACCGCTTTATTTTCCACAGAATCCTAAGCCCTCTGGGAACCACGTCTACCTTGGAGAGATTTACAACGGCAAATCGCTGCAAATTTTAAATTTTTCATTTCAAATATCCATTTCAAAGTCAATTTTTAAAAGCGATTATGTGACATATTCTGTTTTTTCAACATGGGATAGTAATGGGAGCTATGACCAGCTGGGGGTGTCAACTATAAATGGTGAGACCTTTGCGACTTATTCCTACACAGTTTTTAAAAACAACACAATTACCTATGAATTTAACCCGAAGTGGTTTCCAATCGGCGCTGGGACTTACTCTGGATATATGAGTATTTCTAATGGTTATGTTCAGTTCAGATTTGACAATAAAAGCTTCTTGGCAAAGACTGGTGGGAATTATTTTGTTCTTACGAAATATTTCAAATATGGGAACGCAAGCTATGCTGGCACAACAATCTATGAGGAAATTTATAATTTTAAATGGGTGCTTCCACCAATCAATTTCAATTTCAGCCAGATAGAAGGGGGAAATAATGAAATCACTTCCTGGGGATTATTTCTTCACAATCTAAGCAGTAATTATTCTTCCTACGTATTCCAGACAGGGAATACTATAAATATATATGATGCAAAACCATTCTTCTTGAAAGGGTACAGTTCATATTCCACAGGAAGTTATTCTCTAAAAATAGCCGATTTTCAAATTCCTTTATCTTCTAGAGGCAATTACTATCTTCTCCTACTACCTGACAATTATACATATCAAATATTCTCACAGGAATCCGGGAAGATATACGATTCTGGAACAATAAATATTGAGAAAAATACATGGTTTAATATAACTATTTGAAAGGGAACTATTCCGGTGAAAATATTTATAGTGTGATGAATTACATTGGAGCCAATGACCGAAATGTGAAGGAGGTATAAAAATGGCAGCAACATATGTTAAGTTTGAAACTCCCAGTGAGTTAAAAGAAAAAGCATTACAGTTAGTTGAAGTATCAGGCGAGTCCGGAAAGGTAAAGAAAGGAACCAATGAGGTAACTAAGGTAATTGAAAGAGGGGAAGCAAAGTTTGTCATAATCGCTGAAGATGTGGAACCCCCTGAAGTAGTCCTACACATCCCTATGTTATGTGACGAAAAGGGTATTCCTTATCTATATGTAGGAAAGAAAGAAGATCTTGGAAAGAGAATAAATCTTAAGAGCGCTGCTACGGTTGCAATACTTGAACCTGGAAACGGCAAGCAACTTCTGGAAGAACTTTCCAATAAGTTTAAAGAAATTAAGAAGTAAGAGTGATGTAAATGGCAGAAAATGACGCCATTCCTTGCGAGGTTCTAGAAATCATCGGCAGAACCGGAATGGCCGGCGAAGCCACGCAAGTAAAGATAAAGGTGCTGGCAGGACCTGACCAGGGAAGAGTGCTTACAAGAAACGTTATGGGTCCCGTCAGGGTAGGGGACATATTGATGTTAAGGGAGACAGCCAGAGAGGCTAGGAAGCTATCGGTAAGATAATTAAAATAAGGTGATTGTTAATGGAGACAAGATATTGTTCCTTCTGCGGAAGTAAGATTGAGCCCGGTACTGGGAAGATGTTCGTCCGCAGGGATGGAACTATTTTATTTTTCGATAAATCCAAGTGTGAAAAGAATTATCTCAAATTGGGGAGGGAGCCAAGAAGGGTTCTCTGGACAAATTATCACATGGAAGCAAAAAAACAGGCAAAAGCTGAAGCATCCCAAAAAATGAAGGCACAAGAACAGCCTAAAGCGCCCTCGGAAACTAATGATACAGCCAAAGAAATACAGGAAGTAAATAAACAATAGGTGAAATGCAATGAAAACACTTGTCTTAATTAAGCCTGATGGAGTACAGAGAGCAAAGGTTGGAGAAATTATCAGGAGATTTGAAGATAAGGGTTTGAAGATTTCGGCCCTGAAACTTATGAAAGTAAGTAGGGAGCAAGCTGAAAAACATTACGCAATACACAAGGGAAAGCCTTTTTATGAATCTCTTTTAAGTTACATTACTTCTGGTCCGGTTGTGGCTATGGTCCTGGAAGGAAAGGATGCAATAGATGTGACGAGGAAGCTCGTAGGGGCTACTAACGGAGCAAAAGCTGAACCTGGAACTATCAGGGGAGATTTTTCTCTGAGCATTGATTATAACCTAGTACATGCAAGTGACTCAGAAGCTTCAGCCGCTTATGAAATCTCCATATTTTTTTCCGAAAATGAAATCGTAAATTATGAGAGGGTAGATGAAAATTGGTTGTGAACCGGTATGTGGATAAGACAACCTATAGTTGGGGTATTGGGACATGTGGATCATGGGAAAACATCGCTCCTGGACAAAATCAGGGGTGGTGTGGTAGCATCAAGGGAAGCCGGAGGAATAACCCAACATATAGGGGCCACAGAAGTTCCAATCGAAGAAATTTATAGGATTTGCAGGGATATTTTAGGTAAGAGGACTTTTAAAATTCCGGGATTGCTATTTATAGATACTCCCGGGCACGAGTCTTTTTCTTCTCTTAGAATACGAGGGGGATCAATTGCTGATATTGCCGTACTGGTTATAGATATAAGGGAAGGGCTCATGCCCCAGACAGTGGAATCCATAGAGGTTCTTAAAAAATTCAAGACACCCTTTGTTATAGCAGCAAATAAGGTCGATCTTCTGGAAGGTTTTTCATCTGAAAAGGGTGCATTTTTAACTTCAATCAGAAATATGGACCAGAAAAAGCAAGAAATCCTTGATGAAAGAATATATGAGTTGGCAGGTCAATTATCCAGATTAGGTCTCAGTGCAGAAAGATTCGACAGAATTTCTGACTTTACCAAGAATTTTGCAATTGTTCCAGTATCTGCAAAAACAGGCTATGGAATACCTGATTTACTGATGGTGCTTAGTGGATTGGCACAAACATACTTAGAATCCCAACTAAGAAATGAGAACGAAACACCGGAAGGTACTGTTCTGGAAGTAAGGGAAGAAAGGGGTATGGGTGAGGTAGCAGATGCCATCCTCTATAATGGCATATTAAGGCGTGGGGATACCATTCTTATAGGTACCGTGAATGGAGTGAAAGCACTGAGGATTAAGGGTATGTTCAAGCCGAAACCACTGGATGAAATAAGGGACCCAAGAGATAAGTTTCTTACTGTGAATGAAGTCAAGGCAGCATCAGGGGTTAGGTTACTCCTTCAGGGAGAAGGAGGGGTTATCCCTGGAAGTCCATTTAAGAAGGCCGAAGGTGATTTAATAAAAATAAGACAGGAAATTGAGGAGGCCATAAAAGGGTCATTCAAGTTAGATCAAGAGGGTATTGTAGTAAAGGCAGATACAGTAGGTAGCCTTGAGGCACTTGTTTATGAGCTTTCAAGGATAAATATTCCAATTAAGAAAGCTGAGGTGGGACCAGTATCAAAAAGGGATATTACAGATGCAAAGACTAATTCGAAGGTTGAAGATCGGATAATACTGGCTTTTAATGTACCAATAGGTGCCACGGAAGAAGGAGTAAGAATTATTGAAGGAAAAATAATTTACCACATAAAGGATGAGCTATTAAATTTGAGAGAAGAACTCAAAAAATCAGAGTTGGAGGAGAGGAGAAAGCACATAAATTTTCCTGTTAAGATACAGGTTCTACCTGACAGAATTTTTAGAATTTCGAAACCAGCCATTTTTGGTGTTAGGGTTCTTAGTGGTACGCTAAGAATCAAAACACCCTTGATGAAGCAGGATGGAAGAGAAATTGGGCGCATAAAGAGTATGAGAAATGGAGATCAATCTCTGCAAGAAGCAAAACAGGGTGAGGAGATAGCTATTGCAATCGAAGAGGTTACAGTAGGAAGACAAATAAAAGAAGAGGATATACTCTATGCAGCATTAACTGAAAATGACGTAAGGGCGCTGAAGGGAGAAGAGTTAACTCCTGATGAGAAAATGACTCTTGATGAGATCATATCCATCAGAAGGAAATCCAATCCATTTTGGGGATCTTAATCTGCAATCATTTTTATAAATTTAGTATGGGACTTGCATGAAAAGATTTTATTCTATTACTCATACAGTATTCGATACATATGGAATATCCTGAGTATTGCTCATCATGTGGAATAGGGTTGGAAGGTAAGGGTGCAACTTTCTTCGCTTGTCCCAATTGCGGACATGAAATTATAGCAAGGTGCGATAGCTGCAGAGAGTTATCTATTACATACGAGTGTCCTCATTGCGGTTTCAAAGGTCCGTGATTCACCATGGGAAAAGTAGCAGCATCGTTCAAAATAATGCCAGAATCTGAAGAGTCAAACCTCGAGGCAACGGTTAAAGAACTCCAATCCAACATAAAGGGAGATTTTTACATAGGTAGCATTAATGTTGAAGAATTAGCATTTGGAATAAAGGCCATAAAATTAGTTGTTGTTATGGACGATAAGGAGGGTCTTATTGATAAACTAGAGACCATCATAAGAGGAGTTAAAGGCGTTGGAGAAATTGATGTAGAAGAAGTATCTTTGATTTCCTGAAATTAATTTTATTCTCCCCTAATTATGGTTGTATTAAACTCATCATTGACCTTCTAAATTATATGATTTTAAGTATCAAATTAGCCTGGTTATTTTCTTAATTATTTGGAAATTATGGTTCTATCTTTATTATCCTTTTAATTAGATTCATAAAATGGTGATTGCAGTAATGAATACCCTGCATGTTCATAACAACGGTTTAATAGTTAATTCAATTTACAGTGCGAAACAACCCATGGAGGTAGTAACAAAATGAAATGGAAAGCTGGGAAGTACTTAGCATTGTTCGCCATTGTCATGCTCCTGGCAAGTGGCGTGTACTATGTGGCGAATGCCCAAGTTAATGGAGCGAATGAGGTAAATTTCTCTTTTATAACGATTTCGAACAATATACCAGTTAGTGGTCTCAAGGTAAATTTAGAGACTCCAGCTGGTTCAGTATTAATGAGTAATGTAAGTTCACCATCTGTTGGATTTTCAGCGTATCCTGGTAATTATATATTGAATATTCCCAGCCAAGAGTTGGGTAACCAGATATATAACTACACAAGTATAGATATACTGGTGAACAGTACAGGTGCATATTTGGCAAATTCACTAGCACCTTTAAAGTCCGTCTCTTTGACTAAGGTGCCAGTAAATGCTAAAGTTTACTTGAACATAAGTGGCGTTAGTGTGCTTGGAGTTTATTCATATTTGATGAATGGACTCACCTTATCAGCCGTAATAAGCGGAAATTATTATCTTATAAATACAACAAGTGAGAGGCAGACAATTTTCGTTAACTATTATAATGGATCCAATGCCTATTATTCCTTACCGTATGTTCCAGCGACTGGTAACAACTATCTCAATATATCATTGTCTACATCTAGTGGTGTTTCCGGTTACGTCACCAGTCCAACAGGCATGAGTTTAAAAACTGTAAATGTTTCATTATACAGCAATGGAAATTTCTTAGGAAGCCAGACATTCAGCAATGGTTACTTCTATTTAACCATGGCACCAGGCACCTATGTGATAGTCATATCAAGTCCAGGCTACCTACCTACTGAATTGACAGCAACAGTTTCCAGTGGAAGCGGTATAGTATTCCATTCAGTATCGTTGACCCCAAGCGTTGTTCCTCAAACCGAGATATTTACACTATCTCAAAACTTTAAATCGCTAACGCTTAAAGAAACATTAACCATAACCAACGCAAGTGTGCTGCTAACACTTCCATATTCCAATGCCGGTTCATTGTATAACCAAATGAAGTTGCTGAACATGATACAGAACGGTAAGACCGTTATCTGGGAATATATGAATTATTCCATACCTGAACAGACCTTGAACACTATATTGTTTAATTCATATGATTATAATCTGGTCAACTATTCATCATCAATAACTCAGGAACAATTTGGGGGACAATATGGATTTTCCTTCAGTTTTGTGGCAACTTACAGCCAAAATTTGACAGCCGGGAATTCAAATACTGCTCAAATATATGTGCAGAAGAACGGAATAAACCAGAATTTTGTCAATTACTATTATCTACTGAACCTACCATCACAATATCAGAGGGCCAACTTGGTTAATTCATCCTTAGCATCAGTGAGTGGTTTCTCCGGTGTAATAAATATTAGTAATGCTCAGTTCAATGGTTGGCTAACGCTTAAAATAGATGTAAAGGAAAAACCGACCTTGACACTCTCCTCATTGGCATTCAGTTGGACTGGTTATTTTGAATCGCCAATTGTTAATAGTTCGTCAGCAAATTTCACATTTGTAGTACCTGCCAATAGGAATTTCACTTTGAATGCATCGAATGTTCCATATGATAACGTTCTTTTGATGGACAATTACCAACAGATGAAATTCCAGTGGAATATAGGTGGCAATACTTATAGTGGATATAATATAACCACCACCCTATCTCCTGGTGTATATTCTGGGTCCCTATCAGTGACGGATGTTGGAGGTAATTCAAACCAGACAAACTTTACCATAATATCAGATTCTAACACACCCACACTCTCCTTGAGCATTGTTCAAGAGGGTAAGACATTATTCAACCAAACCAGCTCATCATCTTCGACCTTTACAGTGTGGCTCAATCAAACGGCACCAGTATACTTTAATGCAATCAAGAGTAAGGACGTGCTTCCAAGCGGAAAGACCAGCGGATTACCACTAATGATAAACTGGAACCTCAGCGGATCAAAGAAAACGGGGTTGAATGTATCATATACATTTGTTAAACCTACCTTTGGCTCCAAATTTGTATTTGTCAACATTACAGTTGAAAATGCAGTGGGAAATGAAATCACCTGGACTTTGCAGGTACATGTAAATGATACCACTCCCCCTGTGGCAACATTTACAATTTACAACTCTTCTGGAAAAGCTGTAACTTCTGCCGATGAATACGAAGAGCTAACCCTTAATGCTTCAAAGTCCTTTGCGCCCAATGGAGGTTACATCACATCATATAATTGGACCATATATTACGCCAATGGAACAAAAGCCCCAGTAAATACAGTGTATAACATGACAAACGTTACATCCAATATGTCTGTAATAAAGGTGGCATTCATACAGTACGGTACATTTAAAATATCATTGGAGGTAACAGACCAATCCAATCACCATTCATTTGATAATGTTAGCATTTTCATTACAGCAGTTAAACCAGAACTAGAGATACTTAACGTAACGTATCCAAAGACTTATACGCAGGGATCCCCAGCTACTTTCAAGATTGAACTTAAGAATGTAGGACTGGCAAATGCCACTGAGTACTATATAACGATAGAAATCGGAGGAAAAGTGGTTAAGAATGAGACATTTACTGCAGTTATCGGGCCTAATAAGGTGACGAACGTAACAGTTACCGTATACCCACCAAGTTCCGGACAATACACTTTAACCATAAATGTTCATGCTATAGGTCAACCTAGCTTCTTCGATACAAATGTTCAGGTGACGAAAGCTGTTTCCATAGCCCAGGCTCCCTATATCCTTCCGCTGATAGTTGGCGTAATAGTGATAATAATAGGTATACTCGCATATGCTTACTACGCTTTGGCTAGAAGGAAAAAGGAGACTGGAAAGGAAGAAAAGGCAGTAAAGAAACTTAAATAAATTTATTTTTTATTTATAATTTACAATTTTTCAGTTATCTGCAGACCCAGAGTTTCAAGTGCATCCCTTAAAACAGAATTGAATGCCTTTACTATTTGCACTCTTCTATCCCTGTTTAGATCGTCCCTCAAAACTGGGCAATCTCTATAAAATTGATTAAACTGGGATGCAAGTTCATAACAGTATTTGGCCAGTTTATTTGGTTTATTTGAATTAGCCGATTCTTCAAGAACATCTAGGTATTCACCTAACTTTCTGATTAATTCCATTTCTCTATCTATAAAGTTGTTGTCTCCTTCGGCAATAGCTCCTTCGACCTTATTAAGAATGGAATTACTTCTAGCAAATGAATATAATATAAATGGTGCAGAGTCTCCTTCAAAGTTGAGGGCCTCTTCCCAGCTGAATGTAATAGGCTTTTCTGGAGAATATTTTATTATATTATACCTCACAGCTGAGATGGCAATTCTACGAGAAAGGTCTTCTTTTTCGGCTTCATCAAGTTCAGGGTGCCTCGTTTCAATCTCTTTCTTTGATAGCTCAAGCATCTCATCTATCAAGTCCCTTAGGTAAACCACATTACCTCTCCTAGTGCTCATCTTCCCAGCTTTAGTTATGACGTATGAGTAAAAGACTGCCTTTATATTTTCTATTCCCAAAAGATGGAGAACATACTCCAGATTTTGGAAATGAAGTTTATGATCTTCCCCCAAAACATCTATTGATATTTTGAAATTCAAAGATTTATATTTATGATATGCTATATCGCGGGTAAAATAAAGGGAGGTGCCATTGCTTCTCTTCAGATAAATCTTATCGTTGTTGTATTCTATGTATTTCGCTCCATTTTCATCCTTCATATAGGGTTCCAATTCCTCAAGAATCTTCTTTACATCCCCATTCAAAATGAATTCGCTTTCCCAGATAAATTTATCAAAGTGTATATCAAGTATTTCTAAATCTTTTAAAACATCCTTAAGGAGGGGTTCGAGAACAGTCCTGCTGTGTTTCAAGAACTCATAATCCCCTGTTTCAGCTCTCCTCATGTATTCTTCAATCTTCGCTTTGTATTGCTCTAGGTTTTCGTACACCTTTCTATAGGCTTCTGTATAGGTTATATCATTAAACATCTCTATGCCTAGTAGTAGGGCCTCAACTTGTGTTCCAATATCGTTCATGTAATATTCAACGCTAACATCGTTCCCTAATCTTTTGTAAATCCTAGCTAGGGTGTCCCCTATAATAGAATTTCTGGCTCTTCCAATATGTAACGGGCCTGTTGGATTTGCGCTGGTATGTTCAATGAGTATTTTCTGGCCCACTTCAGTCTGCCTAAATTCACCCTTATTAATGTAATCAAGGACAGCCCTGCCATATTTTCTCTCGTTGAATCTTATATTGATGAACTTTCCAGTCTTATAAAATTTAAGATCATCATCACTTAATTTTTCGATTACTTCAGTGGGAATATCTATCTTCAATTTCTGCAAATCCCAGACCAAATCACCAAATTGAGGGTTAGGCTTGTAAATTAAGATCCCATCTGTTATTCCAAGTTGGCGAGAAGCTTCATGTATTTTTTTCCTAGCCAAATCCTCAAAAAATTTTCTGGGATTCATAACGATTACTCCGCATGAGTTTCAAAAGACGAAAGGTCTTTTTGGTTATAATTCTTTGTATCAAAATTCACATTTAGAAGTCTTGAGAATTCTATAGCGTTCTTTGCGGCTTTCCCATAGGCATGATTGTTAAAATAGATGAAGACATCACCGTTCATCTTTTTGATCATGTCTGCCCAGGGGAGAAGCTGATCAACTGTATAGAGATAATCATATCTATTCAATCTATCATCATAGGAGTTTTCGCTCTTGAACCATATGTCACTGTTACGTCCATGAAACCTTACATACGAAAAATCAGATGTTGGATAGTAAAATATCGGTAACCCAGGAGAATCAACCGAAACGAGAGATACATTAAAGTCTGTAAGAATTCTTAGAAATTTTTCCAAGTGAATTGGTTTTAAGAAATGAGAATTCCTTATTTCCATGGCATATCTGTATCTTCTAGTATCTAGGGAACCAAATAAATTCTGAAATTTTTCAAATACTTCAATATCCTTTTCCGGATCTATAAAAGGTGATAGCTGTATTAACCCCGCTCCAAGTTTGTCAATTTTTCTAAATTTTTCCAGCACGTAATTTTGGAAATCGATTGCTTTATCTATGGCCTTATTTGTCAGTGCATAATCAGAATGTGTTAATTCCTGTGGGAGCTTAAATGAAAATTTGAATGATACTAACCCCTTTGAGCGTACGATCCAAGTGTTTACGGTCTTTTCATTGGGGAATGAATAAAAGGTAGAATTGATTTCGGTGGTAGGGAAAAATTTAGCGTAATAAGAAAAGAAATGCCTCTTCTCTAAATTTGGCGGATAGAAATTTCCTACCCAATCGTCATATTGGAAACCAGAGCATCCAATAAAAAATTTCATAATTACTAATTAATTTCAATATTAATAAGTATCATAAATTGACAATCTTATTATGTCGTTATAAGATATAGTTGATTGATGCCTGAAAAAATTAAAATAGATCTAGATTCGCTGGAACCCAACTTATCGTTTAATTTGAAAAAGGAAGCGTATCTTTATGTAACAGCTGAAATTTTATTAAAGAACGGAAGAGGAAACGAGGTCAGGCTGATGGAATATATGGAGGAAAGAATTAAAATAATTGAGAAATTAATTAATGTTAAAAGACCATTTATTATAATAGATAAGGGAAAGATAATAATGGAGGCGCATTAGATGGTCATAGAGATACAGGTAGGACAGGTGATGACAAGGAATCCTATAATAATTGATGAAAACATATCTGTAATGGAAGCAGCTAAAAAAATGAAAAAAGAAAATATAGGTTCTTTAATATTAAAATCAGGTGAGAATAATTTCGGAATAATCACAGAAAGGGATATTCTATACAAGGTAGTTGCTGAAGGTTTAGATCCTAGGGATATAAAAGCTAAGGAAATAATGTCACATCCCTTAATAACAATAGATAAGGATTCAAAACTAGAAGAGGCAGCCACTATAATGTGGAAATATAATATCAGGAGGCTTCCGGTAGTAGATAGTGGAAAAATAGTGGGAATTATAACAGAAAATGACATAATAAGATTATCACCAGGATTAATAGAAATTACTAGGGAAATTTCAGAGCAACCACAACCATTGGTATCGGGTGTTAGAGGATATTGCGATAAATGCAAATCATTCGATGAAAACCTTATCTATAAAGCAGGAAAATATTATTGCAGCAAGTGCTTCCACACTTTGCAATGATTAGAGATGAGAGATAAAACGCTTAAGACGAGGCATGGAGAGCTGCAGTTGCCATTTTTCATGCCTGTTGCAACCAGGGGATTTATAAAGGCTGTTCCCATAAAGAAAATACACGAACTAGGTATACAGGTAATGATCTCTAATTCAGTTCACCTTTCCATTACTCCAGGCCTAGATAAAATTAGATCAGTTGGTGGAATCAATAACTACACAGGCTTCAATGGTTCATATTTTACTGATTCAGGTGGATTTCAAATTATAAGGGAAGAACTTGTGGAAATAGATGATTACGGTATAATTTTTAAAGATAAGAAATCAGGAACAAAATTAAAGATAACACCTAGTCTAAGCTCAGAAATACAGGAGACCATATTTTCAGACGTTGCCATGATGCTTGATGATTGTCCGCCCTATGGATCCCCCAAGGAGAGATATGAAATTTCTGTGAATAGGACATACCGATGGGGGGAGATATTCTTTAGGAAAAAGGTTAATGGTCAACTCAGGTTTTCAATTTTCCAAGGGGGCTATGATATAGAACTCAGAAAAAAATCCTTAGAACTCATGTTGAAGCTCCCTTCTGATGGTATAGCAATAGGAGGCTTAAAGATCGGAGAACCGAAAGATGTAACTGATAAAATAATCGAAAAGATCGTCCCTATGATTCCTAAAGATATGCCGATTTATCTCATGGGGGTTGGAGACCCAGTCTCATTATATGAATACTCAAAAAAGGGTGTAGATATTTTTGATTCAACTTACCCTACAAGGAACGCACGTCATGGATATGCTCTTACATCAACGGGTCCCATAAATATAAAGGCAGGAAAATACGGTTTGGATTTCACTCCACTGGAAAAAGGTTGTGAATGTGAAACCTGTCAATACTATCATAAAAGCGCGCTAAGGGAACTGCTTAAGAATGAAGACTCACAATTCCAGTACCTCCTTACAGTTCACAATCTTACTTTCATGAAGAGGTTGATGGATTATGTAAGGGATGATGAAGAGAAGGCAAAAGAGATAGTAAAATATTATGTAAAGGAACCAAATAACGGAACCACTGGGTAGGTGGCAGAGCGGCGATGCGCGGGACTGCAGATCCCGTTTATTGGGGTTCGAATCCCCACCTACCCTCTCCTGCACTTATCCAGAAGTTATAGTATTTTGTTAAATCTTTTTTCAGTCATCCTACGATTTCTTGATGGAGATTTATGGCGAAGAATCTAAAAATATTGATAATAATAAATTTATTATAAATAATCAAATTAAAGTATAATGGTCATTGAAGCCTGGATCCACACCTGACGCAGAACTTAGATTCAGGTGCATTTAGTGTGCCACATGTGGGGCAATATTTACCATTTTGCAGACCAAGATTTGCTTGACCTGTTGTGTTTTGGTCAATATTTTGAGGAGCGTTTTGAGGAACGCGAGATTCGAAGGGCTGATTCTGAGCATAATATTGGTCTGGCATAGGCTGAGACGGACCAAATTGAGGTATTATTTTTGGGAATCTTCTCCTAGAATAAAAATAAGCAATGAATATAGCAATTGCCCATAGAAACATGAAGATTCCTGCACCATCATCCAATCCATAAGATGCATTGGTAAAGACTCCAACATTATAGATTGTGAGATTCTGATAATACATCTTATTGAGTGCAACCATCTGAGAATATGCTTCCGCTAGGAAAATAATGAATGAAAGGGCGTATATAGCCCAAGGTATGAACCTGGTATTCTTAAAATATATGGGATAGGATATGAGAAGTAGTGAAGCACCTAACAGAATATAAGCTATTGAAATGTAAAAGATGAATGGATCAATTATTTTTATGATATATGAATATGGGATCGTTCCCATATTTGCAAGCGATGACATAGTCGTTATCATTTTTATTGATGCATATAGCTCAACTACAATCATTATAAAAATTAAAATAAGGGAAATAGTTGTAAATTTCCTATATGTATTAGATAAATCCCTTGCCCCCAAAAACACAATTATTGCACCAATCAACACCAAAAATGAGAGGACTGCGCCTAATGTTGGAATGGCACCACCAAGTAGGCCAATTGCAACTATAAGTAGTCCTATTTTGATTCTACTCCCTTTCTTTGTACTTGGTTGAGAGTACTGAGGATAATTATAATTCATTTCTACCACCTCTTATTAAGGCCATTACGAAAGCTGCACAGATGAGGAACACAATCAAAGAAACAGCAAGTAGAATGGAAGGCGAATATATCATTGAAAGGGATGCTGGTGACTGATAAAGGTAATCAAATTTCACTTGAGAATTCTCGTTATTTACAGATACCTTAAGTTTCGATGGAGACGGGCTATAACCTTGCACAGGGTTTATGGTTATCGTATATGTGCCGTCAGCAAGATGTAATATGATTGTATTGTTCTGTGAGGAATACTGGTTTCCATTAACCGTAATTGACCAAGTTGTTCCAGGGGGAAGACCTGATTCGGTTACTATGACAGTGAAAAGTTTTGGAATTATATAAACAGAGGTTATGACAGAACTTCCGTTTACAACGATCAGGCCGGATGAGGGAGTTACATTATATCCGTTCTCTACTCCAATAGAATAGGTGTAGGTTCCATTTACCGCTGAAAATACTATCTCAGCTGAGCCATTGGAATATTTTGTTGTGCCATTGAATGTTACCCACCATTCCACATTTTGAATATTGGAATTAGGGACGAACGATATTGAATATTCCATGGGAGGATAAAAGGCAACTCCTACTGTAGCGACACCACCATTTATAGTTACGTTTCCGGACTCAGGTGATGGATATAAGTTATTAACGGGATGAATATAGTAGTGGTATGTGCCATTATAAACATTAAATTCTATTGTATTGTTGCTTGATGATTCAGTTTTATTACCCAATGTTACATGCCATGTTGTACCAGAGGGAAGACCACTCTCTTTAAAATAAACAGGATATTTTTGGGCAGGCGCAAAATTTGCAGGAGGGATGACATATACCTGTAGAAGGACAGAACTTCCATCAGGATTCGTACCAACATTAGTCATTGATACCGAAACATTATATGATCCTGCATTAACAACAGAATAACCTTGAATGATTGATACAGTTGAGCTCAGCATATCTAGAACATTTAAGCTAAAGCTGGAGGTGAAGTGTGGGTTAGCGTTCGATGATCCAGCCGCAGTCACCACCACAAGAGAGTTAGAGGCTACAACCTGGAAGGTCAAGTTAGCATAATTAGCACCATATGAACCGTTAGAACTAGAAGCTATATTTGTTTCTTGGATCAGGGATGTGTTTATTCCAGCGGTGCTTCCGATCTCAACACCACTTATGGCATAATATGCCGCCCCATTGGTATTAACGCTGCCCTTATTTAATGTGGAATAGCCTGCTTCTGCAGAAACAAATCCGTTGCCGTCTACAACGATTGATTGGACATTGAAACTTGGGTTCGTCAAAGAAACTCCCCCTCCATCCACTGCAGTATAGAAGTAGAGACTCCCACCACTATTGAATTGAACCGTTGACGATTGATTTTCTATAGAAGCATTTAGAACTTCTGGAGTTACTGGACTAAATTGGTTTATGGAAGAGGAGATACCCGATGCATGTAAACCCTGAATGGAAATGCCAAGAATTAGGATCCAGACAAGAACACTTATGGCAAGCATTCGGTGATTGCGATGTTCGCCCATTTCAATCTACCAATATAATTATTAATTATGTCATATAAATAGATTTCTAGAAGATAATTCTATAATTGAAAATGATACAATAATTATTTAAAAATATTGAGACAATTTCATCAATTTTTTTATAGCCGTGAAAAATTCTTACAAAATAAAAATTTAAGTTTTAAAACAATAATAAATTTCTAGATTGAGATCTAAAATTATGCACAAACTTTAAAAAATTATAGACATAAAATATCTAATGAATGAATTGAATTCCTTTCCAATACTTATTATATGAATGAAAGTCCATATGGAGAAAATATTCAAATTTTCCTTACTGAGTAATTGATAGCATACCAAGTTATAAAAAATAGTAAGAGAGAATTATAACAGTCAATTGCGATTTCAATCTTATTGGATTGTAGAAATAATTAAGGAGAACCAAACATCCCAATTTTTTAGGAAGTATAATCTGGAAAATTCTGAGAATAATGTATAATAGAGGATGGAGGAGTTCATGATGAAAGAATGATTTCAAATGGAAGCATCTTGCTATTTATCGGATAGTTCCGATATCCGAGCCATTGTCCTAAAAATAACATTTCTATTCATATTGAAATGCAATATTTAACTGAATTAATCATATAGTTTATTATAATTTTATAGAAAAAATGTAAAAGAATTTAAAATTAAATCAGAGAAACGGATTGAGCAGGTTCATCTGACTTTTCCACAAGGACAGCTGTTCCATAGGCAAGGATTTCAGACATCACCTGTCCTATTTCGGACGAATCAAATCGCACTTCAATTATAGCATTTGCTCCTAATGTCTTTGCATGTTGTTTTAATCTTTCCAACGCCTCGTATCTACTTTGATCCAACATCTGCGTATATTCTTTTATTTCCCCTCCAGCGATGGTTCTAAGGGATGCTACCACGTTACCACCAAGTCCTCTAGACCGAACAATCAATCCCCAAGTGAATCCAATTACCCTTGTGATTTTATAGCCGGGAATATAAGGTGTACTTACAACTATCAGATCAGATGATGAGGGATTATAATTTCCAAATTGTGATTGCTGAGGTGGTTGTTGCATACTTCCCCCAGTCGTACTATTGCTTGGTTTTTGTGCGGTAGAAGTCAAAGGTAGAGGTGAACCACATGAAGCGCAAAAAGCTGCATCATCCGGATTTGGCGTGCCACATTTCGGACAATACTTCATACGTAATACCAAGGAAGTCAAATATAAAAGATTTGTTGAATCTCTCATAAAAGAGCTAAATTTACATTAGCGACTCCTATGATAGTGGGCTATATTATCCAAAATGGCATTCAATTGTGCCATAGCATTTTGATTTTTTATTCATTACATCATGGTACTCATAGGTTTAAAAAGAAATATTTTTATAATAAATGAAGTTAGTATTAAGTATGGCAGGAATCATAGATTCAAAAATGACACCCTATGAAAAGCTTCTTCTATTGCTGCCAGGTTTCAAGGGGTACAAAGAACGCGATATAATAAAACAAGATGATGCCATAGTTAGACAAGCCATTAGATTAAATATAGAAAAGCTAATGGATAAGCTGAAAATTCGAGAAGAGGAAATTTCGAAGCAAAATCCTTTTGACGAGACGATCTCTACCTTTGAAGAAATTTTTATGGAAGGAAGGACATTCGTGCAGGAGTTAACTGGAGCCCCTACAGGCACGTTTAATTTTCATGATAGATATAAAATGGATGTAAATATATTGAACCAAATATTGCAATATGATTTTGAAATTATTAGCGAATCAAAGAACTTAGCAGAGCAGTATACTGAAAATCTAAAAGATATTCTGAAAAACCTGCGATATCTACGGGATATGTTCAATAAGCGAATGAATCTATTTCTGCCACCGGAGGTAAGATAATAATATGAGTTCTGGCGTAGTTTTTAGGACCGTAGTAAGAACCTTAATGGAAAACGGACAAGATGCGTTGGGACCAGGTGTAATTATTTGGAGAGATCATAACGTAGATATAAGGACTAGGTCAAGATTGATAGTAGAATCGAATCAAAAGGCAATAGTTAGGATTCAGGGTCAGGTACAGCAAGTATATGAACCAGGTCCATACGACCTGAACACTCCAAACAGTCCAATTGCGAATGTGTTCGCAAGGCTCGGATATGGCGGAAATGTTCCTTGGACAGTTGAGGCTATATTCTTTTCTATGGCAAGATTTGAGGCGAGGACTCGAGGTGTATCACAAACTTCTGAACTTATACCTTTAATTTACGAGGTGGCCTATTATTTCCAGGTATCTGATCCTGTTAAGCTTTTACAAAATGTACAATTGGCCGGTCTAGTTTATACTGTAGGAAATCTATCAGAATATGTTTCTCCCATAATAGACCAATCTGTATCACAAGTACTTAATCTGATTTCAATCAAAGACCTGTATGCGAATTTACACAAATTAAGCGACGCTGTCGCAGCATCTCTTAGACAGACGTTGGGTGAATTAGGGATAAACCTCATAATCAGCAGAATAGTCAGAATTGAACCAGAGGACGAAACAATGAAGAGGATAGTACAGTTCACCAGCATGGGACTAGATATTAATATGGCGATAAGGGCAAGACTTTCGGAAATAATGTCTCTAAAATCGGACCCTGCTGCCACTAATATGTTCCTTGGAAAGCCATATTTCAATATGTATGTTCTCCCAATGGGTCAAATGAATTTAAGTGAGATTATAAAGGAAGGGAATATTGAAAATAAAAAGGAAGATAAATAACGTTTAATTCATTTATTTCTGAAAGAAATTAACTATAATCGCCTTTTTATTTTCCATTTTATTTATGGTAGTGTTCGGGACATATGCTTATTTTTTTATTTTCAATTTGATCGTTCTAATCGGGTATAAATTTTATTTAACTAATGCTATATGATGTGAATTAACAAGGAAAGGGAAGACCTTTTACATCATGAATATAATTTAATAATAGAAAGTGCATTAAATACAATATGAAGATCTGTCCTAAATGTAACCATGAAAATGAAAATTTCGCAAGGTTTTGTAGCAGATGTGGGTCACCTTTAGATAATTCATCATATCAATATACCTATACAAATGATAGTTTTAGTAATAAGAATTTATCATTTTCAACGGAGACAAGCACTAATTATGGTACTTCATACTCAAATAATTTTTCAAATACAAACTGCCCAGTTTGTAATACCCCATTGACGGGTACCCCTACAGGAAACATAGTTTTATGCAGTAATTGCGGATCATTAGTTGCACTAGGCGAACCATCAATTGGCTCTGAAGAAATCGAGAAACTCTTTCCTGTTTCTTCTTCTCCACTCTCAATCAATGATGATGTTTTGAAACACTTCAATATCGGAAATGACGAAGTCCCAGTATCAATTCATGGCGATTTATTGATGATATTTAATAACATTAACAAAAATGGATATGGAGTATTGTTAATCACCAATAAAAAATTACATTTCGATATGCAAAAATTCAAGTTTAATTTTCCAATTAATTCAGTCTTAAGAAGTGAACGAAAATCAGATGTGAATAATAAATCAACCATAATATTATTCAGGGTAATCCCTCAATTGAATAATTTTCCAAACATGGTTGAGCTCCGTTCAAATTCTGAAGAAAATTTAACACAGATAATGAAGATTGTCAACTATCTGTCCACAAGATATTGGATAATTATGCAAAGATTAAAGAAAGAAGGTAAAATTTGACATTTATCCAATTGTTATGAACTATAAAGTTTCCAACACAAATCACGGAAAAGAGTGAGAATTATCCGAGAAAGCCTCAATTCTACCTTATCCTAATGGATCAGAAATCGAAATTTTTATTCCAAGCCCGAATAACCAATAAAGTATTACTTTCTGTTCAAAAGATATCCGCATCAATTTAGGAGAGTTATAAGGGTTCATTTTGAAATCCAATTCGGTTTTGAAAAGAATCAAATTATTCGCCTTTCCTTTGTACCTGAATTTAGTATTTCCTCTCAATAATCCCTGCCATTCATCATCATCTATTATATTCTCGCTCCTTCTTATTATGTTTTCTGCAGAAATCCTGACAAAGTTCCAAGAAAATGACCTTCCTACAAAAACTAGAGCAGTGTAATTATCAAATATTTTAAAGGTTAATGAATCTAATATTACCTTCTTTTCGGGATTCCTCGAGAACTTTGAAATATCTGAGTTCATGAATTCATTTATCGCTCCCGCCAATTTATCATGGTTCAGGCGTTTGTCGTGCAGATAAAGATAATATTTCTTCGTTCTGCCTCTTAATCTGACAAAATTTTCGCTATTGGCATATGATATCACAAATATACCGGGTATTGAATCTATAATCTTACATAATTTTAGGCAATCATCATATTTTATTTCCAGAATATTAGAACTTGCCCTAACTCCAGAATCAGTTCTAGAAGATCCATATATTTTATCTACCCCTATAGGCTTAACTTTTTTCAGGATTTCCCCCTGAACTGTTCTAAGTCCAGGTTGTACTTGAAAGCCATGAAATGTATTATCATATGCTATTTCTAGCAGACAATATTTCATTTTTCAGTCTCCTGCCTATAGCATCTGGATACTTAGTCTGGGGAAAAAATTTGTCGGTTGTAAGGATAGAATATGCTTTATCCAGAGATATCTTATTTCCTGGAGATATTGCATATTTGCCTTCAATAATCCCTACCTCAATACCATGGATGAATATCCTCTTATCCTTCACATCTCCCTCAAGGAGAGACTTTGCAATACCAATCGTGGTTAGACCCTTATTAATTCCTACAATGGTTGCCACACCTCTGAAATCCCTATGAAGCATCCCATTTCCATCAATCACATTTACGCAATCCTTTCTGACAAGTGATTCATATATTCTACCCTCCCTAAGATAGAGGTAATTTGGAATGTAAGGTGACTTTACTTTGCTAATGAATAAATCATAGAGTATTTCTTCACCAAATGTGACTCCTACTCCGATCCCCATGTCCCCAATGTAAGTCACATCCATGGCCCTAATACAAGTTGGAATATCAGAGGAATCCTGAATTGTAAGGGAATTGGCCCAGTTTCTGAATTTCTTGAGTGGGAAGTCTGTTATGAAATCATTAAACCTTATCTTTTGGAAATCCCTTATTTTTCCGTTTTCTATTTCTATGCCCTCTCTTTTTAATCTTCTTACTTTTTCGTCTAATCCAAGTGGATGCGTGAATCCGCCAAGCGAACCATCAGATTTAACTACACGATGGCAAGGATAACGCGCAGGATCCCTGTTTTGAGATAGCATCTCTCCAACCGCACGAGATGCTATTATATCCCCCAGTGCAACGGCCATATCTCCATAGGTCGTAACGCGACCTTCTGGAACTTGTTCCAAGAGTTTATAAAATGCATCGTATATATCAAGTTCAAACATCTGATAGTTTCACTTCCAATTCAAGCAGGTCATTAGATGCCTCAGTGTTTTTAAAAATCTTCCTAGCCTCCTCTACGATAGGAGAAATATCGTCGTACCTCGGACTAAAATGGATTAGGACCAATCTCCTTGACTTTGACAGTTCAGCAATTTCCGCTGCATCTTGCCCGGTGGAGTGACCGTAAGTTCTCACCTTATCGACCAATGTCATATCGCCAGTTGCTTCATGAATAAGTAAGGTTGAATTTTCGAATAATTTTGTCAATCTCAGGTCCTTCCTGGTATCCCCAGAATAAGATATTTTTCTGCCTTTTCTTATAGAGGAAGACACATCCTCTGCCTTTATTATCCGACCTTCATACTCAACATAGCCATTTTTTCTAATTTTCTCGAGTAATTTTCTAGGAATTTTTACCTTCTCTATCTTTTCTTCGTCGAATTTGATAGTATCCTTTTCAACAACCGAATATGATATTGAGGGAACAGTGTGATTAGATTTCATATACATTATTTTATATTCGCCAAAATCAAGCTCCCCTTCCTCCCAGAGTTCACCAACTTTTATTTCGAAAGGCAAGTCAAAATATCCTATTGAAAGTAGACTAGATATGATTTCTACAGCACCTCTTGGTCCATATATTTCAAGAGGTTCCTTTCTACCAAATAAACTCATGGTTTGAATTAATCCCGGAAGGCCCAAAAAGTGGTCGCCATGAAAATGCGTTATGAATATCTTACTTATCTTCATCAGAGAAAGTGAACTCTTCATCAGCCTGACTTGGGTATACTCACCGCAATCGAACAAAATGGCCTCATCATCCAATCTCACTGCTACTGCAGCTGTTCCTCTAATGGGAGTTGGCCAGGATCCACCAGTCCCGAGAAAATATACTCTAATGGATGTTAGCATCTGCTTCACCTGATATTTTGTATTTTAACTTCAGGAATTCAGATGCATCACTACGGGTTTTCGGCCTCGATGGTAAAAACCTGCAATCGCAAGAGGACGGGACCGATAAAAATATATCGAATGCCCTAATCTTTTCAGATATTCTCTCAATTTCTTCTTTATCAAACCCTATAAGAGGTCTGAAAATTGGGAAATGAAAATCGCTTTCAATGGTATTTAGATTATCAAGAGTCTGGCTGGCAACCTGTCCCAAATCTTCCCCAGTTACGATAGCCTTAGCTCCTATTTCTTTTGCAAATTTTTCCGCTTCTTTATACATATAATTCTTGCAAAATATGCATGTCCAACTCTCCTTACCTTCCTTTCTCAATTTCAATATGGTCGGACCTAGCATTTTTCTGTGATCCACAATTTTGATATCTATTGGATATGGGCTGTATTCCTCAAGAAGTTCCTTATTCCTGAAAACCTTCTCTAGCAGTCTTGAACTCTGGAAATAATGGATCAAACTTATTTCCATTCCCCTTTTCATCATTAAATATGCTGCAACTGGTGAATCGATTCCCCCTGAGATTAGAACTACACCTCTTCCTTGGGATCTGACAGGTAAACCCCCAGGTCCATCTATGACGGAATCGTAGAAATATGTCCACTTTTTCCCAATGTCAACCCCAAAATTTATGTCATAATTCTCTAAGGACACAGAGGCTTCTTTATTCTCATTAAGAATTATTTCCCCGAGCATCGATGCAAAATATGAGCTCTGAAAGGGGAAATTTTTATCTCTCCTATTGACAGTGACCCTGAATTTTTTGCTTACCTTCAATTTTTTGAAAAATGATATTATCTCATCTGGATCAGATTTCAGTCTAGTAGCAGGTGAAAAGCTGGATATTCCGAATGTTTTTGATAGTATATTAGAAACATCAACTTCAGATTCAACTGTGAGGCGCGCCTCTTCCAAACTAACAGTTGCATCTATCCCCTTTTCATTAAATTTAGCCTTGAGATTTCTAGCCAGTAGATTTTCAAAGAATGATCTGTTATCCCCTTTTGTTCCTATCTCTGAATATCTGATTAGGTAAAGCACAACATAGGAAGATAAATAATTATTTAATCTTATTTTGGCTAACATTTATAAAATAAGATTATCCCAATTCATAAATAATAAAATGTTAGAGAGGTAATTTAGGTATGAAGATTAGTGCAATTGAAATCGTATTTTTAAGTATATGGCTTTGTGATGATTAGGCATGGGCTCCCCTAGGAACAAGCTTTATGGCTTTTTCAGGGCATGCCGTCACGCAGTCACTGCATGAGTGGCAGCTGTTTATGTTCGGAGTTCCTGCTATGAGATTTCCATGAGCTCTAGCCTTGATTTTCCCAAAGAAGCTCAAATTCTCTATTTCTTCTTTAGTCCGGGGTCTAATTTCGAAGACGCTGTAAGGACATGCTTTCACACATTCCCCCTTTGCCTCACATTTTTCTGGATCTATTTTTGGAATAGGTCCTAATATGTCTTCCCTGCAGTGAATGCCTTTCCTATTTCCATCAATAACCATTAAAATCACCTGAGTCCCTTCGTTTGCCATAAGGTCAGTAAGGTTATTTATATTAACTTAATTGTTGTCGTAAACATGTAATGAAAATGTCATATCATAAAAAAATAACACAGGGGCCATCCAGAAGAAACTGAAAATTGGAGTAAAAAGCCACCGACGGGATTTGGACCCGCGACCTCGTGCTTACCAAGCACGCGCTCGTACCAGGCTGAGCTACGGTGGCAGCGCCAGTCCATTGGGTATGTCCAAACCGTATAATAAATTTTTTAGACATTTATCATTGAGAATCAATAGGAATCATAATTAGGCTGGATATGATTTTTAATCATGGTAGATCTTAAAAAAGAAAGATATATGAGGTTAGAGACAACATTTTCGGACGAGAGTGACGCCAGGGATTTTGTCGATATGCTCTTAAGAGATAGACTTATAGGCTGCGCACAGATGATTAATATTAAGAGTATGTACTGGTGGAAGGGGTCAGTTGAAAATGACCATGAAATATTGCTGATTTTAAAGTTCAGGAAGGAAAATCTGAACGAGGTTCTTGAAAGGTTCAAGAATCATAGGTATGAACTCCCCGAGATCACAGTAAATGAAATAGCGGTTTCGGAGGAGTATGGGAAATGGCTCGATAGTATATAATAATTGGATCAGCAGATTAAATTCATTAATCAAATTAAATTTAATAAGTATCTATTAAAATCAAATAAGGGATAAATATGCATTTGTAATGACTGAGCAGATGTCAGATTTTGATGCAATTGTGGTTGGAGCAGGAAATGCTGGATCTTCTGCAGCAATTTACATGGCTAACAAAGGAATGAATGTTCTGCTTGTGGATAGGGCGGATCCTCCGGGCGCTAAGAATCTCTCTGGAGGGGTATTATGGGGGAATGATTTAGCACAGATTCTTCCGAAATGGCAATCAGAGGCTCCACTCGAAAGATTCATCAATAATAAGAAATTAGGATTCTTGACAGAGAAATCTGCATTAACGATAGATTTTAAGACACAGTTTTTTGAGGAAAATAAAGTTGGTTATACAATATTAAGATCAAAGTTCGATCCATGGCTTGCCAAGAAAGCTAAGGAAGCCGGAGCAATGGTTATCCCCGGAATTACAGTTGAATCTCTTGCAATTAAGGACAGGAAGGTAATTGGAATTGTTGAGTCAGGGGATACCATAACGGCAGACGTGGTACTCTTAGCTGAGGGTGTTAATGCTAGATTAGCCATGGAAGCAGGTTTGAAGAGACCTCTGAGGGATCAGGATGTTTCCTTGGGTGTTAAGGAGATAATTAAGTTGAGCCCTCAAAAAATAGAAGATAGATTTAATTTAACCAATAATTCCGGTGTGGCCTCAGAATACATCCTGGGATTCCTGGGAGATTTAAATGTAGGCGGATTCCTATATACAAATAAGGATACGCTTTCCCTGGGTATTGTGGCTCCCATGGAAAACCTAAGGGCGAATGGAGTTACACACAGTTATGATTTAATTGAGATGTTTAAGGAACATCCAGCCATCAAACCGTTAATAGAGGGGGGAACGGTGGCGGAATATGGAGCACATCTTATACCAGAAGGCGGTCTAGACATGATACCAAAATTGTATGGAAATGGTTACATGATTCTAGGAGATGCGGCCGGATTCGCCTTCAGCAACGGTCTTGTCCTACAGGGTATGAATTATGCTATACTATCTGGTATAAAGGCTGCGGAAACAGCGGTAGAGGCTAAAATGAGGAATAATTTCACTGAACAGTCCCTGGCAGCATATGAAGAAAAATTAAACAACACATATGTCTTAAAAGATCTTAAGACCTTTAAGGACATAAGAAAGGTCACAAATAATCCTTCAATGTATAACACTTATCCGAAATTACTCGAATCCATAATGCTTGAAACCCTATGGGAGAGAGGGCAACCGAAGAAGAAGATTAGGGATGTGCTCAGTAGCTGTGCATCTAATTTGAATATGGGTAAGATCAAGACCTTGAGGGAATTTTATTATATATATAGGAGGATGTAAAAATGATGGATATTAAAGAAAGGCTAGGAACGGTGAAATATGATGTAGACAAAGAATATGCTCATATCACCGTAGATGAAAAAATATGTGAAAAATGCCCACACCATTTTTGTGTGATGGCATGTCCTGCTCAATGCTATACTCTTCAGAACGGCAAGCTAATTTTCAATTATGAGGATTGCGTAGAGTGTGGAACATGTTCCATAGCTTGTGACCAGGGTTCAGTGACCTGGCATTATCCCAAAGCAGGAAAGGGTGTAATATACAAGTTCGGGTGAGAATCATGCTGAAAATGGCAGTAATGATTAAACAGGTTCCGGACAGCCAAGATATAACAATAGATCCGGTTACAAAAACTTTGAACAGATCACAGGCAAGAAATGTTGTGAACCCTCCCGACATGAATGCTCTGGAGGCAGCCCTACAGTTGAAGGACAAGTATGGTGGTGAAATTACTGTCATGACTATGGGTCCTCCAATGGCTGATTCTGCACTATTGGAGTGTACCTCAAGGGGTGCGGATAAGGCTGTTTTGGTTACAGACAGAGTTTTTGCTGGAGCTGATACATGGCCAACCTCATTCACATTGGCAACAACCGCGGAATATCTAGGGGGTTTTGATATTATCTTCTGTGGGGAAGAGACTACAGATTCTTCCACAGGCCATGTGGGACCAGGCATAGCGGAATTTCTAGGAATAGAACAAGCAACATATATTCACAGCATTGACTATCAGGATCCATATTTCATAGTGGAAAGGGAAATTGAGGGTGCTGTGGAAACATTAAAGATTGGAAAACCAGCAGTGGTGACAGTGGTTTTGAACGCTAATAATCCAAGAAGGCCAACCTTGAAGAAGAAGATAGAGGCTTACAAAAAAGGAGTTATCACAGTTACAAACAAAGAACTAAAGATGAGACCAGAATGCATAGGACTAAAGGGTTCACCCACGGTGGTTAAGGATATGAAAACTATGGTTGATAAGGCAAAAAATACGGTTAAGATAGGAGTAGAGGAAATTCCGAAAGTAATTGAAGTTCTTAGCCAAAGGGGGTTGCTAAATGCTCAATGAAAGATGCTCAGATCCTCCAAAAGACCCAGAGAATTATAAGGATTTCTGGGTGTTCCTGGAGCAAAATGATGGAAAGCTATCGAGGGTAGCTCTTGAAATGGCCGGAATTGGAAGGAAGCTTGCCGACAAATCAGGTGAAAAGCTTGTGGGAGTATTATTGGCTGATGAATCGGGTTATGAAATGGCCAAGACTGCTTTCGAATATGGAGTTGATAAGGTCATATTTGTAAAAGGCCCTACTCTTAGGCATTATAGAACCATACCTTACTCAAC
Organism: uncultured Thermoplasmatales archaeon; assembly: GCA_964468585.1. Taxonomy (GTDB): domain Archaea; phylum Thermoplasmatota; class Thermoplasmata; order Thermoplasmatales; genus JAFMDN01. Next base: position 157,935 of record CAYXTM010000001.1, on the reverse strand, counting down.
AATAATTGGTCAGTTGATAAAAGAGAGAAAACCGAACTATTTCATCCTTGGTGCCACACACAACGGAAGGGATCTAGCCTCAAGAATAGCCGTCAAGGTCACAACCGGCATAACGGCTGACTGTACTGAATTGGACGTGGATCCAGCGAAGAAGTTACTTGAAGCTAGGAGACCAGCTTTCGGTGGAGCCATATTGGCTAGCATATTGTGTGCAAAGCACAAGCCTCAGATGGCCAGTGCCAGACCAGGTATCTTCAAACCCATTGATCCAATAAAGGGTAGAACAGGTGAGTTGGAGGTAATTGAAAGCAATATCAAAGAAGAAGATATCATAACAAAATTGCTGACAATTGTTAGGAAGGAAGAAATCGACATAACAACTGCAGATGTAATTGTAGCCGGTGGTCTCGGTTTGGGCAAAAAGGAAGGCTTCTCTCTCCTGGAGGATCTTGCCAAAGAGTTGGGCGGTATCGTTGCAGCTTCAAGACCGGCGGTTGATGCAGGCTGGATCACAAGGGATAGGCAAGTTGGTCAAACTGGGAAGACAGTGAATCCAAAATTGTACATAGCAGTAGGAATATCAGGCGCCATTCAGCACATCGCAGGTATGAAGGGTTCTGAATTCATAATTGCAATCAACAAGGATCCAAATGCTCCTATTATAAAGTATGCAGATATTGCCATAATTGGAGACCTTTATGATATAGTTCCAAAGCTTATAGAGGAGATCAGAAACGGTAAGAAAGCGTTAAAGGAAAAGATGAATATTCCAGATAAGGCACCAAATTGAAATGCATTTGGGTATACGGTCGATATTTAAAAGCCTTATAGAGACCTACGGATATCAATACTGGTGGCCAGCCAATTCGCCACTTAGGGTCATGATTGGAGCAGTCCTAACACAAAATGCAAAATGGTCGTCTGTCGAGAATTCCATGAAAAAGCTGGAAAAGTTGAGTGATGATGATATTCTTAAATTAAGTGAAGATGAACTATCATCCATAATAAGGTCTGTTCCTTATGCAAAAAGGAAAGCCAGATACCTGAAAGGGTTATTCTCATTTTATGAGAAGATAGAGACCTATACGTCCTGTTCTAGAGAGGAATTATTGGACGTTCCAGGGGTGGGTCCCGAAACCGCTGATTCCATAATGTTATACGGTTTTAATTCGCATACTATTCCCATTGATTTATATACAATCAGATTTTTTTCACGCTATACAGGGGTAAACTTCACGCATAAGGACTATGAGAAATTGCGATCCTTTTTAATAAAAGAATTAGATAAAATGGAACTTAAGGAATTTCATGCCTTGATTGTGGAACATTCCAAAGTTTATTGCATGAAAAAACCTAAATGCGAATCCTGCCCTTTAACCAACTGCAATTTAAAGAACAGTCCCACTTCCAATTAATCTCCATCTGTTCTGTATCCTTCTGCTTATGGCTACATTCTGTCCCTGTAATGCGATTACAGGATATTTCAATTCAAGTTCAGTTGAATCCCCCTTCACCTGAGTAACTACCCCCACCGTGACAGCTGTTCCTACGTTAAGAAGTAATGTTTCCTGTTTTGCTATTCTTTCAACCTTCATTTCATTCTGGCTTCCGACGACTTTATCTAGTATCTTAACTTTTAATTTTATGGAATTTATTGGTTTGGGAAGTGTCCCCTTCTTTCCGACAATCTGACCTACAAGATTATCCCCTTTTGTGAGATATGGATCAAGATAAGTTCCTATGCCTACTAAGCCGCCTGGGCCTTTTTCTTCAAGATTCATATTCCCTGATATAATAGAAGCAATTTTACTGTAAATAGGGTTATAGACTTTCTTATTTCCCTTGTTCTGCATTATTCCAGGAGAAATTTCTATCTCATCTCCTACTCTGAAAACACCCTGTATGATAGAACCCCCAACCACTCCCCCTTTCAATTCCTCTGGCGGTGTTCCCGGTTTGTTAATATCAAAGCTCCTGGCAACGTACATCATGGGGTTAGCATTTTTATCATACTCCCTTGTTGGGATATATCTCTGTATGGCACCAAGCAATGCATCAAGGTTGGAATTATCTATGGCACTCATGGGTATTATTGGTGAATTTTCTGCAACAGTTCCCTTTACGAACTGTTTAATCTCCCTAAAAGATTCGAGAGCCCTCTCTTCAGAGACCAGATCAATCTTATTCTGAACAATGATAATTTTATCTTTACCGAGTATGTTAAGGGCCATAAGGTGTTCCCTTGTCTGAGGTTGTGGGCATTTCTCATTTGCGGCTATGACCATTATTGCTCCATCCATTATGGCAGCCCCGGAAAGCATGGTAGCCATCAGAGTCTCATGCCCAGGTGAATCCACAAAACTGACAACTCGCTGAAATTCAGCACCACCTGCACAATCCTTTGGATTGGTTGCATATTCAGGTCCTTTTGAGGGATCTCCACATTTATAAATGGCTGCATCTGCATATCCAAGTTTTATTGAAATCCCTCTCTTTATTTCTTCAGAAAAATAATCAGTTTTAACACCAGTAATAAGCTTAGTAAGAGTAGATTTGCCATGATCTACATGGCCCACCATTCCAATATTAACTTCAGGTGGTCTGGGAAACTTCATTTACTTTCTCCTTTTGATTCTTCCTTAATTTCGCCCTCAATAACTGCAAAATTAATTTGTGAGATATCTCCAGATACTGTATTTCCCCTTATACTCTTCTTTTTTCTCAATCCATCCCTCTTTGGATGGAAACCTACCCCCCCTGTTAATAGGATTCTTTCCCTTCTCATTCCAGGGAAGTCAGCCCTCATTGGGAATCCGTCCTCATCGCTTCCGCCAGTTATCTTTAGCTTTACTCCACTAAATCCTAGGAACTCGCCATCTATGATATCCCCTATCTTCTTTCCAAATAATGCAGGTTGTTTATCCTCAGGAATTTCAATCTGCCTGCTTTTCCCGTCTTTTGTGGATATCACTGCTCTCATGTTAACCATTGAGTCTATCACCGTTCCATGTGGTATGAGAAAATATTATTTAACATTTTATTAAGTCATCCGGGAGTTTTGGCAATAAAGGGGATTTCCTTCTCAATAACTCCTATTCTTATTCTGAAGTCCACCACGGTAGCGCCTTTTCCTTTTTCCATAACCATGATGGGGTTAAGGTCAAGCTCTTTGATTTCAGGTATATCATTGGCCAGTTTTGAAACCTTCATTATTATTTCTGCAAGCGATTCTTTATCGGCTATTATTCCACCCCTGTAACCATCAAGTATTTGGTGGGTTTTGAGTTCACTTATCATTTCGAGAGCTTCATTGAAAGTTACAGGCGCAGGCCTAATGCTGATATCCTTCAACAGTTCCACCAGTTTTCCACCCAGTCCAGTGACCACAATTGGGCCGAAACTCGGATCCTGGGTTATTCCAACAATCATTTCAATACCCTCAGGTACCATTTCCTGAACTACGAAATAATCCAATGGATAACCCTTGGATTCCAGGTTATTTTTTATTTCTTGAGCAGCCTCTTTAGCTGCAGATGGCTCGACGTTCAACTTTACGGCCCCAACATCTGATTTATGTACAACCTTTGATGAATATCCCTTAATGACTACACGATTGTTAATCTGAGCAATTTTATTGGCTACCTCATCCGGGCTAATGGCAGTAAAACTCTTAATAACTGGGATTCCATATGAATTTAGTACTATCCTTGCTTCTTCGTAGCTAAGCCATTCCTTACCTGCCCTGAGGGCCTTGGATATTGTGGCCTTAACCAATTCAGGTTCTATAATCTTAATTTCCTGTATTTTTTCCTCAGGCATATTCTTCCACTTTCCGTATTCAGTGGCCTTTGCCAGTGCCTTTGCGGCGTCTTCCGGGAATGGGAATGATGGCAGTTTTATGTTCCCTGAAACAAGAACATCAGGTATACCTCTATATGCCATGAATACGCTAACCACGGTCTTTTTATTGTTCATCTTCCTAACAGAATTCAGTATTCTGGTACTGACCAGACTCTGATCCATTTGAACTGGAGGAATAAAAATCACCAGTATTGAATCAAAAGAGTCATCCTGACCAATAACGTCCAGAACTTTTTCGTACATTTCTGGTCCGCCTTGGGCCGTCATATCTATTGGATTTCTAAGCCCTGCAATTGGGGGAAGAATCTCTCTAAGTTTTTCCTGAGTTTCCTTGGGTACTTCAGGGACTTTTAAACCATATGCTTCGCATGCATCTGCCGCAAGTATTCCGGCACCACCAGCATTGGTTACAATGGCAACCCTATCACCCTTAGGTACAGGTTGAGAAGAAAGTATAGTAGCTGCATCGAACATCTCATCTAAAGTTTCGGCTCTGATGACACCACTCTTCTTGAAAAGAGCGTCAACTGTAACATCAGAAGCGGAAAGAAGAGCACCAGTATGTGACTGGGTAGCCCTAAATCCCGCGCTATACCTACCAGATTTCACTGCTATAATGGGTTTGGTTTTAGTGACGCGTCTCGCTATTTTTCCAAATTTTACGGGATTACCAAAAGACTCCAAATAAAGAAGGATAACATCAGTATTCGGATCCTGTTCCCAGTACTGTATTAGGTCATTGGCTGAAATATCAGCTTTGTTTCCCACCGATACAAAGGAGGACATACCGAGACCAAGTTTAGTGGTCAAGTCTATGACAGCAATGCCAAGAGCCCCCGATTGTGATAAGAACCCAATCCTTCCTCTTATGGACTTAAATGGTGAGAACTGACCGTTCAGGCTAACCTTCGGATCTGTATTGATAACTCCCATACAATTAGGTCCAATCAACCTCATTCCATATCTGTTGCATATTTCCATTAACTCCTTCTGTCTTGTAACACCCTCACCTCCAACCTCTGCAAAGCCTGAAGAAATTATGACTAGACCTTTTACACCTTTTTGTCCGCATTGTTTAGCGACATCATTCACATATTGAGCAGGCACAGCAATAATGGCCATTTCCACATCATAAGGGACATCCAGTATAGATTTGTAGGTCTTCATCCCCTGTACGAATTCTCTATTTGGATTGATTGGGAAAATTGGTCCCTGGTAATTACTCTCTATGATATTAAATAGAAGCTGACCACCTATCGTGGATCTATCGCCGGAAGCACCAATCAAGGCAATCGATTTTGGTTCAAGGAAAATCTTTACCGCATTCGTTGCTCCCACACTTTCTCTAAGTTCAAATTTCTCTATAGCTTCTGGAAGCTTGGAAGGGGGGAACTCAACTTCGATTAACCCCTCTTTTACATGTGTGTCAATGGGGAATCCCAAATTCTTAAGAACTGTGATCATCTTGTAATTTTCAGGAGCAACGAATGACTTTACATGGGTAATTCCATTTTTGAAAGCATACTCAAGAAGTAGTCCCAATATCGAAGTGCCCAGACCTAGGTTTTGGAAACTATCCAAAACTACAACCGCCAATTCTGCACTCCTATCGCCTCTCATTTCCAGCATTCCATGACCAATGATATTATTATCTCTAAGAGCCACAACCTTTATCCCTCCTGGGCTGGTGAGAAGGTTGTACGCCTCTTCTCTTGAAATTGGTTGCAAGAATCTGCCTATAATGGAAAAATCTGAAAGTTGATTTACAAACTTCATCAATTCTTTGTTCATGGATTCGTCGTACGGTTCTATTCTGACGATACTTCCATCCCTGAGAATTGAATCACTGCTTATCTGCATATTTGGTAATTACAAAATGGTATATTATACAATTTATTGAGTCATAATACATTTAGCAAGGACTGAGCAGATATCCACTGAAATTCTCCGTAAAATTTTGAAAAATTTTTAACGATTTCATCGATCAAAGTGTTTTCATCAATTTCAATAAATCCAATGACATCAGGATCTAATCCGCACGCTCTGATTTTTTTGAATCCTTGGAAGACTTCTGAACTTGTATTAATTGAAAAACCGTGAGCTGATATGCCATTTCTAATGGCCATACCCAGTGATGCAACTTTCTTACCGTCTACCCATATCCCAGGTTCATCACCAACATGACCTTTATAACCAAACTTATTCAGAGAATCTATTATAATACTTTCAACATTTTTGACAAATCCTCTTACATTTAGAGAATTCCTTAGGTCAATTATGGGGTATCCAATAATTTGTCCGGGTCCATGATAAGTGACATCCCCTCCCCTGTCTGTTTCTATTATTTCAACTCCCTTATAGTTCTCTTCCTTTTTTCCTCTTCCTACAGTAAATACTGGATCATATTTAAAAAAAAGTAAAATATTTTTAACCCTATTTTTTCGAACAGCCTCCACTGATCCATCCATTATAGCCATGGATTCCAGATAAGATGTTTTCCCAAAATTAGCGACTAGATTTAAAGTGGAGAGATCTTCCATTTACTGCCTCCGCCGATTCTTGGACTCCTTCTGAAAGAGTTGGATGTGGGTGGATCGTTAAACCTATATCTTCAGCAGAAAGTCCTGCTTCAACTGCAAGTGAAATTTCTGAAATTAACTCAGACGATCTAGGTGCTGCAAATGCGGCTCCTTTTACGACACCATTTTTATCCACATATATCCTGTAAACTCCCTGATTTGCATTCAGACCAAGGGCCCTGCCATTGGCACCCAATGGGAAGTTTGCAAAATTTTCTGTTTTCTCGCCTGTAATAGATATCTCTGGGTCAGAGTAAATCACAAAGGGCATTGCTCTATAGTCAACGATGGAATCAATTCCGGATATATTGTCAGCAACAATCCCTGCCTCATAGAAGGCCTTGTGCGCTAACATGGGTTGTCCACTTACATCCCCCACGGCATAAACGTTCTTAAGGCTAGTTCTTTTTCTCTTGTCAGTTTTAATGAATTTGCCATCCATCTCAAGTTTCAGATTCTCAAGGCCAAATCCAATTGTATTTGGCTTCCTTCCCACAGTTACCAAGGCTATTTCTGATTCTATTTCTCTGCCATTTGAGAGTTTAGCTCTATAGTTTTTTCCCTTCTCGAGTTTCTCCAGAGATACTCCAGTTATAATCTCAACTCCTAGTTGTTTCAATTTTCTTTCAACATATCTCGATAATTCTACATCAGTGCCTGGAAGAATGTTTTGCATCATCTCCACAATAGTAACCTTTGATCCAAGTTTCGAGAAAGCTGTTCCTAATTCCACGCCAATATATCCTCCACCTACAACCAGTAAACTTTCAGGCACATGGTCTATGTCGAGAATATCTCTATTATAAAAGGCTGTTTCGGCTCCTTTGATAACGATGGGTGAAGAACCGGTTGCTATCACGAGATTTCTACCCTCATAGGTCTGTCCATTCACCTGAACCGAATGTTCATTTATTATCGTACCATGGCCCATTATAATATCTGCTCCATAGGATTTACAAAGTTTTTCAACACCGGAGGTCAGTCTGTTGATCATGTCCCACTTCCACTGCAGCCATTTTTTCATATCGATTGAGAATTTCAATTCAACCCCAGGCAGCCCTTTCAAATAATCGAGTGAATCTGCAAGTTCAATGAATGCCTTCGATGGAATACATCCGTAATTTAGGCACTCTCCTCCTATCTTATTTTCCTCTATCATTAGTACTTTTTTGCCCCTCTGCCCCAATCTTATTGTGGTCGCGTATCCGCCTGGCCCGCCACCGATGACAATTGCATCATATTCCATAGATCACACCAGCATGGTAATTGGATTCTCCAAATAATTCTTTATTCTAACAATGAACCTAGCAGCCATGGCACCATCTATGAGCCTGTGATCCGCTGAAAGGGTTATAAACATCTTTTTTCTGCCGTTCTCTTCCCTAACTCTATGTACCCCCAATATGGCAACTTCTGGGTAGTTAATTATCGGTGTGGAGAATATTCCTCCAATGGAGCCTACGTTTGTTACAGTGAATGTTGAATCCTTAACCTCATCAAGTTTCAGCTTATTTGATCTTGCCCTCTCTGCCAAGTCCACAATTTCTGCTGCAATCTGAGTCAATTTTTTGCTATCTGCATTCTTAACAACCGCAACAGTCAATCCATCAGGGGTGTCAATGGCAATACCAATATTGTAATAATTCAATAATTCATATGAGCCATCTTCGAGGCATCTTGCGTTTAAATAGGGAAACTCCTTTAGTGCCTTTGTGGCTGCGATAACAAAAAACGGAGTAAAGGACACATTGATATCGGATCTCTTTAAATTTTCCCTTAGGGAAACAAGTTCGGTCACATCCACATCCTCTGCAACTGCATAATGTGGAATTGTATATTTCGATTTGACCATTTTTTCGGAAATTATCCTTCTCAAACCATGAAGTTCAAGGTGTTGTGAAGTACCAGAAGACTGAGGTGTTAACTTTGAGGTCTCTACCTCAGTAGCTGTAGGAGGCTTATTTTTGATCGATTCAACATAGGATAAGAAATCTTCTGTAGTTATCCTTCCTCCTAGTCCGGTGCCGCTAATTTTTGATAAATCGATTCCTAATTCCCTAGCCCTCTTCCTTATGGCCGGAGACGCAAGCACTCTGCTAGGGTATTCAACAGCTTCTCTTTCGACCGTTGTTTGGGAAGGAATCGAAGGAGCTTTTTCCTTCTTTTCTTCAGAGGGTCTAGGTATTTCTGCAACCTTCTCTTCAGAGCTTATGATATCAACAAGAGGACTTCCTACCTTCGCAAGTTCACCAGTTTTATAATATATCTTACCAACCCTCCCCTCGAATGGTGATGGAATTTGAACAGTTACCTTGTCAGTCATAACCTCCACTATTATATCGTTCTTTTTTACATTATCCCCCTCTTTTACGTACCATTTTACTATTTCCCCTTCCTGTATTCCCTCTCCTATATCTGGTAGTTTAAACGTTACCATTTTATCACCTCAAAATTTCAAAGCCCTCTCAATATACCTCATTATTCTAGCCTCATTGGGCAAATAATGCTCCTCATTGGCATAAGGGAATGGGGTATCGAATCCAGTAACCCTGTAAATAGGGGAGTAAAGATATTCAATCGCCCTTTCTGATATGAGAGCAGAAATCTCAGCACCAACCCCAAGTGTTCTAGGAGCCTCATGAACTATTATAGCTCTTCCAGTCTTTTTTACCGATTTCAATACGGAGTCAATATCGAGAGGGGATAGGGTTATCAGATCCAATACGTCTGCATCCACATTGTTTTTTTCAACTGTGTTAAGAACCGTCGGTAACATTGATCCGTAGGTTATGATACTTATGGAATTTCCCTCTCTAAGTAATTTAGCTTTTCCAATCTCCACATGGTATTCTTCCTCGGGCACATCGTTTTTGACAGACCTATACAATCTCTTCGGTTCAAGAAAAATAACAGGATCGGGTGCCTCGTGGGCAGATAAAAGTAACCCCTTGGCATCGTAGGGGTTTGAGGGTGTAACAACCACCAAGCCGGCAGTATGCACAAAATAAGACTCACCACTCTGGGAATGATATAGGCCTCCCCTTATTCCTCCACCGTATGGTGTCCTTATTATAACTGGTGCAGTGAATTTTCCCCCGGAGCGGTACCTAATTTTAGCCATTTGATTTATTATCTGATCAAAAGCAGGAAATATAAAATCCTGAAACTGTATTTCAGCGATTGGTCTCAGCCCATAAGAAGCCATTCCAATGGCTGTACCAACTATGCCAAGCTCATTCAAGGGGGTATCTATTATCCTTTTGTTTCCGAATTTCTGAAGTAATCCGTCAGTAACCCTGAAAACTCCACCATCTCTCCCAACGTCTTCTCCAATAATAACAGATAAGGGGTCCTTAGATAAAATCATGTTTAGGGCCTCATTCAAGGCCTGAACCATATTTAGTTCTCTCATTCAAGTTCCCTCCTTTCTTCTTCCAGTATCCAGGTCCTTTTCTCATATACATCATCAAAGATTTTTTCTGGCGCTGGAGGTGGTATCTTCATTCTCTGTTCCAGCTTCTTCTCAATATCTTCAACTGCCCATTTCTTTAACTCAGCTACCATAGAATCGCTCAAAATCCCGAGCGATTTTAGTTTATCTTCAAACCTGATTATTGGGTCATCTTTAGACCCCTCCACTATCTCATCTTTCCTGTACTTTCTTGGATCATCAGATGTTGAATGTGGGCCCATTCTGTAAATTCTCGCCTCGACCAGTATTGGTTTTTTGTTCGTTCTCACGTAGTCAAACGCCTTCATGAACCCCTCCAAGGCAGCAAAAATATCATTTCCGTCAAATGAAATTCCAGGCATCCCATAAGCTTCAGCCTTCTTTTCTATAGGGGCCTTAGTTTGCTCTTCCACTGGAAGTGAAATGGCAAATCTGTTGTTCTCTATGACAAACATAACTGGCAGATTGAAAACAGATGCAAAATTAAGAGCAGCATGAAAATCCCCAGTAGAAGTACCTCCATCACCAGTATTTGCAAGAACTATACCTTTTTCACCTTTCATGACTTTGGCATAGGCTGCACCAACCGCAAATGGAAGATGCATGGCCACTGGGCTCTGTACTGAGTAAAATCCATATTCTCTGAAGTTGTAATGATCCGGCATGTTCCTACCACTGGCAGAATCTTCAGAATTTGCTAGCATATGGTCAAATATCTTTTCAATTGGAACTCCTCTGTATACAAGCAATGTCAGGTCCCTGTAATAATTTATTATGATATCTTCCTTTTCTAAGAGCATGCCAATCGCGACCTGTGGTATTTCATGCCCTGAACTAGGAGTATGAAATCCAATGATTCCTTGCCTCTGAGCCATCAATATCCTGTTATCTAGAGTTCTCGAGTATAAGGCAATCCTATACGCATTCAACAATTCCTCTTCATCAAACTTGTTTAAAATTTTCATTTTCCCACCATCAGTGATTCCCATGCCTCTGCAGCCTTATAAGACGTCCTTACAAGAGGCCCAGAAGCTACATAATCAAAACCTATTTCATATGCTTCTTCTTTCAATTCCTGAAATTCGGCTGTTGTGTAATACTTCTGGACGGGTAATTGCATCTTTGTAGGTCTCAAATACTGCCCAATCGTTACTATTTTCACTCCAACAGCCTTTAGGTCCTTTAGCGTTGTAATTATCTCATCCTTTGTCTCACCCAATCCCACCATTATGGAAGATTTCGTGATGAAGTTGCCTTTGGCTATAAATTCAAGGACCCTTAGGGACTGATCGTAACCAGCGCGACCGTCCCTAACAGTGGGGCTCAGTCTTCTGACAGTCTCAACATTATGTGCTATAATATCTGGTTTTGAATCCATAATAGTTTTAAGTTGGTCTTCATTTCCTCTGAAATCCGGGATCAGAACTTCGACCTTTATGCCGAGCTTTTTAACTTCCCTTATGACCCTGGCAAAGTGACTAGCACCACCGTCTGGAAGGTCATCCCTATCTACTGAAGTTATAACTGCAAAAGTAAGACCCATCTCTTTTACAGCCTCGGCTACCATCATTGGTTCGAGAGGGTCCAAAGGCTCCATATGACCATGAGTAACTGAGCAGAATCTGCAATTCCTGGAGCAGTTTTTTCCCATTATCATGAAAGTGGCAGTTCCATCTGACCAGCATTCAGTCCTGTTAGGACATCTGGCCTCCTCACAGACAGTGTGAAGTTTTAGTGTTTTTATTTTCCCCTCTGTGGAAAAAAAGACCTCCTCAGTGGGCAATTTCACTTTTGCATATTCAGGTAACATCACGGTAAATTTTTAATAGCATTTTAAGATTTTGCCGTACCTAAATTCATTTTGTTCTTAGCCCTCTTAAATATTTTGAATTTTTATAAAGGATGAAAACTTGATTTTTTCGTATTTTACAAACACTTTTTAGAAAAACGACATTTTGCTTATTTTAGGTGTACTAAATTTTAACCTAACTTTCTTATAATCTATATTCAGAATAAATGCAATTCAATCCTGCATGAGTTTTCCTAAGTTGATTTATAAGAACATGGTTAAAATTAAATCCGTAAATACGTTACCATTTAATGGATAATCCGAATTTAAAAGAAATGCTAAAAAGCGCTGGAGAATATAGCACAGAAAGCCAATTGAACTACTTGATTTATAGAGTTCTTACCGGGAATATGGACAGAGAAGACCTGGAAATTTTCAAGCAGGTGAGTAAGGCATTCAGCGATGCCGGAGATGAAGGAGTAAATTTTGAAGATTATATGTTATATACGAAATTTAATATTTATACAGGACAGACAGACATATTCAATAGTCTAATAGATCAGATAGAATCTCAACTAAATGAGAATCTACTTCTTCCAGAAGACGATATCTTTTCGATCTATAAGGGTGTATCAATCCTAGAGTCACTGGCCAACAGGAAACCACAGGCTTTGGATAATATTATGGAGATACTTAGGATGATAAAGGATAGCGATGTTGATCTTTCCGCTCTCATAGAGGGATTATCAGCCAATTTCGTTGATAACATACATCTGAGGGACGGGAACTTATATTTACTCCAGAATTTAAATGAAATGGGGCAGTTAATTAAAAGCAAAGATCAAAAAGACAAATTCTGGTCTACTACTCTTTCGAAATTGATCCTGAGAAAGGAGGACACACCAACATTGAATTCAGAAATCGTGAAATTCGTTGAGGAGAATCTGCAGAACATTTCTAAGGAAGAGGATAAACTCGGCATATACTATGGACTGACCCTTTCTTATTATGAACAATTTACACATACAAACAGTGAAGAGTTAAAAGACAAAATGAACAATTACCAAGAAAAGCTTGCTGAATCATTGCCAACAAGATCGTCGCAGACCTCAAAACTCTATAGGGATGTTCTCATGGCAAGACTAAAGGCAATCATGGGAGACGATTTTAAACCTGTGCTTAAAAAGATAAATGAGAGAATGAGAAATATTTCAAAAATCAACAGAAAGGAGGATGTTGATGCTGCTTCCTATATTATTTCAAGTGGTTTATCACACATAATAAAACACGATGACTCTAGAGAGATTATTGATACAATACATGAATCGATCTCCAAAGCCTCTGAGATCATTAGGATATGGTCCATGATTGATCTTTATACCAAATTGAATGAGGTTAAACGCGATGAGGCAGATAATTTAATACCTCAGATTTTAGAAGCTGTGAATAACCTAGGAGAAGAAAAGCATGAGGTCCTAGAAGATTGGTTAACAAACGGGCTTGCAGAGTCATATGCATATAATCCAAACGGAAAAATATTGAACATATTGAAGCAGATTTCGGAAATGGAAGGACAGCACCCAGATGAGCTTCTTGCTAACTTTTTCAGTAGCTTATCATATTTTGCAGAATCAAATAAACACATATTGAATTTCAGTTCTTGAAGAATACATAAATCTTTTATCCTTATTTTATATATAACCATGAGAGCATGAACGCCAAGCTTAAGTTAGCAATAGCAGTGGGAATTGCGATTGTTATAATTGTACCCGTATCAATATTAGCATACAACGCATATGTTTCATCTCAAGAAAATCCCCTGAATTTTATACCTTCAAATTCAACCATGGTATTGAAGATTAATTACAATAACAGCACTTATTATGCCTTCGGTGGCAAGTCTGGTATAGGCCTTTTAATTCCTATTTCTAAGGGTTTCGGAGTGGGAAACTCAAACTTAACGTTCAACAACACAACCATTCCCATAGTTAAATATGGAACTATAGGAGGATTCCAAGTTTATAAAATAAGTGCCTATGATACCATTTACAATTTTATCACAAATAGAACATCCAACATTAGTTTCCCAACCAGTTTCAATTTTAATTTTTCAGGGAATCTCAATTCATATTTTCCAAGTATCTTTAATTTCTCACTGTATCTGTTCCAGCCTTATTCAAATTATATATTCCTGGGAAGCCTAGATGAATTAAACTATTCCATTGCAGCTAATAACCAAGGAAGCAATTTTTCCCATATTAAGAGTTATCTATCGGGAAATGGGATGATAGATTTTTACTTCAATGAATATAACATCACGGCCTGGGGCAATGTATCTTCATCATCTGTATACATCTATATCTCCGGAAATTCCACTTTCATTTCAAACCTTTACAATTATTCAGGCTACCTGCATGAAAACGGCCTTAAAATCATCAAAGTAAATTCTAAAACAATTGAATTTATTGTAAGCACAAGAAGCAGCTAAATTAGGTGAATTTAATGTCTAGTAATTTTTTTACAATTTATTCACATTATTTGAGGAACTATTATCGATCCAGAAGTTTCTATTTAATTCTGATAATAGTGGTTCTGGCATCTTTGATTATGGCCTATCTTACATTCAGATATTCTAATAGAATTTCAAATTTGCTTCCAAGCAGGCTAGTTTCACTTTCCAAAGTAAACAGCGAGCTACTGATACTTTATTTGTGGGCATATGTGATGTCAAGCCTTCCTGTATTCTCATCGGTATTTTTCTCCTCTCCGGCCATTAGCTCTGAAATGGAAATGAAGACTGGATACTTTGTTTTTTCACAACCAGTTGATAGATTTGTTCTTGTTATTGCCAAATATCTTGCCGCGGTGACGGTAACCATAATTTCAATGATGGTTTACATACTTACACAGGCAGTTAGTGTAATTTTAGTGTACGGATTTCTTGAATATAATCAATTCCTTACATCCGTCGGGTTATTAATAATGTTGATATTTGCTCTGACTTCATTCACATTTTTACTCAGCTCAATATTTAATAAGAATCTGTATGCATATATAACAAGTTTTGTAATTTATTTCATAATATTTTACGCAGTTAATCTTGTATTATATCTTCTATACTCATACAACGCATTCTTCCTTCTAAATAATGCTGCTACAATTATTGAGAGGGTTTATATAAACATCAATCCCACAGTTTTCACTACAAGTTTCAATTTAAATCCAGCGGGTCTAAATGACATATTTTTGTCGCTCTCAGTTTTCATAGTCTATGCTGTTGTCTTTCTTTTGGGCACTTTGTTCATAGTGGAAAGAAAAGAGGTAAAATGATATGAAGATTGAGTTGGAAGGAGTAGAAAAATATTATGGGGATTTCAGAGCCCTAGGACCTTTAACTTTAAAAATTGACAAGGAAGGTATAACTACGATTTTAGGACCAAATGGAGCAGGGAAAACTACTCTATTAAAAGTATTGACTGGATTGGCTCACCCAAGACATGGAGAAGTAAGGATAAATGATAAGAATTTTAGGGACTCTAGAAAGGAGATATTGATGGAAATGGGTGTACTGGTTGAACAACCTGAATTCTATCCTTATTTAAGCGGCAGAGAAATACTTGAATTTTCTGGTAAATTAAAAGGATACCAAGGTAATAGTTTGATAGGGGAAATTAAACGCGTTGCTGAGCTTACCGGTTCATTACCCTTTCTGGATAAGAAGGTTGGAAAATATTCGAGAGGAATGAAGCAGAGGTTGGGTTTGGCCAGTGCCATGATAGGAGACCCTTCAATTCTTATTCTGGACGAACCTACATTCGGGATCGATCCAATGGGTACATTAGAGATTAGACAGGTGCTGAAAGATTTGAATGCAAAGAGAGATAAGATAATAATTTTCACAACTCACATTATAGAAGAAGCAATGTACCTCTCTGACAGGATAATAATATTGAATAACGGTGAAGTGAATAAAGATATAATTAATGACGATAAAACTGTAATGTTAAAAATAACTGGAATAATAAGAAATGGAACCATTATAGAAAAATACGGAATCAAAATGGTTTCAGATTCTGAATATAATGTAGAGCTAAATAGAGATTTGCTACCAGAATTCAATAGAGAAATAACACAAGGAAATGAAATATTTTTCATAGAAAGGAGTTCCAAGGTGGAAGAAGCAATAAGGGAAGTATCTTCTAATATAAAATCATGAGAAAAAAGGAGAATCCAATTAATTCCCTAAGAAATAAATGAAAAGTTGAATTATTTTTTATCTATTCCTCCCTATAGGTCAGCCACCAATCGTAACCCTTGTATTTTTTCAGTACTTCATTGGCTCCTTCAACTGTCCTAGGTGGTGGATTGATTATCTTGGAACCGATCAGTTCATTGTCTGGCCAGTTGGCTGGAATGGCTGCTTTGTTTTTGTCAGCTGCCTGAAGCGCCTTTATAACTCTCAACAGTTCATTAACATTTCTCCCTGCTTCCATGGGATAGTAAAGTATCAGTCTGACAATACTGTTTGGGTCTACTATGAAAACTGCCCTCACTGTGGCTGTTGGTGACTGAGGCTGGAGCATTCCTAGTCTTCTTGAGACATTTCCAATTGGATCCGCTATTATAGGGAATGGTATGTCAATGTTTAAGTGATCCTTTATCCATTTAACCCATTCAATGTGGCTTATAACGCTATCCACTGAAAGCCCTATGAGCTCTGTGTTTAATTCCTTGAATTTTTGATAGTTTCTGGCAAACGAATAGAATTCTGTAGTGCACACTGGGGTGAAATCACCAGGATGAGAGAAAAGCATAAACCATTTCCCAGAATAGTCCTTTGGTAGCTCCTTGAAGCCATGTGTAGTTTCAACCTTTAAAGTTGGAAAATCCTCGCCTATTAAAGGTATTCTAAAATTGCTTTCTTGGTCCATATATAATTAAATCTAGTGAGAATAAAACTTTTTTGTAAGTTATCAAATTATTCACAAATTACTTGGTGCAAAGAAATTTTTTGAGGTAAGGTAAACAGATAATTTTCAATGGAAATTTTCTGAGCACAGGCAGATTATGTATACAGACATTTTTTATAATTTTAATCTCAGAAATTTAATAAGTCCAGTCATTTAGAATTTTCAAATTCATTAACCAAAAAAATTTTAATTTTCAAATATAATAATACTTTAATACTCAAATATCTTAAAAAATCATGCAGAATTCTAAATTTTTCGGTTTAGTAATCGTTGCATCTATAATTGCATCGCCTATCTTCTTGGTGAGTGGGACCCAAGCTTCAGGAAACAGTAATGAATTGATTAAGGCACCAGCTGTTGGAACTGCGGGGTCTTTTGCCTTTGTTTCGCTTTTTACTTCAGGTAATAATTACGCGGATTATGGATGGAATGAGATTTCAGGCCAAGGAAAGCCTCTGATTGTCAATTCACCAAATTATTTTGGCGAACCTTCACTGCAACTTTTTGGAGGTCAAACCTTAGAAACTAACTCAAATGTTACACCTGGGGATCAATTTGTATCATTTCAGTTAGCTGTTAATGCTGCTGATGGGACAGGCTATTTCGCCATAGTCAATTCCGATAACCAATCTATTGTATCAGTTGTTGTCTCAGGTTATAATATTGTCGTGAGTTCAAGAGCCTCCAACACAAAGGTTGCTGGAACAGTTCCACAACCTAACTCATATAATGACGGATGGGTATACCTGTCTGGAAATCTATACAATTCAAGTAAGAATAACAAATATTCTTGGACGTTCCAGGTATTCGTGGACGAAACGAACTCCACATTCGCAACAGTAAGTGCACCATTGGGACCATCATATTCTGGAATTCAAATTTCTTCAATTGCCGGAAAAGTATACTTCACAGACATATACTTTACAAGTTATGAGATTCCAATCTATTTACCCGGATACAATAACATGGAAGGATATGGGCAAGGTTCGGGGTTATTAGTGACATTGCTACCAGCCTTCACGATTTTACATGCTAATATGATCATTGATAACTGGACATCTTTACAAAATGGAATTTTAAGTTTTCAGATAAATGCAATGAATTATTATGGAGCCACAAGGTCTTCGTGCAAGGGCTTTTTCCAGCTTGGAGTAGACTTGGACCCTAATGGGACAATAGCCCCATGGTATGTATCAGGCACTAACTGTGTTGCACATTACTTTTTAAATTCATCAAACCCAGCAGTTCAAAGCGGTTTCTATACACCTAGTGGCACAAACTTGGGACTGACAATAGAATATTTTCCTCAGTACAAGTATATATTCTTCCAGATAATCGATTATAGCGTAACTGGATCAGATAGGTACTGGAATGCAACAATACCATATAATGGCACAGAATTTTACGCCACATACACACAACTTGAATTTCAATCGGTAGCCGAGTCAAGCATAATGAGTTATCATTTTAATGGTTCATTATACAACATGACCTATGGAAATTCATGGGATAGTCTCGTACCTCTTAATTCAAGCTATATGTTACCATTTGTACTGGATGCACCATCTACCTGGTCTTTGACATATTATAACGGAGAAAATTCTGGTTATTCCCAAATTGCATGAAAATTTAATTCTTTTATCTTTTTTAATATTTGAAATTAGGATAATGTTTGAGAGTTGTAGAGTTTTAAAAGGATGCCGGGGACGGGAATCGAACCCGCGGCCTTCGGATTTCTCAGTCTTTCTAATATAGAAAATCCCTATGAGTCCGACGCTCTACCGACTAAGCCACCCCGGCAATTACGCTTCTGATTCAACTGCCTGATTTTCTTCTTCCTTTTCCTTTGCTTCTCCTGTTCCTCTCAATACTTCTGATTTTCTCAGTTCTATCTTTCTTGTAGGATAAATATTTTTGATTTTCTCAAAAGCATCATTTGCGTACTGGGGTGATAGCATATATACAACTAGCTGGTCAAGTGGAAGCGATGATGCCTTTTCCCTTAGAAATTCATTTATTGAATTTCTTATATTTGTCTCTATATTGTTTATGACCTTCCTGTCGAGAATTATGAGGGGCTTTAACCTTAATTTAATGCCATCTGAGGTGACAACATCAACTACTGAATCAATCCTGGTCTTTCTCCTCCTTACAAGTCTTCTAATATAATCTTGATTTATTTCGTGCCCTTCAAACTCTGTGTAAGCCTTATCTCCTTCAACTCGAGTTATTCTAAAGAAAAGTTTTACATGAGAAAGTTTAAAGTCCCCAGTAATGTTAGATAAATATGCCTCCGAAATTCTGTTTATAAGTTCATCTGGTTCAGCCGCTGGGGTTGACCCTATTTCTTTTTTCCCGAAGGATTCAGTTGCCAGGATCGTATACCAAACTTTACTCTTCCATTTGTCTTTAACTTTTTTCGCTGCCATCCTAGCTGCTTTTTCCTTACTCAATATCTATCATCTCGCTTTGGGTGAATAATAAATTTGATAAAAACTTTGTCTATTATACTTATGTTTAAAATTGGATCAATAAAATTAGGAGTTCATCATGAAATATAAAATATAAGTTTACCATTGTCCCTCAATGGTACTGGTAAGATTCACTCCCTCAGAGGTAGAGGAACTTGTAGGTTTAAAAACTTCGGATTTCATAGATATACCCTGGAAATTAGGGGGCGAATCTAGAATAGAAAATGGCGAGTTTATAGTTGAATTCAATCCGGATAGACCAGATCTTTATTCCCTTTGGGGGTTATCAAGGGCTGTCAGGATATATAAAGGCTTGGAATCCTATAAAAACGTTAAAATTAGGGAAAGTGAGTTTTTGGTAGAAAATGAGGGACCTGATTACAGGCCATATATAGTCTCTGCCATAGTCACAAATTCTATTGCAGGTAAAAACATAGAAAAACTAATCGATTATCAGGAAAAGTTACATGCAACCATAGGTCGAAACAGAAGGATAGCGGCAATAGGGATTCATGATCTAGACAAAGTAAAATTCCCCCTAAGATATACTTCAGTTGATAGGGACTATAAATTTATTCCACTGGGAGAGGAAGCTACTATATCTCTCTTTGATTTTCTGCAGACTCATGAAAAGGCCAAAGAATTCGGAGGTTTGATAAAAGAAAGGATACCGGCAATTTTGGACAATGAGGGGAACATAATATCGCTTCCACCGATTCTCAACTCCGATATAACTGCCCTTACAAAAGATACCAAGAATTTCTTTATTGATGTCACCGGTACTGATCCATTGACCATACAGAGAGCACTGAACCTTTTGGTAACTGCCCTATCATATCCAGAAGGGGAGATTGTAAAGGTTAAAGTTGGAATGGAGAAATACCCTAAATTTCAGAAAAGCAAATGGAAGATCAACCAGAAGAAAGTTAAGGAGATCTCAGGGATGGAATTTAACTTAGACGAGATAAAGGGTGCATTGGTAAAAATGGGGTATGAGGTTAATGATGATTTGGCTATATCTCCTGAATATAGAATAGACATACTGAATGATGTTGATTTTATAGAAGATGTACTGAAGGGAATAGGTTATGATAATATTGAAGAATCCATGGAAGATTTTCATACAGTGGGAAGTCCACATAATTTAAGAGAAATTGAGAGAATAATAAGACACCTATTGGTTGGATATGGGTTCACTGAAACAGTCAACTTTGCAATGGTTAATGGTTCTTACAACTCAATATTCGGATTTTCTCAGGAATATATTAAAATTCTTAACCCCGTGACCATGGAACAGGATGTTTTAAGGCCCAGGATATCCATATCGTTGATACAAAGTCTCCTGAACAATCATCGCAACCCTTATCCTCAAAGAATATTTGAAATTGGGACAGTTGTGAGGAATGATAAACAGTTATCCAGTGTGGGAATTGCAACATGTCACAAGTCAGCTGGATTCTCAGAAATTAAGGGTGTTTTCATAGGTCTTATGGAGGACCTTAAGCTTGAGTATGATTGGGAGAAATTCTCCCATCAATTGTTAGTAGAAGGAAGAGGTGCATCAATAAAAGTCGGAGGAAGGATAGTAGGTTTCATAGGGGAAGTAAATCCAAAAATACTTAAACAGATTGGTTT
Source organism: uncultured Thermoplasmatales archaeon (assembly GCA_964468585.1). Lineage (GTDB taxonomy): Archaea > Thermoplasmatota > Thermoplasmata > Thermoplasmatales > JAFMDN01. The sequence continues at coordinate 137,179 of CAYXTM010000001.1, read as the reverse complement.
GAGAATGCCCGTTGCAGTTGGAGAATTGGATATAACAGGAGCAATATTATGATTCCATCTAGGTTGCCAAGCGTACCCTCATCAAAAGATATAATCGAGAAAGCATTTAGGGAGGCCAATAAGGTTCAGGATTTCTATAAAAAGAGTTACATTGACAAGGACAAGCTAAAATCCACAATGAAAATCCAAGTGATGGAGGCTGTTATTCGAAACTCCTTGAACAGAATTTTAAAAAACTATCCAAAATTAGATGACCTCAGTGAATTTGAGAAGAATCTAATGTTCCTCTTAATGGATTTCCGGGAATACGAAAAAGCATTAAATAGGCTAAGGTGGACAATGAGAAAGGTAAGTGAACTGACAACCGATACCATAAGAAAATTAAAAAACATCCCTGATGTCGAAGGCGTGGATAAATTAAGAAAGGCCTATTATGGAAGAGTCTCATCATTTATAGAAGATCTCGACCATGCACTTTCCATTCTTAGGACTGATAGGGAACTTATAAAGGAGATACCTTACATCAACCAGGAGAATCCAGTAGTTGCAATCTCCGGTTTCCCTAATGTAGGCAAGTCAATGTTAGTATCAAAACTTACAAGATTGAAGCCGGAAATAGGTGACTACCCATTTACAACAAAAGAAGTAAGTGTGGGAATAATGGAAACTTCAAAGGGGAAGGTACAAGTTCTAGATGTTCCAGGAATTCTAAATAGAAAGGTTAGAAATAAGATCGAGGAGAAAGCGCTGGTTTCCATTAAGAATGTAGCAGACCTTGTTGTCTTTCTATTGGATCCCACCGAGGAGTGTGGCTATTCAATTGAGAGTCAAGAAAAATTGCTCCAAGAAATCAAAAGTATTTCAAGAGACATAATTGAAGTAGAAAACAAATCAGATAGACTTAAGAGAGATAATGATAGAATAAAAATATCAGCTCTAACGGGTGAAGGTCTTGATAAATTGAAAGAAATAATAGAGGTGAGATTGTATGAAGGACGAGATAAAGGCGATAGCGGCATATAACGCATATGAACATGGCGGAAAGGCAGACCAGAAATCGGTTATCTCAAGGTTCATTGCCTTATTTCCTGAAGAAAAGGCAAGGCTAAAGGAATATATTCCAATTATAGGGAATGCAGTGGAAGAAGTCAACAAATTAACACCAGATGAACAAAGGAGCATAGTTGAGAAAATTTTCCCTCAATGGCTTGAAAAGAAAAAAGTGGAAGAAGAGAAAACACTCCCAGATTTACCAGATACTGAAATGGGTAATGTAGTTATGAGAATGGCACCATCGCCATCTGGACCTCTACATATAGGCCATGCTAGAATGGCAATATTGAATGACGAATATGTGAAGAGATACAAGGGCAAACTGATTCTCAGGATTGAGGATACAAATCCTGCCAATATCCTTCCTGATGCATACAGAATGATAGAGGATGATCTGAAGTGGTTGGAGGTAGAATATCACAGTTTAGTCCTGCAATCTGACAGATTTGAATTATATTATGAGTCATTCCAAAAATTGCTTGAGATGGAAAAAGCCTATGTTGCAGCTAGTCCTACAGAATTATTCAAAGCAAAAAGACAGCAGTCCGTTCCTATCGATGAGAGGAACGAACCTTATGAAAAGAATCTGAAAAGATGGGAAAAGATGTTGGATGGAAGCTACAAGAAAGGGGAAGCTTTTGCAGTTGTGAAAACAGACTTAACCCATCCCAATCCTGCTATCAGAGATTTCATAGCGTTCAGAATAATAGATGTCCCCCATCCAAGAACTGGAAAAAAATACCGTGTATATCCTATGATGAATTTTTCTGTGGCAATAGATGATCATGATCTTGGATTAACCCACATTATAAGAGGAAAGGATCATCTAGCTAACACTGAAAAACAGAGATATATATTCAATTACATGAAGTGGAAAATTCCATTTTATTTACACTATGGCAAAGTTTCCATTGAAAATTCAATACTCAAGACCTCATTAATTAAAAAAGGAATTGCAAATGGGGAATTCTACGGATGGGATGATCCTAGATTGGGAACTTTGTTGGCCATGAGGAAAAGGGGAATAAATCCGGGCGCAATCAGAAGATACTGGATAGAAACCGGAATAGGGGATGTTGATATAACGTTTTCATGGGAGAATTTATATGCATTTAATAAGCATATAATTGATCCATATTCCCCTAGGCATTTCTTTGTGAAGGACCCTCTGAAGCTCTCCATGGATGTGCCGGGGCAACTCAAGGCAAGGATGCCAGTTTTTCCAAAAAGCAAAGATACAGAGTACAGGGAATATGATGTTAATTCAGGTGATGTTTACATATCAAAGGAGGACTATGATAAGTTCAAAGGAAAAGAAGTCAGATTAAAGGACCTTGGGAACTTCATAATAAATGACGATAAATTATCATATGTGGATAATGACCTTGGCAAAATTAAGGAAGGAATTCCCATAATACACTGGCTTCAATCAGGATTTATAAACTACAAAATCATGAAACCGGATGGTACAGTTGATGTAGGAATCTTGGAGGAGCATGCTCTAAAATATCTTGGAAAAGTCAATCAATTGGAGAGATATGGATATTGCAACCTTATAAATAATGAGATGGGTTACTTTACCCATCCGTGAATTTATTCTGTAGTTGAAACTGAAACAAATGGTGGGAATCTCTTAAGAAGAATAACGTCTCCCACTGCCCTTACCCACCTGTAAGGGACTAAAACTGCAACTCCATCTTCAACCAATCCTTCATTTGTCCTTTCCACATATAATCCGTAAATTGACTGGGATTCTGTGTCAAGCATTACATCATCTACTGTACCAAGTTTATATCCTTTATCCGTATAAATTTCAAGGCCAATAAGGTTTGTCACATCAGTTTCCATAGAGGATCACCAAAATATATCAAACAAATATTTAATGTTTGAGATAGAATAAGCAAATTTCTGATAATCAACCATTAAAGAGTTAAACTGATAGATTCTTTGGTCACTACAATTATTGAAATTGTGGCTTAGGCTCCAAGTTAGGGAATACCTGAGGTGATTAATAAGCACATGAATGGCAGGACTAAAGATAGAAAATATAATAATTCACACTCGTAAATTTAAGAGAAAGTGGAAACTGTTAATAAGTACAAAAGGCGAAAAAGGCAGCTAAAAAAAATTAAAGTTTAATTTTTAAAAGTCCAATAATGCTTGATTTTCAATATCTAAATAAATAGAAATCAAGATCAAGTCTCAAAACTTTAATTTGAAAAGTTGATTATTCATTGCATGAATATTCGTGTTGGCACAAGTGGTTATTACTATATGCATTGGCGAGGTAAATTTTACCCTATGGATATGCCAACAAAAAACTATTTAAATTACTACTCTACATTTTTCAACACTGTTGAAATTAATAGCACCTTTTATCATATTCCAAAAGAAAATAGCATCAAGAATTGGGTAAAATCTGTCAATGAAAATTTCAAATTCTCTGTGAAAGTAAATAGAACTATCACACATTTTGGGGAGTTCAAAACTCAATTATTTCAGGAATTTCAATCAAGATTCAAGGGGGTGAGGCAATTCATAGGGTTCTTCCTCATGCAATTTCCCCCAAGCTTCAGATACAACGAGAAAAACATGGAAGACCTTCTTTCTACAGAGACAGAATTTAAAACAGCCATTGAATTCAGAAATAAGACTTGGTATGAATCGAAGATTCTAGAGAAACTGAATGAAAAATATAACATCGCATATTCAGATTATGGAAATTATTCTAAAATTTTCTTACCTCATGAATCAACTATATATGGGAGGTTTCATGGAGCCAAGGGTAGGTATAGGGGGGAATATGGGGACACATTACGAAATATTTTCCAAGCAATTCCCAGAGATGAATCAAAAATTAAAGAAATATGGTTATATTTCAATAACGATTACGATGCTGCAGCCGTGCTTGATGCAAAATTTAGTAAAGAATATTTGAGAAAATATTTTGGTCTAGATTCTGCCTAGAGTCACTCTAAGGCCTAATTTTTCCATATTCCTTTATTTCTCATGGAGCAGTTCCGTTCTAAGCTGAGGATTTCACTTTCGCAAATATTCCTTTAGGCTTCTAGATGTTAATATTTATAAAAATTAATTGCCAGAAATAACCCTAAAATTTCCTAATACGAAGGTAAAATTCACGAATTCCTACAATATAATTCCAGGCAAAAGACTCGGGGGTGCATAATGAGATGTAAGAGAATGGCAATGTTAGACATATGCCTTCAAAGAAGATGGAAGTTATAAATATAAAGGATTGAATAGTGCAACGGAAAATAGGAAAGAGACAATTTTGATAACACAGTTGAAGTTTAATTTATGATAGGGTCTGATGGAAATAATAGATGAGGTAGAAAATTACAGCTTGAAAACTTAGAATGCCATAGATACTGGGCTTAACGAAAATCTCTTTTATTATGAAATCAAAATGTGAAATTGAAACTTAAATTTGAACGTAGCTAAGACTTTAATTTGCGAAAGGAACTGAGTGATTTACAGTCAAATTAATTTGAATCAATATGGATTAAAAATACTCACTAATGCTTATTTATAAAAAAAGCACACATATCAGCGCAGACCTTTACAAGCTGTAGTTTGAATTCCTTTCCGAAATCTAAGGGAGCCGTTGTCCAATCATAATTGTCCACTAATATCAATCCCTTGACAATATGGTTGTAGGCTTCTATTAGTTCGAATTTGACATTGCCGTAAGAATGTTCTGAGTCATGTATAAAAACATCTATAAATTTTATAGATTCGAGTATTACCGGTAATATCTCCCTTGAAGTTCCCTTGATTATTCTCCATTTTCTTTTTAACTCTTCTGGAACAAGAAATCCGAAGTCGCTCCTTGGCGGGTCTCCATAAGCAATAAGAGGATCAATACTAATGAGTTCCCCTTCATCCAGAGCCGAGAGAATTGAAAGTGAAGATTTTCCTGAACCTATCCCAGTTTCGACCACTTTTTTTGGTCTTAGAGATCTGATAGCCATATAGATTGCGAATGATTCGCAATCAGAGATCTGCCATAGATTCATATCTTTGGTTCCTTCCATAATGGGTCTCATAAAAGTCAAGAATTCAGTTTCAATTTTATCCAAATCGATATTCCCTAGATTTCTGATAAATTCATCCTCTATTTTGAACTTCATAACATCTCCATTAAATATGGTAATAGATTTTCATCATTTATTTTCAATTTTTTGTAAATTTCTTCAAGCACTTTTTCGTTAATTCCAAAGTGCCGCATGCTCTTGTTAAGACCTGTGTTTTTTAAAATAGATTCGATCTCCATCCTTAGCCTATCATAATCTTCAGTGCCGTAGAGGATTTTCAGAAATGAATTCAGTTTTCCTGATTCCCTATAATATGAAATTATGTGAGGCAAAGTCAAGCATGAAGTTATACCATGGGGAATATTGAAGCTTGCCCCAATGATTTTCCCAATATTGTGGCTTACACCCATGGGCGCATCGTATACATTCATATAAGACATCCACGCACCAATCTGAGACATTAGTCTCCCATATGGAGAGTCATCGGTGAGATTATTTCTAAGTATAGTATAGGAGCTGACCGAGAAATATAATCTTGGGTCGTACACGTTCAAATCCAGAGCTGATTCAATGGCGTGGTCAATCGCTCTTATACCAGAAGAGAAATATATATCAATTGGTGTTGAAATAGTATTTTTAGGGTCGAGGATTATATAATCTGGGGTTAGACTCTTATCCCTTATACCTTTCTTTTCATGATTTTCTGTATACCCGGCAATATGTGAAAATTCAGAGGCACTGAGTGTGGTTGGAATAGCCAATAATGATATCGGATGTTTTCTTCCTTTGAGAATTTTAGAGGCATCGATTACTGCCCCTCCTCCATACGCTAACAATACAAATTTTCCATCATCCTTATGAATTGCAGCATCAGCCTCATTTACCTCATCAATTGGAGAATGCTGTGAAACATATGGCAAAATCTCATAATTCACCCTTTTGTTTTCTAAGCTTGAAATAATATCAATGAATTCAGAGGTTTTTGAAGTGTTCTTCCCTGTTAATATGTAAATAAAATCTCCTTCATTAACAACCTTGAAAATTTCTTTATTGGCATTGAAACCGTAGAATACCTTTTTAATAGGGAGATAATTAAATTCCATCATTTCTCGCTCCACGAAAGCTTATAATTTTCATCCAGGAAATTTTTTGCACCTTTATATAGCCTTATCCTGTCATAAGTTTCGATCATAACTGCAATTTCGTCAGTTCCCTTTTTACCTATTGAGTCCTCATACTTACCTGGATGCGGTCCATGTGAAAAATTTCTAACATGTATCGTTATGGAGCCCTTCCTTATACCTTTTCTACTCATAAAATTTCCAGATGAATAGAAAAGGACTTCGTCCACATCTGTATTTGAATGGTAAAATGAAATAGGTATGGACCTTTCATGAAAGTCAAAGGGACGTGGAAGGAAAGTAGCAACCATGTAATGTTTTCCCTCGAATGTCTGATGCACTGGAGGGGGAAGATGAATCTTACCAACCCATGGCATTTGATCCATGGCATTGATAGCAAAAGGATAAAGTGTGCCATCCCATCCAATCACATCCCTTGGATCATGATCAAGGGTCACTTTTGTTATCTTAGGTCCATCATCTACCTCAATATCTAAAATATTATCTTTTTCATAACTAAGGTCTGGAACTCTGATGTTTCTATCACTAAGAGGAGACTGAAGTTTCAATTGACCTTGACTGTTCAAATACCTTTGAGGGAGTTTAACATTTTCTAAAGATTCCATGAAGAAAAAAGTGTTCTTCTTTTTAGAGATAAATCGAAACGGGATACCCTTTGGGATTACAATGTAATCATATTTATCATAATTTATTTCACCTAAGATTGTTTCTAACAGGCCATCACCTTCATGAACGAAAATGATCAAGTCCATAAGCGCCATTTTTTCCATGGTGGCAGGTTTTCCTGAAAACTTTGATACTCCTACTGAGATAAAATCATTTCCGAATAGATATGACCTCCCTGAAAAAAAGTCATTAGATTTCTTTACGGAATCAGTTATAATGTGGCAGTGTTCATCAATGAAACCTTCTTCGAATTCAGTCTTCTTTTTAAAGGTTTGAAATTTCTGTATTGAAGTTGGCGGATTCCTATGATAAACGATGGAATACGGCCCTTCAAAGCTCTCGGCACCTATTACCTCTTCATAATAAATTCTATCCTCATAGGTGTGCCTATGTCTTGGTAATTTCCCAATCTTGACATAATGTGGCATCAGATCACCCTATTTTCAATGGTTCCCAATTGCTTTGATGTGAATCTAACTACGTCCCTCGGCTTAAGGAACTCTTCACCCAACTCAACCCGTGAGCCTCCAGCAAGCGTTCCAGTCATGAAAACATCACCGATATTCAATTTAGTGGATCTTGATGCAAATGATATCATATCTCCGAGGCTCCAATACATATCCTCTGTATTAAGGCTCCTTATTTTTAAGCCATTAAGGTAAATATCAATATCAAATTTTATGCGATCATCATCCATGTAATCAAGCAATCCTTCTTTTGTGCTTATGTATGGACCAATAGTCGTTCCAAAATCTTTAGATTTGGCCGGACCCAAACCTATTTTCATCTCCTGTCTCTGGATATCCCTTGCTGACCAATCATTGGCAAGCATAAATCCGAGTATGTGATCAAGAGCATTTTCCTTCTTTATGCTTATTCCTTCTTTACCAATAACAAAGGCTATCTCGGCTTCAAAGTCCAATTCATTGGTGAAATCGGGAATACTTATATCGGAATCAGTTGGTACAAGGGTCGTGGGATTCTGATAATAGAAGGCTGGTATATTATACCATTCAGGTTCCATATCAAGCCCTCGTCTTTTTCTGGCATTTCTCGCGTGGGATTCAAACGCATAGAAATCTCTTACAACACGTATTTCAGGAACAGGCACATCAAATTTTGGTGGCTTTTCAAGTCTAAAAAATTTTGATCTGTTGTGGGTCAAAAGAAGACCATTATTCAGCGGTTCTTCGGTGTACTCCCAAAAACCATTATTTCTCACGAAGCGTCTCTTCCCGTCAATGATTCCAATTCCCATGAGCATCAGAGATTTCCTCTCTTTGCCTGCTCTCTTTCAATAGCTTCGAATAAGGCCTTGAAGTTGCCTTTTCCGAATGATTCAGCGCCTTTTCTTTGAATTATTTCATAGAAAAATGTTGGTCTATCTCCTATGGGTTTAGTAAATATCTGGAGAAGATAACCCTTGTCATCCCTGTCCACGAGTATGTTAAGTTTCCTTAATTTTTCAATATCTTCATCAACCCTGCCTACCCTCTCCTCAAGATCATCATAGTAAGAATCCGGGGTCTCTAGAAATTTCACTCCATTTTCTTTCATTTTTGAAACAGTGTCAACTATATTATCCGTTCTCAATGCTATATGTTGTACCCCCGGTGTCTTATAATAATCCAAATATTCTTGAATTTGTGACTTTTTCTTGCCGAGTGCCGGTTCGTTTATCGGAAATGTTATGTCTTTGTCCATGTATTTCACGACTTTGGATCTAAGGGCCGAGTATTCCGTAGAAATATCTCTATCATCAAAAGATATCAATTGCCTGAAACCCATCCCTCTTATGTAAAAATCTACCCATGGATCCATCATATTCATTTCCACATTTCCCACAACATGATCTACGGATTTGACCAGATTCTTGGATTCTCTAGCATCTTCTAAAAATTCAAAGTGAGGTGGCAAATTCCCCACATACTCACTGTAATCATTTATAGAATGCCTTGTTACCCCATAAGTTCTAACAATTCCTCTTCTTATTACTCCATTATCAGTTTTTAAGGTCTCTATATCCTTTATGGAAGTTACTTTCCTTGATTTAATATCATTCACAGCATCTTCAAAATTGCTTGTTTTCAGGGCCACATCATAAACACCATCACCATGTATGTATGTGTGTTCAGCCACTTCGGAAGATGGCGTTAGGCTTGATGTGAAGATTATGTTCACGTTTCCCTGGGCAAGATAATAAGAAACTCTATCCCTGATGCCAGTTTCAGGCCCAGCATAACCCTTTATACTAAATCCCATGGCCTTTTCGTGAAAATAGGCCCACTGGTATGCTGATCCAACATAAAATTCAATAAAATCTATGTTATCGAAAATCCCCTTTGGCATCTTATCACCTTATGGCAAGGCCAAGCCAGAATCTTTCTTCATAGTCGAGGATTTCTTTGGCTCCGGCAAAAAAATTTATCCTAGCTTTTTCATCATATTTATGTTCCCCCAAGACATCCTCCATAGCTTCTTCATGATGGATTTCAAGTTCTCTATGGAAAGTAAAATACTCTATATCCATTTTCTCGTACCCTTTCCAATTTTTCCTTATAATTTCTAGTCCTGGAAGCAGCTTATCCCACATTGGGATTGCCATATTTTCAAGACCAAATTCTGCTCCCAGAGCTGTGAAATGTTCTGAGGAAAATAATCTGCGCATGGAATCGAGCCATTCTTGAGTCGATGGCAACTTTTGCTTGAATATAAGGTCGGACGGTTGAATATTAATCGATCTAAGGAACTTTCTATACAATAGCTCATGCCTCTTATTTGGATCATCATCGCCCAATTCGGAAACTAGAATCTTCGTAAGGTTATATGCATCAGATTCGTTTGGTTCATTGACCAGAAGTAATGCTAATATTGAAGGCCATTCACGAGTAAAATGGTAAAATTCGATAGCAAAATTCTCGAATTCGTCCTTAGTGATATCCCCCCTTGAGAACCTATTAATGAAATCATTATCCGTCGCAGGGTGTTTTTTCACGTAATTATATAATTCCTTGTAAAAGTTCTCTGCGTTGCTTAAATTAATTGACATAAATATCATTTAGTAAACTAAAATTTAAATCTTTTTTATTATACACAACTAATATATGACAGGTTTAATTTAATAAATACATATATTCAAGTTGAATATAACGGTTGAAATGAGACCAATTATTGTGGAATCAAAGAAGGATTTTCAATCTACTTTGCAAAGTTTAGAGAATTCAATTTTAAGGCATAATATGGTTATAGTGTCTAGGATAAATGCTCAGGAAAATTTGAGGAAGGCAGGATTTAGCATTCCAGGAAGCTATATTTTTGAAATATTCAGGCCAGATTTTGCTAATTCTTTATTCTCAAGAAATATGGCATCAGGTATAGACCCTCCCATGCGAATATATGTATTCGAGGACCGAGGAAAGGTTTTTTTGGAATATTATAGACCTACAGAAATATTGAAGAAATGGGAAGAATTTGATCTGGGAATATTGCTGGACAACATTTTCGAATCCATAATATCTGATACTTTAAGCACATGAATTGGGTTGACTTATCATCTATGCCATTTTTCGAAGTCTCAATCAAATAATTTTTCATAGGTCATGTATTTTTTTAAATGTATTACCTGGCTTTAAGAAATAACAACAATTATTTTAAAAAAAGTGAAGAAAATAATGAGAAAGAAGTTAAATAAGGAAATGATAATATGAAACTATGGAGGTACATGGTATAAGGATGGAACCTCCAATTGGGTATCTTCTAATTTTGAGGGTGCATGTTAAAAACTCTTTTCCTGAGAAATATGACCGTTTATTATTTGATTATGGTAATTCGGATCACTTTGAAGCTGCACTAATAAAAGACGGCAGTGACTGGTTTATTTTGATAGATAAGTTGAAGTTGTTACCTCAATATGAGGTTCAACAAATAAGGGATTTCCAAAAGTCAGAATTTGAAAAAATTGGGGAAAAAGTGAAAATAGAAATAGCCGATAAGGTCATTAAGCGGACAGTATTTTCACTGACTTCGAATTTTCTTACAGCGATGGAAAAAATAAAGGGGGTTACAATATTTGGAGTTGTACTACTAGGACATGAAGACACCCTTATAGGGATAGAATACCCTGAAATATCATCCGATGAAGTTTCCGCCTTACTTTCAGACTACATATCAGATACAAATTTTGATGTAGATGTTTTATATTTAAGGAAGGAAACTGACAGCGAAATCTCGCCTTTTCTTAGATTTCATGATTTTGCGAAATTTAACTACTCAAATTCAATTTTAATAACGACTGAATGGATGATGACGAACGAGGAACTCGAAAGCGAAAACATGGGAATATTTCAAAATGAAATGTACGTGAGACTCAAAAGCCCTAATGTTAATTTGACTAAATTAATTGCCAAGTTTCCAAAGAAATCTAATGATTGTGCCATTAAAGGTAATGGCAAGGTCTCCCCCGTTACAGAGGATATGTGTACAATTCTAGCTGAGGTTGAACTGACAGAAGGTTGGTACACATCATTTAGAAATCATATAGCAACATCGGTGAATTATCATCTTCATTACTGGGGATATTCAAATGGAAAAGGTGTAATGATAAATAACTTTGTAATACCATCATACAATGAGAGGCCTTTTTTAAAGGGTTTGAAAAGTTATTTCGAAGAACCGGTAAGGATCCAACATAGGAACATGGTTGTAAATCTTTGGAATTTTTATGATATTGCTAGAACCTATTATTCCAAAATTTCAGATAGAATATAATGAATTCCATGAAATAACTCAAGAAGCAGCATGAATTTTTTAGTATGATAAAAAATTATATTTATCTATACTCATTTGAAATACCATAAAGCGCCACAGCAGGTCCAATAAGTAAACATGCGAGTGCCGGGATTTGAACCCGGGTTAGAAGCTTGGGAAGCTTCTGTGCTGCCGCTACACTACACTCGCATATGGTACCAATGAATAGGACTCTAATTTATTAATTTTATCCAGTATAGTTTTTGACTCCATGAGTTAATTAGCTTTAATTAGGCTAATTGAAATTTTCAATCTCGGGAAATACTTTTAAATCAGTACTTATACACCTTTGATACTCATGGTAACAACTGTTGATGCATTGTATGCCATTGCCGCTTCAATTGCCATGGCGGGTGGCTTAATTGGGACAGGTGTAGCGCAGAGTGGTATCGGAGCTTCAGGTATGGGAGTAATTGCGGAGAAGCCTGAAAAGTTCGGCCAGGTACTGTTCTTCTTTGTTATACCTGAAACGTTATGGATAATCGGATTTGTGCTCGGACTGATCCTATTATTGCACATATTGTGAGCTTATGGCGCTCGAAGATATTTTGAAGAAGATCGACGAAGAAACTTCGAAACGAGAAGAAGAAATTATAAACAATGCAAAATTGCAAGCCCAAGAGATCCTAAAACAAGCTGAAAAAAATGCGAAGGAGATATATGAAGAATACAGGAAAAAGGCCAAAGAAGATGGAGAATCACTCAGGAAACAACTAATCTCTGCAGCAATTTTGGAAAATAGAAATATCATTGAATTGGAAATAAACAAATTACAGGAAAAAATAATAGAATCTCTAAATCAAAAACTTAAGGAATTTGTTGGTTCTAGTGAGTATGTAGCTTTCTTAAAGCAAAGGATCGAAGAGGGCTGGGAAACTCTGGGGCCAGGATCATTAATCATAGCTAATCCTAAGGATGTAAAAATAATAAAAGAGCTGTCTTTTCCGCTGAATATCATTGAGAGAAACGTTGATCCAATCGGTGGTATCATCATGACAAGTGCTGACGGCAAGATGGAAATAGACTACACTTTCTCAGAGATCATAAGGGATAAATCTGATGAATTGAGGAGGAAAATAAGGGCTTATATAATTGGGTGATACCTTGAGATCCCTATATGGTCTTCCTTTTGGAACATTGAAGGTTGAAAATCTTAACCTCTTAAATCTTCAGGATTACAAGAACCTCATGAAAGTTGAAAATGTAAGCGATATCTTGTCTATCCTAGTAGATCGAGGTTTCAAGGATGATATTGCACAATATGCAAATCAGTATAGTGGACTGGACTTGATAGAAATTTCAAATAATTCTTACCTATCCAGACTGAATAGATTTGCCCTAAATATCACCCCTTATAATGGTAAAGACCTTATAGCCTCTTACTTAAGCAAATGGGACTTATTAAATCTCAAAACCATAATTGCCGCAAAGGCATCTGGAATTAAGGTAGATCAGACTCAAATTTATATTGTGACCTCCAAAAACGAGCCTGTCGGTATTTATGCTGGGTTAATGAGCTATGAAGACTATAAGAACATTCTTTCGCTTGAATCCATAGAGGAAATAATGAATTATACTCTAAAATTTGGCTACGGTAAAACAATATTGTCACTTATTGATGATTACAGGAAAAACAATAATTTGAGTACCTTATTATTGTCCCTGGATTTATATTATTACGACCTAATGAGAGAAAAATTTAGATTTTATAATGGATCTGAAGGTCCAATATACAGATTTATAAGAAAGAATATTGACGCAAAAAATATAATGACTGTTATGAAGGGAATTGAGTATGGGGAACAGGATCAGGTTAAGGACTTCATAATAAAAGGTGGCTTACTTTCTGATCAACTAATTGATGATCTAATAAAGAGCAGCACTATTGAAGAAGTGGTTTCAAAGATAAAAGGAAGTTTCAATATTTCCAGTGGCCTTGATTATTATAAAAAGACGAGCTCTCTGGTTGTAATAGAGGCAGAAATTGAAAGAAGCATCCATTGGGAATTTTTGGAAATATTTGAGATGAGTTCTTTATCATTAAACAATGTAATGGGCTTCCTAATGAGAATCGAAGCACAATGGAAGGATATTAGAAGGATTGCTTCCGCAAAGAATTATAAGATACCCGATGACCAAATAGGGCTAATGCTAATAAACAGGGTGATGTAAATTGGATAATAGGGACAAATTTGGTAAGATAGCCTTTATAGGAGAAAGGGAATTGGCTATTGGTTTTAAATTGGTTGGAATAGAGAACATTTATCCAGTTAATGGTGACTATTTTCAGGAGAAGCTAAAGGAGATATTTGATAGTGGTGAATATGGCTTAATTTTGGCTTCAAATTCATATATAGATAAATTGGATAAAAAATTTTTAAATTTATTGGAAACCAGCGTGTCTCCATTGGTTATATTCATTCCAGTTAATCAATTGAAGGAAGAGGAGACAATTGCGGATTTGGCTAGGAAAGTTTTGGGTTTAAAATTAAACATAGGAGGTATGTGAAAATGGGAAAGATAGTAAAAATCGCAGGACCCGTAGTTACTGCAGAAGACATTGAGGGAGCAAAAATGTACGACGTTGTTAGAGTAGGAGAATTGGGACTGGTAGGAGAAATAATAAGAATTGAAGGGAATAAGTCTACAATTCAGGTATATGAGGACACCAGCGGTCTCCGACCTAACGAAAAGGTTGATACAACAGGTAGGCCCCTGTCTGTACTACTTGGTCCTGGCATAATGAAATCCATATATGACGGAATTCAGAGACCATTAGATGTCATCAGGTCTTCAGGAGGAGACTTCATAAGAAGGGGTTTGTATCCAGATCCAGTGGACCTCGATAAAAAGTGGGATTTTAACCCTACTGTTAAGAAAGGGCAATTCCTAAAAGGAGGAGATATAATAGGAAAAGTCCAAGAAACTTCATTAATAGAAAACAGAGTCCTTGTGCCTCCCGGTATGGAAGGGGAACTTGTAAGTATTGAAGAGGGGAAATTCAAGCCTTTAGAAACGATAGGTTACCTTTCCACAAAATCAGGTCTTTTTGAACTCAAGTTATCTCACTACTGGCCTGTTAGGCAACCTAGGCCTGTCAAGGGCAAGCTTCCACCCAATGTACCGTTGGTAACAGGGCAAAGGGTAATAGATACATTTTTCCCAGTGGCTAAAGGAGGAACTGTAGCTGTACCCGGACCATTTGGATCTGGTAAAACAGTGGTTCAACACCAACTTGCAAAATGGGCCGACTCAGATGTTGTAGTCTATGTAGGTTGTGGAGAAAGGGGTAATGAGATGACTGAAATTCTTACCACTTTCCCTGAACTCACAGACCCCAAATCTGGAAAACCATTGATGGAGAGGACTGTGCTGATTGCTAATACTTCCAATATGCCTGTAGCTGCCAGGGAGGCATCAATATATACTGGGGTAACAATAGCTGAATATTTCAGAGATATGGGATATGATGTTGCCTTAATGGCAGATAGTACGTCAAGATGGGCAGAAGCATTGAGGGAAATATCAGGCAGACTAGAGGAAATGCCAGGAGAAGAGGGTTACCCCGCATATTTGGGAAGGAGACTGGCTGAATTCTACGAAAGAGCTGGAAATGCAATAGTAGAAGCTTCAGATGAAAGAAGGGGGTCAGTAACAATTATTGGTGCAGTATCACCGCCAGGAGGAGATATATCAGAGCCAGTTTCGCAGAATACATTAAGGGTAACGAGGGTATTTTGGGGACTTGATGCATCACTGGCACAGAGGAGGCATTTTCCATCTATAAATTGGCTTACTAGCTATTCATTATACTCCAATGAATTAAGGAAATGGTTCGAGGATAGGGTATCGAAAGAATGGTACAAGGTTTATGCTAGCAGCATGGAAATATTGCAGAAGGAAAGTGAACTGCAGGAGGTCGCTCAACTAGTGGGATATGATGCCTTACCTGAGAATGAAAAAGAGGTTCTTGATGTTGCAAGAGCCATAAGGGAAGATTTCCTCCAGCAAAGTGCCTTCGATGAGGTAGATACATACTGCCCATTGAGGAAACAGTACCTGATGTTAGATGCCATTATAAAAATGGATGAACTGGAAAAATATGCAGTGAGCAAGGGGGTAACTGTTTCAGACCTTCAATCTCTGCCATTCAGAGAAAAGTTGTCAAGATTTAAGGAGGTTAAATACGATCAGGCGGAAGATTACTATAATGCCCTAATCAAAGAAATGAGCGAGGAAATTAAAGGGAGGGCTGAATCAAGATGAGCGAGATAATTTATAAGAGTGTGACTAAAATTTCTGGACCACTCCTGTTTGTTGAGGGGGTGAGCTCAGTTGGCTACAACGAACTTGTTGAAATCAAACTCGGTAACGGTGAAAGAAGGACTGGTCAAGTATTGGAATCAAGGAAAGGTATGGCCATAGTGCAGGTTTTTGGCCAAACTACAGGCCTGGACGTGGGAAATACATCAGTAAAATTCCTTGGAGAAACCGCAAGGGTACCAGTATCGGATGAGATGCTGGGAAGAATTTTCAATGGTATCGGTGAGCCAAGGGATTCTCTTGGGCCACTTGTCTCGGGCGAAAAAAGGGAGATTGTGGGAGATGCTATCAACCCCTATTCCAGAGAGGAACCATCTGAATTTATCGAAACTGGAATATCCACGATTGATGGAATGAACACTCTGGTAAGGGGACAGAAACTTCCAATATTCTCCGGTTCGGGTCTGCCGCATAACCGTCTCGCTGCTCAGATAGCAAGGCAGGCAAAAGTTCTATCATCCAGTGAGGGATTCTCGGTGGTATTCGGCGCAATGGGAATAACATCAGAGGAAGCAAACTTCTTCATAGAAGAATTTAGGAATACTGGTGCACTGATGAGGTCTGTTCTCTTCTTGAATCTTGCATCAGATCCATCCATGGAAAGAATAATATTGCCAAGGGTAGCACTTACAACTGCTGAATACCTTGCTTATGAAAAGAACATGCATGTTCTTGTTATTCTCAGCGACATGACAAATTACTGTGAAGCACTCAGGGAAATTTCTGCTGCAAGAGAAGAGGTTCCTGGAAGAAGGGGTTATCCGGGATATATGTATACAGACCTTTCTACAATATATGAGAGGGCAGGAAAAATAAGAGGTAGAAACGGATCAATTACTCAATTGCCGATCCTCTCAATGCCGTCTGATGATATGACTCATCCAATTCCAGATCTGACTGGCTATATAACGGAAGGTCAAATCGTCCTTTCAAGGGATTTGCACAGGAGAGGAATCTATCCACCAGTGAATGTCCTTCCATCACTTTCTAGATTGATGAATCAGGGTATTGGAAAAGGAAGAACGAGGGAAGATCATAGAGGTGTGGCTGACCAACTTTATTCATCCTATGGCAGAGGTGTGGATTTAAGGAGCTTAGCGGCAATAGTAGGTCAGGAAGCTCTTGGGAAGGATGATAGGCTCTATCTTGATTTTGCGAATAGGTTTGAAGAGAAATTCGTTACACAGGGGTACAATGCAGACAGAACCATAGAGAGAACGCTAGAGATAGGATGGGAATTGCTTTCCATGTTCCCTGAAAGAGAATTAAAGAGGGTAAAGAAGGAATTCATAGAGAGGTATGGCAAAAAGGTGAATTGATGGAGGTTTCCAACATAAGGCCAACCAGAATGGAGCTTTTGCGCACTAAATCCAGAATAAGGTTAGCCAGGAGAGGATTAGAACTCCTTAAACTAAAGAGATCCTCTCTGATAATGGAATTCTTCAAATTGGTAAGGGATATCAAGGGGTTGAAGCTCGATCTACATAATGATGTTTTAAAGGCTATAGAAAGTGAGAGATTAGCTGAAATTATGTCTAGCTCCGTATTGATTGAAAGTCTTGTACTTATGCAAAAACCTACCGATGTGAGAATCGGTATAAAAAATGTTATGGGTGTTAGAATACCTGAAGTTTCTGTGAATTATGGCGAAAGGTTCATAAATTCATTTTATGAGATGGTATCTCTCCCTTCTTCTCTACTTGAGACCAGAAGACAATTTGAAAAATTATTGGAAGAATTGATAATGATAGCAGAAAAAGAAATAGCCATGAGAAAATTGCTTCTAGAAATTGATAGAACTAAAAGGAGAACTAACTCAATTGAAAACGTCCTAATTCCAAGGTTAGTTGAAACTTCAAATTACATTAAGATGAGGTTAGACGAGATGGACAGAGAGATGTTCATAACATTGAAATTAATCAAAGGTAAGATCGAAGAAAGGGGGGAAGGAATTGAATCATAAAAATAAATTTTTGACCATCTATTACATACTGATGATGATAAATATTATCACTTTTGTTGCGGGGCTTATTTATATATGGGGGTGGTTGATTGTCAAGTGATATTGATACACTCAAGAGCATAAGAGAGAAGGAAAAGGAAGCAGATAAGAGGCTAAGGGAGGCTCAGGAAAAGGCCAGACAGATAATTGAAGAGGCCAATAAGCAATCAAGTCAAATAGTCGGAAAGGCAAGGGAAGATGGGGAAAAATACTATGTAGATTACATGAATAGCGTGAAAGCAGAAATTGAATCGGAAATTAAGAAGATTAGGAATGAAAACACAGCAAAACTGGCGAAACTAAAAAGAGAGGTTGACTCCAAATTTGTGGATGATTTAATGAAAATAGTTTTGGGGTGAGAAAAATCCTAACTCCAGTAAAAATGAGCAAGGTTAGACTGATCGTAACGAAATCAAAAGTTTCAGAGTTACTCTCGGCCCTACATGACCTAGGAATTATGCAAATAGAACCAATAAGCCTGAATTTTCCGGAATTGACTTCCATAGATTCAAGCCAGGTATACAATCTTTTAAATGAAAGGTATAGAAAAATCAAAGGTCTTGAATCATTATTGGTACCATTTGCGAGTAACAAGAAATTTAATTTCAATTCCTTAGAACAACTTTTGAAACAATCTGAGGAATTAGATTTTTCAAAGGAAGTCAATGACTTGGCACAGCAAGATGTTGATTTAAGGGCCAAATTGAAAACCTTAAGCGATACTTTAATTATACTGGAAAAAATGGCATTTTATAAGGATGATATTTCACTTCTTTGGGGTAACAATATATATAGTATTCTCATCAAAAATGATCAAAATATTATTCAGGAACTTTCAAAGATTGGGGCTACAATATTGAAGGGACCAGAATACTCCATAGTTGTTGTGGATTCAGAAAGCGAATCGTCCTTGGGAGAAATACTGAGAAAGAGTAAAGTTGAAACATACGAAATCAAGAGACTTAATGGTACAGTTGAGGAAAACAGAAAAAGTATAATGAATGAGATTGAGCAAATAAAATCAAAAAGAAAAGAAATTGAAGAAAGGATAAAAGCAATTTCCCAAGATCATTATCCATTGGTTGCTGCATTAAGGGAACAGCTTGAAATTGAATTAAAAAAGTTTGAAATAGCATCTAAATTATTAGGAACGCAATCTATAGCAGTTGTGGAAGGATGGATACCGAAAAAGAAAATTGGAGGTTTGAGGTCGGTTGTAAACCAGATTACAAACAACTCTTCATTAGTCTTTGAAGTGGAAACAGACGAAACGCCTCCTACTCTATTAAATAATCCTAAAAAGATTGGTTTCTTTGAATTCTTCATAAGATTTTACTCCCTCCCGCAGTCCACAGAAATTGATCCGACATTAATTTTTTCAATAGTCTTTCCTATATTTTTTGGGTTGATGATAGGAGATGTTGGGTATGGGGTGATAATATTAGCAATGTCTATCTGGCTTATACATAGAGTAGATCATCCTCCAAAGGTTTCGCATATACCGAAGGCCATATCCAGATTCATCTCCAGTATGATGAGTAGAAGGAGTTTGAGGATACTTGGTAAGGCCATGATCCCAGGTGCAGTTATATCGATAATACTGGGTATAATTTTTGATAACTATTTCGGTTTTCAATTGAATTACCCACATTTTGATGTCCTGAGTCAATTCGGCCTTAGGAAACTTCTGCTCTTTTCGGGATACACCGGTGTGGCAATGGTAGATCTGGGGCTAATTTTTGGCTTCGTGGTCAATTACAGAAACGGACATCTTAGGGAAGCTATAGGAAAATTGGGCTGGTTGCTAGTGGCAATGGGAATTGTTATCCTTGGTCTCATGGTACTAAGGCAGGAATTCTCATTACATAATTCTATATCGATCCTGTCGTTAGTGATGTTGCTATTAGGGCTGGGGGTAGTAATATATGCAGAAAAATTCCAGGCTCTTCTAGAAGTTACTACCATCATTAGCCATATCCTCTCATACACTAGACTTGTGGGTATCCTGCTATCATCTGTTATACTGGCATTAGTATTTGATCAAATATTCCAGGGCACCATTGGTCACGGATTAATGATAATATTTGGCATAGTCATACTTATAATCGGTCAGCTTCTCAATCTTGTCATAGCAGTTTTCGAGCCAGGAATACAGGGTGCAAGGTTAATTTACGTGGAATTCTTCAGTAAATTCTATAAAGGCAATGGAAAGGAGTTTAAGCCATTTGGAGGTCAGAGAGCATACACAGTTCCGGCAATTAAAGATGAGATAGCCAAGATCGAAAAATAAAATTTCATTACCTTTTTAGCTTATAGCTACTAATTCTTTATTTATTCATTCACCTTCTCTGTAAGGATGCAGATATCAAAATATTATGAATTGCACGAGAAAGATGGAATAGACTGGAACCTATGGGGAGAAGAGCCACTAAATAAGGCCAAATCCTCGGGAAAATTACTTTTCATATCCATAGGATATTCAACATGCCATTGGTGTCACGTATTTCAGGAAGAAACTCTCAGAAATGAAGAAGTCAAGAAAATTCTAAATGATCATTATATTCCAATAATTGTAGATAGAGAACATAGACCAGATGTAGATTCATTATACATGAGACTAGCACAAATTATGAACGGAAGCGGTGGATGGCCGCTAAATGTAGTGGCCATTCCAACAGGTGAGCCAATTTTCATATCGTCATATCTTCCTCCGTATAATAGAGACGAGATGCCAGGTATGATTAATGTTCTATCATATCTTCATGACCTATGGCAGAAAGACAAAAGTTCTGTCATAGAGTCAGCTTTGAAAGGAATTTCATACCTTAACATTCAGCCAAAGGGGTCTCCTTCAGAGACAATTCATTCTGATACTATGGAATTACTGTTGAATATATATGACAGGGAATTCGGAGGGTTTGGGCAGGAACCGAAATTTCCATCATTCACCCTCCTTAGCTTTATTATCACATATTCTCAGCTATTTGAGAACTACCTTTTTATGGCAGAGAAGACCATGAGAAGCATAAGATATGGGGGAATTTATGACCATATAGGAAACGGAATTTTTCGATATACTGTAGATAGGAAATGGCTGATCCCTCATTTCGAAAAAATGCTTTATGACCAGCTGATGCTAAAGTTCATTAGCGAGAAGCTCTATAAAATAAAGAAGGACAATTTTTATAGCAATATAATGAGGGAAATTGATTTGTTCCTATCTTCTACTCTAAAGGACCCAGACAATGGTTTTTATTATTCAGCTCTCGACGCAGACTGGAATGGACAAGAGGGTGGTTATTATTTATGGAAGGAAGAGCAGTTAGGGGTAGCCTTGGAAAATTTTTATCCCAAATTGGCAAAATATTACAGCAAGGTGGAATTAGAGGATGGTTATTTGTTGGTACCACCATTAGGGGCCGATTTAAATTCAGAAGAATTTAAAGAAATAAACGCTAGATTATTGGAATTTAGAAAAAATAACAAAAATATAGAAAGAGATGATAAACTCTTGACTGGTCTGAATGCACTGGCAATAAGTTTTGATATCAGCAAAAATCTGGGAGACAGTTCCAATAGAATCAAAAAATTTTTAGATACTTTCCATGAAGGAAATGGAAGGCTTTATAGATATTATAGGAAAAACAAAGGGTACGGTTCTGGAGTACTGGAAGATTATGCATATACAATAAATATGCTGATAAACTATTATTTTAACACCTTGGATAATTCGTACTTTCCAATGATTTTGAAAATAAGTAGGTATCTAAACGATAATTTCTATGATTATGAGAACGGAGGCTATTTCACAAGTGAAAAAGGGGAAAAAACTCTACCCTCACGAATAATTGAAGAAAATGATAGCACTTATTATTCTGGGAATTCTATTATGTTCTGGAACCTTCTAAGAATGCATTCCCTCATGGAAATTGATGAGTACCAAATGATGGCAAGAGGAGTTCAAGATAAGTTTAGAAAATATATTGAGACAGACCCACTGAGTCACATAGGCATGATAGAATTCCAGCTGATTTCAGATAGGATTGTAACAGTAAAGGGAAACCCATCAACTCTAAAAAGTTTAATGATGAGGCTAGATTATCCAATTAATTTAATACCTATAACTCAGGAAATAGAACACATAGAAGTTTGCCTACCAGGTAAATGTGAGATAATTAGAGAATTGAATCAAATTAACAATTATAGTAAATATTGGATATATTAAGGGCTTCAGTAAAGATTTTAATTCTCATTTCCTTACACCTTGATATTTAGGTGGATTTAATGGCTGGTTCAGAAGGTAATACAACGAGGATAGACAAGTTTAAAGAGAGGCTACAGAGGAACTACATTTCCATAACACTAATACTCTCCTTTGTGCTCTCTCTGTTTTTGAGTTCCTTCTACATATTGGGAGTTGCGGTTAGAGGGAACTTCGCAGTCTCTGGAGGGTCAGACGCATATTATAATATGAGGATTGTTCAATATATTCTGGAGACCCATCACCAGCTATTATTTGATCCACTTTTGAACTATCCTATAGGTTTGGAGAATCCTAGACCTCCATTCTTCCATTGGTTAGCAGTACTGCTAGGTTATGGGTTCTCACCTTTCCTCGGAGGGATATACAAATCCACCATGACCATGTTTCTACTGGAAACTTCCATTGGGGGCGCATTCATTGTTTTTCCAACCTACTTACTGGGGAAAGAGGTGTTCAATAAAAAAGTGGGACTAATAGGGGCTATCTTAGCTGCCCTGAGCCCTCTAACCCTGATGAAATCAGTGGCGTCTATAGGTTTATTCGATATATTCACTGCTCTCTTTGCTGTTGCCATGATTTATTTCTACCTTAAGGCAGTGGATACATATAAAGAAAGTGAGGGAGATACTATCCTCTCAAAATTTAGGAATTCATTTAAGACAAATAAAATATCATTATTATACTCCCTTTTGGGTGGCGCTAGCCTTGCAGGTTCTATGCTCACTTGGGTTGGTACAATCTCCATCATTCTTATCATCGCTGGAGTAGGAGTCATTCAGTTGATAATAAACACCATAAAAAGGAAAGGCAGTATGGGTATTTTATATTCTGCAATTTTCTACTCTGAGGGACTCTTATTGAGCCTTCCATGGTATTATGAAACTGGTTTCCTGGACAGGTGGGTGCCTGTTGCAATCATCTGGTTGTTGTTAATAATATCTGCTATTTTCCTCATAACATTGGATAGAAAACCATGGGTACTTTCCCTTGGTTCATATATCATACTACTCCTTATAGCTATTGTAATTATATATTTCAAGGACAATTCATTATTACAGAACATAATTTCAGGTCAGCACTACTTCATTAAGAACAAAATTTACAATACTATTGCTGAGGCTCAGGCTCTCCCTCTTGGAGAAGATATAATGGAATTTGATCCATTCATGTTCTTCGCGTCCCTTGTCGGTATTGGTATCCTTATTTACAAATGGATAAAATCGCCAGATTTTAAAATGACCTTGATTTTATTCTACTCCGCTGGTATTATATTTATTTCAATGATAGCTTCGAAATTCCTTTATTTCGGAGCATCTGCAACAGGTATTCTGACTGCTTTTGTATTATATGAAGCATTCAATAGATTAGGATGGCATGAGACAATTGATAAGATAAAGGGAAGAGAGGTGTCAAGGTCATCACTGAGGGAATTGCGAATATCTCAAATTGCTGTAATATTGATGGTAATCTTCCTGTTAATAGTCCCGGCCACATTCTACGCCATAGATTCAGGCATTCCATATAATAATAAGACACAATACGATAGGCAAATATATAATGCTACACCCTCATTCCTGAGGCCAGCTAATTATACGCCCCCATACTATTTGGGTGCATTCGGGGTTTCTCTCGACTTGCCCAATTCGGCATGGGTGAGGGCACTAGATTGGTTCAAGAACCAAGATGCTCAATATCCACCAAATGAAAGGCCTGCTTTCATATCTTGGTGGGACTATGGTTTTCAAACTCTAGAACAAGGCCAGCATCCAGTATTGGCAGATAATTTCCAAGATGGTATTTATCCATCAGCTCAAATTTTAATGGCCCAGAATGAATCTGAAATCATAGCGGTTATGATAGCTAGGATTTTGGATTATTACAATCAGAATAATCAGTTGAATAACTCAACTCTTCAGTCTGTGATAACGGAATTTCTGGGTCCAGAAGCTATGAATAAGATAATAAATTATGAGAAGAATGGGCCTTCATATATACCTCAGATTTATGCTAACGAATCCTATTACGGTCCTTACCAAGATATTCAAGCTGGCGATGCAAAGTATATCCTCATTGAACATTATTTAGCGAATACATACCCATTAAATACCCTTATAGACACATATCAGGCTTTAGAGAATATAAGTGGCTTTTACATGAGCTACTTGGCTGTTGACTACAGACTATTCCCATTTTCAGGAGTAAATACAGGTATATTCTATGCTCCTGCATACCTTGGAGATTTTCAGTATATAGATGTACAAGGAGAAATTGTGCCCATTGATTTTTATAACATAACCGTAACTGATATCAACGGAAACACATACCCACTTCAGGATTTCCCTCCGGGGGATACTGCCACAAGCTATAATATAAATTATCAGCCGATGTTCTATAACAGCACCATCTACAGGGTATTTATTGGGTATCCACCATCAGTTGTTGGGGCAAGTAACGCGATACCTGGTATATCTTCCAGTCTGAAGTATTATTATCCGATGCAGGCATGGGGAATGCCAAACTTTGAATTAGTTTATAAGACAGTATTCTGGAATCCTTATACAGATTACCAGAATCATTCAAATGCATGGCAACCTGTTTCTCTCCAGCAAGGGTATTATTATCTGGTCAACCATATAGGGACCGTTGACTTGAATCCCCCAGCATCAAGTGTCTTGCCAAATGATGTAGTCTTTGTTGAATATTACCCGGGCGCAATCATACAGGGAAGAGTGACAGATTCATCTGGCATGCCAGTTGCAGGAGTTAGGGTTACAATTGATGATCAATACGGGATACCTCACGAGACCGTTGTAACAAACAGTTCAGGATATTATCAACTGTATGCTGTAGCGGGTAATGATACCATTATAATTTCAACAGGTAGTTATAATGCTCTCTTTATGGAAGATAATAACATACTGCAAACATATAACATCACGATAACCCAGGCCCAGGCAAACAGAGAAGCATACTCATCCGGAGGTCAGCCTGATTGGATTATAACTAAAAATTTCCAGATCAACTCTCACACTGTTTCCGGTACATTGTTTTTCAATCTAGCTGCCACGAATTTCTTCATTCCAAATACTGATGTTCCAGTTAATGGAGAATTGAAATTTTATAATTCTACTGAAAATTATTCGGTTTATGTGAACACAACAGGTAATGGATCATATTCAATTACCGATTTGCCTCCATATCAATATGAGATTTCTGCATATGTTGACGGCTATTGGTATAATAATGTGGCCAATGTGACTATAAATTCAAATTCAACATCTAAAGATATTCCTGTACCTTTCGCTGCTGTAAAACTTAATTTCATCGATAAATTCCAGAATCAAAATATCAATTCAGTTACTATTTCAAGGACGAATTTTACCACAACGTTGAATACCACCAATTCATCATCAAAGATTTTCTTGCCTACCGGCCTTTTTAACATATCCGCAAGCAATGGCCCATACAGATATTCGGGTATGGTGAATATTTCAAATAAGAAAAATGTCACATTGAATATAACATATGAGAGATTTTATTTCTTGAATATATCATTAGGCCAACAATACAAATTAATTAGTGCTACTTACCAGGATATGCTGAATACTTCATATTCTGGCGTTCTTAGTATCGAGGGAAATGCGGCTTCCGCATATCTACCTCCTTCGATATATCTAGTGACAACCACTGTGGTAAGAAATGGAAATTATTATATGAATATGACAACGGTTACTCTGAATTCTTCCATACAATTATCACCCATATTGTCCCGTGGCGCTGTATTTTCCGGTACAGTATATATCGGGAACAAGACAGCATCAGGTGTACCGGTACAGATAATGGGCAATGGCTTGCAACTGGAGTATACGACAAATCCCAATGGCACCTTTACCTCTTTTATACCATACGGTTCTTATGATATTACAGCCTATTTTACTAGGAACGGTAGTACCTACGTTTCTGAAAGCCAGGTATCAGTGTTCTCACCCTACTATAACCAATCAATTTACGCTCTACCTGGGTATACCATAACCGGACACATTTATAATAGTCAGCCGGGAATTATTACTGCTTATTCCGGTCAACAGGAAGTATTTTACGAGGTTATGCAAAAGGGGTCCAGTTATGAAATTTATTTAGAGAACGGTAGCGTTGTTTCAAATATTATATACAAGACCATTGGATTTTCATATTCGCAGTCAAATCTCAACATAACATTGCATTCATCCCCCGTAATATCTGAGATTAAACTCCTTCCAGACTTTAACTACAATTTCACAATATATCTAAATGGTCCGGCAAATTACGTTTTGAATTTTACGAAATATACTGAAAACCTAACTCTTCTACCAGGTAACTACACATTAAAGATAGATGGACCAGGTATCATAGCAACATCACCAGTGACACAGATAGACGTGCTACCAAGATACAATTACCAGATATTCGAAATTCCCGTTAATGTATATGCGAATCTTAATGTCAATACCAACGGCAATGTTCAGATTTATAGTCAGGGCAAATTAATTGGCTCATTATCTAATATTACGTTAACACCTGGGACATATACGGTCTATACGAATTATTATAACACTGCCAACATTACCACGATTAACTTGACAAGAAATACGACCTTGTATCCTGTCATGCATCAGGCATATTTCCTGTCCATACATAATTCCATCTCATCTTTGGCTTTTGTGGAAAATAATTCTAACCTATTATCAAGTTCAGCCGGTATTTATCTTCCCATTGGGGAATATTATGTCTATGCCTCCCAAAAGATAAACGCTTCATATGAAATATTTGCCTCAGAAATTATCTCAATGTTTTCGCAAAACACTATTTACTTAAATGGCACTCTAAAGCACCTTATGTCTAATGTAACAATAAATGGTCTTGTTGGAAACGAACAAGTGAAAGGAGGATACATTAATATCCAGCCAAACAACATCACTATACCCTTCGGAACCAGTGTCAGATTATCCTATGGCAATTACAGTATTTACGCATACCAGGGAGGATACTCATTCGTAGGAAGTGTTAACATTTCAACCCCATTTGAAAATGTTACAATTCAGCTGAGGAAAGCCTATCCATTGGTTTATAACACGTTCCTTAATAATTCCAGTTACAATTCTCCAATATATCTGGGAGGAAAATATAAGTTCTATATACCTTCCAACGGTGTCCTTTACGTTCCAAATGGAACCTATATCTTTTACGGAAATTATTACATGAATTATTACGGAAGATATAACGAATTCATTCTGAATCAGCAGGTGAATGTTTCTGGCACAACATATTCATATCTTCAATTTGTGATAGTAAAGAAGATCTCCGTTTCTATCATACCAGAAGGCGGGCAATTGACTGGTTATCCTGGGCAGAACATATCTTTCCCTATCATCATAAGCAGCAATTCAAATATTCCAATTAACTTGCAGTTAACTAACTCATCAACCTTCAACGTGTATACAAAGACCTTAGAGCTTAAGCCATATGGAACTGGAGTAATAAATGCTACGATTGGTGTTCCGAAAGGCGAACCTGCAGGTACTTATCAAATAGGAATGAATTTGCAATATCTAGGGAATTATCATCAAATCACAGTAAATGTGACAGTACCATCGATTGAAAGAATGAATATAACCATCTCAAACACAAGCGGAGTTGTAATTGGAAACACTATATTCTACCAGATGACAATTAAGAATACCGGGAATTCCAAGATCAAAATGAACGTGACAATACTGAACATTCAGACTTTGACGTCCCAAGGAATGAAAGTCTTGGTAAATAACGGCACATATTCCAACTTCACTATCCTTCCAGATCAGACCAATGTTACAAGTATAGGTCTTTCCCTGAACTATTTGCTGCAAAATGTTAAAACACCTATTATAATAGGAGTTGAGTTCAATAATAATACAAGTGTATATTACCTCTATCCCTCAGTTCCGGGGTTGAGTTTTAAGGAAATTACTGCTCAGGGATATGGCATTCAGAACTATAGCGCAGTCATACAATATAGCTACTTAACTGGAACCATAGCGTTTGTTCTAGTTCTTATAGTTGCAGTCATGATAATGGTGAGAAGGAGGAATAGAACATGAAAATATTTCCCATATTGATAATATCATTGATCTTACTTCCTGTATTGGCTTCAGCTTCTATTACTACTGTAGGTCCGGTTACTATAACAGGGCCAGCAAAGGTGGCAGTTGGATCAACCTTCAATTATACCGTTGACGTAGAACAAATATTCACTCATTATAAGCTCGCTTTTTTGCTTAGTGGATACAATCTCACAGGCGCATCGCCTATATCTCCACAGTACCTAAATGGTACATTCGCACCAGAAAACTTTACAGTAAAAGCTCCCAGTCTACAGACAACTTTGTTCCTCTTCTTCCAGGTGGTTGCAACACTAAACGGGCAAGTGTTTTATTATAACATAACAAGGGTAGTACAGGTACTCAACTATACCACACTTACCGCAAAGATTTACAATCCAACTCATTTCAAAATGAAGGACCTGAACGTATCATTTTATGTTAATAACAAGTATGTGGGCTCATCCATAGTTAACATTTCTTCCAACAGCACACAGAATATAACATATCAGTGGTTATCAGGAACCCTTTCTCCAGGGATATACAACGTGGAAGTAAAGATAAATAACACATTGGTTCAGGTTATAAGCGGGGCATATGAAATAAACATACAGTCTGGAAACCCATACCTGATATATGTCTATATCGTAATTGCCATAATAGTAGCCATTGTAATCATTACAGTATTATTAACTGCCATATACAACAGAAGAAATAAACCAAAGTGGAAGAAGTAAACTATAATTTTTTCAATTTTCTATTTCTTCTTGCAATTATATTATTTGAACCTGCAATTTTAATGGCAGCTTCCCAGTCCCGTCCTCTCTTAATCGATTTGGATGAGCCGTCCTCTTTTATTATTTCCAGCTCGTATTCAGTAAGGGAACCTATTATCTTTTCTCTATTTGAAGAATCTCCGTTACCAATCTTTATCCTAAGTTTGTCATATTTACACTGATTCCTTATTTTTTCAACATATTCATAGACATCATTCAACTTGTATAAATTTCTCGAATCGAGTACTTT
The DNA here is from genome assembly GCA_964468585.1 of uncultured Thermoplasmatales archaeon. GTDB lineage: Archaea > Thermoplasmatota > Thermoplasmata > Thermoplasmatales > JAFMDN01. The sequence goes on along the minus strand of CAYXTM010000001.1, from coordinate 107,726 downwards.
GCCATCTGCTAAGGTTGCTATACCTGGATTAGGGCCAGGATCTATGCCAATTATAATTTCTCTTGCTGGGCCATTGGCAATCATCTGTTTTATCCAGTATTCGTTTTTTCCATCAGTCACGTAGCAATTCCTTGCAGGAATTTTTCTGTCAGAAAAAACAATGTCATAATCACTAACTTCAGATCCGTCAAGGAGTGATTGAAATTGAAGATTCATACCCTTTAATATGTTCAAAAGTCTATAATAAACCCTGAAATCTGTAGTTATTATGCCTATGCGCACTATTCTAACTATAAATAAACTTAATTAAAATATTTTTCTTATATAGTGAATAAAAAAGATGAATGATTTCTATTTATTTCACAACAAGTACAGATATATCTGAGTTTGCCGCCACCCTCTGTGAAACGGAACCGAGGAATACTCCTTTCAGGAAACCCCTTCTTCTATTACCTATCACTATGAGATCGGGAGAGACACTCTTAGAAACTGCTAGAATCTCTTTCGCGGGATCTCCTTGTCTTAGAAAGGTTTCAACATTCATAACCCCGTTTGATATGGCATAGTTTTTTGAATTTTCCAAAATTTGTTCACCTTTTTCCTTGAGAGTGTTCATCCTATCTAATAATGTGATATCACCAGTTGGATTTTCGCCAGTAACATATTGTACTGGGTAGGGAATTACCATTACAATATATAATTTGATACTTTTATTTAATTTCCCAAGACTGATTGCCATATCTAAGGCTCTCATGGAAGGTTTAGATCCATCAACTGCCACAAGAATCTTTTCTATGGGGAGAATGCCTCTCTCTTTCCTTTCCATGATTATATAAGATTCTAATCATATTAATACTTTATGAGAAACATTATCAACAGTTAAGTTTAATTCGTTATATTACATCAATCTAGGATTGAGGAAAGTAAATTACGAAAAAGTTATGGAAACCATTATGAGGTCAGTAAAACCACATCAGGGGATATGGGATGATCCATATCATATTCTGATAACCACCATTCTCTCAACTAGAACCAAGGATGAGGTTACAGATAAAGTTTCTCTAAGATTATTTTGCAAATATCCTGATCCAAAGTCTTTAGCAAATGCCAGAATTCAGGATCTCGTAGATATTCTGAGAGGAGTAGGGTTTTATAGGCAAAAGGCTAGTTCAATCAAGAATACCGCAAGGATAATACACGAGAAGTATAATGGAATTGTTCCAAGTGAAAAATATGAATTGATTGAGCTGCCAGGTGTAGGCACAAAGGTTGCCAATATTGTATTGACGTTCGGATATGGTAAAGACTACATAGCAGTTGATACCCATGTTCACAGGATTTTCAATAGAATTGGAGTTGTTAGAACTAAATCGCCGGAGAAGACCGAAAAAGAACTCGAGTTGAAACTGCCTAAGAAATATTGGAAGGTTGTGAATTCATATGGTGTAGAATTTGGAAAGACCATATGTAAACCTATAAAGCCAAGATGTGAAATCTGTCAATTAAGGAAGGTATGTAAATACTATGAAGTTCATAGTTGATGCGTCAGTCATATTTTCTGGATTAATTCTGAGCGGAGGTAATGAATATATTACAACTGAAGCCACAATTTCTGAAATAAAGTCATCGAGGTTCAAAAGGTATACAGAGAATGTATTGATTATGATACAAGTGAAGGAGCCCGATGAAACCTTCCTGGAGCAGGTCGAAAAATTGGCAGGTGAAACCGGGGATTTTAGTATGTTGAGCCATAATGATATTGAATTGATTGCGCTGGCCTTGCAGGAATCTGCCGTTCTATTGACAAACGACCTTGCCATGCAAAATGTTGCTAGAGAACTGGGGATAAAATATGAATCATTTAATTCTAAGGAAATTAAGGAAATTATAAAATGGAAATATAGGTGCATAGGATGCCACAGGATATATAATAGAATGCTTCCAAGTTGTCCTTATTGCGGTAATGAACTAAGGAAGATTCCAATATCAAAGAAAAAGATTCAGTGAACCCATTTAAAACTCAGGCACTTCATTTCTTTTTCTGATGGGAAGCAGTACACAAGTTCCTTTTTAACGGAATGTGAGACCCTCGCCTTTGCAATCAAAGAGATTGTATCGTCGGTACTCTTCATATTGAGGAGTATTTTAGAGTGTTTATCCTTCCCCGAATATAGCCTATAGTCAGATCCAAATTTTGCTCCACTTTTTATAGTAAACTTTTTGGAGACTTCATCTAAAAATACAAAATTATCAACTATTTCTTTGCTTTTCAAGAGATTTTTCCTTTTGATCTCATAAATAAGGCTTTCAAAATCACTGTCCACAATGCTTAGCAGTCCGGTATTTAGGTCACCAAAATTTATCTGATTGCCATAATGAAGAATCATGACTTTCCTATTACCCACATACAAATTGTCTGAAACAATTCTACATTTGATTCCTATTCTTTTAAGATGTTCGAAAGTGGAAAATAACATTTTCTGTTTGAACGTTAACTTGTGGAAGATCGTACTGAAATCTATGTTTCTACCATCCTGTATTATTTCCAACTTTGCTCTACGAAGCAAATATGCCCCAGAAATAATATCTAGGGAGTATCCCCCTTTTATTCTCTTTATAGGATATCCTTTATTCCTGAGCGTAGAGGCTTCCCCTTCATCTCTCAATTGGATAGAACTTCCTGTTAGGAAACCAGTTATCATCCTACTTTATCACCAATTTAGCAAACTCGGCAAATAATTCTTCTATATTTTGGCCAGTCTTGGCAGAAACAGGTATAACTGGAATGTTATCTCCTGCTATATTCTGAACTTCATCTATCCAAAAGCTTGCAATATATTTTAGGTCTGACTTATTGAGTACTATTATTGACTTCTTATTCATAGTATTTTCAATGAGATATGGAAGCTCCTTCAGGTCTGTCTCCCTCGTTGGGTCTATTACCAGAATAAATCCCGCAGTGTTCTCGTTAGTGGGAAGGATTTTAATCTCTTTTATAAGGAAGGTGAATTTTAAATCTCCTATTGATTTTAAATTACTTCTGAAAAATGAATTTTGATCTTGTGAACACCCATCCATGGAATCATAAATAAATCTACATATAATGGAACTTTTTCCGGCACCCCTAGTTCCCCCTATAAGGACTTTGATAATCTTAGGTTGTATGGGCATTCAAGTTTCAATATCACCACATATTTATCTTTTGCCAAAAACAACGATATATGATCTAATAAGGATCCCTCATATTGCTATTTAAATCATATATAGTCGTTTGAATTTTTAGTAATCTTTTGCTTATTGTCTCCTTGAATGGCAGCAAATTATCCCAAAAAATTTAATCATGGGTACTATATTCACAACCTGAACGGAAATGCAGAATATGGTTCCTAGGAAAATATTCTTTACCAAGGGCGTTGGGAGGCACAAGAGTCAGCTTGGTTCTTTCGAAAATGCATTAAGAGATGCGGGCATAGCTAGGTATAACCTAGTTGAAGTTAGCTCAATATTCCCACCCTTTGCAGAAATAGTCGATAGGGAAGAAGGATTGAAAGAGTTGAAACCTGGGCAAATTCTATTTTTGGTTCTAGCAAGAAACAGTTCCAATGAGTTGAACAGACTTATCACCGCTTCAATAGGTTTAGCAATACCAAGAAATAGGGAAAATTATGGATATCTTTCAGAATATCACACGTATGGGGAAAAACCAGAAACCGCTGGATTATTTGCAGAAAGTCTGGCGGCAGAAATGCTCTCATCCACATTGGGATTAGATAATTATTTGGTTAAAGATGAAACAACCGGAAAATTTAGGCTCAATGATGCAATTTTGCTAACAAGTAATGTTACGTCCTCTGCCATCGTTGAAAGGGAAAATGAATGGACTACAGTTGTATCTGCTGCAGTGATGATCTTGTAATGGGGTGAAATATTGCCATACGATTTCTCAGCTATTGAAGACAAATGGTTAAAAAGATGGGAGGAGGCAAAGATTTTTCAACCCAGAATGGAGGGAAGGAAATTCCTATTGACAGTTCCGTATCCTTATGCCAACGGGGCCCTACATATTGGTCACGGAAGAACTTATACCATTGGAGACATAATGGCCAGATATCTTAGAATGAAGGGGTTTAATGTTTTATACCCCATGGCCTTTCACATATCGGGTACACCAATCCTGGGCTTCGCCAAAAAAATTGAGAACGGCGATAGATCAACAATAGAACTCTATAAATCTTATCTGGAGCTTTACGGTGATAGCCCGGAAAAGATTAAGGAATTTTCAAAACCGGAAAATATAGCGCAATACTTTGCCACCAAAATAATGAATGATTTCAATAATATGGGTTTCTCCATAGATTGGTCAAGGATATTCAACACTGGGGAACCAATTTATAATAAGTTCGTGGAGTGGCAGTTCAGAAGACTAGATGCATTGGGCCTCATCAAACGCGGTGATTATCCCATTCTATACTCTATGGCAGAAGGAAATCCTGTAGGAGAAGATGATATAGCAGATGGTGACATTGATAAGGTATCCATACTAGAATTCGTAACTGTCCTCTTCAAATATGATAATCTCTATTTTGGCGCATCAACTTTAAGGCCAGAAACACTGGAGGGCGTAACGAATATATTTGTTAATCCGTCTGGGAGGTACGTTAAGATAGAAAAGGACGGCAAGTTAATTGTAGTTTCAAGCGAAGCTGCAACGAAATTAAGCTATCAATCAAATATCAAGATAGTTGGAGAAATAAATATTTCTGATTTTATTGGGGCAGAGGTAGAGGAACCACTTCATAAGAGGAAAATCCCTATAATCGGAGCAAGTTTCGTTGATACAGATAATGCAACGGGCATAGTCTATTCAGTACCCGCTCATTCTATACACGACTATCTAGCCGTAAAAGAAGCATCTACTAATATAGAACCTATTTATGTGCTTGAGGGGACAGGAGAAGGGGTTGTGGATGTCATAAATAAATACAATATAAAATCTACAATGGATAAAGACAAGATAGAATCGGCCACCCAATACCTCTATGAAATGGAATATTATCATGGAAAAATAATAAGGGGTGAATTTGCCGGAAGATTAGTTAGAGATGTCAAGGATGAAATAAAATCGATATACCTCCAGAGCGGTATTGCGTTTCTGTTCTATGAGACCAGTAGAAAGGCCGTTACAAGGGAAGGGGATAAAGTTATAGTTGCCATAATCAGAAATCAGTGGTTCATAGATTATTCCAACCAAGAATGGAAATCTAAGGTAAGGTCACTTTTGGACCAGATGGAATTGAGACCTGAAGGACTTAAGGGACAGTTCAGTCAAGTTCTGGACTGGATAAGGGAACGCCCATGCGCCAGGAAAAGAGGCCTTGGTACGAGATTGCCTATGGATAGAAACTGGGTGATAGAAAGTCTCAGTGATTCCACCATATATCCGGCACTTTACACCATCATAACATACCTCAGAAAAATGAATTTTCAAGAGATTGATGATAGTATTTTCGATTACATATTTTATGGGAAAGGATCATTGGACGGAAAGAGCGAAGATTCCAAGAGACTGGCGGACGAGGCTAGAAAGGAGTTCATCTTTTGGTATCCCGTGGATTGGAGACATACAGGATATCCACACATATCAAACCATCTGACTTTTTACCTATTCCATCATACCGCAATATTTGACAGGGAATTGTGGCCTAAAGGTATTTCTACTGGTGGAATAGTGCTTTCAGAAGGACAGAAGATGGCAAAAAGCAAAGGAAATGTGGTACCCTTATTGACAGTAAAGAGAAAGTATGGTGCCGACGTTTTCAGACTATATTTTGCAACCAATGCTGATGTATGGTATGATGTGGATTGGAGGTCGTCAGAAGTTTCAATTATGCAGAGGCGGCTAGAAAAACTCTATGAGTTCATATCAAACAGTTCTAAAGTAAATGAAGAACCTGACAGTAGGGATCTATGGCTCATCGGTAGATTTTATGAGAGATTGAGAAAGGCTGATATTTCAATGGCTCAATGGAAAATAAGAGATGCTGCAGTGGAATTATTCTATAACATGCTTAATGATGTACAGCAGCTGGAAGCTATTGTTGGAAGGGAAAGGACATTGAAGGTGATAAAAAAGTTTGGGGATCAATGGGCTCTGTCTCTGGCACCCTTTATACCATTTATGTCTGAAGAACTTCATGAATTGTATGGTGGAAAGAATTTCGCCTCTCTCACTCCTTATCCCCAGTATACAGATACTTATTTCAATTACATTCAAGAATGGGCCTATGTAGAAAATCTCATGGAAGATTATAGAAATATAATGAAGGTGTACAACAAGGAAGTATCATCAATGAAAATAATCGTGGCCGAGCCGTGGAAAAAAGAGGCATTGGATAATTTTAGGAAGATGGGAATGAAGGAATTCATGAAGATCGCAGGACAGCACGAAAGGGATTTTATAATTTCCATATCAAAAAGAAAAGATTTACCTAGTCTAAGAACCGATTTGGATGAGCTTCAGGTGCTAGAAAAATACAAGGACGAACTTGAGAATTACCTTAAAATCCAAATAAGGATAGAAATGGAAGGAACAGAGGGGAAAGGAACAAAAGCTGTTCCAAGTAAACCTGCAATTATATTAAATTAATTTATTTCCTTTTGAACTTTTCTAAATAAGGCTTGGCAGATGATGATGTGACTATTTTCCCGAAATATTTAGATTCCAATTCGCTTGAATAAATATCTTGCCTTAATAAAGTCTTCATCATTCCCACTGATTCCATATTAAGGTTCTTAAGATCTTTCCCAAGTTTTACAGCTGCTTCCTTAGGGTTTGGATCAAGTAGGTGGACAAGACCAATATTGAAAGCATCTTCACCAGATATTACCTTTCCTGTCAATATCATGACTTTTGAATTGCTTTGGCCAATTGCCCTGGTAATCCGCTTTATTCCACCCCATCCAGGGAAAATTCCTAATGTTATTTCAGGAAGACCCAATTTAGATTCCTTTGTAGTAATTCTGATGTCCGTACTTAGGGCAAGTTCAAATCCTCCTCCCAAAGCCCCACCATCAATGGCTGAAATTGTAATTCCCTGATAGGCTTCTATGGAATCCATTATTTCGTTCCCCTTCTTTGAGAAGGCTGTCGCAGTACCCTCATCCATGTTGAAGAACATATTTATGTCTGCCCCAGCTGAGAAGAAATTTCCATTACCCTGGAAGATTATTACTTTTGCTCCCTCATTTTTGGCTTTATTAAAGCTGTTCTCTAGGCCATCGATCACTTTATCGTTAATGGAATTCTTCTTTTCTGGTCTATTTATGGTTATCCATGCCAGTCCTTCTTGATAATTATATTCAACTTCCGCCATCGGATGACAGCTCCCCTAACTTTATCTTATAGACCATGGCACCATTGTCTTCTTTTTTCTCCTCAATTTTCAGATTTTTATTTGCCATATCTAATATAGCTTTTAGGTAGCCGTCAGCCATAGACAGGAATGGTTTTCCTTCCTTACGGGCTGTTACCCTAAGAGTAATGATATGCTTTGAAACATCGGATGATCCAGTTTTAAGGTATGGTATGGAGAACATTATGTTATCTTCTATATTTTTTATCAATTGTCTGGCAGTTGATAGCTTTGTTATTACTTTTAAGAGATTTGCCCTATCACCTAGCGCATACCCCAATTGATATAACCTCTCCTCCAATTCTCCGCCAAGTGCCTTTGCAGCTGACAATATAACCTTGGCGTAGACATCTTCTGAGTAGCTACTCAGTGTACCTATCTGATCTAGATCGCTGAAAACTACTCCATTAGAATTTAATTCCTTTAACATCAATCGCAATCCCTGCATCCCTCTTTTTTGTTTCACATAGTTTATGAAAAATTTTAGATCCGAACCACTTGCTTCCTGCATTTAATATCAGAATTCAATATATTATCCAATTTAATATATTTTTCTTGAGAAGCCAGAATTAAAAGATATCCTGAACATTGTATATCTCCCCCTTAATCCCATCAAGGACCATGCCTCCGTTAACAAAAAATGGATAAAAGTAGGTGCCGTCATATCTTATCTTTATGCTTTCCTCAATGGGCTGAGTTTTTTTCTTATAGTAGATGAAGAAGTATTTTGTCTCTTTCCCCTCGGTGGTAATACCTACATTATTTTCTTTAACCCAGCTCCTTACTTTTTCTATGACAGTATCCGGTTCCCATTTAGAATCCATCTCTTTGTGTGGGAATGGCCATTTATCAACCAGTTCAATACCTCTAACTAAATCCCAAGGGACGCCATTTATAGAATTGATCATTACCCCTCCATTCTTTTTGACCGTATTTTCTTCAACTTTCAAATCACAGGAGTATGAATAAAAATGGAAAGGTATGAAGAAAAGCTCTGATTTCACACCTATGTATTCCTTTATTTCTGAAGCGGTTAAAACTGGTTTAATGAATTTTGGTGTTCTACCTGTCTCTAACATGATATAAATAGAGTCGTTATCATTTACATCTATATTTCTTACAATTTTCTCTGGGTGTAAGCTAAGGTCTATTACACTACGTCCAACTATTTCTATTAATTCATTCCTTTTTACACAGGTTATTTTTTTGGAAATGCAGTATGAATAAATTTCAGGACTTACATCTCTCAAAGCAAATATATATCTCCCTCCAGGGAAATTAGAAGTTGAGGAATGAAAGTCTTTTACAAGATTCAAATTATCTTCATACAGAAGCATTATGACCTCATTTGAGCCATCAGAATGCTCGATCCAAATATATTCATCTGGATATCCCGGATATATTCTTCCACCAGAAGCAGTAATAATTTCCTCAATGATGGCCCTGAAATTCATTCAATTATAATGAGAAGAATTGAATATTAAATCGTTTCTGAGTTTCTAGTTATTAAGCTATTTGTTGCCCTCCATAATAAAATATGGAATTAATGTTTTTTCTTTGTACCAAATTATCAAATTTGGTTATTTATTTATTTTATCTTGAAATTTAGGAATCGGGTAATAGAATGTATGAAATACGTTTTCATGGTAGAGGGGGTCAAGGTGCTGTGACCGCCTCTAAAATTCTAGCAACCGCGGCCTTTAAAGAAGGCAAATGGGTTACAAGTTTTCCATTTTACGGTACAGAAAGGCGCGGTGCCCCTGTCGCTGCGTTTACCAGAATTGATGACAAGAGGGTTGAGATAAGGTCTCAGATTTATAACCCGGATGCAGTGATATTGCTCGATAAATCATTAATGAGTGTAATAAATGTTACTGACGGACTTAAAGAAAACGGTCTTGTCTTAATAAATTCGAAAAAAAGTGATGTCGTCAATCATCCAGAGCTTTCAAAATTCAAGGTTGCAATCGTAGATGCAACCAATATCGCAATTAGAAACAGTCTGGGAGATCCAGCTCATCCTATTGTTAATACCGCCATACTTGGAGCATACGCTAGGGTAAGCGGAATAGTGAGCCTGAAATCTATACAGGATGCGACCCGTGAGCTATCCCCAGCCAAGGTTGATCAGAATTTGAAGGCTGAAGAAGAGGCATTTGCAAACGTGGAGGTGTTATAAAATGGTACTGGCACCAATTGCATATGCGCCATCCACCAATAATAAAACCTCATCCTGGAGAACATCTAAACCAATCATAGAATATAGTAAATGCACGAGATGCATGATATGCTGGAAGTTTTGTCCTGATGTTGCAATAGAAATTTCCGATGGCAAGAATGTGGCATCCCCAAATCCAAGGTTTTCCACTATGGAAATACCGTTAATAAATTATGATTATTGCAAAGGCTGTGGAATCTGCGCTAATGAATGCCCGTTTGATGCTATTGAAATGAAACAGGAAGGTGAAATGTGAATGAAAAGCATTAACAAGAACTGGGGAATAATGAGCGGAAACGAGGCTGTGGCACTAGCTGCCAAGATGGCCGGTGTAAAATTTGTATCCGCTTATCCCATAACGCCTCAAACTGCCATAGTGGAAAAAATAGCAGAAATGGTGGCTAATAAAAAAATGGACGCAAAATTTGTCGAGGTAGAAAGCGAACATAGTGCCATGGCATCAGTCATGGGAAGTGAGCTTGCCGGCATTCGTTCCTTTACTGCTTCAAGCTCGCATGGGATACTGTACATGCACGAGATGCTCAATTGGGTAGCTGGCATGAGGCTTCCAATATTGATGGCTGTAGTAAACAGATCCATTGGGCCTCCTTGGAATATTTGGGCAGATCATACCGATACCATGGTTCAAAGGGACACTGGATGGCTGCAGCTTTATGGCGAATCAAATCAAGAAGCCATGGATACCATAATACTCGGTTATAAATTGGCTGAAAGTAAGGATATACTTCTTCCGATAATGGTTATGCAAGATGCCTTCACATTATCGCACACTCATGAACCTGTGGAAATAAGGAATGAGGAAAATGTGAGGGAATTCTTGGGAAATCTTGATTTGCCATTCAAAATAGATGTTAAAAGACCACTAGGATATGGTTCCTTAGTTGCACCCGATGGACCCTTTATGGAGATGAAGCGTGACATGAGGAATTCCATGTATAGGGCAATCGACAAATTGGCTGAAATCACAGATGAATTTAACCAGAAATTTGATGCAAACTTCCCAGGGCCTGTTGAAGGTTTCATGATGGAAGACGCTGAATATGCTCTTATAACCATGGGGTCCATATCATCAACGGCCAAGTACGTTGTCAGGAAATTGAGGGAGGAAGGGAAGAAAGTAGGATTGATAAGGATACTATTATACAGACCGTTCCCATACACCATGATACAGACCTTAACCCGTGGATTGAAAGGATTGGGAATTGTGGATAGGAGTAATACTTTTGGTCCCTATGGTTCACTATACATGGATGTGATCTCATCAATTTATAGAAAAAATGAAGTTCCAACGGCGAATTTTGTTGTTGGTCTAGGTGGAAGGGATGTAAGGGTGCAGGACTTCCAGGAAATGTATAACAGAATCATGGAGGGTGAAGAAGGGGAAATATGGATAAATACGGAGGTGAAATAAATGCCATTCTCAATTCCAAAGGATGAATACATGATGTCTGGGCATACAGCCTGTGCAGGATGTGGTGCGACCTTGGCCATGAGATTCGTTATGAAAGCCATGGGAGAAAAGACGGTTTTAACCGTGCCGGCATCATGCTGGGCAGTAATACCAGGCAATTACCCCAATAATGCCCTCAAAGTACCATTTGTATATACACCATTTGCCAGCACAGGTGCCACCATATCAGGTATAAGGGAGGCTCTGGACATTGAAGGGAAAGAGGACTATAATGTGGTCGGGTTTGCTGGTGATGGTGGTACAGCGGATATAGGGCTTCAGGCATTAAGTGCTGCCATGGAAAGAGGTCACAATGTGTTCTATATTATGTACGATAATGAAGCCTACATGAATACCGGAATCCAAAGGAGCAGTAGCACTCCATATGGTGCATGGACTACAACTACCCCAGTAGGAAAGGAAAGGCAATATAAGAAGGAGAACAAAAAAATTGTGGCAGATTTGATGATGGCGCAGAGAGTGCCTTATGTTGCAACTGCCTCCATCGCATTTCCTGAGGATTTGATAAAGAAAATACAGAATGCAAAGAAAATTAACGGTCCAAAATTTATACAGATTCTCTCCCCATGCCCACCAGGATGGTACTTTAACTCTGAAGATACAGTCAAGATTGCTAGGCTGGCCGTTGAAACAAGAATATTCCCTCTTTACGAATATGTGGAGGGTAAGTTCACTCTGTACAAGAATCCAAAACCTCTGCCTGTGGAAGAATATTTGAAAATACAGGGAAGGTTTTCTCATCTGAAGGAAGAGGAAATAAAAACAATACAGGAAAATGTGAACAAAAGATGGGAAGACCTCTTGAGAAGAGAAACTGAAAATGTGATTCCATGAAGGCTACCGAAATTATAGATGAATCAAAAAAAATTCATTTCCTTTTGGGTAATGAAGCCGTTGTAAGAGGCCTGTATGAAGCTGGAGTTTCTGTGGCAGCGACATATCCAGGTACTCCGAGTTCTGAGATCGGAGATATCCTTTATGAGACACATGATGAACTTGGTATTTATTTTGAATACTCCATAAATGAGAAGACAGCATTCGAAGTAGCTGCAGCAGCGTCAACCCTTGGGAAAAGATCATTCGTATTCATGAAACACGTTGGATTAAATGTAGCCATGGATTCATTTGTTTCTCTTGGAGTTTCAGGTACTAAAGGTGGATTCATAATATTAACGGCTGATGATCCATCTCTATATTCTTCTCAAAACGAACAGGACAACAGATTCCTTGGAAAATTTGCTAAATATATAGTAATGGAACCCTCTACACCACAGGAGTTAAAGGACTATATTGTTAACGGTTTTGAAATTTCGGAATCTGTTGGCCAGCCTTTAATGGTGAGGAGTGTGACGAGAGTATCACATCTAAGATCCAATGTCGTATTCGGGGAGAAAAGACCTGTGAATGATGCGATAAAAAAGCTAGATAGAAGTAGCATGGTCTTGTTGCCAGAAAATTCATACAGACTTCAACCTGAGATCTCCGCCAGACTGAAGAAGGTAATTGAAAGTGGTTTTTCAAGGAACTTCATGAGGTTGGAAGGTTCAGGGGAAGATATCATTATAACATCAGGTGCAGCTTACAATTATATCAGGGAGGCCATGGAAAAGCTAAAGGTTTCTGCCCAGATTCTCAAAATAGGAATAGTTCATCCGCTGGATGTGGAAGCGATTTTTGAAATAATAAAGGATAAGAAAAGAATAATAATTTTGGAGGAGGGAGGGCCTTTCCTCGAAGAACAGATAAACTCAATTATTGCTATAAAAGGTTTGAAGAAACAGGTTTTTGGAAAGATCACAAATGATGTACCACCCAACTACGAACTAAATGTGGATAGAGTGACAAATGTTCTTGCGAAAATCTATTCAATCAAATGGCAGCAGTCGATTTCCGCATTGGATCTTCCAAAAAGACCGCCTGAATTCTGTCCGGGATGTCCTCATAGGGCTTCCTATTATGCTGCAAAAATTGCTCTGAGACAAAAGGGGTGGAAGGAATATGTGGCACCCACCGATATAGGATGTTATACCCTAGGTTACTACGAACCATATGGAATGGGAGATATGCTCCTTTCCATGGGTTCTTCCATTGGTACATCTAATGGTTTTTCGATTTTCTATGGTAAGAAGGTAATTTCTTTCATAGGTGACAGCACATTCTTTCATTCGGGAATCCAACCGTTAATAAATGCCTTCCACAATAATCATTCCCTCGTTCTCGTTATTCTTGATAACAGTACTACAGCGATGACTGGAGGACAACCCACCCCTGAAAATAGTGGCAAGAAGAGCAGTATAGAAGAGATAGTGAGATCTATCGGAATCAAAAATATTCATCGGATGGATCCATATAATTTGAAGGAAGCAATTGAAGTATTCAAGAAAGCCCTTGATGAGGATGGAATTTCAGTCATAATATCAGACAGGGAATGTGCTCTAGAGGCTGATAGGAAAAAACCTAAGAATGAATGGAAAATATTCCAAGTCAATCAGGATAAATGCAAGCTATGTTATAATTGTGTAAGGAATTTTACCTGTGCCGCATTTTATATAAAGGACAAAAAGGTGTACATAGATCCGGAGTTGTGTGACGGATGTTCTGTCTGTTCTGAACCTTATGTGTGCCCATTTAATGCGATAGAGGTGGCATGATGTCTTCTATAGTTCTAGCCGGAGTAGGCGGACAGGGCATAATTACAGTTGGGAAAATAATAGGTGAAGCAGCGATTATGGAAGGTAAGAAGGTTCTGATGACAGAGGTTCACGGGATGGCACAAAGAGGGGGAGCTATTTCAGTTGACATCAGGGTCGGAGATTATGACAGCGCCATAATACCACAGAATTCTGCAGATGCCATTATGGGCTTTGAGCTGATGGAGGCAGCAAGAAACTCATATAAGTTGAGATCAGATGGCTTCATACTGGCCAATAGGAGAATGATACACCCAATGCCATTGATCAGGACAATATCAGAATATCCAATTGAGCAGGCGGAAGAGGTAATATCCAAATTCAAACATATGTATATTAATGCTGATGAAATTGCCCTATCCCTGGGAGAAAAAAGATCCATGAACATCGTCATGCTGGGAGCCATATATGCAACGGATATGCTGGATCTAAAAGAAGAATCAATTATCCAATCCATTAGGAATACATTCAACAATCCAAGGTTGCAGGAAATAAATTTAAGGGCCTTTATGGAAGGTGCTAGAGTCTTAAGGAAAGAAAACATCCTATGAAAATCCAGATTATAGGTGCCGGAGCAATGGGCCTAGTTCTGGCGCATTTTCTATCGAAAAATAATGAGGTATGTATAAAAGTCAGAGAAGGCACAAGAGAAAATTATAGTAACGCAGAAGTTATAATAGATGGAAAGAGGGAAAAGTTAAGAGCTGAAATATCTGAAAAATTCTGCAAAGCCGATATAACTATACTTGCGTTGAAATCCTATGATTTACCCTCTATTTCAAATATAAGGATTAGAGGAGATGTAATATTTATACAGAATGGGTTATCGCATCTAGATTATCAAATCGGAGACAGGAATTTCTATGCAGTAACAACATGGGCAGCCAGAAAGGTTTCAAGAAACATTGCAGAATTAACGGGCAGAGGATATTTCAGGGTAGGCTCACCAAAGTGGTATCTGGATCTTACATTCCTTAAAGAATCAGGCATTAATGCTGAATGGACAGACGATATTAGGAAAGAGATGTTCAGAAAGGCAGGAATAAATGCAGTGATAAACACCATTACATCCATATATGGGGTGAATAACGGAGTTTTATATGAACCAGGATTAATAAATTACATTTCAAGAGTAGTTTCTGAGGAAATTACAGCCCTATATGGGGCAATGGGATTTAATTTGGATGTTTATGCGGATGCCATGGAAACTTCAAAAGTAACCAGCAGAAATTTTAGCAGCATGCTCCAGGACATATGGAGTAAAAGGAAAACGGAAATTGATGCAATAACTGGTGAACTTTTAAAATATTCAAACAAATACGGGGTTAAAATGTCCATTAATTTTCATCTTTACCAGGTAATCAAGCTACTGGAAGGTCAAAAAGATTAATACAGATTTTAGACTGTACATGTATGCCTGAAGAACCAATCTTACAGGTGGCACTTGATTTCGAAAATCTCCACAGGGCACTGCAAGTCGCAAAGGAGGCAGTGGAAGGTGGAGCTGATTGGATTGAAGTTGGTACTCCTCTTATAAAGAGCGAAGGAATGAATGCCATTAGGGAATTAAAGAAATCTTTTCCAAACAAGGTAATAGTTGCAGATATGAAAACAGCAGATGTGGGAGGGTTTGAAACCGAACTGGCCGCTAAAAGTGGGGCTCAGATAGTTACTATCCTAGGAATTAGCGACAATCCCACAATAACAGAAGCTGTAAAGGCTGGGAAGAAGTATGGCGCTGAGATTATGGTGGATCTTTTGAGGGTAGAAAATGTTGAAGAAAGAGCGAAGGAGTTGGAAAAACTTGGGGTTAAATATTTTTGTGTCCACGTGGGAATCGACATGCAGATGATAGGAAAAAGCCCACTCGATGAACTTGAAAAAGTAGTAAAAGCCACGAAACTTCCAGTGGCTGTAGCTGGTGGACTCAACAAGGAAACTATTCCAGAGGTAATAAGGAGGGGAGCATCAATAATAATAGTGGGTGGCGCTATAATAAAAGCTCCCAATGTCACTGAAGAGACTAGATCCATAAAAAAGGTTATGAAAACCCTGGTACCTGAAACTTCAAACCTTTATAAGAAATATTCAAAAGACGAGATTGTCGAAGCCCTTCTAAAAGTTTCAGCCCCCAATGTCTCCGATGCCATGCACAGAGGAGGCGCAGTTCATGGTCTCATACCCAGGATCCAACCAGGTACAAGGATAGCTGGCCGTGCACTGACTGTTAAAACTGTCAATGGCGACTGGGCAAAACCGGTTGAAGCCATTGATCATGCTAGACCAGGGGATATTATAGTGATAGACGCGGACGGTGGGGAGGATGCTGTATGGGGGGAACTTGCCTCATGGAGTGCCGTCACAAAAAAAGTAGCAGGTGTAATCATTTGGGGTGCAGTCAGAGACTTGGATGATATAATAAAGATACCATTCCCAGTATTTTCAAGATACGTCTCACCAAATGCGGGGGATCCAAAGGGGTATGGTGAAATAGGTGGAGAAATAGAAATAAATGGAAAGAAAATAAGAACAGGAGATTATATAATTGCAGATTATTCTGGTGTTGTAGTTATACCAGAAGAGGAGGCATTAGAAATAGTTAATAGGGCTATAGATGTCATGGAAAGGGAGAACAGAATACGAGAAGAAATAAAGAGAGGTTCCACGCTATCAGCTGTCCAGAAACTGGAAAGATGGGAAAAGGTTGGTTGATTACTCTCATTATTTTTTAATTCGTAGAGGCTCATATAGTAGCTTAAATTTCCCAATCCCTTTTCATTCAAATAGTCATTAATGTATGTCCAATTAAGGGAAAACAGATAGCTGGTGTAATTGGCACTTTCAGATGAATTTTCATAAATAAGCTGGAAAGGTGGATGGAAGAATTTCCCTATTGAAGAGTTATTAAGGTCTATAGGTGGCTGATCAGGATTTAATGTTCCATTATAACCCCATACGCCGTATCTTATCATATTCGTATCAATTATAACATAACCAATAGGTGGATAGCTTCCGTTTTCGCCAGTAATCTGCTGAATAGATTCAGTCCAGTTAGTGCTGTTCCAGAATAACGAGAGATTGTTGAATGGCGATATAAAGCCGTATGAAGCCAGCAATATTCCTATCTGATGGTCTGTAGCAACAGAGAATGATCTGTTTCCAGTATCATTGAGATATTGTATCACGGCATCATCTTGATATGTTATCGCCTCAGTGTGCGACGGCACGTAGTTTCCAGGTATCACATAAGAGTTTATTCCCAGAACTAGAATAAATGCAATCAGGAAAATTATCACAAGGTTCTCCGCAAAATACCTTTTTTTACCTATAACCTCCTTTAATTCATTCTTATTTCTTGAAATTGCTTCTTCAAGCTGTCTGAGAGTTTTGACTTGTGAATACCAGTCAACCAGGACAACACCGGCCAGTATAGACATAGGTTCAACAATATACTCCACGTGCCTTGCGGGTAACAAAACTGTATTTTTTGTTGCTATGGAATACAATAGAGAACCAACCTGAGGTAAAATCCAACCTAGTAGGACCATTTGCCTGTCAATTATTGCATATTTTAAACCTATAATTGCTATGGAAATAAAGATAAAAAATGGAATAGATACAATTATGGCAGAATATGTTATGAATGATGGAAGGTACCTCATGTGAATCATACCTGTCAGGATCAATACGATAGCCACAGTACTAAATAGAGATATCCAAGCATCCCGGTTATAATCCTTTCCGATCCTCAATTTATTGATGAGTTTCTTAAAAACATCATTGTTATTTTTCAAATCAGTCCAATAAGCAATTATAAAGAATAAAATCAAGGTGATAAAATATAGGAAGATTATTCCAGTAGGACCGGTACCAAGGGCTGCACCGCTGAAGAAATGTCTAGAGTTAGGGATTCTCAACATCAGATAGGTTATAAATATGGAACCAGAGGCCTCCAAATAAATAATGTTCCTGATCAGATTTTTTCTCCAGCTTTCAAGGAATAGGGACCCTATTATTGTCACACCCATAGCAGAAATTATGTAAAAATAGGTGGATAGTTGATGGCTTAATATCAGGAATATTGAGCTAATAAAAGCCAAAGAATAGAAGAGTTTTGACCTATTGCCCCCCTGTGATTTTATAAAGAAATAGAGGGACAAGAGAAGAAAAAAATGCCCAGTAGTTAAATAATTTGGCTGAGAAGTCTGGTAAGCCTGAATTGGATCAACCGCTAACAATAACCCAGCTGTGAAGGAAGTAATTTCATTAAATTTCAATTCTCTTGCTATGAAATAGATCAAAAGGGGTGTTAATCCTCCCAATAAAGGAATTGAATAGTTTAGGGCTGTTGAAATTGGGACTTTAAATAAAAAGTGAACAAAGTCAACTATCCAATAAGTCATTGGAAAATACTGGTATCCGTCTGTACCCCAAGGGGAATTTGGCGGATAAAGCAGGGACTTACTGGAAAGGAACGCTTGGCTTAAATAATAATAGATACCGTAATCATTTCCCCATGCATAATAGAGAATATTAGGGGCCAACCTAACCGTTACTCCCGCCAAAAGTACAATTATCGGATATAAAATATTGGCCCTCTTCATTGCCATAAATATGAGAAATTAATATTTTCTTTTTTTGGTACATGTATTGAATTTAGAATCAATTAAATAAAGGTAAATTATGTTGCTTAATCATAAAAAGGTGATAGTGAGTTGAAAATCGGTTTCATTTCGCGACCAGAATGCCCTAGATGCCTGGACCTAATAGATACCCTATCCAGATACCTTGAAAAGGAAGGGCACAATATAATTATAGAAGAAAGTGCAGCTCGCGAAATGAAGGTTGCAGGAACTCCACTGAAAGATATGAATCCAGAAATAGCAATAACAGTCGGTGGTGATGGAACCGCATTATGGACCCTTAAGAGATTAAATTCGGCAATACTTCCAATTAATATGGGATCCTTCGGATTCCTCTCCGAAATTGGACCCACAAATGCACTTAATGCAATGAGCAAGCTAACGAGGGGAGAATATAAGGTGGAAGAGAGATCGAGAATAAAGACAACATTGAACGGAAAGAGGTTAATGGACTGTGTGAATGAGGTTGTAATTAAATCTGCAGAAATATCAAAAATTCGCTGGTTTGGCATATATATAGATGGCGACTTTATTCACAACGTCAGGGCAGATGGTATTATAATTGCCACACCCACAGGTTCAACCTCATATTCATTGAGTGTGGGAGGTCCAATTCTTGATCCAAGGGTCAGGGCATTAATAGTATCACACATAGCTCCATTCAAGCTTAATGTGAGGAGTATTGTCGTACCCTCTGAAAGTACAATAAAAATTTCAATACTGGAAAAGGGAAAGAGGCTAATAATGTCCCTTGACGGACAAGATGAGATAGCAGTGGGTTATAACGATGAAATTCTCATGACAGAGAGTGAATCACCTGCAAGATTTGTTAGATTTGAATCTGACTTCTACAGAAATATGAGGGAAAAATTCATATGAAGATCAAGAGAAGCCTCCTTGAACTCATAATGGAAAGTAGTAAAGATACGTTGCCTAATGAATTTGCAGCCATATTGAAGGCAAAGAATAATGTGATTTATGAAATAGCAATGGTTCCAGGGACGGTAGCTGGAGAGAGAAGCGCATTATTCAAGCTGTATAATTTACCTATTGATTATTCTTATGTGGGAACTGTACATTCCCATCCGTCCGGCATACTGATTCCCAGTGATGAAGACCTCAAGTTGTTTTCAAATTTCGGCATGATCCATATCATAGTGGGTTACCCATTCAATTTGAATTCATGGAGAGCATTTTCCAAGGAAGGTAAAGAAATCAGCCTGGAGGTATTTTAATGATTAGAATTTCAGATGGAAGATATGTGAACTCCATAATGGGCGTACCGGTGGCAGTTGATATTTTCAGGGCCACGACTAACATAGTAGCCATGTTTATTTCTGGAATAGAGGAGGTAGTGCCTGTATCAAATATACCAGAAGGACTAAAATACAAGGATATGGGATACATAACTTTTGGTGAAAAGGATACTGAAAAGATAGCGGAATTTGATTACGGTAATTCCCCTTATGAGACATTAAATCTTGACTTAAGAGGTAAAAAAGCCGCAATACTAACCTCAAATGGTACAAAATTGATAAGGAGGCTGGGAGAAGGAACAGTGATTGCATCCTTCCTTAATCTTGATTCTGTGGCGAAAATTCTTAGGGGTCAGGAAGTTCACATATTCTTGGCACATTCTAATGATGGAGTACAAAGGGAGGATACTGAATTTTCTTATGCTCTCTCTAAAAGGATACTAGAGCCATATGCTGATGTTACAGTTCACATTGAGAATTCAAAAAATGGACCTGGTGCTGAAAGGCTTAAAAAACATGGCATGGACAAGGATATTGATGCATCCCTTCAACTTAACTTGACTGACCTGGTTCCAATATATAGGGGGAATAAAATAGTAGTAACAAAGTGATTAATTACTTTTAATTCGTGAGAAAAACATTAAACCCAAAAGGACGATTAAATCAGCAAATATAAAATCGACATCGAAGCCGTATTTGACAACTATCAACCCTGTTAATGACGAGCCCACGATCACGCCAAAACTTTGTACAGCATTGTATGTGCCTGATACAACCCCTCTCTGTTCGGGTTTTGACAGATTAGATGATAAAGTCGCAGTACCCACTGATATAAAAGACCACAAGGCACCCAGTATTGAATAAATTAATAGCAAAGAATCGAAGAGCAAGGCCCTGTTGTGGTTCAAAGAAATTATGAAAAAGATTGTAGATGGAAATATGATTAATCTCATTATCACTGCCAATATTGTTATCCTCTTCATCCCGATTCTGTTAGCAATCTGGCCAGAAAATGTGAAGGTAATTGCAGAAAAAATGTAGTTTCCAAGGTAAATAATGAAGAATACTGTATTGTTCACTCCTATTTCCTTGAGTAGTATAGGGAAAGCAACAAAATATAACTGGAAGCCTATCATCATGGTCATGAATGAAAAAAGAACAGTCCTGAGATTTTTGTCAATATTAGAAAACCTGAAATTCCAATGGATAACATGAGAAGGGAAATATCTCATCTTTTCTATAACGCGGAATGATCTTAATTCTATCTTGTTTCTGTCTATTTTATTCTGCGGTTCCGGTATCATAATCCAGGCGACTACCCCAGAAGTAATGTACAATAAGGCCGCAATGTAATAAAGGAATCTTAGCGAGCTGTTTTGGAATATTAGGGCTGTCAGAGATGCAGCGAGTAAGACTCCAATTATCTGCCCTAGCGATGCATACAGTGAAAATTTAGATATCTTGGATGACCAATCTTTTCTGTCAGAGAGTTCCATTATGAGCACAGAAGCAATTGGTGAAGCTGCACTGCCTAGGAACCCTGATAGGAATGAGATGGTTATAAAAAACTGGAAATTAGGGCTTAATCCAAATAAAATACTGGTAAATCCGAG
Source organism: uncultured Thermoplasmatales archaeon (assembly GCA_964468585.1). Classification (GTDB taxonomy): domain Archaea; phylum Thermoplasmatota; class Thermoplasmata; order Thermoplasmatales; genus JAFMDN01. The sequence continues at coordinate 86,402 of CAYXTM010000001.1, read as the reverse complement.
AGATATAAATCCTAGAACTACGAAAATTTTCCTTATTTTTAATCTGTCAGATAGCCATCCCCAAAGGAATAAACCAATTATCGTAGCTATGGAAGAGATTATAGTGAATAGTGAATATTCTATTACCCCTCCCAGAAGAATTTCTGTTATAAATAAAGGAGCCAAAGGGCTCACAAGCCCATTGGCAGAATTTACCGGAAGATAGGATAAGAACCAGCGATCCTTTTTAGTTTTGTTATCCATCTATGGTTCAAATCTATTTATTAATTCAACGAAAACCTCTGCATCTGAAATCATATTGGATATCTTGGCATATTCGTTGGGCATATGTTCCACATCATCAAGAGTTCCCCAAACTACTGTAGGAAAACCTGCTTTTCTGAAAAACGCACCGCATGTGCCACCGCCTATTCCTATTTCTTTTACCTCTATGTTTCTCTTCTCTTTTAGAATACCCTTAAGGGTCTCAACTATCCTCTTTCCTTCAGGTCCATTGAATGAGGCATCCTCCATCTGAACAGGTTCGATCTTCACAGGGCTGTTGAATTCCTTTGAGAATTCATCAGCAATTACCTTGACTTCTTCTAGCACTTCTGAAACCTTATATCTAGGTAATATCCTCATATCAAAATAAAAGGACTCCTTCCCGGGGATTATATTTATGGATGTGGTTCCAGGTTCTACTTTGGTTGGTTCAAATGTGCAGTAAGGAACAGTAAACAAGGTATCAATTCCGTTGAATTTCTTATGCAGAATGTTATCAATTCTCCTCTCTAGTTCCCTGGCCAACCTGTGGGCATTTTTTCCTTTATTTGGGGTTGAACCATGGCATTGTATACCTTCCACCGTAATCTTGACCCACATTATCCCCTTTTCAGCCACTTCTATTTCGGATCCGTCCGGAGTACCAAAATCAGGAACAACGAAATAATCCCCTTTATTAAACTTCTTTTTTTCTATCACATATTGAATGCCGAATTTACTTCCGGCTTCCTCGTCTGCCACAAGAATTATTCCAATATTGCTCTTCATTTTTGATTTATTGTCTAAAAGATATCTCAAGGCAAGGAGTGACGAAATTATTCCTTGTCCATTATCGCATGAGCCTCTTCCATATATCTTATCACCCACTATTGTACCATCAAAGGGTGGATAGCTCCAAAGAGTTGGATCCCCTTCGCTGACAGTATCCAAATGAGCGACAAACCAAATAGTATTAGGTTTTCCAACATTGAGTAAAAATAGAAGATTTGGTCTTTTGATCCCATCGGAAGTGGCAATATATTCTTCATAAACTAGTTCTTTGGACCAGCTGAGCACCTTATTTTTCAGGAATTGCGCTCTGTCCCATTCGCCATTCCCGCCACCACTGGGATTTACAGCTTTAATCCTGAGCATTTCTTTGTATAGTTCAATGAATTCTTCTTTGTATTTTTCAAACATACGAGTCCTCACAGGATTTCCTGCTTTTTAAAATATTTAACTTATCAATATTTCCAGAAATGTAGATTGATGAAACAAGGTTCCCACATCTGCAAGCATCCTTGAGAGTCATGCCTTTTTGAAGCCCAAAATACAGGCCAGCTCTAAAAGCATCACCTGCTCCGACCTTAGATTTTACATCTGCCTTGAAAGCAGGAATAATCTCATTTTCATAAAGGCAACCCCTAGAGCCCATGGTGATAATCATATTCTTAAAATCAATCCCTTGGCTATACTTATATTCATGTTCATTGAGAATAACAAGATCGGCCAATTGGGAAGCTTCTATAAGCATGTCCCTGTTCCACCTGTATGTTATCTCCTGTCCAGGGTCAAATACTTTAAACCCTTTGGAATTATGCATCTGCTCAATGATCCACTGAGGATTTCCAGTTGCGAAATGAATATACTCAGATTCAATCTTCCTGATGCCTCCAGGTCTATCCATTGGCCCTTGATACATGAAGGCTATTTCATCGGTGTCAGTTTCCACTATATAACAAATCGGGCCTTCATCATCCTCAAATTCCAGCTCTAGGTTAACTCCTACTTTTCTAAGTTCATCTATGAATTGTTGTGGAAAATTTTTAGAAATTCTTGATATTAGGGTGGTTTCAATTCCAAGAATTCCAGCTACCATTGCTATGTTGGCAGCTGTACCACCCTGCCTAATCTCCACTTTTTCCACAGGCACTGTGCCAGTGGAAGGTATATTTCTCACTCTTAAGATTACGTCAATATTAAAATGACCAATAATAGTTAAAAAATTAGAAATAAATTACCAGCCTCTCCCCTGAATCTTCTCATTTTCAGGCATTTTCTCTACGTTTCTTCCTTTCATGCTTGAAAGCCCCTTTGAGACCTCGGCAACCACAGATGGATCATCCCATGAAGCGGTAGCTTGTACGATCGCACTGGCCATCTTCTTCGGATCAGCGCTCTTAAATATCCCAGACCCAACGAAGATACCATCCACTCCGTGTTCCATCATGAGAACGGCGTCAGCTGGGCTTGATACTCCTCCAGCAGCAAAATTAACTACTGGCAATCTTCCCATCTTCCTTATTTCTACCAGAACTTCGAATAACCCCTTCTTAATCTCAAGGTATGTGTAATTTCCAAATAATACATCATCATCCCTTATTACTGCTTTTCCAAAGAGCCCTTCCCTAGTCTGAGTTATTAAGGACTCATAACTCTTGGCTATGTTAGTTGCAATTTCCCACAATTCATGATCGTCGCTCTGTTTTACCTCTTCAATTCCCTGGTTCATTAATCTGACATGTCTCACAGCTTCTATTATATCTCCTGTACCTGCCTCCCCCTTTGTTCTTATCATTGCAGCCCCTTCCCATATCCTCCTTACAGCCTCACTGAGGTTTCTGGCTCCGCATACAAATGGTATGCTTATCTTTCTTTTATCTATATGGAAAAATGGATCAGCTGGAGTTAGGACTTCAGATTCGTCTATCATATCTACTCCCAAGGCTTCCAAAGCCTTTGCTTCTGCCAGATGTCCTATTCTTACTTTGGCCATAACCGGAATAGAAACTGCATCCATTATTTCCTTGATCTTCAGCGGGTCTGCCATCCTGGCAACTCCACCCTCTGCTCTGATGTCAGCTGGAACCCTCTCCAGTGCCATAACGGAGATTGCACCGGCCTCCTCCGCTATCCTGGCATGTTCTGCAGATGTAACATCCATTATTACTCCTCCCTTTGTCATTTTTGCAAATCCTTTCTTGAGGAGGTCAGTTCCATACTTAGTATTCAATTCTACCATATTATATGAATTGCAAACAAGAAAATATATGTTTCCAACTATATAGTTGGCATGTTGGTGGCTTACTTCATTTACGAGAAACATTTATTTTATCATTGAAGATATGGAACCATGGAACTTCTGAGGAAAGGGAAAGTAAAGGAAGTCTATGATTTGGATGGAGAAAAACTTCTCTTCGTATTCACGGATCAAATTTCTGTTTTTGACAAAATCATCCCTTCCCTTGTTCCAAAAAAAGGGGAGTCACTGGCAAGAACATCTACATATTGGTTTTCAGTTGCGAATAAAATAGGGATAAAGAATCATTTCATCTCATTGGAAAACGGTAATAGGATGTATGTTAAAAAATTCAATATTCCGAAGTCGGCGGTAACAACCAATGATAAAAATTATCTCATACCTCTAGAATTTATTTCAAGGTATTATGTTGCTGGGAGTTTCTATGACAGGCTCAAAAGAGGGAAGGATGATTTCAGGAAATATGGTTTTAGGAAGTTCCCTGAATACGGGGAGCAGTTACCAGAGCCAGTATTTGAAGCTACAACTAAATTCGAAAAAACTGATAGACTTCTAGACGTAAATGAAGCATTGAAAATAGGCGGCTTGACAAAGGAAGAATTAGAAAACATATTTGAATTGATAAGGAAAATGGACATGGAAATTTCAAACCAAGTAGCGAAAAGAGATCTCATACATGCGGATGGCAAAAAAGAATTCGCCCTTGATACGGATAGATCACCATACCTAGTAGATACTTTTGGAACAGCAGATGAGGATAGATGGTGGGACAAAAAAGATTACGAAAATCAGAAAATTACAGAATTGAGTAAGGAAATGGTAAGACAATATTATAGATCCATCGGATATTATGATGAGCTTATGAATGCAAGAGTAAAAGGTTTAAATGAGCCTGATATTCCCCCTCTGCCAGAGAGCATGATACACCAGGTATCAGAGCTCTACGTTGACCTCTATGAGAGAATAACTGGTCTAAAGTGGTGAGCGGAGGTTACCGAGCCAGGTCAAAGGTGCTAGATTGAGGGTCTAGTTCCGTAGGGATCCGAGGGTTCAAATCCCTCCCTCCGCATTTTTAAGATATCTTTTTCATTAAATTTTAACTTCCAAGTCTTCTAATTTGTATATTTTGGTGCATTTTAATTGGAGATTTTTTTACCAATTCTTGGTAAGGTACAATAAGATAGTGGAAAAGTTTAATATTGTAAATTACGACTTACATCGGAAATTAAAATTGAACAATTTTTATTGGAATAATCCTATATTAGTAATGTGAATTCTGAATATAAACCTTATAAAATTTTACCTTGAATCTACAAATTAATCTGAAGGAAATATTCAGGATTAGAGGTTTAAAAGGATTCACTGCAAACGGGATAAATAATGTTCGTTTTTATATTAGCCCAATTACCATTTATTATAATCGTTTGCAGACATTTACACGGTCTATTCATAGAATGAAAGTAAATTGTGTTAATTGTTGCTAAATTATCTTGATAAAGATTTCATACAACTCTTATATTATTCAGCCAGTCAAAATCGATGTAACTTAACTTTTTTTATATCATATATTTAGCCTAATTCAAGATTTACTTTATTTTTTAAAAAATTGGTACATTAATTTTCAAGAATATTGGACCAATTTTCATCTAATTAGTAGAAAAAAAATTTTATATGAAATTATCTATATGTTTGTATGCTCAGGAAGATAGCCTTTTTAGCAATGGTCATTGTATTGCTGTTTTTAGTATCCTATACGAATGCCGCATTGCCCACAGTATCTCAAACGACAGCGAAGGTCAACAATGTTTCTACCAGTACCATACAGGTGACTCCAACATATTTAAAAAATATTGAATCAAAGATACTTAGTAACATAAAAAATTCTAAAGTTCCACTGAAGTATGTTATGCTTCCAAACTTTAGCCCCTCAAATTTAAATAAGCCAGGTACTTTAGTTCATCCAGGATATTCTTTTGCTCCAGCACCAATGGGATTAGGGTTCTATGGAATCTTAAATCAATCAGGACAACTGGTTGGAATGAATTTTACATCCCCGTCATATGAGGCAACCGTTACTGTAAACAACTTATCTGATTTCAATCTTGTTGATGATGGGCCGTATTCAGTTACATTCCAGCTTAATGCAGTGTTGAAAAATGTAACTCTGTTTGGTAACAACTCGTATAACTTCTGGACTCAGAACGTTGTATTTTATTCTGCTAGGACACATGAACTTCTATTCTTGGATAACATATGGAACTTCTCAAGTCCTGCCTTTTACATGTCACCAAATGTTTTCTACCAGCATGGTCCAAATGGTAATCTGGTAGCCCCAACGTTCTACTATGCTATTGGTCCAGAATTTACCGTCCAATATCCATTCAGTCTATCCTTATATTTAAATTCAACCTTAATAAATGGAAGGTCTGCCATATTCTTTAACTATTCCATAAGCAACGGAGGAAAAACTACTTCTGGGTCATTTGATTATGCAATTTTCAATTCCACTTACGGCATGCCTTCAAATTATTCGGCTCCTGCTCCTACCTATTTAGTTTCTGGAAACACGATCACACCTACTGGTTTCATTCCATATGATGCCGAGATCATGATCGGAGGACCAGGTGGAGGTTCCACAGCTGATATCCTGAACATAAATGCAACAATGTCTCTACAATATCTTTCCTCTGGATCTTATGTTAACGTTCCATCTGCATATGATGTGGGGTCTGAGACTGGAGAAACTTCGACAGGTGTATCCGTATCCTACAGTACGGCAGGTCAGGCACAATTGACTACAGGCCCTTCCTTTGTGTATCCTCTATGGGGAATGGGAAATCAATCATTTTCGACATTCTCAGGAACTGTGAACCCCACCAATACTTTCCTAATGGTTACTCCAGGAAGCAGTTTCAATTCCTCCTTGGCACAGTGGGCTCCACTCTCAATGTCAGGTGGATATGAATTTAAGCTACCAACAGGTCAATACACAGCTACATACATGCTATCTAATTATAACCCAGTGAATGGGACTCTATCTTCGTTCAATGGGAAGACTGTTAATTTAGTCCAGAATATGAGCATGGGTGTGTATACACCTCTCATGGCATTCAATAATGCACAGCTTAAGTCAATAGTGTATCCTGTAAATGCGACGCAATCATTAATCTACGGAACGGAACTCTTGCCAATGGTACTTTATGATAATAGCATTATGTTCAATCCGGTTTTCTCTCAGGTTAATGATTACTCATTCCCAGTATTCCCAGCTGTATGGTTAATGAATACCAATAAATATGTTGTAATTAAAAATGAGCCTAGTTTCACAATACAGCCAAACATGGTTACTGCCGCTATATATAACTTCTTTGGCATACCGCTCTATAATTCGCTGGGTTATTGGCTATATAATACCAGCAATATTGAACTTACTTCAAATTACGTATCTGGCTATTATTCAAAATATCTGGCTGGATTCCCTGCTGCAAATATGATAATTTGGAATTCAACAAATGATATAGTATTCAACAACTATTTCAACGTATCAGATAGCTCTCTATTAATTTATAACCAAAATAGTACAATGTCAGGGAACATTGTAGATCACAATTACTTCGTTGCAAGCCCATGGGTATACACGGCAGTTTATGGGGCAATTGACATGAATTCCTTCACTAGCGGGATACCGGTTGCATTATATGCCTTCTCCACTGGTAATATGATATACGATAATTACTTCTCTGAACCTCTAGTCTCAGTGGAAATACCATATAACATATACAACGGATTCCCAGCTATTTATTACAACCAATGGAATATATCTTCCACACAATCAGCAAAAGTTGGAACATTTAACGGGTATAACCTTGATACGAATACCAACGTCATTGGTGGAAGCTACGTTTCAGGAAACTACTGGTGGAACTTTAATGGGTTCCTACCGTTCAACGATTCAGGTTTCATCACTGTCGGGGGAGATTATTCACCAGAGCAGTTCCCATATACCATAAGCGTGCAGGAATCTGGCCTGGGTATTTCTCCATTCTGGTATGGAGAAATTCCAAATGCGCTTTATACAGCTAACTTTGGTTACATCCCAGAACTTGTAGTTTCCACATTTTCAAGTCTGTCATTTGGTGTGAACAACGGCACCTATGAGGTACTCGTATTGAGTCCAGGCTACAATGTCGTTCAAAGCTTCCCATTGGTGAGGGTTAACGGGCAGAGTCAAACCTTATATGCAACATTCCAGCCCATACTGTATTCATTGACTTTCACAGAGGTGGGATTACCAGCTGGTGAAATGTGGAGTGTAACTGTGGACGGTAACACCTATTCTACTGCCTCAAATAATATTACTGTAAATCTTCCAGCTGGAACATACTCATATTCGTACTCGTCGTTACCAGGATACAAGCTCACGAATGGTAGTGGTACTGTTACCTTGAATATGTCAGGTCAGATGGTAATGGCAACTTATACGCAGGAAATGTATCAGGTTACATTCCAGGAGAATGGTCTAAGTTCAGGAATGCTATGGACTGTAACATTCAATGGAATGTCAAACAGCTCGGTCGGCAATACAATCAGCTTCATGGTTCCTAATGGTACGTATTTCTACTCTATTTCTCCAGTTAGTGGCTACGTTCTCTCAGATTCATCAGGGTTAATATCGGTGAATGGTAATAACATAACTGTTGAGGTATATTTCTCAGCTATTCCGCCAGCTCCATCTCCCCCTGCAAAGTATACAGTTGAATTCATAGAGGTTGGCCTCCCCGCTAATACAACTTGGTCAATAGCATTCAACGGGGCAACTTCCACATCTACATCTTCCATATCCTTTAGCGCAATGAATGGTACCTATACGTATCAAGTAGGTTCTATATCAGGCTATGCTACAAACGTCTCATCTGGTGTTGTAGCTGTAAATGGCCAGAACATAGTAGTTACAATCTACTTCCACAAAGTTTCCACACCATCGGTATCTCCATATACACCTCAGGGAATTGTTATAGGATTCCTCTTGGGATTCTTATTAACAATAATAGTAATGGCAATTGCTCTCGTGGCTGGAAGAAGGAAGAAGCAATAAAAATTTATTAACTATTTTTTTATTAATTTTTATAAATTTAATAATAATAACTCAGCTTCTTAGACATTTTCGCTTTCCACATATTCATATTATCCGAAAAAGTTTAATCCAAGCACTAATTTATTTTCATGATGAATCTCAAAGAAGATGCCCTAGGGAGGACAGCCAAGGTTGGGATTGTGGCAATTATCCTTGTCATATTGGTCATAGTTGCTGCATTTTATTACATCGAATTAGAGAAAAGTGGAGGTATCAAATCTGGAAAGGAAAGCCTTTCTGGCAATTTATACCCGATTCTAACTATAGGTGACCAATTGACTCTTCAAATAAATCTGACGAGTCCGTCAAATTTAACTGACCTTAGCGGTTTGCAAATACAACTTTCAGGCGGAGGGATTTCAGGAGTAATAGTTCTTACTTTGAATTCAAAGGCAGCTACTATTGCTGGTGTCTCTGTTTATCTTTATAACACGCAACAGACTGTTGGCGGCAATATAATAAATGCAAACGGAAAACAGGTAGGGCTAAATAATGTGAATTATGTACAAAATCACGCAGACCTGTTTCTATATATTACCTCTTCATCAGGTTTTAGTTCGTGGTCTGGGGTTCAAATAACTATTTCTGATCCAAATTACGTTGGAACCATAGTGTATACCGTTCCTACTTAATTTTTCTAATAATTCTAAATAAATTTATATAATTATTTTATTGACGCTTGGTTAAGATTTGTAATAAAATAGGGGATAATAATAGAAATTTCAGAAGGGAAATTAACAAGATACCTGGAGGACTAGAAATCATTCACGTCAAATGGTAAATTATCATGAAGCGTGTGCAGTAAAGAGATTTGATGCTAAATTATATGATCATCGAGATAAACAAAAAAATAAAACTATGTTTACCTTGATTCAAACACTTTAAAATAAACGATAGTTATATTTTAAATTGTACAGGATGTCTGTTGCTAAATAATCATAATAAATAATTGATTGAGAGGTGAAGGCGTTGGAATTTCGGAAAGTTGAAAAGCAATCTTGAAGACACTACAGGTGAACCATTCCTAAAAATCTACGATTTTCAGAAAAAACACTAAGATTCGTTCCCCTAATGTTAAGATTTCTATCTCCTCACTTGATAAAGTGGGAGTATAACTCAATATGAATTTAAATAGGGCTGCCGAATAAATATAAATTATAAGAGAACGTAAATGGTAAAAATTAGAAAGGTCTTTTTTTAGCAGTATATGGGGTAACACATAAGAAAGTAATTTATTTGGATTTTTTAAAATAAGGGGAGCATAATGCTGAATCATTCATGACTGAATAAAACTTCTATTTTCACTTACTGAAAAGTGATAAAAATTAGGGAAGATATCTAATTATAAGTATATCAATCAATACAAAAAGTCCAATATGCTCAATCGGTCCGTAACAGGTTATTAATAAAATTAGGAGAAAGAACCATATAAATAATAAGATAAGTGTATGTAAAGCGGAAATGGGCAGGTTCTCCACGTATCCATGTTATGGGAAATGGTTAGAATTGACTACTATGGAAATAAAACTGGCGAATGAGATATTATTATAAGCTTAAAGCGGGAAGCATATAAAGAAAAGCGTAGAGAAATTAAAAACGGTCTGTTAGTTGAGGGAGTTAAAAAAGGGGTATTTTGGTATTATAGTACCAAACGAAAGTAATAGGCAAGAAATTGCCTGAGAGTTAAAAGCATATCTCATAAAAAAAGATTTTAATCTAATATGGAGGATGTGTCTCATTAAATGTCGAAAGATTCTTTAAAAATTGCATAGTGCTAAAAAAAGTTAAATATATCAATTAGAATAAGTGACTGGTTATGCACAAATCGATTTTTATAAAGGAAAAGGGAGTTTCAGAGGTAGTGGGTACGATTTTAATTTTGGCTATAACGGTAGTATTATTTGGCACTATATTCACTTATGTTCAACACATTCCGCCACCACAAAAAACTGGCGAAATGATCATTCAATCATCAATTTCAGTCTCTGGAAATAACACAATCGTTCAGCTAACCGATTTATCTGGCAGCCAATTTTCTTCAAATTACACCTATTTAGATATAATTTATGGAGGAAGTATCAAGTCAATACCCATATACGAAATACTTAAGAAACCTCAATTCGGGCCTGGGGATACAGTTTCATTAAATCTCCTCGATTATGGCATAACCGTCCAAAATACATCTGAGCTTCAACTTATAATATTCTCAAAACAATATAATCAGATACTATGGCACACATCTGGATATAACCTCTCCAATATCTATATTCTAAATGCATATGCGGTACCTATACCTATAAATCCAAATTCATATTTCAATATAATAATCACTGTATATAGCATATATAATAATACAACTTTAAATGTTAACCTTACAAAATTCTTAGGCAAGGGATACAATTTTACAGCGACATTGACAACACAATACGGTAATTTCAGAGATTATTATTTATCAGTTTCCACTCCAGCTAATTTCAATGTATCTTCGGAGTATGCAATAATAACTGCGAAATCTGGAAATAAAGTATCCATCTATAATTTATCATTATATGCTTCTAATTCTGAATCGCCGGATATATTCATAGAAAAACAAGGTATTTCCCTTCAGAATCCTAGACCCGTCCATGGTTCATCTGATACAATGGAAATCCTCGTTAAAGATAATTCTGCCATCGCGGGGACATTCAATCTATTCATATATGATAAATATCCAAACGGAACAACTTTGCCCATACAAACAAATTTTGGTAGTACAAAATTTGGCCAAGAAGTGATCATCAATTCAAACTTCTCAGTAGGAGGATTTTCTACTGAAACAATTTACTTAATTTGGGATGATGTTGGTGGTAATGGACCTGGGGCAGGTAATAATGTTTTAATCGCTGGATTAGTCAATATTAAGGGTATAAATGGAATATATCAGGTACCAAATCCTCCTAACGAAACATATAATGTCTATGTTGAGCCTAAAATTTTGCTCGTTAACGGGCAAGGCATTTATTCTGGAACCAATGAGGACGTATCGGAATATTATAAAGTGATGCTGGACTACTCTGGTTATACATCTGATTATATATCAGTTTCAAATGGTCAGTACGTTAATCTTAGTGGTTATGATTTGGTAATTTGGTTTACTGGTGCCAATCCAGATGGTATCTCAAATGAACTCAGCTACATGGAAAATTTCTATGAAGCAGGCGGTAAGGTTTTGATTGTGGCACCGAATGCAGAAAATTTTCCGAGTTCCTTCAACTTTCAAAATTATGTTATAGAAAATTCAAAAATGAATATTAGTTCAAATGCATTGAAAACACTAAATATAACCCAACTAAATTCAATTTATTTAACGAATGCCAGTAATATGAACTGGAATGTAACTTCACCCGGGGTAGAATTTAATGTAAGTTCATTCAATGGGAAATGGGAGAATTTAACTTACATGAAATATACAAATGTCAATGGTGATCAATACATAGCAACATCAGGATATGTTTCTAACAGTAAAGGTGGTAAGGCCATAATTATTGGCTTCGAGTTTGCAAGACTTCCCATATATCAGCAAGATTATCTGGGAAATAAGCTCTTGATGTGGCTTTTCAATATTACCTATGTATCTGGAGATCAATTGGCATTAACTGATATTATTCCATCGACTTATACTCCTTTGTTTTCCCAACAAATTAATATTTCATTCTATATATCTAATCTATCCCCTGTAAACTTAACGACGCAGCTTGAAGTTCTATTCAATGGAAATTTTTATAATTATTATAGCATTCCGACAATTCCAAAAGATGGTGGTTTTATAATTTATAACATTACATGGAATGCAACTCCACCAGGACCCTCAGTAGTAACAGGCATACTCGATCCATTCCATGTAATACCACAGATAAATTACGGTTTAGATGTTGCTTCATCATTAGTAAATACGACCATAATTACGCAATATTCTGTTTTAATTCTGAAGATTGAGAAGACCACAGGTCATGTTACAGGAACGGAGGCACTCAATGCAAGTTTGAATGCGCTTGGTCTAAAATATAGCTGGTATCTTTATAGTTCATCATCATCCCTGAACTATACGAATTTGTTCAAGAGGTATAATGCTGTAATTATTGATACTGATTATACCATAACATCAGGTAATATTGGTACATCAAGTACAACATACAATAATTTAATAAATGCCATAAAGGCCTATTATGATCTTGGCACTACTACAATGTCAGGCCTTTTCTCCATGGCATTCTTAGGAAACGGTACATCAAATCTATTCAGCAAAACAGGAGGCACATTAGATAATATGTTTTCAGTAGAATTCTCAGGGGCTGCTACATTGACTCAATCTCCCATTTCCAATAGCCTATACGAAATATATGGAAATAATATTTCCATTTCAAGTGCGAATATTTTCGAAGAATATTTTAGTAACTCTATTGGCTATCTCATATCTCAACCAACATCAAGCTCAAACAATAACATAAATCAAGTAGTGGCAGAAAATCAAAATGTAGTACCTGTTCTTTCTACCGAATGGGGAGGTAAAGGCGAAAATATCGCTCTGATTGGGAACCAGAATGGGTTTAAATTCTTTGTGGGAGACTTCGGATTATCGCAGATAAACGGAATTATACAATTACATAGTTCTCAATTTGAGCCATTTCACCCAATTTCTGAGGCACAGATGCTGTTTACTTTAATGTTACTGGGTTATTTCAATTACACTGTACATTCTATTATACCATATGTTATTCCCTCATCGATAACATTTTCGGCGAATGTATTGATGATAGACAGATACTATGTAATAAATTCAGAAATAGTTAATTTGGGAAGTATTGGGGGTAATTTAGAAGTAGAAGCATACGATGGTTCAGGTCTTTTCGCGACACAAACAGTCTATATACCAAAATTGTCAACAGTTCCGTTACAATTTATATGGGAACCTCAATTTGCAGCTCTACCACAGAGTCCTAGGGATGTCAGAATTGTTGTATCATATATTGCAGGTCCATCTATTCAAAACCTTTCGTTTTTAAGGGAGGGCATAGTTACAACCCCAGTATACGTATTTTATGATAATTTGAGCACGGGCCAAAACTGGTTCTCTTATGCCACAGTTTGGGCTTATACGGGCGTTAATTATTATTATTATGATGGAACATATAATTATTATTCAGCAGAACCCTATAATACTGAAGGGCCGGTATTTGGTTCAGGTCAAAATGGCCTTTTTGTAAGTTCGAATAATTACCGTGCATGGGGATTATTCGATAACGGTATTTCTGGTGGATATAGCCTTGGCACATCCTACGATTTATTTAAAAGCAATGAATTACAATGGGTAGACGGAAACGCCTATTATTATATCCAGACTAATAATACTCAAATTCATGGAGCTGCTGATGCATATCTCCAGATGGATGCAGAGTATATGCTTTCTCAGGGGGCTGAAGGAGTTGCAGTTTTTGTAAGTTACTCTGGTAACTCATCTTGGTATTTGGTGTTACCGAATCAGGGATATCCGGGCAATGTTAATGCATCAGCTTTGTCCTCGTCATCAAACAATTATAATTATACTTTTAACAATGCTGATTTGATGCCTGCGTTTACTGGAATTTCTGGTGGAGAGTATATGGGCTGGGTACACTATACATTTAATTTAACTAGCGTACTCATATCCATACATGGGAAAAATTACTATAAAGATAGTTCAATCAGATTGAGGTTCGTATTAATCTTGGCAGGCTCTGGATATCAATTTAACATTTATGGAAATGACTTTTTCTATATGGATAACGTTAAAATTACGGAAAACGGAACCACAGGATTGGGAAATACACTTCCAAATATGTGGGGTAGAGAAAAGTATGGAAATACCTACGTCTTTAATAGCAGTAACATTTCGAAACGTGAAGTAGCTAGCGTGATTTCTGTACCAATTACCTTGCAAGACTTGAATAATGCCTCCCTAAGTTTTGATACTAATTACTCAATTCTTGCGTGGTTTGCTAATGCCTCTAATCCCATGGATACACCCGATGGTTTTAGATTATACGTTGGAGTTCAGGGAAGTGGAAGTCATATAATATGGTATCAGCTAGATACCAGGTGGGCAGGTGAAGCGGGGTATTTCACAAATCTACAGGATGCCGCTTCGATTCCCAGTGCGTTTTATTCAGGACTATATGCATTTCATGAAACGGGTACTTCAATATCACTAAGTGGATTCATAGGAAATACTATTTATTTAAAATTCGAGGTAAATGGTGATTATTATATCCCATCATATTCATCACCCTACCTTACAGGCATGTATGAACCACCTCCGGGTGATACCAATTATTGGGCAAGCTTTACTAACGTAATTATATCAGGTAATAGCTATGCTGATTTAATTTATGTTAATTTATATTGGTAAATTTTTTAATATAAAATTTCTCCAACAGAGATTCTTCGATTTTTATTTTTTCAATAGATTTTGAGAAAAGCCTCAAAAGTTTTCAAAAAAATTAATACACCGTTTACTATTTAAAATAAAATGAACCCATTAGATTTATTTGCATCAGCCAGTGCAATCACGGTTGTTTTATTTGCATTGGTTAGTTTGGGCATGAAGAATTTATCGCTCGGATTCGGTATAACTAGGAAATTTATACTTTTGGTATTGGCGTCACTGGGTTCCCTTATTTTTCAAAATTTAAATTTCGAACTTTCGATGTTCATATATGTCATATTCCAGTTTCTTGTTATAATGATATTATACTATTCTTACCTAAGAACCGCATTATACCAATTTTTATTGTTACCATTTGGTATAATCGAGGAAATAATTGTTATAGTTTCATTTTATTTTTCACTCTTCATGACTTTTAATTTCCTCGAAAGGAAACACCTGGAGAAAAAGGGAAATTGGATAATCCTGACATCTTTAGGATTTCTTGATATTGCTGTTTTGCTGGAAATTCTAAATTTGATATTTAATATTAGCAGTCTCATAATAGTTTCCAGGATTGCATTTGATCTGTTCATAATATGGTTCTTCTCGCCATTTATATTGCCGAGTGAACTAACATATGAGAAAAAATAGGAACGAAATTCAAATAATACTGGAGTTCCTGAAATGCGTTTCAGATGGCAACGAGCAAGTGTCTACTATATTAAGCAGGGTAAATATAACATATCAAAAATTCAAAGAAATAGTTGAATATTTAAGTTCAAGGCAAATGATAGAGGTCATAGAAGGCGGGAATGAAAAGCAGGTAATTAGAATAACTCAAAAAGGTGTAAATTTTATACGGGATTATGAAAGGTTCAGGAAATTAGTTGAAGATAATTACGGTTTTAAGCTTTAGAAAAGCTTTTTTTGATGTTAAAAATTACCTATGCGATAATTATGTCAGAAGACGAATTTTCTCAAATCGAAGGATCGAAGGTTGTGACTGCAGTTGTTCATGTAAAGACAAGCACTGACAAAATAGAAGAAATTTCAAAAGCTCTTCAAGAAATAAACTATGTTGAGGACATATACCTTGTGACAGGGGAATGGGATTTGATATTAAAGGTTAGGTTCCCGGATGTGGAAACCATGAAAAATTTCCTATTAAAGGAGTTAAGAAATAAAGAAGGGATAAAGGATTCGCAAACATCAATGGTGATCAGCATATTTAAGGATAGGGGGATAGTGTTCAAATAGGAGTGATATCCATGGATCAGGAAACTCAGCAATTATTCGATGAATCGGTTAAAATGCTTGATGACCTTATAGCGGATTTTTCTATACCAAGAAATATAAGGAAAAACATTCAGACAATAAGAACCAAACTAGCAACCGATAAAACTCCAGTCGATGTTAGGGCGGCAAGTTCGGTCATTGCACTAGATGAGATAGTAAATGATCCAAATATGCCATCCCATGCCAGAACTGCTGTTTACATGATCATGGGGAAGTTAGAATTATTACAGAAAAAATCTTCAGGATAAAAAATTGATTTATTTATTGTCTTTACTTTCTAGTTCCCATTTCTTGTAGGCTGCATTCCTTATGTGCTCAATAATCACATTCAGGGGAGTACCTGGCCCATAATTTCCAGTTATTCCCTCTCTCTCTAATTTTTCCCTATCTTCTGGAGGTATAATCCCACCTCCAACAAGCTGGATATCGTTAGCACCGAATTTCTGAAGCCATTTCTTCACTTCAGGGAAAGCAGTGAGATGGGCGCCGTTATGGAGACTCAGTGCAACAACATCAACATCTTCATCAACTGCTATTCTGGCAACTTTCTCAGGTGTGGGCAATAGCCCCGCATATAAAACTTCCATTCCCGCATCCCTAAGGGCCTTGGCAAGCATCAAGACTCCTCTATCGTGACCATCAAGGGCCGGTTTTGCAACCAACACTCTTATTTTTCTTCCTGGGAATCTATTCGCTATATTATCATGGGCTCCTTCCAACCACCAAACACCTCCCTTCCAACGTTTGCTATCTCCTCCAAAGTTGCATAGTTTCTTACTGCCTCAATTACAGCTTCCATAGAATTTTCATTGCTCAAATAAACATCCCTCAAATTTTCTAGACTCTTTCTGACCTTTGCCTCATCTCTCTTTGATTTTAATTTTTTCAATCTATCTATTTGATGATTTTCTGCCACATAATCTATTTTAAGAATATTTATTGGTTGTTCATTTTCTTTCTGGAATATATTGACACCGACTACTTTTTCCTCACCGCTTTCTATTCTCTTCTGATGCTCATAAGATGTAGCAGCAATCTCCTTTTGCAAATATCCGTTTTTAATGGCATTTACAACTCCTCCCATGCTGTCTATAATTCTGAAATATCTGTATGCTTCCTCTTCCATACGATTTGTGAGATACTCTACATAATATGATCCTCCTAAAGGATCTATTACATCAGCGACTCCAGTTTCATAAGCCAATATCTGCTGCGTTCTTAATGCTATCTCAACAGCCTGTTCGGACGGAAGTGCCCAAGCTTCGTCGAAAGAGTTTGTATGCAAACTCTGCGTCCCTCCCAATACTGCTGCAAGAGCTTCGATAGCTGTCCTCACTATGTTGTTATAGGGCTGCTGCCATGTTAATGTATATCCAGAAGTCTGCGTGTGGAATCTTAGCATCATACTTCTTGGATTCTTAGCCCCATAGGTTTCCTTGAGCTCCCTGGCCCAAATTCTTCTGGCAGCTCTGAACTTCGCTATCTCCTCAAAAAAATTTATGGAACTGTTGAAGAAGAAACTAAGTCTTGGAGCAAAAGAATCAACATCCAGACCATTTTCGATTCCCATCTTTACATATTCGAAACCATCTGCAAGGGTAAATGCAAGTTCCTGGACAGCACTTGCCCCAGCCTCTCTTATATGATACCCTGAAATTGATATGTAATTCCACTTAGGCATATTTTTTGTGGAGTAAACCATCATATCCCTAATTATTCTCATATGTGCTTCTGGGGGGTACAACCATTCCTTTTGTGCTATATATTCCTTCAGTATGTCTGCCTGTACTGTACCTGATAGTTTTTCTTTAGGTACACCCTGTTTTTCTCCCACTGCAATATACATAGCCATAAGTATATTTGCTGGAGCATTAATGGTCATGGAAGTAGAAACCTTATCCAGTGGAATATCCTTGAATATTAATTCCATATCTTCCAAGCTAGAGACGTTTACACCACATTTTCCAACTTCCCCATGAGCCCTTTCTGAATCTGCATCGTAGCCATAAAGCGTAGGCATATCAAAGGCAATGCTGAGACCGGTCTCTCCATGAGCTAGGAGATATTTTAATCTACTGTTTGTATCCTCGGGAGTTCCAAATCCAGAGAACATTCTCATTGTCCATAACTTTCCCCTATACATATCGGGGTAGATCCCTCTTGTATAAGGGTACTCTCCCGGAAAACCCAGGTCCCTATCATAATCCAAATTGATATCATGCGGACCATAAATAAGCTTGAGTTCCATATCTGAGCTGTTGGTTCTTCTTTCAGTTTTCCCCTTATTCCATGGAATTAATGTTTCATTAATCCATCTTTTCTCATCTGGCATTAAATGGTATATTTAAGATTCAAGTATAATTTTTTCCTTTGCTTTATAATGAAAATTAGTCATTACCTATTCCTGAATGATTTGTTGCGTCAGAATTATATGCAATTGATGATCAAACAAATTAAGTTGAAAAGTATTCAGGAGTAATTTCCTAAATTTTATTAATAGGTAAATCATTTAGGTATATGAGAGTGGCAATAGTCTCCAAAAATGGAAGAGTTAGCGAAATGGACGAAGGCAACATTGCAGAAATTTTCAATGATGAAAATAGGGTCGGCTCAATAAAATTAAATGAATATGATAACCACCCAGGACTCCAGAAGATGGTTGAGATTTTGAGGGGAGATGCGGAAGTTGATGCTATAATAACAAAAATGTGTGGCCCGCCCTGTGTGAGGCTTGCCGAGGGGAAAGGCAAGAAAGTGTACTTTTTCGACGGTAATCTAACTGACGCCATAAAAATGGTACTAGCCGGACAGTTGGCTCCTGTATCAGAAGAGGATGCCATGAAGGCACATGGTGCGCACAGACATCACCATTAAATTTAATTTTTATATTTGAAATGGTAAATGAAATGATAAAGAATATTTAATTAGTGGCAATTAGGAACTATGTTGTCAGAAATTTCTATTGGGGACAAGAATTTTAAAGTTTTTACTTTTGACAATTTAGATCAGGAAAAGATTAAGAAATTACCATACACAAAGAAGATAATATTGGAAAATCTGCTGAGGAATAAATCAAAGGGAATCGTGACAGATGAGGATATAAAAAATCTAATTGAGGGAAATAAAGTCGAGATTCCATTTTATCCAAGTAGAGTGATACTCCAGGATTATACTGGGGTTCCAGTAATACTTGATATTGTAGCCATGAGAAACGCTTATTCTAGGCATGGTAAAAATCCAAGAGATATTAATCCAGTTATACCTGTAGATCTAGTTGCGGATCACTCACTCCAGGTTGATAAATTCGGTACTTCATACGCTATATTGGAGAATAGAAAATTGGAATATGAGAGAAATAGGGAAAGATATTCTTTACTAAAGTGGGCTCAAAAAAATTTTACTAATATGAGAGTCGTTCCTCCCGGGAACGGCATTGTTCATCAGGTTAACATAGAATTTCTGGCGGATGTAATTTCGGCAAGGAATGGCTTCGCTTTTCCTGACACTGTAATAGGTACCGATTCACATACAACCATGGTAAACGGAATTTCAGTATTGGGCTGGGGAGTCGGAGGATTAGAGGCAGAAGCGGTTATAGTTGGAGAACCATCTTATATCTTGGTACCGGAAGTAGTTGGTGTAAGGCTGATAAACAATACGCAAGAAGGTGTCACCGCAACGGATATCGTTTTGTCTATTACTGAGTTCCTCAGGAAAAATAATGTTGTTGGAAAATTTGTAGAGTTTTTCGGTCCCGGTTTAAGGCAATTATCAACGCAGGATAAATCAACCATATCCAATATGGCTCCTGAATATGGAGCCACAGTTGGCTTCTTCCCGCTGACAGAAGAGACACTTAATTACCTCCATATAACGGGAAGGGATGAAGATCATATAGAGCTAGTGAGAGAATATGCAAAGAGGCTGGGATTGTTCTATGAGGAAACTGAGAAGGCATATGATAGAATTCTAGAATTTGATCTATCCAAAGTAGAAGCATCAATTGCTGGGCCAGCCAATCCTGAGGACAGAATTTCATTAAGGGATAACAGTACCATAGCGAAACTAGTGGAAGATTCAATAGAAAAGGACCGTGGTTCTAAGGAAAGGAAATCAAAGATTGCCACAATAAATGGAAATGTTGAAGAGATTAAGGATGGAGCTGTTGTAATAGCAGCTATCACGTCCTGTACGAATACATCCAACCCTGATGTCCTTATAGGCGCAGCCTTGGTGGCAAAAAGGGCCGTAGAAAGGGGGTTATCTGTTAAACGCTATGTAAAGACCTCATTCGCACCAGGGAGTCCAGTTGTTTCAGAGTATTTAAAGAGGTCAGGATTAATGCCGTATCTGGAGGCGCTGGGCTTCCATATAGTAGGATTTGGTTGCACCACCTGTATTGGCAACGCTGGACCGTTAATAAAGGAAGTTGAAGAGACTATTAAATCAGATAAAATCTACACGGCAGCAGTTCTTAGTGGCAATAGGAATTTTGAAGGAAGAATCAATCCATATGTAAAAGGTGCATTTCTTGCCTCACCAATGCTTGTGGTGGCATACGCAATTGCAGGAAGAATTGACATAGATTTTTACAACCAGCCATTGGGGTATGATCATAATGGTTCTCCGGTATACCTCAAAGATATATGGCCTGCGAAGAACGAGATAAAAGAATACGAGAGACAATTCATAAGCAGAGAATTGTATATCGACAGAAGAAAGAGAATATTTGAAGGAGTCGAAGAATGGAAATCCTTGAATATACCTTCTGGAGAAATCTATGAGTTTGATAAGAATTCCACGTACATTTTGGAGCCACCATGGTTTGACAGTATAAAGCCTATTGAAATTAAACTGGATGCAAAAATACTAGCAATATTCGGTGATAGGATCACAACAGACCACATTTCACCTGCAGGAAATATAGTTAGTGATCTGGATAAATATAACAAGATCTGGGAAGAATACAAGAAAAATGGAGAAAAAGTCTTGGAAAAAGTGGATATTCCCGCCGCTAAATACCTCATGCAAAAGGGTGTCCCACCAGAGGAATTTAATACGTATGGAGCAAGAAGAGGCAATCATGAGGTCATGATGAGGGGAGGATTTGCCAACGTTAAGATTAAAAATAATATGGTAAATAGAGTTGGAGGGTATACGATTCACTATCCAAGTGGTCAGGAAATGTCAATATTTGATGCATCAATGAAATATATGCAAGAGGGTAAGAATCTCGTGGTTATAGCTGGGAAGATGTATGGTGCCGGAAGCAGCAGAGACTGGGCAGCTAAGGCTCCTTATCTATTGGGTGTAAGGGCAGTTATTGCCGAAAGCTTCGAAAGAATACACAGAAGCAACCTTGCATCCATGGGAATACTTCCGATAGAAGCGAAAACAACAGGTCTAAAGATAAAAGGAGACGAAACTGTCCACATTGAAATTGAGGACCTAAAACCAGGAGCACAAGTCAAGATAACCATAAAAGGTGCTGAAGAAATATCTCTAGGTGGAAAACTGAGACTTGACACTGATGCTGAAATAAATTATGGTAAATATGGAAATATATTAAATTACACTCTCAAAAAATTGATGAAATAAATCAGAATAAATTTTATTTTTTATTTCTTTTCCTTCTTCTTATTATCACGATTGAAAACACCACTATTAGAACAGCAGCTATGGCAATTACTATCTCAGGAAGGTAATATCCTGAAGTTATCTTCTGAATACCTGTGTAGTTGACCTCAACACCGAAATTGAAAACTTTGAAGAACTGATACGGAGAATTGTTCAATCTGTAGGAAACAAAGAGCTGCGCAGGATAGTTACCGAGAGATGTAGTTGATCTCACATCTATCAGGAAGGTAACTACTATAGTTTGTCCAGGATTTAGACTTCCAAATGTAATGTTATTGGCAGTTAATGCCCCGAGTTCATTGGAAGATGGAACATCTATGTAGAAAACATCAGGGGTGAGAATATGAATGTTCAGGTCGTACATTGTGACATTTCCAGTATTCGTAAGATGGAATGTAAATAGATTCTTATTGGAACCAGGATACACGGTAGGAATGTTGTCAGTGAAGTTAAATGAAGGGGTTGTCAGAACATTTACAGTCAATGTATAATTCCCAAAGGATGTCCTCAATGTAATCAAGGAAGGGCCTGAATTGTTTCCAGTTGAGAAAAGGAATGTCAAGTTAATTAGTTGGCCTGGGAGTAACTTAGGAAAACTGAAGTAATTTGGCGCTAATGTTAACTTATTAGAAGTTCCAGTTATATTGAAGTTCTCCGCGATTCCGTTCCCAGAATTTACGAATATTACTTTCAATTCAACAAATTGTTCATTCTCATATACCCATGGTGGGTCTGTGTAATATGTAACAAGATTTATTGATGGCTTTCCCGAAATTATAACCTGGAAATTAACCTGGTGCCATGTATCATTGTAATATACGTAAAGAGATTCATTTGCAACTCCCTGATATCCAGTGATATTTACAAGGAAAGTTAGAGAGATGGGATTATATGCTGGTATTGCTGAAATATTAATTTCCTGTGTATAGCCTGAAAGTGGAGAAGATGGCGTGAATTTAACAGTGACATTTGAAGCTGGTACAATAGAAGAGTCCTCCAGATAAACTGTTAATGGAACCCCGTTCATGCCAACAGATGGGGCAATACTTCCCGTATTAATGTAAGCTTGAGCTACCTTTATATCCGAATATCCCGCCAAAGTAAGGTTGAAAATGAGATTACTAATACTCCCATCATTGTATATAACTTTCAAATTTTGTTCAAATGACATGTTTGATGCGCCTAGGTTGGCAATGAATGTTAACGATATTGCGGAATATGCAGGTATAGCAGAAACTGGTATTGATTGGTAACGGCCAGACAGAGGTGCAGAAGGAGAATACTCAACTGTAACGTTAAATGCAGGAGAATTACCCATATTTTCCAGTACGACCGTAAAAGGGACGTTGTTCATGAAGGTTGTTGCATAGATAGTGCGGTTCTGGGTGCCAAAGAATGCTTGTGCAACCACAGGCTTAGCGTAACCGAGTAGGGGAACAACGAATGAGGAATTTCCAGTGTAATTAATTCCAGATGAAGAGTAAGAGTAATTCAGTTGAAACTTATAGAACCCAGTAGGAGTTGAATAGCTAATGTTAATCAGTTGATATATAGTGAAATTCTCTCCCGGGGAGGCTTCCGGTATCTGATAATAGTCTCTGTGGTCACCATTGTAACCGTGCACGTAGCTATATTGGAAATAACTCGGGAACATTATATCAACAGATACATTCACATCCGTTATAACGACAGGGGATTCTACTATGAAATTAACAAGCAAAGGAACGTAGTTCATTCCAGGTTCTGCAAGTTGCTGTCCCTGTAGGCTGAACCAGTTTGCTTTATCAACCACTATAGGACTCTGTATCTGTCCAGATACAAACCCTAGTGAACCAACAATTACTAGAGTAATTATCAAACTGCCTATCAATTTTTCATTCATTTAAACTCACCTTCTTTCTTTCTATAACCCTCAAATTATCCATGAGGAGCGTGAAAATTAGAGAAACCAGCATTGTCGCCAAACCTATCATATAAATATAATCAAAGGCCGTATTGGACGGAAAGTCCGCATAAATAGGTGTAAATGGCAAAGTTAAAAATGGTGCCGGAATCATGCCAACCATAGCCGGAATTACAAAATTAGTTTCTATGGCACCAGCTATGGCAGGAGATAAACTGCTGCCTATATTTCTGAATACGGTGTTCATTCCTGTTACCTGACCCGCATCTGCTCTCGGAGCCGCCATTATAATTGTGTTAATAATTCCCACAAAGACAAAAGATGTTCCAGAGCCAATAAATGCAGCGTCCTCGGTAATGGCAAGCACGGATCCCCTATTGAAGAAAAGTAACAGGAAAGCTAAGACCATTATGGTAGTCCCCACAATTACAGAGATTTTTGGGCCATATTTCCGAACTACAGTTGCTGCAATTGGAGCCACTACAACACCAAAAAGAGCTCCTGGAACCATTACCAGTCCCGAGGTGAAGATATCTTTGCCAAAACCTGCAGGGGTGGGATCCTGAAGAATTGGCGGTATAGTATAGAAAAGATAAAACATGCCGCCGGAAGCAAAAAGGCCAGCAAGGTTTGGTAACATTATATTCTTTGTTTTCAATAAAGAAATGTTGATGAATGGTTCGTCCACTACTCCTTCGTAGAAAATAAATAATATTAAGCTAGAGAATCCCAAGAAGAGTATAGAAAGAATTAGGGGAGACATCCATCCCCAGTATACTCCTTCAGATAGAACTAGAATTATGGAGACTATGAAGATGGATATCAACATTATCCCACCAAAATCAATTTTTTCCGATTTCCTGAAGGGGGATTCTTCCAACAAAAGGAGCGATGCTAACCACAATCCGAACGCCACAGGAATTGCAGAGTGGTATGACCATTGCCAATCAAAATTCTGAGTTATCCAGGCACCTACTACTAGACCGATTGAAGCACCTATGGTGAAGGTCGCGGAAATTATACCTTGCGCTAGTGGGAGTTCATCCTTTGGCAGTTCATCATTGAGGAGCGAAAAGGCCACAGGAAACATTCCCATACCCAGCCCCTGAATAGCCCTTATTATGATAAATTGGTCTAGAGTCTGCGCGAATCCTCCAAATGAAACCGATATGGCATAAACTAACGAGAGGGTAACAAAAATTCTCTTCTTTCCATAAATGTCTGCCAATTTTCCAAATATCGCAGCAGAGATAGTGCCACTTATCAAATAGGCTGTAATTATCCAAGAAAGGGAATCATAGTTTGCGTTGAAAAACGTTGACAGGACAGGCAGAGCTGGGGTTACCATTGTCTCAACGTACATAATCATTGTACCAGTAAGGGCCATTATTAAGATGGTGGTCTTTGCCTTACGTGAGAAAGCCATTATCCAAGAACCTCCCTAGCATTTTTGAAAAAATTCTCTATCCTTTCATGATCTCCTTTTCTAAAAAGTATGAAAGATTTCGTTATGATATAATTAAGATTAATTCCGTACGTATCTATGAAGTTCTTTATATCAAGAAACAGCTCCTCGTTTAATATAAGATCGTGTATATCATTTGATCTTTCATTTAATATGTCTTGCTTTGTCAGACTCTCCAATAAATCCCTTCTCAGTTTATCTCTCATGTCAGATATTGAATTTAGATAGGTTTTTCCTTTATCGGTAAGTCTATATTCTTTGTATCTGTTTTTAATGGAGGATTCTATGTATCCAGTTTTCTCCAATTTCTTAAGTGCTGGGATCAAACTTCCACTAGATACTCTTTTTCCTTGAGAACCCAGTATCTTACTTAACTTGTATAGTGTAAGTTGATTATTCTCTAGCGCCATTAATATCTTAATGGAGTATGATCCTGTCATATGTCGATATCGACAGTAATAAGAAATATTTAATCATAATGTCAAGGGCAAAATAATAATAATGAAGTATTAATATGTTAAGTAATGGATATTGAGCTTTTTATAAAGGAACTCCTGAAAGTTTATGCTGATCAAAAATCACTTGTTGAAGCCTATCACGAAACATTATTTGCTGTTTTAGAATTCAATAAACCGGGTCAGATTTCTCCCGAGATAATTGGGAATATAATGAATGAAATCAAAAACATTACACCATCCGAGATAGAGAATATCAGAAACATAAACAAGTTAATCGCAAAATATGTGTACATGAATGCTGGAAAATTATATGAAATGGATGATCTGGTTCCAAACTGTAGGATTATTATGCCCAGGGAAATACCAAAATCTAGTATGGGTGAATATATAAGTAACATAATTAAGGCTGAAATATGTGTGAGCGAAAACCTCAGAAAACTTTCTAGACAAATTAGCAGCGGTGAAATTGTACAAATTTTTCAGTCCATCATCATTTCTCATGAAAAGCATGTTATAAAATTGAGGAAATTATGGGATCAAATCGAGTATTTGGGAATAGATATAACCTAGATGTTCATCAGTCAAATCCACCCATGTTATTATTGATATTAAAAACTTAATGGTCGATAACGTCCTGGCCCTGTATGATTAGATATCTTTTGATTAGAATATTGGTAAGAGTATTTTTCTTGATACTAAAATACAATTTAAAATTCAGTAGAATTCCTTATAGAATTCCATGCTCTTGTTGATGTCATCAGGATCGACTCCCTCTTGCAACAACATTTTTATTCTTTTTGGGACAGAATCAGGCGGAAGAACATAATTTGGCTTACGATAGTCTCCTACAAAATCTGTTTCCAAAAAGAATCCCTTTTTCCCCCATGGTGCCATCCTGGCATTTTTTCTAGATGCAGGAACAGATGGAATTATTGAACAGTTAAGATTAAATACAGGTTGTGAGAAATGCTTAACAACCTTAAGTTTTCCAACCCCTTTTTCCAGGAAAGCTAGAAGTTCGCACATACCATTTTCATCCAATGATTCACTATGGATTATGAGCGGAATATCAAAATCGTGAGCCTTAGCAGCGATCATTTTCAATATTGTGTTGGCTTCCTCCTGGAGTCTTTCATCAATAGGAAAATGAAACCTTCCTACCTCCCCGATTGCGCTGGCGTGGTTTTCATTGACAGCTTTTATTGCTTCATCCGTGGCTTTTTCATATATTTCGTAAGTATCAGAAAATGATAATTTTTCTCTTAATCTCATAATATTTACTGGATATGGGCCCAATGTTACGATAACGTCTAGACCCTTATCCCTTAATAATTTAGATAATCTAATATTTCTCTCATATTCTGATACAAAGCATTCAATGTTTTGGCAATCCTCTGTCAGATTGATTAGATTTAATCCGGTTCCTCCTTCATTCTTAAATGTACTAATAATAAAATCCAAGCTTTCATTTTTCAAATGGATATGGTTATCGAAAACTGTAAGTCGATCCCTGGACATTATTGAAAATAGGTAATAAATAAATAATTTTTTTCACTAACCATCAGAATGCTGGAGAAACAATTCGAGAAATTCGGATATTTCATAGAAAGAAAATACAGACCCATAATCGCTATTTGGGTGGTTATTTTCCTTATCGCGTTACCGTTTGCATTTGACTCAACTAATATGGTAAATTACAATGTTGAGTTTACAGGGACAAGTAGTAATTCAATGTCACAAGAAGCTCAAGACATAATGAATGAGCAATTTAAAACAAATAATAATTCATCCAATGATACCGCAGTAGTCGTTTTTGTTAATAGTAGTTTCAATTCATCAACTGCTTATGAATTCTGGTCATATTTCAATTCAACTTACAAGACTGCTCTTCAGGGTTCAGGTTATTCTGGTATTGTTTCTCCCTATACAATTTATTCAAAATTTGTCAATTCCCTAGGTCAAGGAACATATAAGTTCTACAAGCAGATAGTAAATATATCCAATAAGATAAATTCCTCATACGAGTCAATTATTCTGTTATCCAGAAACACAAATTCCACCTATAAAGCCATACAGAAGTTAGATGATGCATATCAAGGAACTTATGTTGGGGTTAGCACGGCGGTTAAAGATTACTATGGTCTTATTGTTGACTACTACCAGGGAACGAATTATACGGCTTTTATATTATATGGAATCCCCCTGTTATTTTTGAATACATATGAACAAATAAGCATAATGTATCAAAATCTCTCAAATCAGACTAAGGATATTTTAGCAAAAAATCAAGTACTAAATTATTCCGAAAATTTCCAGGGGAACCCTATAGCACTTTCTTATTTTAACTACTTTTATAATTATTGGAACAATTCCTCTGGCCAGCTGCAATCAAGATTAAATAACTCCATATCAAGTGCATACTATTCTACCATACAGAATCTTAACACCACTGAAGCCTCCCTATTCCAATATGTATCGACCAGCATGGACCTCTCTCAGTACATGAACCAGACATTGAGGGAGGTAATAGTCCTGAATATTACCTATCAATTAGGATATGCATATGCCAAGTCTGATCCAAGTATATACAATAGTACTTTCCAATGTTTCTCACAAAATGGAAATTTATCCAGGCTAGAATTCAACTTGACAGTCCAATACCTGAACAACACATCTGGAGCAATAAAGGAGCTTTTTAATGAATCAGTATCAAATTTTCTAAGTAGTGTAATTAACCAGAATATAAGTGAAAATTTCATTATCAATCAATTAAATAACACACAACTGGGTAGTTACGTAATTAAAGCTTCACAGAACATTGGATTGACAGAAAATGAATTCATAGATTTTTCCCTGAACAGTTCTATTAATAAAATCAAAGATGCCTTTGTTAACAGCACTGCCCCTAATATAGTACAACTCTCGAACTTAACTATGTTTAGTCCTTCCCAGCTTACAATAAGTCTTCTTATAAACACAACTTCAAGTATTTATAATATAACAGGGTCATTTTTGGCCAGGACATTAAAATACTCGCCATTTGCATTTATACAGTCTGATCAGAAGTTCATAAGTGATACTATATCAACAGAAGGCAATCTAACGGACCTTGTCCCATCAAATCCCGTTCAAGTTGGGTTAAACGTTAATTATACCCTATTTGGATTACTGGTACCTGCCAATTTCAGCGGTTACACTTTGATTATTACTTTTAACCAATCTTCTTTGAATACATCTCAGTTGGTTAAGATCAATCAATATTTGGGAGATCTTCAGAGTAATTTTCCCATGCTGCATGTATACTACACTGGATCAGATGAAATAGCCCATGGTCTCGAGCAGATTGCTAATCAGAGTCTAATTTATTCAATGATCATTGGTATAATAATTTCCATAGTAATAGTGGGGATATATTTCAGATCATGGAAATTGGCATTCGTTCCCATGGGTTTCTTCGTATTCTCTATGACAATTACCATGGCAATAGCCTACATAATCTTTGGAATGATACTGCATTCCAACCTATCATTCATAGCTACAACTTTAAGCGCCATTCTGATACTTGGCCTCAGTGTGGATTATACCGTATATATTATGAATAGATTTTTTAGAAATTCGTCAGAAAATAGAGTTAGAACTACAGTACAGTGGGCCGGTCATGCAGTTTTTACTTCATCCATAATAGTGATTGTATCATACCTTGTAATGGCACTTTTCAATATTCCATTGATAGGTGACGGTGGATATCTCAATTCACTTGGTATAGCTATAACATTGTCAGTAGCTCTCACCCTACTCCCTTCATTCCTTCACTTCTTCCACAGGGACAGGATTTTAAAACACTCGGTAAATTTTGAAAAGGTTGCAAAAGTCTCCAGAAACCACAGGTATTCATTAACAGCTTTGTTAATCCTTCTTCTTGTAATTTCACTTATTATTTACGAGGTAACCCCGACTTCCTTTGATCTTCTTTCACTCATTCCGAACAACCCGGGTAAAGCAGGATATTATGCCATGGTGAATTATTACGGATTTGATGCCTTCAGTAACAACTATGTGATACTGAAACTGCCTTACCCCATGATACAACATAGCAGTTACAACTCCTCTGATTTATCCTATCTGAATCAGATAGAAAATTCTCTATTTTCTACAGGGTATGTGAAATTGATTCAAACAGTGAACTACCCATACTATAATCAGGTTAACATATCAGAGATTAATTCAAGTTTCCCATCCTCATCCATTATAATCAATCAGAGCCAGAATTTCATTGGAAGGTCCCCTTATTATGTCTTGCTTAACATATATACTACAAATGTCAGCTTCTCCCAGGCATCAATTAATGAAATATCAATAATTGATAAAGAGATGAACTCAGTATCAAAAATATTAGGGGTACAGTATTGGGTCGGTGGACCTTCGCAAAGTCTCCTTGACAGTTCATCCTTTATAAAAGATTCAACTTATACAATAGTGGAAGTACTTGCGGTTATAATATTTGCCGTGCTTAGCTATCAGCTTTCTGCTATTCTTACCCCGCTAAGGTTACTTCTGAATGTTGGAGTATCAACTCTAACATCAGTGACCATATTTTATGCAGTGTTTTACTATCTCCTCCATTATCCCATTATAGTGTTTGGCCCCCTATTTGTTATAGTCACTTTGTTTGGAGTTGGTCTTGACTATGATATTTTCCTCATCACTAGAACTAGGGAGGAAGTGTTCAAAGGAAAGGATGATGAGGCGGCCATAGAGGAGGCTCTAAAGGAGAATGCCGGCGTTATAGTTGCATTGGGATTAATAATTTCGGGCGTTTTTGGGGCCCTAATGTTCAGCCCAATCCAGATAATAAGCGAAATAGGATTTTCCATAACTGTTGGAGTACTTTTTGAAACCATGATATCGTGGATGTTCCTGATACCCAGCCTTATGCTCATCATGAAGAAATTCAATTGGTGGCCCTCTAAGATTAGGAACGATAAAAATTAGAAAAAGATTTTTAAGTTAATTTATATGGTAGAATATGAGTTCTCTAGAATTTTTGAGGAAAACAGTTGAACTAATAGAAAAGAATCCTGATCTGAAGAAAGAAATTCTGTCAAATAAAAAGGTTTTCCAGTTGGAACCAACTAATTCTCCTGCATATTACGTAGATCTTACTTCAGATAACGTAAGAATCTTGGAAGGAAAGCATCCGTCTCCGAATGCTACAATTATAGCTGAAGATCAAGTTCTAGAAGACGTATTTTCTGGTAAACTGGATGGGGTTAAGGCATTCATGTCAGGCAAGTTGAAAATTAAAGGGGACGTATTTTCAGTTCAGAAACTGTCGTCATCCATAAACAAAGCAAAGAAGTGATGGGCAATGAAGGCTGCTATTATTGGCGCTGGTGAAATGGGTAGGGGTATTGCCATTGTTTTCGCACTTGCTAATTACGAAGTGGTAGTGGAAGATGCTTTCCCCCAAGCACTTGAAAAGGCCAAGGGATACATAGAGGAAAGCATAAAGAGGATGGCCGAAAAAGGGAATCTCAAGCCCGGTCAAGATAAGGAGGCCCTACAAAGGATAACATTTTCAAATTCGCTTGAGGAGGCTGCCAAAGGCGCCGAGATAATAGTGGAGGCTGTCCCAGAAATTGTAAATCTCAAGCAGGAGATTTTTGAAAAATTGGATTCCCTAACCCCAAAGGATGTAATATTGGCCACAAACACGTCCAACATTAGAATATCAGAAATAGCAGCGCGAGTTAAAAATAAGGAGAGAGTTATAGGAATGCACTTCTTCAATCCTGCCAATAGGATGAAGCTCGTTGAAGTCATTAAGTCTGAATATACCTCAGATGAAATATTCGATAAAACGTTCGAAATTTCAAAACAGATCGGTAAGGTACCAGTCAGGGTGCTCAAAGATTCTCCCGGATTTATTGTAAATAGGATAAATGCCCCTGATATGCTTTTCTTCTGCAGAATAATAGACATGGGGTTGGCCAAGCCTGAAGAAGTGGATGCATTTGCAAAGGATCAGGGGCTTCCCATGGGTCCATATGAACTTATGGATTTTGTGGGCATTGACGTTGTTGCGCACTCGTTGGATTACTATGCGGAAACCCTATCCCCTGAGTATAAGGAATGCAAATTCTTCAGAAGCCTAATGGAAAAAGGGCTGTTAGGTAAGAAAACCGGAAAAGGAATTTATGATTGGTCTTCAGGCAGAGCCAATATCCCGAAAGCTGAGCCAACTGATAAGGTTACTCTCATGGACCTGTTCTCTATAGAGGTCAATGAAGCCATAAAATTAATTGAGGAAAAAGTTGCAGTGCCAGATGATATTGAGACAGCGGTAAAGCTAGGCCTCAATAGACCATTCGGTCCTATCTCTGTTGCAAAATCATCAACAACGGCAGAAATCAAGAAAAATCTTGAAGAATTACACAGAAAATTCAATTTGAGTGTTTTTGAACCTACCAAATCTATAAAGGAAGGAAAAATGAAGGATCTGTTAAACATAAAGTCATTCCAAGAAGAAAAGGTGCAAAAGACTGCAGAGAAACCAAAATCCATAGGTGCAAATGTGCCAAGTCAAAACATTAAAAACTTCGCAACATTATACGTGGAAAAAGCAGGTAATTATGTGGCAAGGATAGTTCTAAATAGACCAAAGCATAACCTAATAAATACTGATCTACTCAATGATCTCGAACAGGCAATTAAAGAATTATGGGATGATAAAGAGGTTAGGGTTATTATACTCACGGGTTCCAATGAAAATTTCTCTGCAGGGGCAGAACTTTCCCAGTTCATACCAGGTATGTTTGATTTTGTAGAGTACGCAAGAAAAGGCGAAAGAGTGTTCAAATTGCTGCAGGAAATACCTAAGGTGGTAATAGCTGAAATAAGGAAGTATGCACTAGGTGGAGGATTCGAAATGTCACTCTCATGCGATATTAGAGTCTCTACCCCTGATGCACAAATAGGATTCCCGGAAGTAACTCTCGGACTTATCCCAGCTTGGTCTGGATCGCAACGTCTTGCTAAGTTAATAGGAATTTCTAGGGCCACAGACCTAATACTTACAGGCAAGAAATTTACTGGGCAAGATGCATTTAACTGGGGAATCGTAACTCACCTTTACGCTAACGAAAACATTGATTCAGAGACCATGAAGCTGGCAGAAGAGATTTCTTTGGGTACATCACCTATAGCAGTTGCTCTCGCAAAAAGACTCATAAACAGGGGATCGGAAATATCGTACGATAATGGGCTGGAGATGGAGTCTTTTGCTGCAGGCATCCTATACGGCACTGATGACCTGAAAGAAGGAATTTCGGCCATGCTTCAAAAGAGAAAGCCAGAATTTCAAGGGAAATAAAAGAAAGGGTGAAATTAGTTAATGTATATTTTTTCTTTAATAGTATTAATCGCTCTAATCATATCTTTGGGGCTATTTCTCTACACAGTAATCAGGCTAATTTGGTACATGTTCAGGATACCCCAAAGGGAAAAGAAAATAAAGCCAAAGATAGCTTGGAGGATTTATCTAGTCATTAGAAACGTACTATTTCAGGGAAAGCTGTTTAAGGAAAAAAGTGGAGGTATAATGCACGCCTTCATGTTCTGGGGGTTCTTGGCCTTTGCCTTTTACTCATCTGACCTTCTAATAACAGCTTTAGATCCAACTTTCGTCTTTCCAATAAAGGGACCACTTGAATATGCGATATTTTTCACAGTGGATATATTTGCTCTAATAGTTGCGGTTGATGTCTTGTATGCAGTATACAGAAGATGGATTAAAAAAATTAAGAGATACCAGGGCTATAGTGGATTCGAAGCTGCATTTATATTGTTCCTTATAGAGACTCTTATGGTAACTTACTTGATTTTATCCGGATTGAGGATAGACGGATATACAAAGGGGATCCCTGGAAGCATTATGGAAGGTCTCCCACCTTACGTCACTCCCATTAGCCTTTTGGTATCTAAAATTATACCAAAGATGGCTGAGACCACTGCAACCAACCTCTACTGGATAATCTATTCCATTCACATAGGTGTTTTCTTAATATTTTTGGCCTATATACCAAATTCAAAGCATTTACACCTTGTGGCAGCACCATTCAACGTCCTTCTTGCAGATGATAAACCAAGGGGAGCTGTAGAACCAATCGATTTTGATAAGCAGACCAGATTCGGTGCAACAGATCTAAGGGACTTCTCTTGGAAGGATTATCTTGATTTTTACTCATGCACCGAATGCGGTCGATGCACATCAAACTGCCCGGCAAATCTAACCGGAAAAACCCTTTCACCGAGGGACATCATATGGGATATAAGGAAAGTGGTTCTTAGTGAAGGGGAGAAATATAGGACTTCAGAAAATCGCCAGGAATTTGTATTTTCCGAAATTCCTGGGAACGTCATAAAGGAGGATGATCTATGGGCTTGTACCACATGCAGTGCTTGCGTTGAGGCATGTCCAGTAATGATAGATCACGTGGACAAAATAATCGATATGAGAAGGTCTCTGGTACTTAATAAAGGCAGTGCACCAAAGCAGGTATTGGATATGTACAGAAACATGGAGTCATACGGTAGTCCATGGGCTAATGATCCTTCCACTAGGGCAGCTTGGGCCGAAGGCCTTAACGTACCTGACCTATCAAAGAACCCGGATCAGAAGTTCGAGTATTTGTTCTGGGTAGGTTGTTCAGCATCATATGATCCTAGAAATCAGGAAATAGCCAAGGCGTTCGTGAAAATTATGAACTCCGCAGGAGTATCATACGCCATACTTGGCTCAGAGGAGACATGCAGTGGAGATCCAGCCAGAAGATCAGGAAATGAGTATCTAGCACAGATGCTAACAAACAACAACATTGAAACTTTCAAGAAACATCAGGTCAGGAAAATTGTGACCATATGCCCCCACTGCTTCAATACATTTAAGAACGATTATAAAGGCATCGAATTGGAAGTGATACATCACACTGAACTTATAGATCAGCTAATCAAAGATGGTAAGATCAAACTTCAGGACAAAAATAAGGTAGAGAAATTCACATACCACGATTCCTGTTATTTGGCAAGGTACAATAGGGTAATTGATGCGCCAAGGGACATAATATTCAACTTGACTGACAATTACCAGGAAATGGAGATGAATAAAACTAAGGGTTTGTGCTGTGGTGCTGGCGGTGCAAGGATGTGGATGGAAGAGAATGTAGGAACAAAGATATCACATGCTAGGATAGAACAGGCCGATAAGATAAATGCAAGTACAGTTGTAACGGCCTGCCCATACTGCATGACGATGCTTGATGATGCCAGAAAGGTTACAAATAGAGAAGAAAAGATAAAAGTAAAGGATATTGCAGAGCTAGTTGCAGAAAATATAAAAAATTAATTTATTATTTTTTTAAAGCATTTGAGTAAGTTTAGGCACTGCCTTGTAAAGATCAGCAACTATGCCATAATCACATTCCTGGAAAATGGGAGCATTCTTATCTTTGTTTATAGCAATAACGATTTTAGATTCTCTCATGCCAGCTATATGCTGGATTTGCCCGGATATGCCAATTGCTATGTATATCTTTGGCCTCACTTTCTTCCCCGAATATCCTACCTGTCTCTCCTCATCTAACCAATGATAATCCAAGCATACTGGTCTTGAACCCGCGATTTCCCCCTTTACCTTCTTTGCTAGCTCTTCCACAACTGCCAACCCTTCTTTCTTTCCAAGACCCCTACCCACTGACACTATTATATCCGCCTTTTCAATATCCACATCGCGTGCTTCCTTTGGCTTAATCTGCAGAATCTTTACCGGACCAGATGGAATTTTTATTGTCTCCACAGGGCTTTTTGATTCTGTATTTTTTGGTTCTCCAATACCGGGTGTGACAGTCAGAACTTTCGCACTACTTTCTTCCTCTAAAACAGCCTTTCCACCTAGCGTAAATCTATACGTTGTAACTTTCCCATTTTCAAACTTATATCTGAACACTTCTGGAATGAAATCCGCATCAAGTTTACTGGAAACATATCCTGCAACATCCCTTCCGATGGTTGAGGATCCGAAAACTATTAGGTCATATCCTTTTTTGAATTCCGTTATTATTGTTTCTCCTATGCAACTACTAATTGGATCACCTTCAAGATAAATCACTTTTTCTGCGCCTAAGGAAAGTAGACTATCATCCTTCACATTGGTCATTAAGACAAATGGACCGTCATTTGAAACCCTCCCAGTAATTTGTTTTAGTAAGTCTAAATTATCGGAAAATACAAGTGTCTTCATTTTACCACCTCCTTTATTACTTTTACGACCTCCTCAAGTCCTTTATCCATATCATCGTAAATGAGTTTCTTCCTTTCACTCTTTGGTGCTGTTTTAGATAAAACCTTTGATCTTGGTTCATAGGCTAGCGGGGATGGTTCGATATTGATCTTCTTCTGTCCTGCCTTCATTATCATCATGACAGGAGGAAATCTAGGTTCATTGGCCTCCTGGGTAATTGATATTACAGCAGGCATATTTGCACTTTCTTCCGCGATAAATTTTTCTGTACTCTCAGATATTTTTGCGGTTCTATTATCAAGTTCAACTGTCAATGCATTTGAAAGGAGAGGATAGTTAAGTTCGGCTGCCAAAAATGATCCAAGAAGGCCACTCATGGAGTCTGCAGATTGGTTGCCCAGTACTATTAAATCATGGGGAATCTGTGAAATTTTTTTGGCCAAGACCTTGGCTGTGAACTTTGGATTGCTTTCAACATATCCAGTTATTATGAAGCCTTCATCTACCCCCATTGCATAAGCTTCTTTTATAACCTGCGTGCCCTTCTCATTACCATACATTATAGCTGTTACCTTCCCCCCATATTTTTCTTTTAATCTAACCGCAGCTTCCACAGCATTTTTGCTCAAATTTTCAAACCTGTAAGGAACTCCCTCCAGGACAGGGGTGCCTGTGTCTTTATTAATTTTGATAAGCTCTAGGTCTGGTATCTGCTTAACTAGTACTATAATATTATATGGCATGGCATACCACGACTCAATATATGTTTCGTCTATTATTATTTTAGGGAATAAAGTTAAAATTTTACCGAGATAAATAATACGATTTAATTATATATGGGAAAAACATAGTAGAAATATGAGTTCTGGCGATGCCTATTTAGTTTATTTCAAAAGAAGTGCCTTTTCTAGATCAAGACCAACAGACCCACCAAAGGACGTATTCAACAACATAAGGATGGATGAAGTCCTTGCCATGCTAATGAAGGACGCCATAAAGACTACCGGTATAAGGGCAAGGGAGATTAACGATGTAATTTTAGGGTCAGCATTTCAGGTGGGAGAACAATGGATGTATGGAGGAAGACAACCTGTACTGCTTGCTCAGCTTCCTGTAGAAGTTCCTGCCATGGCCCTCGATAGAGCTTGCTCCTCCTCAATGAATGCAATCACAATAGGAGCAATGGAAATCATGACTGGAAACTCTCAAATCGTTCTTGCTGGAGGGATGGAACATATGACCCACGTACCACTTAATAATAATCCACATGTTGAACCGAATCTTAAACTGTTGCTGCGACCGGAGTATATGAAATATGATATGAAGACAGGTTACTCCATGGGGCTTACTGCGGAAAAATTGGCCAGAGTCAAGGGAATCGGAAAGAAGGAAATGGATCAGTTCTCATATGAAAGCCATAAATTTGCCGCAAAAGCTTATGAGGAGGGTTATTTCAAAGATGAGATTCTACCAGTTGAGGTAGAATATAACGGTGAGACGATAGTTGTTGATAAAGATCAGAGCGTAAGGCCAGATACTACATTGGAGCAGATAGAGAAATTACCTCCAGCCTTCCAGCAAGATGGTGTTATTACTGCCGGTAATTCATCTCCGCTAAACGCCGGTGCTTCACTGGTAATGGTAATGTCGGAGAAGGCAATGGATGAATACGGTTTAAAACCCATTGCAAAAATAAGGTCCTTTGGATGGGCCGGCGTAGATCCATCCATAATGGGCGAGGGTCCTGTTCCAGCATCAAAGAAAGCCCTAGAGAAGGCTAAATTGAAGGTTGAGGATATTGACCTTTGGGAAATAAATGAGGCATTTGCCGTTGTCGTACTGAATGCTATGAAAGAGCTTGGTATTGACAGGAATAGGATTAACCAAAAGGGTGGAGCAATTGCGCTAGGACACCCATTAGGTGCATCTGGTGCCAGGCTAGTTGGGACATTGGCACGCCAGCTTAAGAAGAGTAATAAAAAATACGGCGTTGCTACCCTCTGTGTTGGTGGCGGTCAAGGATATTCAGTTGTATTGGAGAATGTGTGAGGTGGAAAAAATGGATTTTGATATGGATGAGGAAATGATTTCAGCCATAAAGAAGGCCAGGGAATTTGCTGAAAAGTATTTCACTGAAAAGCTAGCTGATGAGAGCGACACTGGAGAAAGGTTTCCCTCTGTACTATTGGAGGAATCTAATAAAGAGAATCTCATGGACTACTCCAATCCGTGGAAAATACTGGTTACAATCGAGGAATTATGTAGGAGAGATCCCGGACTTGGAATTTCTACAACAGTGCCTGCCTTTGGTTCAGAGGTCCTAATGCTTTACGGGTCAGATTATCTAAAAGAAAAGTACATGAATCCAGTACTAGCAGGGAAGAAAATTATGGGGTTGGCGGTCACCGAACCTGGAGGAGGTTCTGATGTTGCGGCAGCCAAAACTGAGGCCAGATTGGAAGGCGACCACTATATATTGAATGGAGCGAAAATGTTCATAACTAATGGTGAAATAGCTGATCATTTCGTTGTACTAGCTAGAACTTCACCGCCACCGTCCCCCGATAAGAGGCATAGAGGTCTTAGTGTTTTCATTGTCGAATCGAAATGGCCTGGATTCACTGCCAATAAAATTCATGGAAAGCTTGGTGTAAGGGCAACAAATACGGCAGAACTTGTGTTCGACAACATAAAAGTTCCGAAGGAAAACCTTGTGGGTGAGGAGGGAAAGGGGTTCTACTACATCATGACCTTCTTCAACATATCAAGGATTTATGTAGCTGCTCAAGGCCTCGGTGTTGCTCAGGGCATATTAGATAGGATGATGAACCACATTAGGCAAAATGGCCCATTCAACAAGGATGGTGAACCTGTTGAGGATATACAATTCAAGTTGGCCGAAATTGCAACAAGGATAGAAGCATCAAGAGGACTTACCTATAAGGCGGCATCTTATCTTTTTAAATTCAATCCAAATCCAGTACTAACATCAATGGCAAAATACTATTCGGGAGAGACTGCAATTTTGGCCTCTCGGGTAGCCATGGAAATTATGGGTTTAAAAGGCCTTGATAGCGAGATTGAAAGATTTTACAGGGATGCTAGAATTCTTGAAATATGGGAGGGGACAAGCGAAATTGAAAAGCTTATTATATCTCGTATGATGCTCAAAGGAGGGAATTAGATGGAAGAGGAATATAAAATACTGGAAAATTCAGTTAAGGATTTTAATGCAAAATATGTGGATAATGTCGTGCTAAAGATTGAAAAGGAAGGAATTCCAGAATCAATCAGAAAAGCGATGGTGGAGCAGGGTTTCACCGCCATGGTTCAAGCCTTAGATGGAAACAAAGTAGTGGATAGGAAAGCATTGAGCATATTAATTGAGACACTTGCATCTTCAAGTCCCTCAGTGGCAATGGATGTCTTCATTACCAATGCCCTTTTCTTGAAACTCGCACCGCCAGAACAGATGGATGAGGTTTCACAGGGCATGAAAACCGGAACTGTTGCATTTGCAGAATTGATGAGCAACTACGAAAACGATAATGAACTTCAAGTTAAGAATGGGAAACTATATGGTTCTAAGAAATACGTCTTGAAACCAGATTCAGATTATATAATTGCCTCCACAAGAGAAGGTTCTCTTGTTTTGGCTAAATCAGGTTTCAAAGTGATAGGTGAACACAGAAGGCTTGGATTCAGAGGACTTAGGTTTGGTACAGTGGAATTTGACACTGATGATTTTGTGGAAATTGGAAAAAAGGATATGCTTGTTAAGGTCTACAATGAATCTAGTCCGTTCATAACTGCCATGGCGCTAGGAATATCTAATGGAGCAATTTCAAAGGCAATAGAATACTCAAAGGTTAGGACTGCATTTGGAAGTCCTTTGAAAGATTTTCAACCCATTGCATTTTTATTGAGCGAAGAGTTCAATGAGCTTTCACTTCTGAGAAACTCGTTATACGAGACGCTGTCCGGAGAATACAATGAATCGGGTATCATATATTTGAAGATAAAATCGCTCGATTTGGCCAAAGAGATTACCAAGAATTCAATACAGGTCCACGGTGGATATGGATACATAGAAGACTATGCCGTAGAAAAGTTCTACAGGGACATAATGGCTTTATCTGTTCTACTTTTCAACGAAGAAAATGAGAAGAAGGAGCTAGCAAAATTATTATATGAAGGTGAGGCAGGTATAATTTAATTTTTATTTTCTTCCTTTTCTCTCAACTCCCTCCTCAACACTTTACCTACCATTGTTTTTGGCAGCTCTTTTCTGAATTCTATTTTTCTAGGTATTTTGAATTTTGCTATCTTACCCTGGAAGAAATCAATTATTTCCTGTTCAGTGGCAGTTTCTCCATCCTTTAAAACCACGTAGGCCTTAACAATTTCACCATGTACATCTTCTTTGACGCCCACAACTGCTGCTTCCTTAATTTTTGGATGCTGATATAGTATTTCTTCCACCTCTCTTGGGTAGACATTAAATCCTCCAACTATGATGATATCTTTTTTCCTATCTACTATATAGAAATATCCGTCTTCATCCATTTTTGCAATATCGCCAGTGAATAACCAGCCATCCCTTAGAACATTTCTTGTCTCTTCTTCATTGTTCCAATATCCCTTCATGACCTGTGGTCCCTTTATAACCAGTTCTCCTTCCTCACCTATTGGCATCTCCTTATCACCGGTTTCTATATCCACAATCTTAGCGTAAGTTGATGCTACAGGTACTCCTATGGACCCAGGTTTTATCTTGCCGTTTAGGGGATTGATATGCGTTACTGGGGATGCCTCAGTGAGACCGTATCCTTCTATTAGATGACCTCCATTCGTAATTTTTTCCCACTTCTGGATAACATCAACAGGGAGTGGAGCAGACCCTGATATACAGTACTTCACAGGAGTCATATCCACCTTTTTTATCATCTCATCGTTCAGCATGTTGATGTATATGGTAGGGACACCCGGGAAAAAAATTGGTTTATACTTTTTTATGAATTTGAAAATACCCCTTAACTCAGGTTTCGGCTGAATCAGCAATGTTGCTCCAATCCTTACAGGGAAATTCATAGCAACCGTCATTCCAAAAACATGGAAAAAAGGAATAGAGGATATGATATATTCTTTCCCCATTTCAACTTCAGGAATTACGGACAGGGACTGAAGGGTGTTGCAAACCAAGTTATAGTTCGTGAGCATGGCGCCCTTTGGTATCCCTGTTGTACCTCCAGTATATTGCAAAACTGCTATGTCATCCTTATCTCCTAGGGTTTTATCATAAGATGGATATTTCTGGAATTCCTTGAATGAAATATAATTTTCATCAATTTTGACGTATTTTCCTTTACTCTTCTGCTGGAGGGTATAGAGGAATGAAAGTGGAAATCTCAGATAATCTTGGATCCTAGTTACTACCACTTTCATTTCCTTATATTTAATATCCTTCAATCTTGGTACAATGTCATCGAAGGTTATAAGTACCTTCGGTTTGGAATCCTCAAGGATGTGGTTAAGTTCAACGTAGTAATAAGTTGGAGAAATCTGAACCTCAATGGCGCCTATTTTGTTTATGGCATAATAAGAAATTACGTACTGAGGAGAATTGGGTAAATCTATGGCAACCCTGTCCCCCTTCACAACCCCAAGATTCGTCAGGAAACTTGCGAACTTATCAACCTGTTCTAGAAGGGTCTTGTAATTTAACCTGTAATTGAAAAATATCAATGCATCTTTATCTGGAAATTTTTTAGCAGTATCAAAAAGGAAATCATATGGTCTTGTCACGTTACATTCAATATCATAGGGGACTCCTTTATCATAATTTTTAAGCCAAATTCGATCCACATGGGTCATAACCAAACTATAATTAAATCTTTTCTTTTAATATTTTATCGTGTTATGTATAAATTATTGGAAAAGTTTCTATCAAAATTGATTAGCGTGAAATTTTTTTATTTTAATTAAAAATAAGATCGCAAGTAGAAGGCCCGAAAAATATGTTCTTGATTTTCAATCAATTGGATTTTCTATAGAATTTACGAATTACATAAATACAGTACTATAATTACCTCACATGAAAAAATTATTGGAGAAATCCCCCAGGGAAAGTTATTCAGAAATATCAAGGCTAATGTTACCTCCAGATGCAAATCCTATGGGTAACGTCTTTGGCGGTACGATTTTGAAGATGATAGATGAAATTGGCGGTATCGTGGCTGTGAGACATTGCAGAAAGAATGTAGTTACCGCATCAATAGAGCATATGGACTTCCTTTATCCGGTTCATATTGGAAATCTGGTAAAATTGAAGGCAAGATTGAATTTTGTCGGGAGATCCTCCATGGAAGTTGGGGTCGAGGTATACGCAGAGGACTTATTTAAAGATGAAATTCACTACACAGGTAAGGCGATAATAACTCTGGTTGCAATTGGGGAGGATGGTAAACCAACGGAAGTACCAAAATTGAAGTTAGAAAATGAAGAGGATAGAAAACTTTTTAAAGAAGGTAAAAGAAGGTATGAGGAGAGAAAGAAAAGGATGGAAGAACACAGGAAAGACACAACTATAAAATAATAAATGTTCATTTCCAATTATGGAAAAAGCAGTTGATTTTGAGCTACCTAACTCGGAATTGAAAATGGTGAAACTATCTAGTTTCAAGGGGAAACCGATAGTTCTGGCATTCTTCCCAGGAGCCTTTACAAGTGTGTGCACAAAGGAGTTATGTACATTCAGGGATAGCATGGCTAAG
Source organism: uncultured Thermoplasmatales archaeon (assembly GCA_964468585.1). Classification (GTDB taxonomy): domain Archaea; phylum Thermoplasmatota; class Thermoplasmata; order Thermoplasmatales; genus JAFMDN01. The sequence continues at coordinate 43,714 of CAYXTM010000001.1, read as the reverse complement.
TTCAATAAATTTGACGCAAAGGTTTTAGGTATTTCTGTAGACCATCCATTCAGCCTTGCGGCATTCAAGCAGCAGAATGGTCTGAATTTTGACCTTCTCAGCGATTTCAATAAGGAGGTAAGCCAGAAATATGGTGGTCTCCATAGCGATTTTGCAAATATAAAAGGTTTGAAAGTTGCCAAAAGAGCCGTGTTTGTCATAGACAAGGATTTTAATATTTCATATAAGTGGGTCTCTGAAAATCCAGGTGTTGAACCGAATTACAAGGAAATTGAAGAACATCTCGAGAAACTTAAATAAATCATGTATTTTTTTATTAATTTTAAATCGTATAAAGAATCTACGGGAATAAACGCACAAAATCTTCTGAAGGGAATACAAAGCAACTTTCATAATTCAGAAGAAATAATACCTGTATTAAATCCACTGGATTCAATGATACCTGTGCCAATTAAAAAATTCATTCAGCACGCAGATCCTTTAGAATCGGGACCATTTACTGGGCATATACCCGTTGATCTTCTTAGCCAATACGGTTATTCAGGTATTTTATTGAACCATTCAGAACATAGAATATCAGAAAAACAGATTGCTGAAACTATTAGGTTGGCAAGGAAATACGAACTGAAGACATTGTTATGTGCTGAAAATCTTGAGGAGATCAAGAAGTTCCTCGTCTATGAGCCAAATTTCATAGCCTATGAGCCACCAAACCTCATTGGTGGTGATATTTCCGTATCTACGGCCCAGCCTGATATTATAATGAATGCAAGTTCAGTAATAGGTGACAGATCCATCTTCATAGTAGGTGCTGGAATTAAAAATAGAAGAGATGTAGAATTAAGCTTGAACTATGGTGCGAAGGGTATTCTTGTCGCATCAGGAATAGTTAAATCCAAGGATCCAATTGCTGCAATCAAGGAGATGCTGATAGAATGAGTCTCGGGGATGAATTCTCCAGGGAAAAATACGCTAAATCAGATATAAGAAGGGGGACTGTAATGCTATTGATATTCATATTATCCATAGCACTTAGTTTTCTTTCTGGTTTATTGGGTTATGGATTTGTGTGGTTGGGCTGGATCTTATTACTCATGGACTTGGTGATATCAATCGTTATCCTGAACAGGGTGAAATACTATACGAAGAGAAGCACAGATTATTTTATCGCTTTCCTTCTGGCCATGTTCACTTACATATCTTTTTGGGTTCTCTCTCTTAACATTCCCTAGTCAAGAAAATAAAGATTATTTTCTAGTATCCCACCAGGGAGAAGTTTTTCAATTTGCTCTTTTTTTAAGATTTCGATTGTATTTTTATCAAAGTCCTTGGCAAGATAGTTCCTTTTAATTTCCCATAATAAAAAATCTTCAATCTTTTGAAATTTCCTTTCTGTTATGACAGCTATTCTATCACCAGAAATGAACGGGGTTCCGTATCTTGAATTTCCCTTCCATTTTGCTATAAAATCCATCAAATTTGAACTTTGAATCGAAGGACCCAAATGTAAGTGAGCCTTCCCCAGGGTAATAGTATCTGCAAGGAATATGATGATCCCTCTATCGCCTGATAAGAAGACGGAATAGTAGCTTATTTTGAAATTAAAAATCTCTGCATTTTTGATAACAGAAGCTCCAACTCTTCTCAAATTCGAAATAACAACATCTTCCTTACATTTTTTGCATTTGATTGATATCGCCACAACGTTTTCTGGTATCTCGTGAATCTGCTTGGCCGGAAAGAAAAATTTTTCCGCATTATCCCAACAGAACAATTTCGAGGCAATTATAAGAGTTGATAGGTTGCTGATGGAAACGTTTGCAGTAACATTTCTATTTGGATCAACTGGATCAACTAGCACTAGGGGCTCCTTAAATTTTGACAAATTCGCCTTAGCGGCCTCATTAACCTCTAATATTATCGGCGGAATCCCGTCTCTAAAAAAGGCTAGGACATTTTCAAATGTTTTGAATTTATAAATAAGAAGCTCAGCCGAATAGCCAGAAAAACCTCTAATAGAAGATTCGGCTCCATATATACCAATTTTTTTAAGGAAATATTTTAGGATTTTTGCTTCTTTCTTCTCGTTTTCGCCAAGATTTTCCCTTACAAACTTAACATGTAATGGAGTTCTGTCAACAGAGGTCTTAATCTCGCTTCCTTCCGAGAGGAAATACGCTGGTACAATGTCTACCTCAATACCATCAATTGTTACCAGAATATACGGATGTTCGGAATATTCTTCCCTCGCATCGGGAAAATATCGCTTCAAAGTTTCAACAATTGCGTAAGGATCGAATTCTTCCTTGAAAAGCAAGAATATGTCCAAATCTGACTCATTTAATTCTGTGCCCTTAGCAACGGATCCTCCCAGGAAGAATTCTACATTCCAATGATTATCATTTATTATTTTATCAATCTTCAACTTTAAGCTTTCTATGATGGAATTTGTTTTTCTTCTCTTTTCAAGATCAGGTTCAATCAACTGTAAAAGGTCATTCTTATCCATAGAATCCTATCTTGATGTCATGCAATAGATTATTGCCTCGGCCACCATATAGTTATTAGATTTCAATGCCTCAATTGCCTTTTCTCTGGTGACATTGGCCTTTTCCATAACTAATTTTATATCATCTTCCTTCAAGTTCGTGTCTTGAGATAAATTCGATGCTGCCCCCTTATCCACAACCTCCTCTTTTCCAACTATTGTATATGTTTTGTTACCTTGTACCTCTATAACGCTAACGTTAGGCTCTTTCAAAACTATTACCTTGTCCCTAAGTACTATCCTTACCTCCTCTACACCGTCCATGTCGTTTGATTTTATACCCATTTGTTGCATCATTCTCTTTACTTGTCTTTCGTTTACTTTCCCCCTTATCATTGAACTGATATTCCTTACAGAATATTTAATGTTTATAAATAAACAATATAAAATAATTTTTTATTAATATTAATTCGCAAAGATTATATAGAGAGATATAGTTATATTGTCAGACAAAATACAGGAAGTGAACCCAAATTGTCAGATGAGAGATCACAATCAAGGATCACCGTTCGTCTTCCGCCAGAGTCAATTCAAAAAATTGATCAATTGATAGCCGAAGGTAGATTTAAGAATTTATCCGATTTCATTAGACAGGCTATCGATTCCTTCCTTGAGGAGTTAGGAGGAGGTGGACCAGCACAAAAGGTTAGTGTCAGACTTTCCAGGAGCGAGATGGCGCAGATAATTGAAGCCATTGAAAACGGAGAGGCTGTTGATAAGGAAGACCTCATAAGAATCGCAGTCAGAGAATATATAAGAAAGAGACTCAGAGAAATCCAGAGGGAAGAATTGAAAAAGGATGCCAGTGATGAAAACATCTTTTAACGAAGATATAAAGCTTATAGGTATAGGGGAATTTTCTTCTTCACTGTGCGGTAAATTTAGCGATTATTACGACACGATTTCATTTTTGAAAACAAGAGGGCAGTCCCTTGATACCAAAATAACATTTGTCATGAAGGAATTTGATTACAGTGTATCACAGCAAGTTAATTCGATCATGGAATATGAAAGGGACCAGATATTGCGGAATGTTTTCTCAAAAATAAATGTAGTAATGACCCAATTAGATAATAGGTTCAATGAAAGCATGGCTCGGGCATTAGCCAATTTTCTATCTAGACACGGTTCTTTTGTCGTTCTAATTTTGTTCATACCCTTGGGATCAGATGAAGGAATATACAGAGAATTCATTAAGGATATGAGGGAAGTCACAGACATAGTCGAAGTGATAAACCCAGAAGAAGTTATAAGGGGTGGAGAGCAATATAAAATCAACGAGCTTAATGAGATATATGTAGACAGGGTTAAGGATTTAATATTCTCTTTGGAATTAATTAATGAAAACAGTAATCTCCTCGGCATAAGTATAAGGGACCTAAAAGAACAGAGTTCAATTTTTGGTCCGCTGAAAATTAAGGTTTTCAAATATAACTTAAGTAATTTCCAGATTCTGGAGAGAGATATCGTAAACTACGATAACAAAATAAGAAAGGAAACAGTTAACAGGGTTTACCTTATAATGCTCATAAACCAGAATTTTTCATTGAGTGAACCAATGGGTCCCATAAAGTATTTCAAGTCTAGATACTCAGAGGTAAGAAATGCATTCTTCAGGAATGATGACGTTTTTGGGGCAATTGTTATTTATTCATTGAAGGTATAAATTTTACAAAATAAGTTTGTTAATTCATTTATGGGAATATCCTGGTAATATTTTCAAGATTTATGGCCTAATGAGAGAAGTTTTAAGTAATCTGTGTCGATTTTATTTATCTAACGTTTTGATAAGAAATGTTAAATCCAAAATCAAGTTAATGATATGGCATGCCATCACCTTATGCTGATCCAAATAAACTCGCAAAGAAACTGCAGGAGGAGGCTCGAAAAATACAGGAGGCAAGAAATGAAATTCAGGCGAGAATCAAGGAGACTGAATTAATTATAAAAAGTTTGGAAAAACTGGGCATTGACACATCTAAATCATCCTATAATCTAAAACAAATACTAGTGAGTTCTACCAAGAATGCACTGGATGTTGACAGCATAAGGAATTCAATAGATGTTTTAAGGGAAGAGATAGGAACCAACTTCAATGATTTTATTAAAAAAGTCGTAGTGCCAGATTTAAAGAAGTTGGCTTCTAACTTTTCTGACACGAATTTTGAGTCTGAAATAAAAAATGAAATCTCTAAACTAGAGTCAGACCATAGCCTCCAGGAAATACCAGGATTAATAGATGGCCTTTTAAATATTGCAAACCAGCTAACAGTTGATATCAGGTGCCCGGAGGGAAAACCACTCTTAGCAAATTTCAGCGAATGTATAGATTTCATTATAAATGTAAAAAAAGACTATTTTCAAAAAATACAAAACCTTCTATTGGAAGCATCAAAATATGAGGCATTCCATATCAAAAATAAGGTAAATTTATCTTCAATCGAAGACCTTAAAAATAGGGCTAGGGAAAATTATAGGAATCTAAAATTTAACGCAGCCTTGGAATCCATGAGAAGTTATCTGGATGCCTTAAAAGAAAAAACTACTGAATATTTACAAAACTCCCTAAATGAACTCCAAGAGAAAATAGATAAGATCTCGAGTATGGGCGTAAATACAGAAGAATTATCCAGTTACCTGAAAAGTCTGGATTTAACAGGCTCCAATGAACCCTTAAAAATTCAGCTTAATCTTAAAAAGATCAACGATCAGTTGGATACTTTATACCTAGATTATGCCATAAAGAGACTCTCAGTACTAAACGGAAAAGTAGATTCAATATCCATTGAAAGTCTTAGAGAGAAATTCTCTAAGGAACTGGAGATTATAAGAAACCTATTGAAGTCGCAGAGAATTGAGGAATCTATTAAATCTATGGAGGACCTTGAAAAGGGAATTAGTGAACTCGAAAATTTGATTAAGGCTTCAAAGGAGGAGATAAGTACATACGAGGGTCTTTTTGATATAATTGATGCACCTATCATAGAAAGCCTCAGGGGAGAATTTAATAACTTCAAGGGTAATAATATAGATCCCTATGCATGGCTAAAATTTAAATCAAAACTGGAAGAGGTCTTGAGTTCTTTTTCAATGGCGAAAGTAGAGGAAATTCAGAAGGCTCAAAAATATGTAAATAAGAAATTTGATAATATTTTAGTCAACGGTTTTAACGCCTCAAAATTAGAAAATAACTTGAGCTACATACAGCAATTGCTAAAAATTGAAAAAGAGATCATGAACGAATTAATCAAAAAACTCGATCTTCTACAGCAAGATTCTAAGGAATTGAGCCTGAATATTGATTGTACTCCACCAAAAGGTAACTTGAGAGAACTTATGGAAACCTTTGAGAAATGCAACTCAAAATTTAATCAGGCAGTTGAAGAAAAGATTGATGGTCTAAAAACAAAGATAGAGTCGCATGTGTTGACTCTTTCATCAATTAACAAGAAATATTCTAGAATTATTAGTAACATAAACAGGATAAATGAATTATCAGATAGGATAATTGCGGCTAGGCTTCTCAACGGTCTGAATTCGAAATTCGAAGCAAAATTGAGTGACATCTATAAAATAATAAGTTCTTCTTTGGGGAAGAAGACAGAGTTTTTGGACACGAATAATTTGGATAAGGCATTAGTGGAAGTTTATAAGCAGTTTTCTAGTGAATTGAAAACAAAGACTCAGAATATAAGCCTTAAGATTAAAGGATTGAAATATAAAGCACTAGGTTTCAGTAAAAATCCCGAAACGGATGAACCAGAAAAATTGTTAAGTGTCAGGCTACAAGCAGGTCTGGATGAGTTGAGCCGCCTTAGCTGGTTTAGACAGCTAAGTGGAACTAATGATAAATCAGGAACTGAAGACCCTTTGAAGACGATATCTGAGAACCTTCTCATCCTTTACTATACCAATAAGATATCAACAGATTCATTGTTGAACGTATTATGCTTAAAGGAAGCCAATATAAGTGGAATCAATGATTTGACACCAGAAGCTATTTTAGAGAGAGCTAAAGAGGATGAACTCAAGAGATTCTTAAATTTACAACAGTTCGAAGGGACTCTAAAGGAGGCTATATCAAAGAAAATAAATACCATATTTAAGGAGAATAATGTGGATTCAAAAGTGCAAATATCAATACTTTCTGAACTAGAAAAGGATCCAGTTGCTACCTACTTCAAAGCTCTGAATGAAATATCTAAGGTAAATGGTGAATACATACTTGCGGAAGTTACCAATGTGATTTTAATGTACACCTCTATTGATTTCATAAGGAACTTACTGGTAGGCGACGTCAACTTTGCAAATAAGTATGATTCGCTAGTCTTAAGAAGGATCACATATAACGATTATCTTGGAGCATACATAGGTCTTTATGACATTTTGAAAGATTATATCCAGATTCTAGGGTTGATAAAATTAACTAATAACTATCATGTTCTATTCGTCTCAGATAGCAAATTCGGTGAAGCTCATGGCAATGAATTAAAGGAATTACAATCATCCATCCAGAGACTCGATCTGCAAACAACAACCACATTGCTATCAGAACTTATAGAAAAATACAACGAATTTAAGTCTGAGAGTGCTAAAGCTAAGGTAGAAAGTTCCTGGAAACTAGCCAGAGGTATAATGTCCGCAAATCTATTTATTGGAGGGGGATGCCAGGTACCCATTCCTGATCTGACTGAGATGTATAGGCATATTCTTGAACGGAATTCCACAGATTTAAAGAATCTCGCAGATATGATTTCTATGGAAATTTCTTTGAAGATCGGTACTACGGAAAAACTTGGAGAATATCTTTACGTTGAAAAGGTGAATATACTGGATGAAATTGAAAGAAATCTCAATGCAATAATGCAAGATTCAGAGAATGCTCTTGAATCTTTTATAGATGAACATATCACACCACTATATTTTCCAATGAGTGTGGACGTATCTGACGACATAAATCAGGCTTATAAGAACATTCTGAAGTACCATGAATCTTTGAAGGAGGGGATAAAAACTGTTGCAATAAAGAAGAATGAGAGGTTTAGTATATTCTTCAATTCAGAATTAGATTATTCAAGTCTATTCCTGGAAATATTGATGGAAGAGATACTACCTGAAGGGTTTAGAGGTCAGATTGCGGACGAAAAGAAGATCAACAAGAGATTCGAGGAACTATTAGAAAAGGGATATAATCCAGAGGGTAGAACGCTAGAAGTTCTGCAATCCATATCTCAAAGACTGAAGCCAGAAATAGAAATAACTTATATGAAAGAGAAGGGAAATAAAGCCTTCAAATTACACTTGAATATAAGCAACAAAGGGAATTGGAAATTGTACGATGCTTCCGTTATATGGCTTGATCAGGAGCAGTTCATAGGTGATATAAATCCTGGATCTTCCATAGATATACTCTATGATTATACCAATAGGAAAGACGAGCCCATTAAGGTCATAGGAGAATTACTTGACATGACAATGTATGAGAAAATAATAACTGTGGGTAAATTGATAACATATATTAGGGAGAATGCATCTTACAGACAAATCTGTGCGTCTTGCCGTGGTTATATATTAAAAGGAATGGATATGATTAAATGCGAATATTGTGGGTCTTCTTATCATTTTAAATGCGCAGAAAGAGCTAAATCTTGTAAGGTTTGTGGGATTGAATTCGATATATGAGATATCTACTACGAAGGTATGGAAATTTTAACGGTTTTGATATTCCAGGTGTAATAAAGAATCTGAAGGACTCAATAGGTTCTGAGATTCAGTTAGAGTCAAGATATAAAAGCATCTGGGAAATAAATGGAGTAATCGTTGTCCAAGGCTATAATAGACTAAATAGCAGAGAATTTGTAAAAGGAATCCTCGATGTGAGAGTAAAGAATATGGATAAGCTACTTTATGTTCCTGGCCCATTTAATCCATATGACTTCCCTGTTCTTTATTATCTGGGGATAGATTTACTGGACGATAGCTTCATACGCCTAAGGGGAGATGTGAATTGCATAATCCCTACAGGCTTTACAAAGATGGAAAATTGTGTTCAATGGAACAATTCTTTACTGTCAAGGATAATCGAAGAAGTAAAAGCCTCACTCAAGAATGGAAATTTTAGAGAACTTGTAGAATTTTATTCAATTACTTCATTCGCCAGAGAGATTCTTAGAATTTTGGATATGGAAAATTACGATCAAATCAAAAAGTTCATTGATCATATACCAAGAGAAATTAAGGCCGGTTCTTTGGAAAGCATGTACAGACCAGAACTGGTTGAATATAGGGAGAGGGTAAAAGTATTGGAACAGACCGCAGATTATTTACTATTAATTCCATGTTCCGCAGTTAAACCTTACTCTATCTCTAAGTCACACAGAGTTCTCCATTCCCATATAGGAAAGTTTTTGAATAATATTCAGGAAGTCATAGTAACTTCTCCTCTTGGCTTGGTTCCGCGGGAAATCGAAGCATTTTACCCTCCTGCATATTATGACATTCCAGTTACAGGATTCTGGTTCGAAGATGAACGTAAGATGTTGCTTGAAATCTCAAAGGGATTTTTTGCAAATAAGAGATACAAGAAGGTTTTTTACATCCTTCCAGAGGGAGAGGACGTAATACTAGATCTTTTTCAAAATAAAATTGGAATCAAAGGTAAATTGAATTCAGAAAATTCCATACAGCTTGCCAAACTTTTATCTACTGAGGGGATATCTCCAGGAAGTCACAAGAAATATCTGGAAATGGTTAACATTATAAATTATTTTTATGATATAAAAGTCGATCACTCAAAGTTAATAATCAAAAATGAAGGTAACAGGAAATTAATTTATTATGATAACAAAGAATTCATGAAACTCACTTCTAGTGGTCCGAAGCCGCTGATTGGTCTTGCGGAATTTCTTTATGAAAATAGAAAGAGAGTAATAGAAATAGGGGAAGAAGTCAAATCTTCTAACATTTTTGTACCAATCGTAAAGAATATCTCAGAGGATGTGAAACCAGGAGACCAGGTAGTGGTGGTATCAAACGGTAAAATCTTGGGATATGGCATTTCGACGATATCTCAATCGGACTTGGATAATATAAAAAGGGGTATCGCCATTTCAGAGTTCAGCAGGTTTCATTAATATTAATCTCAGTAAAAACTATTAATGCGAAAATTTATTCATATGCAATGGGTATGAAATTAAGAGCTGCCTCCGTAGTTATCTTGATGATTCTCTCATTGTTTTTAACAATCTGTACATCATCCGGAGCCTATGCCTCCGTTTATCCCTCACAAAATAACATCTATGTTAATGGTGTTTTTGTGATCAATGAAAGTACTATAGACCCACTCACGGGGTTGCCTGGCCAATATGGATTGAGAGGAAATTTAATAGTGAATTCAACTGGAACCCTGATAATAGACAATGCAACGTTATACTTTGAGGAGGATGTTTTGCACCATTACAGGATGTATGTTAATGGTTCGCTTGTAATGGATAACGCCAAGATTACAGTATCGACTAGCTCGCTTCAACCTTACCTAGATTTAAACATATCATTCTTCAGCGCCAAAGTTAAGATAAGCCACTCGGAATTCATGTTCCCTGGAAATGTTTATTTCAATCAATCCAATGTATTTATGGCTAATTCAAAATTTGATTCAATTAAAAACGCATCATCTATTTTCAATAATAATATCTTCTCATTTGCTCCGACTCCCTATTTTTCGGGGAGTACGGTCTATCTTTATAACGACTATTTTAACAGTCTATTTTCACTTCCACCCATATCAACGGTTCAAGTGGGAAATTTTACCTCTTCTCCGACATCATATAATTTTACGGGTACAAAAGTATTTAGCGCTGTAACTGCATCATTGCCATATAATTCTGCCATGGATATTAATCAGATAAATCTTTATATTGTATACAAGAGTAATGCAGCTTCAAATGTATCATTATTTATTGGGAAAAAGAAGGTTGGAAATGCAACACTTCCTTCATCAGATAATTCTGAGAAGATTTTCAATGCAAGTATTCCCCTTAATAATTTTGTCAAATTAAGCCAACTTGAGAACAATCTATATGCTTATATTTATGAGAACAGCAGCAACAAGTATATGGATATAATTTCATTAAATTTTGAAATTTATACTAATGACACATTCTATTATTATGGAGGCCCGAGCACATTCTATATAACATTTGTTAACAGTGTGGCATACGGCATGAATGTCTATTTCGATATAAATTATAATAATTTTACAATGGACAATAATCTCTTGAAGAATCCGCAGAAAAATGCGATTAATCTAGTTAATTCAAATATTTATATCGTTAATATGACAGTAAATAATGTGACAAATATCCCATTGACTCAGCAGGATCCACCTTTTCTCCTTGACTCCAACAGTAATGCTGTAATTTACAGGTATGTATACTTGACATTAAGGAACTATCAAGGGTTCCCCATAAATCATTATGATGCAATCTTATATCCCAATGAGGGCTCCCAAGCTTCCAATTCACTTGCCTCATCGCTAAATAGCCTATTGGAGAATAATCTGGAACTTGAGGGACTGCTTCCGTCGACCTTTAATTATACATTCAATGGTAAAGCATTGATTCCAGTTGTAACAGATATCGTCAATTATCTTACATATCCAAACTCAAATATTCTTGGCCATTACATTTTAAATTCAGAAGGTATAACAGCCAATATAACACTTGATTCCTTCCCGGCACTTTCAAATTCATCAAATTATAGGTTAGTAAATTTGGTGACAAATGACACCTTCATCAATTATAAGCTTGTTAGTTACACTGAACCGGTGTATGGATCGGGCTTCACCGTTAAAGTAAACGCAACATCATATGGAAATTCCATAGGTGGTAATTTTATTCTTTTGCAAGATGGTAATGAAATATATACCTCACCAGCGGTGACCATACCGTCAGACGCATCAACTCTTTTCAATTTTAATGTGTTAGATTCGTTGAAGCCAGGGAATTACACTTTGTCCCTGGAATTTGTGAGCAACACCATGTTCAGTTCAAACATGCCAGTAAATTTCAATATAACATCTCATTCTAACGTGAGTATACAGTTAAGCGGATATATATCTCCTGAATACTCTATGGACGGTTCGTGGATATCTGGATTTCCAGGCACTCTTCACCTTAACGTATCAAATTTTGGTAGTCAGCCATCTGGTACATTCAATGTATCAGTTATTTCAAAATTTCCAAATGGAACATTAAGGTTTTCTAATTATACCCTGGATCTAAATGGGGGATCATCATTCAAAATATCTCAAAACTTATTTGTGGCCAAGTTAAGTTCCCCCGGTTTTGTAACAGTTACAGCCAATGTTTCCTATTTCAAAAATATTTATCCCATGAATATGTCGGGCTCAAGTCTTAAACTTTCCATAGGTGTAGTTCCAATACCGACCCTTATTTTAGGAAATATACAAATAAGCGGGCCATCGTATAATGGGTTGCCTATATCAGGTACTGTTACGTTAACTCCAAATGAACCAATTACTAATGTAACTCTGGATTACACATTTGGAAACTATTCAAGTTCAATCAGGATACCATTCATATCTGGCCAAGAAGTTATACCGTTCCAGATTCCTGGTAGCGCAGTACATGCAGGTAATAGAGTACTTTCCTTCTACTACAACAATGCATCAACACCTTATATCACCGGAGAACTTTCAACCTCTATACCAATTTACGTTAATCCAAATTATGAATTCAGGATTATACAATCTCCGTTCATCCTAAGCGGAAACATCACTAATTTTGTTAATGGTTCGAACCTATTGTTGGTTCAAAGCGTGGGTTTAAATTATTCATCATATGTACCCGTGGCATTGTACTACTCTGGAACTGAGATATTTGTCGGTAACATTTCCACTGGGAGCAATGTCCCCATTAATGTGTCTATTCCATATTCGTCAAATATGACTTTGGATTATTACATAAACTATAACAATCTCCTTCCGTCTTATCAAGGCCCTATATTCTATTCTTATACTATCCCAATACCCTATTATTCAATAATAAATAACATGCCTAGTTCAGTAGTAAATGGATCTTCATTTTCAGGAAATATTGTAATAAATTCCGTTAGTAATTTTCAGTCTAATTCCACCTATGTGAGGTTTAGTCTGGGCCAATATACTGTATTTTCTCAAGTCATTGGAAACCTAAGCATTGGGCAAGGCCTTATAATACCCATTAACTTCAATACTTCCTCAATACCCGCCATCATGCAGGGACTGAACCAGATAAGCTATCCCATGGAACTGTCAATTGAGACCCCTAATTTGAGGCCTTATTTTATCAATTTTAGCCTTGGGGAAATGACAATACAGGAGAGGGCCAACTTCGCCGTAACTAATATTAGTATAACTCCAAGTCAGCTATTTGAAGGTGAACCGTTTAACCTTACATTTGTTGTAGAAAATAATGGTGGCTCATATTTCAGCGGAAAACTTCCATATGAGGTAGTAATTTTCAACCCATCTCCATTTATTATTTATACATCTGTTGCAAATGTTTCTCTGTACCCCGGTGGTTATACACAGATAAGCGTGGATCACCTGACCTATAATCAAGCCATTGTGGGAACTATACAAATATACCTTAACTACAACTATTCGATTCGCACAAAATCAATTCAGGAATCCAACGTAACATCAGCATTCAGCGTTCTTGTTCCTAAAATAACTTTTACTTATTCTGTATCAAATCTCTCCCCAACCGAAGGACAAAATGTTGTGCTGGTAATAAGGTCAGTGAATTCCATAATTAATAAACCGTGGCCTGTGAATTTTACCATAATTATAACTTCAGGATCAAAGACGATCTTCACATACACAGGTACCACATCATCTTCAGGTACCGCCATCTTGAATTTCAAAGCAAGTGTGCAAGGTAGCTATAACTTGGAAATAGTTTATCAGATAGGGCAGACAAAACAATCTTATTCATATTCTAGCTTCATAAAGGCAAAGGCAGCTCCTCTTGTGATACCAATTTATGTTTATCCATTGGTGGCAATTGCAGCATTGTTAGCTGCTTTTGCTATTGGGATTAGCTATGTGAGAAGTAAGACATCTAATATGATGCAGTGCAGTGTTTGTGGTGCTCTTATACCGGCAGACTCATTAAAATGTCCAAGATGCGGCACAGAGTTTGAAAAAGATATGGTTAGATGCAGCGAGTGCGATTCTTGGATACCTGAAGATTCCAAATACTGTCCAAACTGCGGAGCAGTATTCCTTTCCAAGAAAGATCCAGAATACAGCATATTAATGAAACTGAAAACAGAATATGATAAATTTGTTGGAGACTACAGAGCAAAAGCTAAGGTAATATTTGGAGAGAAAATGTCAGAAGGAGAATTCCAGAAGTGGTGGAAGAGCAATCCCGAATACAAAGGATTCAAGGAATGGTTAACAGACAAGGGTATTTCTCCAGATCTTAGTAATGCTTCATCCAGCGACTCCAAGAACAATAAGCCAAAGAGAGGCCTATTTAGGAAATAATTTTTATTTACTCTTTTTAATTAATGTGGAAATTTTAAGGGTCATTATAAATAAAGTGATATCTTTTTTAAAGGAGTATGAGAGTCAATTAATTGCGTATTAAGGGTTATACGTGTGAAGAATAATACTCTTTTAAAGGTTTCTTTAGGTAAAATTGGTGCCTGAAGGTTAATTTTGCTAATGAGTGAAGACTGAGGGTATTAAAACTATGAAAGTTCACTATTGACAATGTTTCGCTCAATATTTCATTTTGATTTTTTCGTGTTAATTATCGGTAAATTAATAAAAACCATTAATACTAAATATAGTATATATAAAAAATGTATAATAAAAACAAGGTTTGGAAAAATTTGACTACCCTGTTCATAGTATTATTATTCATGGGAATTCTTCCATATGATTCGACTGGAAGTGATGCAGTCCTGTTTGGTCCAGCGTTTAATTATACCATATCTTTTATTGAATCGGGGTTGCCCCCTGTGACAAATTGGTCTGTTTCACTAAGCGGAAATATTCACACTGCCTCTGGTGATAAGATTACATTTAAAGTGCCTAAAGGTCTCTATAGTTATTTAATTCCTCCAGATGTTGGATATGATCCAGATCCATCCTTGGGAAGCATAAATGTCAATGGCAGTAATATAACCGAGTTAGTATCTTTTGAATATGGAAGCTGTTCACCTTATGCGATTGCATTGGATCCGCTAAATAATAGGCTTTTTGTGACTGATTACACTCTAGATGAGGTTACTATAATTAATGCTACAAATAATAACGTAATCGGGAATATTCAAGTCGGATGAAATCCTGAGGGTATTGTATACGATCCGCAAAATAATTACATTTATGTTGCTAACGGAGGCTCAAATGATCTAACAGTTATAAACGGAACCACAGATAATGTTGAATTTTCTGTTCCTCTTAACGTTAGCCCCGAGTACATAGCATATAACTCGTCAAATGAATTACTATACATAACTAGCCCTGAAGGGTCGTTAACAGTCCTGTCATCAACTAATGGTTCTAATTATCATATTATTTCATATATTAAACTGAGCGGTCAACCATCAGGAATCGTCTACGATCCTTTTAGCTATAATCTATACATAATCGGCTATACGCCCGATTGCAAATACGTTCTTAATAGCACTTTAGATTCAGTTACAGGGGCTATAAAATTTGGTCCACCTTTTAATGTTTCTAATCTTTTGGGTCCAGTTGGTTTGACTATTGATAACTCAAATGGTTATTTATACGTCGTAATTAGTTCGCACTACGTGGACTGTGTCAACCCTAAAACAAATAACATTCAAAGCAGGATCTCAGTTGGAAACTATTCACAAGGAATTTGTTTCGATCAATACAAAGGATACATTTACGTTGCCTGCGAAACTGGAATTGTTTCCATAATAAACAGCAGTACTAATAGAGTCATTAAAAATATATCTATGGGCGGTGGACCATTAGGTATAACTTTCGATGATGATAACGGAAATATTTATGCAACTAACCAACAAATAAACACCATTAATATCATTAATGGAAAAACCAATACAGAGATAACAATCAATACCTCTTTATAATCCTTATCCTAACTATTATAATCCTCTTCATTACCTAACTCAAAAATTTATATTGGATGTAATTTTCATCATAATAATAGTAATGGTACTGGCAGTGCTGGTTCGAGTAGCTCTAAAACACAAATCTAAATGATTTAAAATAATATTATCTATAATAACCATTTTAGTTTTATAAAATTAAACAAGATCAAGAGACTCAACTCTGTAATTGAAATAATAGGATAATGTTAATTTATAGGAGGTTACTCATTCATTTCTTAGTTTAATGTGAGTAGGGTATCTAAGGAATTTTCAATAATCATCCTAATGTGTCAAATTAAAATTTTAACATCCTTTATGCCCTTTATTGTTTTGATTAGTATAAAACAAAGTAATATACGGGCCCGCCGGGATTTGAACCCGGGATTACTGGCTTAGAAGGCCAGTGCCTTATCCAGGCTAGGCCACGGGCCCAGAAAGTAGTATTAGTTAACTTACCCACATAATTTCCCATATAATATAGTTTTCAAGTCATAGGGACCAAAATATGGAACCATATTTCAATATAAGGATTTTTTAATTCCAAATTAATTGGGGGCTGTGAGATCGCTCCTTGCAATTGCTCGCCATGGTGAAACTGATTCGAATGCCAAAAAATTATGGGTTAGTGAAACAGATTATCCATTGAATGAGCGTGGAATTCTACAGGCTAGGCAATTGGCTTATGAATTACAGGGATATAATTTTGATTTAATTTTGTCTAGTAACATGCTAAGAGCTGTACAGACGGCAGAAATAATATCTTCAATATTGGGAATCCCAATAGCAGGGAAATTTGATTTATTTAAAGACAGGAATTACGGAATAGTAGAAGGACTAACCAGTGATGAAATATTCAAAAAATACGGAATTGTTATGAAGAATGCCCTTACTAAAGAATTAGAGGTCTTGGAAGGTGTTGAAAAGCTAAATGATTTAAAAGATAGGGTTTATAAGGGAATATTGATGATTCTAAATAAATATCGTGATAAAAAAGTCATTCTAATATCACACGGTGGGTTTGTTAGAATGTCCTATAGGTTGTTCAACGGAAATGATAAAGGTATTTATTTCTACAATTGCTCATATTATATCCTAGAATGTGAATTCTCCGGATGCAAAGTTATGAAGGATATTACTCATATAAGCCACTTAGATTCTTCATAATTAAAAGCGCTAAGAGGTGAAGATCCACCTATTATTATTTATGTTCATAACTTTGCTTATAGCCATGGTCTTAGTAGCGTAATTCAATTGTATACTATTAATCAAGTTTTGTTATTATTTATTTTAAAAACGATTGATCTGAAGATTAATCCATGATCAAGAGCTTATCTATTTCTAATAATTGATTCAGAAAGTGAAATATAGTTTTAGATTATTCACAAAGGGGAGCCCTAGGGTGACCGTCGCCTAAGGTGAGGAAAGTCCCCCCTTCGGGCAGCAATCCGGATAAAACCTAGGCCGAGAGGCCTATGCCTCTTAAGAGAAATGGCACAGTTCCGGTAATAGGGTGAATCTTTTGAAGAGGACATTCCCGGAAATTTGTTGAGACATAAAGAGGCAGGATGAAGAAAGCCCAAGCAGCCTCTATGAGTGCTGCCTGAGAGGCGGGTAGGGCGAAAAGATAAATGTCACCAACCTGAGAAATCAGGTTAACAGAAGGGGGCTTACTCAGGGCACCCCAGAATTTTAAAATATAAGTTTGCATATAACTCTGAAACAGATGAATGATGATATCGAATTAGCCAATAAAGTTGAAGCAATTTTGATCGCTACCCCCCACCCATTATCCAAAAAGGAAATTACAAATAGAATGCAGGTGGATGAGAGTTCAATAAATAAGGCTTTTCGCACTTTGCAAAAGAGATATAATAATACTGCCTTGGAACTGAAAAATTATGGGAAAAAGTATAAGATAGTAGTTAGAGAAGCATATTCAGAGCTTTCTTATATGTTTTCTGAACTTGAACTTACAAAAGGGGAGATGGAAATCCTTGCGTATGCCTTCAAAAATAAAAAGATGTATCTATCCGAGATCAGAAGGTTGAGGGGACCCAAGACCATAGAAGAGATATCCCATTTAGAAAAATTAGGATATGTAAAGCTTGAAAAGAAAGGTAGGTACAATATTTTGAAGCTTACAAAAACATTTATTAAAAAATTTGGCAAGGAAATAGAAAAAGAGTTAAAGGAGGTCAAGAAGGATGAATCAGTCTCCTCACAAGTACCCTCCAATCCTGATGAAAAACCCATCATGGATCCCCCACAAGATAACAAGGACGGCGGTGAAGGTAATTGAAGGCTCTTTTGATTGGTGGTGGTGGAAGAGAAAATGCAATAGCCATTTCGGCAGTGTTATCTAATATAACTCTCTATTCAATATCGCACAATCTGAATCCGGGAATTATGGGCTTATCCAAAAGACACTATAGGATTGAGGAAAACAATAAGGAACAAATTTTAAAAGTAGCGTATAGGGTGAAACCTGATGTGGTGTTTATTGGACCAGAAGATCCGTTATCTAATGGTGTCTCTGACCTATTAATATCGCAGAAGTTTCAGGTCTTTGCACCTTCCTCTAAGGCAGCTAAGCTTGAGACCTCCAAGGCTTTTTTGAGGCAGTTTATGTCACTGCATAATATTGATGGTAACGTTGAAAGCTATACTTTTACCAATTTTGAAGATACCAAGAAACATATAGAGAACATAGATTATAAATTTGTTATAAAGCCAGATGGGTTGACTGGGGGAAAAGGTGTTTTAGTCCAAGATGAACATTTTAGGAAAAAGGATGAAGCCATTGAAATTGTAGCAAGGCTATTCAAAAACGGGGTTAACAAGCTATTGATTGAAAGGAAGTTAATAGGTGAAGAGTTCAGCCTGCAGGGCTTTGCTAAGGATGATAAGATTGTATTCCTTCCGATAGTTCAAGACTATAAAAGGGCGGGCGAGAATGATACAGGATCAAATACCGGAGGAATGGGATCTATATCATTTTCTGAGGAAGGGTTGCCTTTTATACCAAAGGATCATGTTGAGAAGGCTAAAAGTATAATGAAGGTTATAGTGGAGAAGATGTATAACGAAAGTGAGCCATATGTTGGCCCCATATACGGCCAGTTTATGTCTACCGCTGACGGTCCCAAACTTATTGAAATAAATGCAAGATTTGGAGACCCAGAGGCCATAAATGTCTTGGATTTGCTGGACGATTCTATATTTGACGTGGCCATAAATATGATGGATAATAATGTGCCAGGACTGCACATAAAGGATCTGATTAATGTTGTGAGGTACATAGTCCCAGTCGGATACGGTTCGGACCCAAGGCCATCTGTGTTGAGTATCAATGAACAGGAACTGCGAAAGAAAGGATTAAAGATTTATTATGCCAGTGTTGATAAAAAATCAGGCAAATTGTATCAGACCAGATCAAGAAGCCTTGCTCTGTTAGCTAGAGGTAAATCTCTAGACGAGATAAACGAACAATTCAATGATTTCGAAAAATTCATACAAGGAGATTACTTTTACAGGAGGGATATAGGAACATTCGGTACCGTCGATCAAAAAATAAAAAGGATGACAGAAATATTGGGGAAAAAATTCATAGAATCTTAGATATTTTAATTATTACCATTGGAACAGTGAGCTCATTCCTATCAATGGAAACTTTTTCAAAGTTTAATCCTTCGCTTATATAATCACCTGTAGGGAATCCTCCTATTACTATCAAGTCTCTTTCTCTCAAATACTCTGGTTCTTTAATAGATCCAAATTGTGATAGTATGAGCGGTTTCTTGTGATAAAAAAGTAATTCATTCAATTTTACTTCTTTGTCTGATTTTAGGAGTGGAATAATAGCATCTTTGAATTCTTCGTACGTTTCTACACCGATTAGTTCCTTCCAATCGATATATTTATTGTTCCTAGTATGAATTCCATATTCAATTCCCTGGGCCGTGAGGTTAGAAAATATAGAATGGAATATATACGCAATATCCGGCCTGCCAGCCCTCTTTGCTTCACGTGTTCCCAGGAGGAATCTATGCTTTCCTCTTTCAAGGATCTCATCATTTTTTGATTCAATGAACAGCTTGTTCCTTTTAATAAAATCGGAAGTAAGTTCAAGTTCCGAATCAGCCAATAAGAATTTCATTTACCCGAAAATAGAACCCATGCCAGTCAGCACATCTTCCCTCTCTTTCTCAATCATGGCTTTTATCTTTTCTTTTTCCTCGTTACTACTAATTTCAGAGAATGGTTCAATTTCTTTTCTAGCAATATCAAGTCTTTCCTTGAGACCTTCTAGGATCAAAATATAGCAATCATCCTTACCAATTATACTTCCATCCTTGATTGTAATGGAAAGCCTGAAAATATCGTCCTTTTCCAACAGCTTATTAACTTCTGTCTGTTTTGACTTTTTAATTTTGAATATTTCCATGTTACCTCATGTTCACTTCATAATTATCCTTTTTGCCGCCTTTATATGTTTAAAGTACGCAACCATTATGGTAATGGCTGAGGCCAAAATCAAAATTATGCCCACTAGTAAGAATCCGTTAAATAGATCTCGTACTCTTTGCTCCAACTGGTTGGTGTATACAATTGAAAGATTTTCTTCCCCTTCATAGGGGTCAGATATTTTATAAAATGTTGCATTTTGTGTTGTATATAGAACAGTGTAATTGGTGATTGTATTGTTGATGAAGACTGAATCTATTTTCATAAACTTGGATACCCCCATGATTATGTATCCAGGATTTCCTTGAAATAAGTGAATATTAAGCGTCCCTTTATGTTGTGTATAGTTCAGAATATAGGAATTATTAATTGGTAGAATGGATACGTTATTGCCAATAAAAACTATGGAATTGATTTCATTGGAAGAAATAATTTGCTGCACCGGGATTCCACTGGAAGCTACCTCTAGATTGTAGAGGTATATATTTATGGGACTGAAAGGGGAATTAATGGTAATGTTATTCCCTTGTATAGATGAGTTAGATGGCGCGGTTATTGCTCCTACTGTTAAATTACCAAACATGATGTCAAAAAATCTACTACTAGGATTAGAGAGGATTAAATTCCCAAAAATTGGTACATCAAATGAGTTGTTATTCCCAAATTCTAGCTGAGACGGTACTAGAGAGAACCCCGGGTTCAAGGAGATTGAAACTTCTCCAAGCAAGTTATAAATTTCAATATTTGGAGAGGCCCCATTATCTATAGAAATTATCTGATCATCAGATTTCATGATATAGCCTTCTTCTTCTAGTTCTCCATTAAACGAAATCCTATTCAAAGGCTGTAAGGAAAAGTTAAAGGATTGGACACCAACATTCTCCAGAAAGTTATCAGAAATATTGAAGGTTATTCCATTTGTAGTTGGAGAATAATTTTCAAAATTAAGGTTGCCGAAAATAGGCAAGGTTTGATAGTAAATAAAAAACGGAGTTAATGAAGAAATATTTATGAATCCATCTGAGGAGTATATATAATCCTTGCTCAAGAGAATTCCCGTGTATTGTCCGTTGGTAAGCAGCCTATAATATAGGGATGCGCCATCAAACGAAATATTGTGCTGGTCTCCGACATTTAAGGGGGTGGCCAAGGAAACATTCCTTAGTCCGACAATCATTAGACCGCCATACATTTTGTTTACGAAATTAATGTAAGAATGATTGCTAAATTCAGGAGAGAATGTTTCATAACCAACATAAGAAAAAACCTGGATGTATGAACCACCATAATAAACTTTGAAATCTGTTATATTGTTATTTCCTTGTGTGTATGTTATGAAATTAAAATTATTGCTAGTATTACTCTGAGCAATAGATCCTCCTAAAAGTAACATTGAGATGAGAATTAGTGAAATTATCGATATGGGTATGAGTTTCCTCACATTCACCAGAATTAAAATAGATTTATAATGCATTTGATACAAAATTCGAATATTTTATTTCAAAAAATAGGAATCCTTGAAATAGGGTCTTGTATTCATGATACGATATTCATGCCTGGAACTATAAAGAAAAACGAGCCTCCAAAGGGGCCACCTATCGACCTGAAAGTGTCCACCGAGGATGAATATACAAAAGACATAAAACACGTAATCGTAGTTATGAGTGGGAAGGGTGGCGTTGGAAAAACCACAGTTGCGGTAAATTTGGCTGTCGAATTATCAAACAGAGGATTTAATGTTGGCCTAGTAGATTCAGACATTCATGGACCTGATGTTCCTCAGATGCTCGGATTGATAGATGATAAACCATATCCAAATGAGGAGAACAAGATTGTTCCAGTTTCTTATAATAAGAATTTGAAAGTTATATCCATAGAGTATTTCCTACCATCAAGGGACACACCTGTCATATGGAGAGGCTCCCTAAAGCATAAGATGATACAGCAATTTATACAGGACGTTGAATGGGGGCCTCTAGATTATCTCATCTTTGATCTGCCTCCAGGTACCGGTGATGAACCTCTCAGTATAGTTCAATTGATTCCTAAGGTGACTGGTTTTGTAATAGTTGCGACGCCGCAAGATGTGGCTATGCTAGATGTTAAAAAAGCGATTAATTTTGCGAAGGAACTTAAAAAACCCGTCATAGGCCTCATAGAGAATATGAGTGGCTTTGTTTGTCCTCATTGCGGAAAAATTACGTACATATTCAAAAAGGGTACCGGAGAGACTATAAGTAGGGAATATGGTATAAATTTCCTTGGAAGTATTCCGCTTGAACCTGTTATAGTTGAGGATGGTGATGAAGGTACTCCCCTAGTAGTGGCTCATCCTCTTAGTCAGAGTGCGAAAAGCCTCAAAGGAATAACTGACAAAATAATCGAAAGAGTTAATGCGCTAAATCCAGAATAAATTTACTTTTTAAGCCATTTTTCAACCCATGGAATCATGAGAGCAGAGATTATGCCAAATAAAAGAGTTATCCAGAATGATTGGGCTAAGCTGTATTTCAAATAAGTCAAGGCGGAAATTAATCCGATACCCGTAGCTCCACCCAAAACTACACCTATGCCCCACACTATGCCACCCGATACCGTTGAAACCTCCTTAGGCACTTTCTGGTTAACATAGCCCATTAGAACTGGGAAAGAAGTCAATGAGAAGAGAGAATAGGCTGCAAAAGCGATTATTGATATCAGTATAGTCCGCGAATATAGTAGGAATATTGCAAAGAATAATATGGAAAAGATGGTTGTGATTGCAACAACAGTTCTACCGCCCCAAAGGCTTGTAAGATGACCAAATAATGGCTGTCCTATTACCGCCATTAGAAGGGAAACAGTCATTATAATACCCATAAATGTGTGGGAATCGGTTATTTCAACAAAATATTGAGGAATATAAAGCATTGTACCATTGAAGAATACTGCCCTAAGAAAACTCAGCGCAGTAAGGTATACCACGAATCCAAGAAATCCTTTTTCAATCCTATTTTTCATCTTTGATTTTACAGCGGTTCCACTATTAAAATCCCTCAAAAGTATCGGGATAGAAATAGCCACAACAATTGCCAATATTCCTAGGTATCCCAATCCAAGAATATAGCCAAATAATGTTATAAAAAATACTATTAGGGTAGGGAACAAGGCCCTTCCTAAGGATCCAATGGACCCATTGATACCCATATAAGAGGCAGATTTATTTCCGGCATAGGATTGAGATATTATAAATGCACCCAACGGGTGATAAGTTGATTGGCCAATTCCAAGTAAAATGGAACCTATAACTATGAAAATTATGTCTAACCTATGGGACAGGAACGGAATGATGAAAAAGAATGCCGATAATCCCTGTAAAAAAATTCCAAAGGAAAGGAAAATTACGTGCCTTCCAGTCCTCTGGGCGAAAATACTAAGTGGCGTACTCAGTAAACCAGATACAATTGTAAAAATTATCGCCATGGCTCCTAGTATGGATAAGTTGAGCCCAGGAATAAGAACATAATAAGTGATCAATACTGACAAAAATATATTGAACCCATCGTTGACAAAATGAGCTAATGATGTTAAAATGAGCGGAAGTACGGAATTTTTCATTTGCGAAGATGCCATACTTAAATTTATTTATTTCTCATATAAGGATAAGCTATTTATCCTATTATATATTGGATGTTTAATATGAGGAGAGTTAAGAGAGAGAGGATATTCAAGGGTATAATAACGCTAATTATATTGAAATCTCTCTGGAACTCTCCTAAGCACGGATATCTTCTTGAAAATGAGATCAGTGAAAAAATAAATGAGCGTCTTTCAGAGGGTGAAATATATTCACTTTTGAAACACATGGAACTTAGAGGATTCGTAAATGCAAAATCTGAGATGTGCAATAACAGAATGAGAAAATACTACGAAATTACGCCAAGGGGAAGAGAATTTTTCCTCTCTCATAAGGGACCTATAAAAATAATGATTCCCATGATGAAAGAACTGGAGGAATTTATGAATTCTCTTAGTGAAGGGAAAAAATCAGAAAATTTGGAAAAAAACGATGAGAATAATAAAAATCAATAAGGTTAAAAGTCTGTAGTTATTCCCTATCATGGACAATGTGGTCCTATATCATGGTTCTGAGGATTATGTAAGGAATCTAGGAAAACCATCAGGAGAAACAGACATAAAATATTATCATACGAAGCATGAGAATTCTGAAATATCAATCCTTTATCCTTTTAAGTTCCCTGAGAGAGTTCAGCCACTAATAAACAGTGCATCTGTTGCCAATAGAGCCATTCTGGAGATAAAGGAAATAGATAGGGCTTTAGGCGAACTTCTACTGGTGCTGGATTACTACGGAATCAAGGACGTTGGATTACTAGCGGAGGATGACGTTTATTCAAATATAGAAAAATTCTCGAAAAGTTTATCGTTCAAATTAATAAAAATAGAGAATAATATGGGTTCTTACCTTGAATTCCTTAATCGCTCCTTATCAGTCCAGGATTCGAAGAACACTATAGTTATAGTTGACCAAGCGTTCCCTGTAAAAGGTGTGGGAACAGTGGTTCTGGGATTCGTGCAATCTGGAAAAGTAAAAAGGCATCAGGAATTGAGGGCTTACCCATCAGGTAAAGATGTGGAAGTGAGAAGTATACAGATAATGGATATAGACAGGGAGGAAGCGTCTCCGTATTCACGCGTTGGATTGGCTCTAAAGGGGGTTGAGGTGGATGATGTGCAGAAAGGAACTATCCTTTCCGATAACCTTGATTTTGAACTTGATGAATCCATAGAGTTAAATTTCTATAACAACAAGACTATTAAGGCTGTTCCAGAAGTAAATGAAAAGGTTCAAATCAACTTCGGTTTCAGCAACGTTAATGCTCAAATTTCCGATATTGAGGATGATTCAATACTGATTGATTGTGACAAGAAAATTCCGAGAATTCCGGAAATGAAGTACAGTATAACTGATTTGAACAGATCTCCACGAATTCTTGGGGTAGGTAAAATTGGAGATTGAGGTAACAATTCGAATAAATTCAAAATATTCCGTGATTATTAAGAGCGTATTACCTGACCATCTAAAATATATTAAGTGCGAAGAGAAGGATGATGTGGTGATTTGCTCAGTACATGGTACGGAAAAAGATGTAAGGAAGACTATCAATGAATTTTTAGAATCAATCGAATTCGTAGAAAAAATAAGCAGTGTCAAGACCTGATTTCTTTATATAATTATCATTTTCTGAGTTAAAAAATAAGATTGTATTTAATCTACATAA
Source organism: uncultured Thermoplasmatales archaeon (assembly GCA_964468585.1). GTDB lineage: Archaea > Thermoplasmatota > Thermoplasmata > Thermoplasmatales > JAFMDN01. The sequence continues at coordinate 18,262 of CAYXTM010000001.1, read as the reverse complement.
TGGAAAGAAATTCATCTAGAATTCCTTATTATTAACCTGGGATAGGTATATAACATCGGATTTAATTCAAAACTGCCCGAGTGGGGTAGCTTGGATTATCCTAGGGGCCTGCGGAGTCCCAGACCCGGGTTCGAATCCCGGCTCGGGCGTATTTCTTAAAGTTAAACGCTCTACATATTTTTAAAGTTACTGGCATAATCTTTATAACAAAATAATGAAGTGTGAAATTAACAACGTTAAAACATGTTTTATTCAAACTGAAATTAAGACCAATTATATAGAATCTAAAAATTTTTCACATTTTCAGATCACTAAAAGGTGATCATGGTAGCAAGTGTTTTTTTAAACAAAATATGCTGCATCTAATAATCACTTATCGACTTCCTGTTTTCATTCTTTTTCAATCTATTTATATATATCTTTTAATTAGCCACCTATGAAAGTTTACAACAATATATTGGAAGTTATAGGAAACACACCAATTGTCAGGCTAAATAAAATTACAAAAGGAAGACAAAACATCTACGCTAAATTAGAGTTTTTCAATCCTTCAGGAAGCATTAAAGACAGAATGGCAAACTATATCATTCAACAGGCTGAAAAGGAAAATAAAATCAAGGGAATAATAGTTGAAAATAGCTCAGGTAATATGGGTGCCTCTCTGGCAATGATAGGTGCCGTTAAAGGCTATAGGGTTATAATTACAATTCCTGATAAAATGAGCCAAGAAAAAATCAATCTTATGAAGGCATTTGGAGCCGATGTGATAGTTACCAAAACAGATGTTCCTTATGACTCGCCGGAGAGCTACTATTCCATGGCTAAGAAAATATCGGAAGAGTTCGGAGCCTATTATCCAGACCAATATAACAATCCCATGAATATTGAAGCGCACTATAGAATTACTGGTCCTGAAATATGGGAACAGATGGATGGTAAGATAGATATATTTGTTGCGGGAATTGGTACAGGTGGAACAATATCAGGGGTTGGGAAATTTCTAAAGGAAAAGAATCCAAATATAAAAGTCATAGGCGTAGACCCGGAGGGATCAGTGTTTTATGAATATTTTAAAACGGGAAAGATGCCTAAGCCACACGTTTATAAGGTAGAAGGGATAGGCGAAGATTATCTAGTTAAAGATGTGGATTTTTCAGTTATAGATGACATAATTCAAGTTGGAGATAAGGAGTCATTTATGATGGCGAGAAGAATAGCATCAGAAGAAGGGATACTTGCAGGTGGGTCTTCAGGTTCTGCTATGGTTGCAGCATTAAAGATAGCAGATCAATATCCTGATAAAAATATACTTGTAATTTTCCCAGATTCAGGAGATAGGTACCTAAGCAAAATGTTTAGTGATGAATGGATGATTAAAAATAAATTTATGGAGGAAGAATAATGGGGTTCTCTACTAGGGTTATTCATTCCGGTGAAGAACCAGATTATGGCAGATACGGTGACGTAGTAGCTCCTATACATCTCTCAACAACCTTTGCCAGAAAAGACCCAAAAATTCCAACAGGCGGATATGACTATTCCAGAACATCTAATCCGACGAGGTCAGTTTTCGAAAAAAAGATTGCTGAGGCCGAAGGTGGCAAATATGGCTTGGCCTTTAGTTCTGGCTTAGCAGCCGAAACAACACTTCTAGAATCATTATTGGAACCTGGAGATAATGTGCTCCTATCAGATGACCTTTATGGGGGAACTTTCAGATTGTTTAATTCCCTACTTTCGAAATTTGGCATAAAATATGATGTCAGGAATCTGAATGATCTCACTGAAAAAGATTTTGAAAAATATAAACTCGTATGGATAGAAACACCATCCAATCCCCTATTAAAAGTTATAGATATTAGAAAAGTGGCAGATCAGATTCATGATAATGCTGGATTTTTGGTTGTAGACAATACTTTTGCTTCTCCATTTTTGCAAAATCCTCTGAATTTAGGAGCTGACGCTGTGGTTCATAGTACTACAAAATATATTGCAGGACACAGTGACTCCCTAGGCGGAGCAATTATTACGAATGACAAAGAATTGTATGATAAGATGAGTTTCTATCAGAATGCCATTGGAGCTGTCATGTCACCATTTGATTCATTTCTGTGTTCCAGAGGATTGAAAACATTGGAGTTAAGGATGATACGTCATTCAGAAAATGCAAGAGCAATAGCTGAAACCTTATCTGAGAATCCAAGGGTTCAGAAGGTTTACTATCCGGGATTGCCATCAAGTGGCAATTATGAAATAGCAAAAAAACAAATGAAGTTATTTGGAGGAATGGTAAGCTTTCAGTACAATGGGAACATAAACAACGCGCTCAATAAGTTGAAGTACTTTCTTTTAGCAGAGAGCTTAGGAGGGGTTGAATCTCTTATTGAGGTTCCAAGCCTCATGACTCATTCATCATTAAGCAATTATGGTGTGCCTCCCATACCACCAAATCTTATCAGACTATCGGTTGGGATAGAAAATATAGAGGACCTTTTGGAGGATATTAATAATTTTTGAAATTATATTAATTATAAATGATCTTGTTTCTTATTTATATTATTTGCAAAATTCAAATATAATAACATAAGTTTCATTATAATTAATCCGAAAGCAAGAAAGGTTAAATGCCCAATAAATCAATTGTGCAATAGATTCTAAATGGCAAAAAAACATATATTAAATTAGTCAACTTCTATGTAACTTTTTGATTTAAGGGATTGAGTTCTGGTTGGTCAACATGATTAATTTCTGGTAAGGTATTCTTTCGATTAAAATTGAATTGAATAAAAATGAGTAACTTGAAAAAAATACTTTCAGATACTTCAATATATTTGAGAATAATTGGATAAAATTGAAATACCTGTGATATTTTAGATAAATATTATGTTATATCCAGACAGATTAGCTGTATTAAAGATATCCCATCCAACTCCAAATCTTCTTAAGATTATAGAGAGTGAAAGAGCAGGATCATTAGGATTAATTTATAGAGATCATGGGAGATGGACCATTGAGTTTCCATTGAAGGAAAACACTCCATCAACAATTTCTCATGGGGTTGCATCAGAAATGACTGAAATGTTCAAAAATCAAGGTATAGACGCCTATTCAGAAATAAGTGGCATGAAGTTGCTAAGAAGAGGTAGTACAAAATTTAATGAACTTTTTGATAAATTATCAAAATTAAATGGCGTAATAATATATCCGGGGACTATTTGGGACTATAATTCTCTGTTAATATTTGTTGGAATCTTCAGCAATGCCATGGAGAATTTTTCTGACTGGTTACAAGAGTTAATACTAGATTCACCTGTGAAAGTTGAATTAAAATATTTAAAGAGTGCGAATAGAGATTTCATGTTTTCACTTATGGATAAATATTTATTCATCAATAAATTGAAAATCATAAGATATAGATGGCAAATTCCGGAAGTAAAATTAAATAATAATGAATTTTCTGTTTTCAATCAAACCTGGATTGGGTCTCCAAAGTATTTATCGAATGACAGTACAAAATTCATATGTCTAAAAGATATTGAAAGGAGCAGTACGAATATTATTGAGACAATTGAATGTGATCCATCGGAATCATATTTAATTCAAACAGATTATTTTATAAAGAATAGAAAAATGACAATTATTAGCCTTTCTGTTAAATCCATGGGGAATAGAAAGGTCGAAAATGAATTAATTGTTTATGGCATTGATGATAAGATGTTTTATAACTCTCTTTTCAATTTATGGAGTCAAAATGGAGAAGTCAAAATACCGCACGAATTGACACAAGTTGTGAATTATACGTTTCAGCAATAATATTATATAATCTTTGGATTACCATTTGAATAAAATGTCCAATAAAGTCTGGCTAGATGGAGAGATTATTGATTATAATGAAGCAAAGGTACCAATATTAACTCATTCTCTTCAATATGGATCAGGGATATTTGAGGGAATAAGGTCATACGCTGGAGTTAGGACTATTATATTTAGACTGAAGGAACACCTCGATAGATTCTTCAATTCAATTAAAATATATAACATGAACGTTAAATTTACGAAAGATCAGATACAAGAAGCGATAAAGGATGTGGTGAGATTAAATTCGTTGGGAGATTCATACATAAGACCATTCGCTTTTTATAACGATGATAGGATAGGCCTATCAGTAATAGGGAAAAAGACATCCATTTTTATAGCAGCAGTTGAACTAGGCAAATATCTTGGTGACAAGGAATCCATATCAGTAATGGTATCTTCCTGGAGAAGGATAAACTCTGACTCACTTCCAGTAAAGGCTAAAGCTAGTGGAAATTACATAAACTCTATTCTGGCCAATATAGAAGCAAAGAACTCTGGTTATGATGAAGCTATATTATTGGACCAGGATGGAAATGTGAGTGAAGGTTCTGCGGAAAATGTATTTCTTGTAAGGAACGGCATCATTTACACCCCTTCGCTATCCAGCAGCATTCTAGAAGGTGTCACCAGAGACTCTGTCATAAAAATAGCGAAGTATTTAGGCTATGATGTAGTGGAAACGGTTATACCCAGAGATTATCTATATACTAGTGACGAAGTTTTCTTTTCAGGAACTGCAGCCGAAATCACACCTGTATCAAATATAGATGGAAGGGAGATAGGAGATGGGAAAGTAGGAAAAGTTACAGAAGAAATATTGAAAGAATACAAAAAGATTGTCAGGGGACATTCTGAGAACTTTCAGTCTTGGCTAACTCCTGTTTCCTAACAATTTCGTTATAAAGCAAGGTTTGCATTCCCCATATTTCGATGAATCCTACTGCCTTTGACTGATCAAAGGTCGACAAGGAACCATAGGTGGACAGGTCCTGCCTGTAAAGAGAATTTGGAGATTCCCTCCCGATTATGGTTAGATTTCCCTTATACATCTTAAGTTTAACCTTTCCATTTACACTCTCCTGTGATTTGTTAATGAATTCATCAAGAGCTCCTTTGAGAGGATCATACCAAAGTCCTTCGTAGACAAGATCTGTCCAAAACTTCTCTACTAAATTTTTAAATTTAAGCAAATGTTTAGTAAGGGTCAGCTTTTCAAGTTCCTGATGGCTCTCTATTAATATCTTAGCAGCAGGCGTCTCATAGACTTCCCTTGACTTAATTCCAACAACTCTATCTTCCATGTGGTCTATCCTTCCGATACCGTGTTTTCCGCCAAGAAAGTTTAAGAATTTAATTAATGAGACGAGATCCATTTCATTGCCGTTTAGAGAAACAGGTTTACCATTAACGAATTCGATCTCTATAATTTCCGGATTGTCTGGCGTCTGTGATATTTCCTTTGTCCACGAATATGCTTCAATAGGGGGCTCTTGGGTTTCATCTTCGATTCTTCCTCCTTCGATTGACCTACCCCATAGATTCTCATCAACGCTAAACTCTCCCTTGGAATAGGGATATTCAAATCCATGGCTCAATAAATATTCATATTCCATATCTCTAGACATACTCCATTCCCTGACTGGGGAAAATACACGGGCTTTTGGATAAAGGGATTTAATTGAAAGTTCGAATCTAACCTGGTCATTTCCCTTACCAGTACTACCGTGAGCAATATGTTCAACCTTTTCCTTCTTTGCAACCTCAACGACATGCTTTGAAATAAGCGGTCTTGCTAAACTTGTGGATAGTGGATATTTTCCCTCGTACAATGCATTAGCTTTTATTCCCTGAAGAATATAGTTTTCGGCGAATTCTTCCTTCGCATCAATTGTATAATGCTTTATTGCTCCAGCCTTATAAGCCCTCTCCTCTAATTCTCCAAAATCATCTTGTTGACCAACATCAACAGTGACTGTTATAACATCAGCCCCGTATTTCTCTTTAATCCAATATATGCAGGTAGTTGTATCCAAACCACCTGAATAGGATAGAACAACTTTTGACATATTCAATCATCATTATGGTTAATTATAAATTTATGCTTAATATACGGTGGACGATGGTCAAAAATGTGCAAGTAGAACAATCAATTGCAAAAATGGTCAGGGAATACATAGAACAGAATAGTATAATGAAACGGTGCTTGTCCATGGGAATAGCAAATGTGAGCTCTATGGCAAGGTTGATCTCTTCTGATCTAAAGAGAAAGGGAGTGGATGCATCTGTTCAGTCCATATCATCTGCAATCAAGAGATTAAGGCTATCAGATATGAATGAGTTTGACAAACCCTTCAAAGTTCTAGGGAATAGCAATATAAGCTTGACAACTGATGTCGGAAAGATAGTCGTCAACAGGAGATCCCTAAAAACTGTAACTGAAAAATTGAGTCTGATAAGCGATGATGTGATATTCTTTTCCAAGACTGTAAACACATTCACAATTGTTATGAATAGATCATCCTACGAACAGATTTTAAATTTGCTAAGAAAACACAATGAAAGGCCCATAGAATCAAAATTAGGATTATCGTTGATTACCATACACTCAACGAAGGATATAATAGAGACTCCTGGAGTTATAGAAATCATTTATCAAACGCTTGCAAACAATAGCATAAACATAGAAGATACAACAAGTTCCTATGTTGATACATTACTTCTTGTATCAAACAGAGATGCAGGAAGAGCCTTTACTGTATTAAATGACCTCGTTAGCCAGTATGGAAAGACTTCCCATATTGAATATGGGTAGTCCTTTGCATTATAATGTGCAAAAAATTACACCATATTAACAATGAGAATAGAAATTGAATTTATTTTTTAAAAAATAAGTTTACCACAAAATCAGAATTCTGTCTGTGACACCAGAATAGTGACGATCTGTAAATTTATTACAGCTGATGCACCACTATTCAAGCTCAGGGATAACTCACCATTTGAAAAGCTAGGACTGAAGCCTAGTGAGCTTATTGTTTGGTTGATATAATTATATATATAGGATTGTAGTCCCTGTTGGGAAAATGCCCTTATTATCAAGGGCGATGCCCCTGAGGTTATTTCAAATGATACAGCGTTTTTAGCCAATATTTCAAGGCTAAGGGTAACAGGACCGCCACTGGTAATTATTAAAGGTCCTCCCACCAGATTGACCATAGTAATAGTAATATTTTCTATGGGATTCGATGATGATCCCAATATTGGCGTATTCAAAGAAATCATTTGGCTGGTCATGGTGCTCCCTATCTTTCCGCCACTTCCGACTTGGTTATACAGGAGAGATGTAAACTCGTATACATATTCCTGATCTACGAAATATCTGTTGTCAGTGTAAACCTGAATTGAACCTCCAACTGAATAGTTGAATGTTGTGGTGGAAGAAGAGTAGCTTACCACAAAAGAACCTTCAGAATTATATCCAGTGGGCGGTGTGACATTTATAGTGCCAAGCGTAGAGGTAGAAAATAGGGGAACGTAGTTTGAAGCCAAGTTAAAAGGTACCAATAGGGTTGTCTGTGGTCGGTAGTTTGTGATTAGGTAAGATATATCACTTTCAAGCTGAACCATACTGTTCAGGATATTTTCTGAATACTGTTCCTCATAAGACATCATTGTCGATGGGACGTAAGTAGTTATAACAATACCAAGGATAGTAACGAATATAAGAATAGCAAAAATTGTTCCAACTGCGCTGGCCACGCCTTCTTCCTTGTACATTATAGATTTCATTGAATTTCCTCCCCTAGAGCTTCTTTCATATTGTCCAATAATTCTTTCTGATTTTTAACATACTGGTAGATTATGGAGGCAAAATCCCTATAGTTGGAAATACCAAGCATTTCCATATATTGGAATACCTTTTCCCTTCTCTTAAGTTCAAGTTCTACTCTTGCCTGGGTCCAGTTCTTAAGATTTCTTATTTTGTCTAATACATATGAATGACCCATATATCTGAATTCATCGTATGCTTGCTCCCATATAAAAACTCTATTTGTCTGTATCTCATCCCCCGAAGACTCAGATACTATTTCAGAGATTTCCTTTATTCTCCTTGTCTGTTTTCCTTCAACTTTTACCTGTCCCTGCAGAATAACTAAATCCAGAGATGTTAACATTACTCTAGGCAGGTTTATTGGTTCACTTTCTAGTCTATGTACCAGTGCCCTTATTTCATCGGCATGGAATGTGGTATATGCCGTATGACCAGTAGCCATGGCCTGGAAAACTGTAGAAGCCTCAGGTCCTCTCACCTCTCCCACCACTATATAATTCGGTCTCTGCCTAAGAGCCGCCACAAGGAGGTCAAACATATTTACTTCTCCTACCCTCTTGTTTGTAATAGGGTTTACTTCCCCGATTCCCGGTTTTGTTACGGCCGGTATCCAGTTTTCGTGAGGTATATTAATTTCTCTTGTATCCTCTATGCTAATTATCTTTTTTCCAGGTGGAATGAATAATAATATCGAGTTAAGTGTAGTGGTTTTACCGGAAGCAGTTCCACCAACAACAAAGGCAGACATACCATTTTCTACTGCAAGCCATAGAAATGATAGCATTCTACTGTCCAATGTTTTAAATTTTATTAGATCAAGTGGGGTGAATGGACTTTCTTTGAACCTCCTAATGGTAAAAGTGGACCCCTTTTTGGTAACTTCCTTGCTAAGAGTAGCCTGTAACCTTGAACTATCAGGGAGACTGCAATCTATCATGGGGTTTGCTACAGATATGTGTTTACCTGATTTCTGGACTATCCAAATGACATAATTGTCCAGTTCGTCATCGCTTTCAAATTCAACATTTGTCTTTATGGAACCAAATCTCCTATGATATATGAATATTGGAAGACGTGGGCCGTCGCACGAAATATCTTCTATGTCAGGGTCTATCATCATTGTATGGATTGGACCATAACCAACAAAGTCACGGTAAAGATAATAGAAAATTTTCTCCTTTTCTACTGTTGAGAGTGGTATAGAATTTTCCAGGGCATATTTTTCAATAAGCCCTCTAATGAAATTAGCCTTCTTATCATTTGTGTTTAACGAGTCCTCTATGGAATATATGATTTTCTCCTTAAGCGTTCTTATTATATTCTTCATTACATCAGATATTATGGGTTCTTCAACAAAATACAACATTTCATTTGTTGCTTTGTTTGAAAGCAAAGTTACTCTTGAATATGGTCTTTCAATTTCCTTAGATTCAATTACAACCCAGGGATCTTTCCATTCAATTTTCGGATTTATTTCATCTTCGGTTAAAGAGTAAAATGTTCCTTTCTTTTTGATGGGGCCCTTCTTTAAATTGAGCTTTAATGGAATATCCAATTAAACACCCCCAAGAAGAATTAGAAACAGGTATCCAACTAAAGCAAGTGCCACTGACATAATAAAGCCACTTTCATACCTTCCATCCCTTAGTACCCCAGCCATCAGGCCATCTCCAACACCATGTATTATTACCGCCGCTGTAAAGATCATCTTAACATATGGTATAATGGTTACATTGATCGATGCTATGTTACTGCTGGTCAATGTGGAAGAACCGGATATCCCAGAAGATGCTTTAATCATTTCAGGGAAGAACTGTACGTTTAATATTAGTATAGTAACTAGAAAGACTCCGAATGAAATCAATAATACTACACCATATGTGCTCAATTGGCTAAATTTTTCCTTTGTGAGCTGTTGTACCTCCCTCGAATATTGGGCTACCTGGCTCAGCACATCAGATACGTTCCCACCAGCTTCATTGGCCTTTATTATGGTTCCAACCACTCTCTCGGTCAATGGCGTCCTTGCTCTCTCCAAAAAATCTTCTAATACAAGGCTAACAGGAACACCCCATTCCAATTGACTTGCCATCTTCTTGATTTCCTTGGTTAAGATACCGTACCTCCCCTTGGAAGTAGAAATTATAGAGTCCGCTAGAGTCATACCGAATCTGCTTGCTTCGGCCACATCCTGAAGAAAATCAGGTATTCTGTTTTCAATCTCCCTAATCCTTCTAATATAAAGGAAATCAAGTATACCAGATGGCAAAAGAGCCAATGCCACCCCAGATATTATGAAATTGAATAGCATTGTTATATCTATCCTACCACCAAGATAAAACAATGCCCCCAAAAGAGAAATGGCTATGGCAATCCCTAAGGAAACGAATAGAACCACTTTGTTTATCATATGGCGACCTCCTTAGATACGCTAGACATGATCCATATGAACACTCCCATTATCACAGGCATTACAAGAAATGCGAAAATAGATAGGAAAATAATGGTACTAGAGCCAGAGGAGCCAGATATAACACCCATTATGGCAAGTATTATAATCAGGAATAGGGGAAAAGCAACACCAACCGTAACATATGTTTCCGCAAATAAACCCACGTTTTCTGCATTCCTTCTCAGAGCAATCCTCAATTCATTCTGAAATTCAGATGCCTTGTTTATAAAATAGGGTTTTAATCTTCCACCTGTGGTTGATGTGGTTATGACTCCCTGAAGGAATTCCTGCCATCTTATGGAAGGGCTATATTTTGCCGCCTCCCCGAGAGCAGTGAGTATATCCATCCCAAATAGCTCCGTATTTCTGGTGATTCTCAAAGCCTCCTTTCTGACCTCACCATATTCTGGTCTCTTAGACAATTCCTTAAAAATGACATAGACTGGAACATCGGCTGAAGCCATTGACGCAATGAATGACATGGCTCCTCCCAGATTGGAATCTATCTTCTTCTTTCTACTTCCTGCTACGGAACTTGGATAATAAATAAAAACAATGTAGGTTAACCAAGCCGATAGCGGTACCGCTATTATCACAATCAGGTTAAGAAATATGCTGAGCCTCAGAAGAAGTACCAAGAATAGGGCAAGAACTGCAATCACTCCAACCATTAAGGAGGCAAAAAGAGCCCCAGCCAAATATTCCTCAGCCCTCACGTCTATGGCAGCCCTTTTGAGTTCATTCTGAAGGGAACTAAGTGACTTGAAGTTCCTGCTTTGTACTATCCTGGACATTAATTTCCATGATAATTTATAAAATCCAGGGAGGGAAGTACTGCCTACGTAACTTCCTTTTTGGGCCCTTATCTTGTGGGGTTCATAATTCAACTTGTTACCGGACTCTGCAGTTGCTAGGAATTTATTCCTTTTTACTTTGAACCTATCAAAAATCGAGCTCGTCAATGTTACCACCCCACTTTTCTTTGAGTTTGCTTTCGATAAGGTTTGAATACCCTATAGGGTCCCTATAATAATTGGTAATGTGTTGCCATATTTCGATATAATTTGTTATTCTTTCAACTGCCAAATAGTCGATCACGACTACTCTCCTATTGAATTCTTCAAGAACCTGTTCCTCATTTAAATTCTTAATATCTCCAATGTATCTGAAGAGATCAGGGGACCCTTTCATCTCTATCTTATCATTTCTTATATTCCATTCAAAGACTGTGTTTGTTTCGATTTCATCGCTATCTATATCATACCCTGTAATCTCATGCATAAATTTTATGCGTCTAGCCATTTGGTCTCTTATCCTTACCTGTACCTGAACTGAAACGTTATTTAGGGAAGTTACCATAATCTTTGGGATATTTATTGGTTTATTGGTGAGTCTTGATACCATTGATTTTATTGAGTCAGCGTGCATTGTTCCATAGGTTATATGACCAGTAGCCATGGCCTGGAAGAGATTATACGCTTCCTGGCCTCTGACCTCACCTACTATGATGTAATTAGGTCTTTGCCTTAGGGCAGCTCTAACTAGATCGAACATATCAATTTCCCCAGCAGCCTTACCAGTTGTAATTCCTTTTTCAGCTATACCGCTCCTTGTGGTGGACGCTATCCAGTTAAGGTGGGGAAGATTGATTTCTCTAGTATCCTCTATGCTTACAATTTTTGCAGAGGGGGGAATAAAAAGAGAAAGGGCGTTCAATGTCGAAGTCTTTCCTGCTCCTGTGCCACCGAGAACCATAGCGTTTCTGCCGTATTCAACCATCATCCACATATATGCAATTAACTGAGGACTGGCGGTTCTCTTTAGAACGAGATCGATGGGAGTAAAAGGCGTCTCCCTGAAAAGTCTTATGGTAAATGTTCCTCCCTTAGCAGTGACTTCATCGCCAAACGTTGCATTTATTCTGTTTCCTTCCGGCGTAGATGCATCCAGTATTGGATCTGAAACAGATATCTGTTTGCCTCCTTTCTGGGCAAGATACACAATGAATGAATTTAACTGCTCAGGTGTGTTGAATACAATATTTGTCCTCATGTTTTCGTATTTCACATGGTAAATATAAACTGGGATGCCGACACCATCGCATGATATATCTTCAATATTTGGATCTTTCATTAGGGGATCGATTTTGGAATAACCTAGAAAATCCCTTATAAGATAGTATTCAACTTTTCTTAGTGTAACCGTATCAACCCAGAATCCCCTGGTTCTAATGAAGTCTCTAATTGTTTCCTTAATGAATTCCTCCTTATCCCTTACTTCTGATATATTCTCAATAACATGGGTTACACTCTCTATTCCGAGTTTTAATGTATCCAAAAGATTTGAATCCCTTGTTGTTAACTTGGGTTCTGATAGCCAGTAAATGTATTCATTGCTAATTTTATCGAGAAGTATATTGGCATAAGAATAAGGCTCTTTAATAGGATATTTATCTATAGAAATATATTTTGAATGGTCGTAATCTTCAGAATTAGAAATAACATTTTCAATTATTATAGAACCTTGGCTATCCCTCTTTTTCACAGGTCTTTTTGATATAAATAAGGGGATTATATTTAAGTTCCTTTCAGAATCCGGCACGTTATGGTATTAATGAATTAATTTATAACTTTTTCCTGACTTTTTTATAGGAAATCCTCAAGGGTACTTTTTTTCCTCGTTTCTGTTGATTTCAAGGATAGTTCATCCATATTAAACACTTCCGTGATCCTGGCCAAAGTCTGTGCTACCCTATCCGCATAATACTCATAATCAGGTTTTTTAGTAAAAGGTATGTTTGGAACGTAAGGTTCCACTTCCTGAGGCCTTTTCTTGCTGTCCGTAACGATCCATGATACTTTCATGCCAGGTACGAATTCTATGCCAAGTTCTTTAAGTTTCCTTGCGGCCTGTACATTTGCAAGAGAATCTGCATCTTTATAATATTCGAAATCCTTCACAGATCTGGATATTACAAGTTTCTCTATATCTACGTTGCCGCTCTTGACGTCCTGTATTATCTGTTTTGCCCTTTTCAATGCACCAGATATATTTCTATCAAGAACATAATTAAAAATTTCCATGAGCGCTTCAGATTGCAGATCAAACGAGTCTGTCCTTCTTATTTCATAGCCTCTGACTATTATGTTCCCTTTTTCCTGTGGTGGATAAACTATTCTCCCAGCATACCTTTTCTTTGCACCGTGTGAAAACATTGGATCAAGAACTCTTTCAACTTCTATCTGTATACCAAGACCATGTGAAATCTCATCCTTGATCTGGTTTGCCAGTTTAACTGCCTCTTCTACCGTGCTCTTTTCAGTTTTAATGAATATGGAATCAGTATCACCGTAGACCACTTTTATACCTTTGGACTCGAGGTTCCTGATTATACCCTTTATGGTCTCTCTAGCGAAGGCTGTTATGGCAGCACCAATATTCTGATCAGTGAATCTATAAAAGTTCGATGCAAAAACTCCATAGAATGAATTCATCAATACCTTAACGGAATTTTGCATGCTGTTCAGGTACCTCTTCCTATCCTCATTGGTTTCCTTTCTCATGAGTTCCTTATACATGTCTCTGGTTTTCATCAATTCCTGTAATTTTTCGGGTACAAGGCCCCTTTTCACCTCTGGGGACAGGAATCTAATTTTATTCGGTGCTTCAATGGTCCCATTTGGATCAAGAGTAGTGAAACATATGTTGTATTTTATCATGAGGCTAGGGTACATCGATTTAAAGTCCAAGACTGCCACCATATCATACAATCCAGGTTCTATTGAATGAACATAACCCCCTTCAATCTTATCTTCATTCTGATTTGTGAAATTATTCATGGGAACACCAATTCCTCTCCTATCCGATTCCCTTATGAGAAGGGAGTCTATCAATGTGGAATTGCCTGAATTCCACACATCATCAAGAGGAATCATTGAGACAGTGCTCATATTTAGGTATTTATCTATCACTTCAATTTTTTCAAGAATTAACATGGCTAACCTGGCATCTTTTATGCAGTATTCTATAACCTTGTTCCTGTTATTCTGCCATTCTCCGTCAATGTTAAGCCTGTCCACATCCATTTTTGATTCTCCCAGCAATTCCTTGGATACGGCTGCTAAGGTTTCCTGTTTGGGATGTATTTCTCTCTTCACATTCCACCATGCATCAGCCACTACCCTTCCATTGATTTTCCAGAATTGGTTCATGACTCTTTTCGGTTCCTGATCATCTCTCCCCAGAAGCATTTTAATTTTATTTCCATCTGCAAGTTTTTGGAGGAATGGAAGGTCATATCCATCTATATTGTACCCAGTAATAATATCAGGATCATTCCGTCTGACCACGTCAATGAATCTATTCAATATGTCTACAGGTTCACCAGTAAGGGACCCGCTTACTTCTTTATCCTTGAATTTAATGGTGTATCCTATAACATATAGCTGCTGAGTTTTAATACTGTTCTCTATGTCAAAACTCATTACTTTTATTGGAGGTTTGAAATCTTCAGTCTTTGATATTTCGGAAATTTGAACTACATGATCGGTTGTAAATCTGGAATCTCTTATTTCTTCACCCTTAAATCTAACGCAGGAGCCCAAATCCTTGTCATAATAAAACCTGAAATGGAATGGAATATCCGCAGCCAAAATCCTATTCTGATCCCTTATGCCTCTCCTATAATCTGGTACTTTCCATGGGGATTTACAGGTAAACTTTACAGCTCTGACATATTTACCTTTCAGCCAAAGCTTAGTTTCTTCTATAGAAACTTTGTCTTGTATGGAATTCAGGTATCTCAATTCATCATCAGTGGGCTCTGCCACATAGAAATAAGCCAAAAAACCTTTATAAAGCAAGGTGTAAGAATCTCCATTCCTGTCCCTACCAAAAACTTCGATTACAGGTTCATTGTTCTCAACAATGTATGAAGTGCTGATTACCCTAATTTCTCCTTCCATTATTTAATGAATGCAAATGGATTATTAAGCATAGTTGTCCGGGTAAGAAAATCATTTAAATGGGATAAGTATATTGGATATGCACTATATAGTTATAACTGGGGGAGTAATTTCGGGTATTGGAAAAGGAACTATTACTTCTTCTCTGGGCTATCTTTTCAAGGAAAGAAATGTGAAGGTCAGCATCATTAAAATTGATCCATATTTGAATTATGATGCAGGAACAATGAATCCATATCAACACGGGGAAGTTTTTGTACTTAAGGACGGTTCTGAAGTTGATCTTGATCTTGGGAATTATGAAAGGTTTCTAGAAAGGGATTTGACAGGTGATAATAATATTACCACGGGCAAGGTATATAAGACAGTAATTGAAAGGGAAAGGAGAGGCGACTATCTGGGTAGCACGGTTCAGATAATCCCACATGTGACAGACGAGATAAAGAGAAGGATCCGTTATTTAGCCAAGGAAGATGACGCAGACCTTTTGTTAATTGAGGTGGGGGGAGTGGTAGGAGACATTGAATCAATGCCATTCCTGGAAGCACTAAGGCAAATGCATCTTGAAGAGGATGGCAGAATGTATTTTATTCATGTCACTTACGTCCCTATGATATCGAGTGTGGGTGAATTGAAAACAAAACCCACTCAACATAGCGTAAAAGAACTGAGATCAATAGGTATACAGCCTGATGCCATAGTTGCTAGATCGCCTGGGACATTGGGAGAGGATGTGAAGAAGAAGATTGCACTTTTTACACAAGTTGACAGCAGGGCCGTCATTGGCGTACCAGATATATCGGATATATTTAAAATGCCCTTGGTCATTAATGAATCAAATCTTGTGGACATAATATTTGAGCAGTTCAAGAAGAATGGAGCTCCATTGACAGGAAATGAGTCTAAGGTCAACTTGGAAAACTGGGAGAAGTTGATTAACAACATAGTCAACCCAAAAGACGTGGTCGAGATCGGAATTGTGGGTAAATATGTCAATCTTAAGGATTCATATATTTCACACGAACATGCATTAATGCATGTGACAGGAAATACAGGAATTGGGGTAAAGATCAGATGGATTAATTCTGAAACAGAAATGGATAACTATGATAAGTTAAAGGGGATCCATGGAATCATAATACCAGGGGGATTTGGGAGCAGAGGGATAGAAGGTAAGATAAGGGCAATCACCTATGCAAGGGAGAACAAGATTCCTATACTTGGGATATGTCTAGGATTTCAGCTTGAAGTGGTGGAATATGCAAGAAATGTTCTAAAGATGAAAGATGCAAATTCCACGGAATTTGACCCTGCTACGAAATATCCGGTAATCGATCTTCTACCTGAGCAAATAGGGTTAACTCAATTGGGAGGAACCATGAGATTGGGAGATAAACCCGTATATATCAGTAAAGATACTAGGGCTTTCAAGATGTATGGAACTGATATGGTATTTGAAAGGCACAGACACAGGTATGAGGTCAATCCAGATTTCATTCAGCAACTGGAAGATGCAGGGCTTAAATTTAGTGCAAAGGATGAAACAGGCTTCAGGATGGAAATACTGGAATTAGAGGACCATCCATTCTTTATGGGGTCTCAGTTCCATGCTGAATTTAAGAGTAGACCATTCAAGCCTTCTGTACTGCATAAGGGGTTAGTAATAGCGGCGCATGAGTATAAGAAAATTTTGGAAAACAGTTAAATATTATTTCGTAATTTTTCGAAATATTTAAATAGTGATATCCAATATCCAGAGATATGCCTGAATCCCTTAAAAAGATAGGTATTGTATTAGGAACAAGGGAAGGTAAATTGATTGCTAGGCTAAAAAAGGATGTTCCAATTTCAACAAAAGTATATTCCAGAGATGGCAGACAGATCGGGAAAGTAGTTCGAATCTTTGGGCCTGTAAAGGAACCCTATGCTGCCATTGATGGAAAAGGGGATTCGGCTATGGAAATTTATGTGAGGTGAGGGTTATGGTAGAAGAAAAGAAAAAAAGGGACCTATTCGAAGAAGTTACCAAATGCCCGGAATGTGGATCGACACATCTTACTAGGGACTATGAGCGAGGAGAACTAGTTTGTAATGACTGTGGCCTTGTTATAGATGATAGCTTTATTGATCAGGGACCTGATTGGAGGGCATTTGATTCAGAGCAGTCTGAGGCTAGGGCCAGGACTGGCGCCCCAATGACATATACAATTCATGACAAGGGGTTGTCCACTGAAATTTCATGGAAAAATAAGGATTCCTATGGAAAGAGCATTCCCACAAAGTCTAGGGCTCAGCTTTATAGACTAAGAAAGTGGCAGAGAAGGATTAAGGTATCGAATGCAGCCGAAAGGAATCTTGCCCAGGCCCTTCAGGAACTTGAAAGGATGGCTTCAAATCTTTCCCTTCCAAAGGACGTAAGGGAGACTGCAGCAGTTATTTATAGGAAAGCTGTAAAAGAGAACATGATAAGGGGAAGATCAATAGAGGGCGTCGTGGCGGGATCAATCTATGGCGCATGCAGGAAAATGGGTGTGCCAAGGACCCTGGAGGAAATTGCATCAGTAACAAGGATCAAGAAAAAGGAAATTGGAAGGACATTCAGAATGATGTCTAGAATATTACAACTTGGTATTATGCCTTCAAAGCCTGAGGATTATATTACCAGGTTCTGTAACAGACTGAGACTAAGCAACGATGTCAAAAAGAAAGCAATGGAGATACTGAAGCTGGCTGAAAATAAGGATCTAACAAGTGGTCGAGGGCCCACTGGAGTCGCGGCAGCAGCAATATACATAGCGAGCATTGCCCTGAACGAAAGGAGAACGCAAAGAGAAGTTGCTGAAGTTGCAGGAGTTACTGAAGTCACCATAAGGAATAGGTACAAGGAATTAACAGAAAAACTCGGGATTAACGTAGAGGTCTGACCTCTTTTAAATTTATTTTTTCTTTTTGATTCAATTTTTGATTCAATATTAGTAAAAGTATCGTAATTGGCTTCTTGAGATAATTGATCGTTAGGCTCAAGATTTCCGATTAACCCTAGAAATCAATAATTTTATATCATTTCATTTTATATGGCTTGGAGGGCCCGTAGCTCAGCCAGGTAGAGCATCTGGCTTTTAACCAGGTGGTCGGGGGTTCGAATCCCCCCGGGCCCGT